>JBBRAN010000011.1:0-84234 GCA_038206695.1 Hyphomicrobiales bacterium | reverse complement strand
GGGCGGCTTGCGGGCGATGGTCCTGAACTCCTGAACGGGCCAGTCTGGTGGCGGTTCGTAGGGCGGTGGCCGAGGCGGCATTCTGCGCGGCGGCAACAAATACCCAGGCCGGGGCGGCATGCAAGGCCAGCACCGGCGCCGCCCGCCCCGGCAGCCGCGCCGGCCGCAAACGCTGCGCCGCCAGGCCCGCCAGGGCGCGATGATTGTAGGTAGGGCGCGGCAGGACGGCAAACACCATCCCGCGAACGATTTCGCCCCATCGCCGCCAGCGCGGCAGCTGGACGAGATTGTCCGCCCCCATCAGCCACACGAACCGCACCCGCGCAAACCGCCGGCGCAACGCGCGCAGCGTGTCCACGGTGAAGCGCGTTCCGATCCGCGCCTCGATCCCCGTCGCGATGACCCGTCGCCCGTCCGCGATCCGCTGCGCCGAGGCCAGCCGCTCGGTGAACGTGGCCATGCCGAGGGCGGGCTTCAGCGGGTTCCCCGGCGAGACCATCAGCCAGACCTGGTCCAACCGCAAACGCCGCAGGGCTGTCCTCGCGACATGGAGATGGCCCTCGTGCGCGGGATTGAAGGAGCCGCCGAGCAGGCCGATGCGCGCCCGCCGCCGGTCGCCCCAGGGCGCTGGCTGGGTCAGGGCCGTACCTGTCCGATGCCCACCACATGGTACCGGAAGGTCGTAAGCTGCTCCGGCCCAATCGGCCCGCGCGCGTGCATCCGTCCGGTGGCGATGCCGATTTCGGCGCCGAAGCCGAACTCGCCGCCGTCGGCGAATTGCGTCGACGCGTTGTGCAGCACGATCGCGGAATCCACTTCGCGCAAAAATTTCTCGGCGGCCTGATCGTCCGCAGTGACGATCGCGTCGGTATGATGCGACCCGTAGCGCTCGATGTGCGCGATCGCGGCGTCGATGCCGTCCACCACCTTGGCGGCGATGATGGCGTCGAGATATTCGGTCGACCAGTCGTCCTCGCTCGCCGGCTTGACGCGCTTGTCGGCGGATTGCACGGCCTTGTCGCCGCGCACTTCGCAGCCGGCCTCGATCAGCATCTCGACCAGTGGCTTGAGCTGCTTGTCGGCCGCGCCGCGGTCGATCAGCAGCGTCTCCGCCGCGCCGCAGACGCCGGTGCGGCGCATCTTGGCGTTGAGCACGATCTTCTTCGCCATCGCGGGATCGGCGCTCTTGTCGATGTAAACGTGACAGACGCCTTCCAGATGCGCGAACACCGGAACGCGCGCCTCGGCCTGCACCCGGCCGACCAGGCTCTTGCCGCCGCGCGGCACGATGACGTCGACCGTGCCGTCAAGTCCGGCCAGCATTTCGCCGACCGCGGCGCGGTCGCGCGTCGGCACCAGCTGGATGGCGTCCTCCGGCAGCCCGGCTTCGCGCAGGCCTTGCGCCAGCGCGGCGTGGATCGCGCGCGCGGTGCGCAGGCTGTCCGAGCCGCCGCGCAGGATGGTGGCGTTGCCTGCCTTGAGCGCGAGCGCGCCGGCGTCCGCCGTCACGTTGGGGCGGCTCTCATAGATGATGCCGATGACACCGAGCGGAACCCGGACCCGCTCGATCGTCATGCCGTTCGGCCGCGTCCAGTCTGCCGTCACGGTGCCGACCGGGTCGGGCAGGTCGCGGATCACCTCGATGCCGTCCGCCATTGCCGCGATGCGGGCCTCGTCAAGCGTCAGCCGGTCGAGCAAAGCGGGCGACATGCTCGCCGCCCGAGAATCCGCGATGTCTTCTTGGTTGACGCCGAGGATCTCGCTTCTACGGACATGAAGCGCCTTGGCCATAGCGGTGAGGGCGGTGTCTTTTTCCGCTGTGCCGGCAAGGGCTAAGCGTCGCGCGGCGGCGCGCGCCCGCTGCCCGATGGCGCGCATCAGGGCGGCGATATCGCCGGTTTCGATCGTCTTCAGCGCCGCTACCATCACCCTCGTGTCCCGAAATGCCGCGGGAAGTCGCGGTTATGACGGCCGTTTTCCTATCACGTCGGGCTTGGGCCGGCGAGGTTGCCCAAAAACCCGCGTTTCCAGCCGCCATCTGGGGAAAGTGTGGATAACTGGGGAGCGTCCGGAACGCCGTCATGTGCCTAGACATTGGTTCGGTAGCTCGAGGCCAATGTCAGGAGGGTGCCATGGCGTACAGTGCAAACCGGCTTCCCAGCCGCTTTCCGGTCGGGACCAAATTCGTGATCGAGAGTCACCGCGGCAAGGAAGGCCCGGTTTACTCACGCTTTCTCGAATTTCCCGACGGCACCTTCTTTCCGTTGCCAAGCCGCAAAGCCCCGGGTTCGCCGCACAGATCGGCGGCTCATGCGCAAAAGCGTGCCGTAAAGCGTTCGCGTCACTGAAACTTTGTGACGACGCGGGCGGGGTTGGTTATTCGTCCCCGCACGCGTCGCGTAGCGCCACCGCCGGCCCCTTCGTAAAGGCTTGAGCGTTCAAAGAAAAAAGGGGCCCCGCAGGGCCCCTTAAGCCAGAGATTGTCAGTGGGGCCGGGGATGCTTCCGGACCGGCAAAGATTAACCCGCTTCGTGTCGAGCCGAATTGACAAAT
Organism: Hyphomicrobiales bacterium; assembly: GCA_038206695.1. Lineage (GTDB taxonomy): Bacteria > Pseudomonadota > Alphaproteobacteria > Rhizobiales > Xanthobacteraceae > Pseudolabrys. The sequence continues at coordinate 81,681 of JBBRAN010000011.1, read as the reverse complement.
TGTCGCGCGGTTCAATCGGCCGCAGGCTGAAAAGGCCGCGTTTTCCGTGATTGTCGCCGCACAAACAGAAACCCCGGCTCCGGGGCCGGGGTTGCCGGGCGATCGGTAGATCGCCTTTGTCGTCTGAGTGCGTCAGATACATCGCCGCGTCGCATGGTTCTAACGCGTTGCCCGGCCCCAAGTTCCCGCCAAGTTCCAGGTGTCGCCGGGTTGTCCGGCGGTGCCTGGACTTCATTCGCTGCCGAGCACCAGGTCGTCGCGGTGGACCATCTCGGTGCGGCCCTCGAAGCCCAGAATGAGCAGCACGTCGGCCGAGGAACGGCCCTTGATCTTGTCGGCATCCTCGGCGTCGTAGGCGATCAGGCCGCGGCCGACCTCGGCGCCGTCGGGCCCGCGCACGATGACCGCATCGCCGCGGCCGAACGCGCCCTCGATCTTGATGACGCCGGCCGGCAGCAGGCTCTTGCCGGCGCGCAGCGCGCGCACCGCGCCGGCGTCGATCACGATCGCGCCGCGCGGCTCGAGCGAGCCGGCGATCCATTTCTTGCGCGCGGTGACCGGATTGGCCGGCGTCAGGAACCAGGTGCAGGCCGCGCCCCTCTTGGCGATGGCGGCCAGCGGATTCATGACGCGGCCCGACGCGATCACCATATGCGTGCCGGCGGTGGTCGCGATCTTGCCGGCCTCGATCTTGGTCAGCATGCCGCCGCGCGACAGCTCGGAGCCCGACGCGCCCGCCATCGCCTCGATCTCCGGCGTGATGCGCGACACCAGCGGCACAAGCTTGCCGCCTTTTTCGGACGGCGGCCTGTCGTAGAGGCCATCGACGTCGGACAACAGCACCAGCAGATCGGCGCTCACCATGGTGGCGACCCGCGCCGCCAGCCGGTCATTGTCGCCGTAGCGGATTTCGGTGGTCGCCACCGTGTCATTCTCGTTGATCACCGGGACGGAACGCCATTGCATCAGGCGGTCGATCGTCTCGCGGGCATTAAGGTAGCGGCGGCGCTCTTCGGTATCGCCCAATGTCACCAGGACCTGGCCGGCCACGATCTTGTGCGCGCCGAGCGCTTCCGACCACGAGCGCGCCAGTTCGATCTGCCCGACTGCCGCCGCGGCCTGGCTCTCGTCGAGCTTGAGGCTCCCGGCATGGAGCTTGAGCACCGAGCGCCCCATCGCGATCGCGCCGGACGATACGACGAGGATGTCGCGGCCTTCCTTATGCAGCGCGGCGATGTCGGCGGCGAGCGAGGCGAGCCAGTCGCGCTTGAGCGCGCCGGCGAAGGAATCCACCAGCAGCGCGGAACCGACCTTGACGACGATGCGGCGAAACGAGTTGAGCGACGGCGTTTTCGACATGGGTTCGGTGAGGTTTCAGGGCGAGTTGTCTAGCACAGGGCGATTTCGCCCGTCATTCCGCGCCGGTGGCGCTCCATCGCGCAATAACGGCGCATTCCAAGGAAACAATTGAAATCGCACCGGACAGGGTTATAAAGAGCCGTCCGGGCTTTCGACAACCGCCCGGTCAGCTGCCTCGCAGCCAAGTGTTGTCTCGCTCCTTACGGAGGTGAGACATGCCTTGCGGCAGCACAACCTGCAAATCATCGGCGTCCATCAACTCACGACAGCGGGCCGTTCGTCCGGCCTGGCGGGTGCCGAATCCGTTTTCTCTCGTTGTCCGCCTCGACCGGATGCACGAACGCTGGCGCCAGCGCCAGCAACTGCTCGAACTGGACGAGCATTTGCTTGACGATATCGGCCTGACGCGCGACCAAGCGGTCGAGATGGCATCCCGGCCGTTCTGGAAATGAAAATCCTCCGGTAGAGCGATGGCTGATATCCGTCGCAGGCGAACCGACGTCATCCTGCTGCTGACGGCGCGCGGTCTGCGCGGCTTTGGCGACGGCTTTGCGATCATCATCCTGCCGGTCTATCTCGCCGCGATCGGGTTCGACGCGGCGCAGATCGGCTTTGTCGCCGCCGCCGCTTTGCTGGGGACCGCGGTCTTCACTTTGGCGGTCGGCCTGATCGCGCCGCGCCACGACTTGCGCAATCTTTTGCTGGCCGGCGCCGGCCTGATGATCTGCACGGGGATCGCTTTTCCGACCGCCGAGCATTTCGCCTTCATCATCGCGGTGGCTTTTCTCGGCACCCTCAATCCATCGACCGGCGATATCGGCGTTCTCATTCCGCTCGAGCACGCCATGCTCACCCAGGAAATCGCCGATCACGAACGCACGCGCGCCTTCGCGCGCTACAGCCTGGTCGGCGCCTTGACGATGGCGGCCGGCTCATTGGCGGCGGCGGCGCCGGATTTTCTGGTGGCGGCCGATATCGACCGGCTGAACGCATACCGGATGATGTTCTATGCCTACGCGGGCTTGGGCGTCGCCAGCGCCGTGTTGTATTCGCGGCTGCCGCATGTGCAGGCCGAGCAGCGCCCGCCCGCGGCGCCGCTCGGCCCGTCGCGTGGCGTGGTCTACAAGCTCGCGGCTTTGTTCAGCCTCGACGCGTTCGCCGGCGGGTTCATCGTCCAGTCCCTGCTCGCCGTCTGGCTGTTCGAGCGGTTCGGCATGTCGCTTGCCGCGGCGAGCCTGTTCTTTTTCTGGACCAGCGTGCTCAGCGCGTTTTCCTATCCGGTGGCGGCGCGCCTCGCCCGGCACATCGGGCTCATCAACACGATGGTGTACACGCACATCCCGTCGAGCATCTGCCTGATCGTCGCGGCGCTGTGCTCCAATCTCACCATCGTGCTGGGACTGCTGCTGGTGCGCTCCGCGCTGTCGCAGATGGACGTGCCGGCCCGCAGCTCTTACGTCATGGCGGTCGTCACGCCGCCCGAGCGTCCGGCCGCCGCCAGCGTCACCGCGGTGCCGCGCAGCCTCGCCTCGTCACTCAGCCCGGCGCTGGCCGGCATGCTGCTGACGACGTCGTTTCTCGGCCTGCCGCTGATTCTGTGCGGTTCGCTGAAGATCATCTACGACGTCGCCTTGCTGATTTCCTTCCGCCATATCAAGCCTCCGGAGGAGGCAAACAGGCACGGCTCAAAACCTGCCGGCTAAAACAGCAGGTGTACGCCGATCCCCAGCGCGGCCATCACCACGATCATCTCGATCAGCCCGCGATGCAGGCCGAAGGCGAGGGTGGCGGCGATGGCTGCGAGCACGGCGGCCTTCCAGTCGAGCGCCAGCGGATCGAAGGCGTACCAGCGTAGCACGCCGGAATGCCGCTCCTCGACGTGGCCGAACAGCACATGCAGCGCGAACCAGACGGTCAGATTGAGGATGACGCCGACCACCGCCGCGGTGATCGCGGCGAGCGCGCCGGACAAATTGCGATTGCCGCGCAGCCGCTCGATGTACGGCGCGCCGGCGAAGATCCACAGCATCGAGGGCACGAAGGTGACCCAGGTCGTCATCGCGGCGCCGAGGATGCCGGCGGTGACGGCCGAGAACGGCGCCGGCGCGCGAAACGCCGCGAGGAAGCCAACGAACTGCGTCACCAGGATCAGCGGGCCCGGTGTCGTTTCAGCGAGCCCGAGCGCGTCGACCATTTCCGGCGCGGTGAGCCAGCCATTGGTCTCGACCGCCTGCTGCGCCATGTAGGCCAGCACCGCGTAAGCGCCGCCGAAGGTGACGACCGCCAGCTTGGAAAAGAACGTGCCGATGTCGACCAGCACATGGCGCGGGCCGAGCGCGAGGGCGGCGAATGCGACCGGCGCCCACCACAAAGCGAGGCCGATCGCCGCGGCGATCAGCGCCGATGAGGTGCGGCTCGCCGACACCGGCGCGGCGGCGGGCGCCTTGTTTTCAACGCCGAGCAGGTCGGGGCGCGTGCGGGCGACCAGGTAGCCGACCAAAGCGGCGATCGCGACGATCAGCGGGAACGGCACGGCGAAGAAAAAGATGGCGATGAAAGCCAACGCCGCCAGCGCCACCATCAGCGAAGATTTTAGCGCGCGCCGGCCGATCCGGATCAATGCCTCGACGACGATCACCAGCACCGCGGCCTTGATGCCGTAAAGCGCGCCGTCCACCACCGACAGGCCGCGGCCGAGCGCGTAGAGCATGCTGAGCGCCAGCATGACCAGCGCGCCGGGCAGCACGAACAGGATGCCGGCGGCCAGACCGCCACGCACGCCATGCAGCAGCCAGCCGACATAAGTGGCGAGCTGCTGGGCTTCGGGGCCCGGCAGCAGCATGCAGAAGTTGAGCGCATGCACGAAGCGCGGCTCGTCGATCCATTTTTTCTCGTCGACCAGCAGGCGATGCATCATCGCGATCTGTCCGGCCGGGCCGCCGAAATTGACGCAGCCGATCTTGAGCCAGACCTTGAAGGCCTCGTTGAAGGAGGGCCGGGGTTGCGGATCGGTCATGGGCGTTTGGCCGGCCAGTTGTGACGTTCGACGCTGGCGTGGCGCAGCCAGGCGAGCAAGCCGTCGTACATCACGAAACCTTGCCGCAACAAGCCGTGGTCGTCGTCGCCGGCCAGCGCCGACAGGCCGAGCGAGACGGCGTGGAGGCCGGCCGCTTCCGGCGCGAGGTCGGGCCGGGCGGTGTCGGCGCCGCGCACGATCAGGGCGAGCCGCGCCAATGACGGCTCACCTTCCAGGCCGAACAATTTCAGCATGGTGTCGAACGAACAGCGCGGCCCCTCATGCGACAGCTCGACGCCCTCGATGTCGAACGGCACCGCGCCGCTTTCCTTCGCCACCGCGGCGACCTGATCCGGATCGACGAACAGGATGCGGGCCTGCGGATCGATGAAGCGGCGGATGAGCCAGGGGCAGGCGACGCGGTCGATCTTCGGCCGCCGCCGCGTCACCCACTGGCTCGGCCGTTTTGGCGCGAAGCGATCGAGCGTCGCCTTGTCGACCAACGGCAGCTTGGCCGCGGCCCAGGCGTCGTAACCGCCATCGAGCAGCTGCGCGTCGATTCCGGCGGCGCGCAACTGGGCGACCGCGAGCTGGCTCATCTGATGGCCGTGGGCGCAGGAAACCACGGTCAGCCGGGTGGGATCGATGTCGTTCGCCCAGTGCGCCGCGTCGTGCGCGTCGCGCCATAGCGCGCCGGGCAGAACGCCTGGCGCCTGATCGTAGGCGGTGCGGCGGCGGGCATCGACGATCTGCGGCGCCCGCGGGCTGCCGATCAGATGCCAAAGGTCCGGCGGCGAGATCGAGTAATCGTGAGTCGACATTGTTTTCTCCAAAATCAGCGAAACAGCGAAAGCGGGATGACAAGGGTGAGGCCCGAGATCAGCAGCAAAACCAGGATGATCTTGCGGAACGCGGCGTCGTCGAGCCGGCCGTAAAGTTTCAGGCCGACCCATAGTCCGGCGAGCAGCACCGGCAGACCGATGAAGAACAGCTTGATGGTCTCGACGGTGAAGGCGCCTCCGATCGCGAACGACGCGGCGGCCATCGCCATGGTGGCGGCAATCACCGGCTGGAAAACCGTGCGCTGAACGTCTTTCGGCCAGTCGCGCATCTGGCACCACACGGTGATGACAACGCCGCCGAGACCGGTCAGCCCGCCGACCGCGCCGTTGAGGACGCCCACGCCGGCATCGACCACAGGTCCGGCTTTGATCGGCGTGATCGCAGGCTTCACCAGATTGTAGAGGCTGAAGCAGATCAGCAGCACGCCGATGCCGAACCGGATCACGGCCGGGTCGATGACGGTGAGCAGCGCCGCCCCCACGGGAACGCCGACCACTCCGCCGGCGATGAACGGAGCGACGCGCCGCCACGAGAAGGCGTGCCGCAGTTTCCAGACCGTATAGCCCTGGTGGACGATGCCGTAGCTCGCGATCAGCACCGCGGTTTGCGTCGGCGTCAGGATATGCAGCCAGACGCCGGACACGACGAGGCCCGCGGCGAAACCCGCGACGCCGCTGGTCAAGCCGCCGGCGAATGTTGAGACAAGAAAGAGCGTCAGAAAGGTGCCGTCCATACAGCATGCCCCCCGCGATCAGGGAGCAGCACTTGGATGCACTCGGATGACTGCCATCTGACGGGGAGGCTGCGTATTCCCCGAACCGCGCAACGATAGCAGACATATTGGGCCGCGCAAGATCAGGCGGGCGCTTCGCGCCGCGGCGTCGCCTCGGGCTCCGGCTGGATCGGCGCGACGGTGGGCGCCGTCGGCAGACCGACCTCCTTGCGGTTCTGTTCGACCAGGTTTTGCAGCCGCGCATTGTTCTGCAGCAGACGGTTCGACGTCAGGCGCAGGAAGTAATAGCCGAACTCGGGATTCTGGAAATAAACCTCGAGCAGCCGCTCGTACTGGATCGTCAGCATGTCGCCGCCTTCGACGCATTCGACGGTCTGGGTGCGCTTGTTGTCGGGCGTCAGGAAGCCGAGCTCGCCGAGCAGCCGGCCCGGCCCGAGCTCGACACCGAGCTCGGTGACCTGGAATCGCCCGGTGACGATGAGGAACATCTCCTCGGCGCGCTGGCCCTTGCGAAACAGCACGTCGCCCTTTTTGTAGCTGCGCTTGTCCATGAACGGCTTGAGCCAGTCCATCGACAGATCGCCTTGCGCGGCCACGCGCGCTTTGCGCACCAACGTCAGCATCTGGATCAGCCGTACGCTGTTGAGCGGCAGCGCCAGCAGATACATCAGGAAGGTGGCGATCGCGCCGCCGAGCGCGCCATAAGCCATGAAGAACAGGATGCTGATGATACCGAACACGCGCAGCGGCACCATGGTGCGCATCAACAAGGTCGCGGCGTAAAAGCCGGCGCCGATCAGCGCGCACAAATTGGCGACATTGATATTGATCAGCGCGAGCTCGATCAGCCGGTTGATCACCGCCTCGAAAGTGCGGTGTGCGGCGTCGAGCCCGGCCTGGTCGAGCAGCTTGTCGATCGTGAGGTTCTGCGACGCGCGCTCGAGCGCGCGATTCACCAGATCCGACAGATCCGCGTGCTGACCGTCCATTCCCCCTCCCGCAAAGCCCACCGGCAGTCTTTGTTCTTACATTCTTATACCGCCTGCCGGGGCGTTGCGGAATTGCGCTGTTACATCGCCTTCTGCGGCGCGGTCTGCAGAAGTTCCCGCAGCGGCTGGAGGTAAAACTTGGCGTTGCGGGTGGTGAAGTGGCCGGGTCTGCTCCCTGGCCGGGATCAGGTAGATCCGGCCGTTGCGCACGCGCTTCATCGCCGCCTCGGTGATGCCGGTTTCCGGCGGGTTGCGCTCGTCGTCGGCGGCGTTGATCGCCAGCAGCGCGGCCTCGATCTTTCCAAGATCGGGCGCGGCGTCGTAATCGGCGGACGAGCCCCATTGCCACAGGAAGTCGTTGGCGTCGGCGGTGACCGGCGCCGCGAGCCGCGCGTCGACCAGTTTGTCGGCCTGCGCGTGGGTCGGCGCCTGCTTCTGGTAATTGAGCGTGCCGCCGGCGGTGGCGATGCCGTAGAACGCGGTGGCGAGCTTGAGCGAGGGCGGCGGCGCGGTGTAGTTGCCGTTGGCGTAGACCGGGTCCTGGCGGATCGTTTCCATCATCATCCGGCGCAGCATCCATTGCGCGACGCCATCGCGGTTGGCTGCGCGGCCATCGGCACCAGCGCGTCCATGTAAGTCGGATATTTTTCGCCCCACAACCAGACCTGCATGCCGCCCATCGAATTGCCGATGATGAGGCGCACATGCTTGATGCCGAGCCCTTCGGCGAGCAGGCGGTGCTGCGCGTCGACCCTGTCGGCGTAGTTGTATTGCGGGAATTTGGTTTTCAGCCCGTCGGACGGCCTGGTGCTTTTGCCGTGGCCGAGCGCGTCCGGAAGGAGGACGTAATATTTGGCGGCATCGAGCGGCGCGCCGGCGCCGAACAATTCGCCGGCGAAAGCAGGCGTCAGCATGCTCTGCGCCGATCCGGCGGTGCCGTGCAGCACGACGACCGGAATGCCGGTCGGTTCGCCGATCGTGGTGTAGGCGAGGCGGAGCTCCGGCATCGTCTCGCCGGTGTGAAATTTGAAGTCCTTGGCGACCTACTGGCCCTGCTTCGGCGCCGGATAGTCGGCGGCGAGCGCGGCGGTGGCGCAAAGCACGAGCGCAAGGGTGTTGGCGACAAGTTTCATGGCGTTTCCCCCGATTCGTTCTGTCGCGCTTTGCGCGCGTTGGCGGAAAATCTACTACAGGACCTGGCCGGCGGGGAGAGTATTAAATTGCTTCGTTACGACGGAATAAATTCGCCGATGCTGTGACGGCGGTCACCTCGCTCCTGTACGTGCTGTCCTAAGGTCCGCGCGGGAAGGGAAGCTCATGACATCCGGCGAAACGCCGTCGAACGGCGCGACTGTCGCCACCATCGGGCTCGGCGTCGTTGCGCTGTTGTTCTGGCTCGTCAGCATCGCGATTTTGAGCGATCTCGGCCGCAGCGATGCGGCCGGCAATGCGATCGAGCAGGCCTATGCCGCCATCGCGCTTTTCATTCTTTGGGGCTTGCTCGGGGCGATGGCGCTGATCGTCGCGATCAACGGCGTCATGCCGCGCTGGGTCGGAGTGGCCGCGCTTGTCCTTGTGGTCGGGTCGGGCTTTGCCGCGTTCGCCGCGCTCGATTTGCTGTCGCATCCATTCCGGCCGCCGCACAAATGGCCGCTTGTCGTTCCGGTCATGGCACCCGTGCTGATCGCGGGTTTCTGCATCGGCAGCATGCTGCCGCAGATCGAGCAAGCGATCCCCTTGCGCATCCTCGCAATCGGAACGCTTGGCATGCTCCTGGCTGTCAGTCTCTCGATCTGGCCCCTGCTGGCGGTGCGCAAGGCGGTGATCGATCGTGAGGATCAGGTGCGAACCAAATACGAGGCCGATCTCGCCAGTCTACCGAAGGATGCGCCGTTGTGGGACTGGGTGCCGTTCTTCGACACGCGCAACGACAGCCGCAAGAACGACGTGCTGGACGGCATCAAGCATCTTGCGCGCCGCCAGGCCGACGCCGAGACCCTGCTGGAGCGCGGCGATTTTCCGCTCGGCTATCTCGGCCGCATGGACCTCGATCCGAGCCCGGCGCTTTGCGACAAAGCGCGGGCGTTGCTGCGCAAGAACCTCGAGCCGCTCGTTCTCCAGCCGGGCGAGACGAAGCCCTACAAGACGATTTTCTGGCCGGTGAACGATGCGCTGGCCGCGATGAAATGGCTGATTGGCTATGACTGCGACGTCACGCCGGAAGCCGCGGCCTGGGAAAAAATGGCGAATGCCTATAGCGACACGAATTTCGACGTCGTCGAGCTGCGCGCATTGCGCGATCCGAATCGGCTCGGAAATATCGTGCGGCAATATCCGGAGCGCTTCTCGCAACTGACGCCGAAGGCCCATCTCAAGGCGTGGCTGTCATTCGCCGATAAGCCGGATTATCGCCAGCAGGCGCTCGAGGGCGCGCGCAAGCTCGATCACCGCAACGCCGACGCCGTCGAGATGTTGCGGGACAAGACCAGTATCGGGGCGCCCTTCATGGCGATGAAAAACATCTCAATGCTGGACCTCGAGGCGACGCCGGAATTGTGCGCGGCGGCGCTGGCGATCGTGCGTGACGATATCGCCAAGACCTACCGGCCCAAGCCCGACGATCCGCGATCCTATGACGAGCTGCTGGGCCGGCTCGGCGGCGACGAGCCGCTGGACGCGTTGCTGTGGCTGTCAGGCAAGGGCTGCGACACCGAGGCGCAGCTCACCGACGCGGAATCGCTAGTGCGCAGCTATCGCGGATCGGCCGACAGCCGCGCGATGCTGGCGGCGCTGGCGAAAGCCCACCGCAAGCCTCAGTAGATCACCACGCTGCGGATCGATTTGCCTTCGTGCATCAGGTCGAAGGCATGATTGATGTTGTCGAGCGGCATCGTGTGGGTGATCAGGTCGTCGATATTGATCTTGCCGTCCATGTACCAGTCGACGATTTTCGGCACGTCGGTGCGGCCGCGCGCGCCGCCGAATGCGGTGCCCTTCCAGACGCGGCCGGTGACGAGCTGGAACGGCCGGGTCGCGATCTCCTGTCCGGAGCCGGCGACGCCGATGATGATGCTTTCGCCCCAGCCGCGGTGACAGCATTCCAGCGCCTGGCGCATCACCTGGACGTTGCCGATGCACTCGAACGAGAAGTCGGCGCCGCCGCCGGTCTGATCGATCACCGCCTGCACCACCTTGTCGCGGCCGGTCTCGTCGGGATTGATGAAATGCGTCATGCCGAATTTTTCCGCCATGGCGCGGCGCGACGGGTTGAGGTCGATGCCGACGATCTTGTCGGCGCCGGCGATACGCGCGCCCTGCACGACGTTGAGGCCGATGCCGCCGAGCCCGAATACCGCGACATTGGCGCCGGGCCACACTTTGGCGGTGTTGATGACGGCGCCGATCCCGGTCGTGACGCCGCAGCCGATGTAGCAAATCTTGTCGAACGGCGCGTCGTCGCGGACCTTAGCCAGCGCGATCTCCGGCAGCACCGTGAAATTCGCGAAGGTCGAGCAGCCCATGTAATGAAAGACATTGTCGCCGTCGCACCTGAAACGCGAGGTGCCGTCCGGCATCACGCCCTTGCCCTGGGTGGCGCGGATCGCGGTGCAGAGGTTCGAGCGCCGCGACAGGCAGGTTTTGCACTGCCGGCATTCCGGGGTGTAGAGCGGGATGACGTGGTCGCCGGCCTTGAGCGAGGTCACGCCCGGCCCGATTTCCCGCACGATACCGGCGCCTTCATGGCCGAGGATGGCGGGAAACAGCCCTTCCGGGTCGGCGCCCGATAGAGTGTAGGCATCGGTGTGGCAGATGCCGGTCGCCATCACCTCGACCAGCACTTCGCCCGCCTCCGGGCCTTCGATGTCGATCGTCTCGATGCTGAGAGGCTCGCCGGCTTTCCAGGCGACAGCGGCGCGGGTTTTCATCTCGTTCTCCCGGTTTCTCCATCAGGCCTCTACATTCTTACGGGTAGGCGGGGCAAGATAAGCGATGGATTTCTCGTTCAGCGGCGTTCAAGGCCGCTTCACTCTACGACGGCGGCGTGCCGTGCGCCGCCGAAGCCAATGCGGCGAAATTCCTCGCCGCCGAGGCGGCGTTTACGGCCTGCGAGACCGCGGTGATGACGCATGGCGGTATGGGCTACGCCAAGGAATTCCATGTCGAGCGTTATTTGCGCGAGGCGATGATCGCGCGGCTGGCGCCGGTCAGCCCGCAAATGATCCTGTGCTTCATCGCCGAAAAAGTGCTCGGCCTGCCGAAGTCGTATTGATTTGAAGCATCGGCAGGAAGGCGCGTGGCGTCAGGGATGCCACACTTCTTCCTTGGGCTGCTCGCCGGCGTTTTCCCGCGCCGTGTCGATGAATTTCCACAAAGCGCGCAGGGCTTCCGGCACGCCTTGCTTGGATTGCGACGACATCACCAGCGGCGGTTTCTTGGTGATCTTCTTCAGCCTGGCGACTTGCTCCGCGATCGCTTCCGGCGTCAGCGCGTCGGCCTTGGTCAGCGCCACGATCTCCGGCTTGTCGGCGAGGCCGTGACCATAGGCTTCGAGTTCGCCGCGCACGACGCGATAGGCTTTGGCCGGATCGTCGCCGGTGCCGTCGACCAGATGCAGCAGCACGCGGCAGCGCTCGGTGTGGCCGAGGAAGCGGTCGCCGAGCCCGGTGCCTTCATGCGCGCCCTCGATCAGGCCGGGCAGGTCGGCCAGCACGAATTCGCGGCCGTCGACGTCGACGACGCCGAGCTGCGGATGCAGCGTGGTGAACGGATAGTCGGCGATCTTCGGCTTGGCGGCGCTGACCACCGACAGGAATGTCGACTTGCCGGCGTTCGGCAGTCCGATCACGCCGGCGTCTGCGATCAGCTTGAGCCGCAGCCGGATCGTCATTTCCTCGCCGGGCTCGCCCGGATTGGCCTTGCGCGGCGCGCGGTTGGTCGATGACTTGAAGTGGATGTTGCCCCAGCCGCCATTGCCGCCCTTGGCGAGGGTGACGCGCTGGCCGATCTCGGTCAGGTCGGCGAGCAAGGTCTCGCCGTCTTCCTCATAGACCTGGGTGCCGACCGGCACCTTGAGCACCGCGTCGTTGCCGCCGGCGCCGTGGCGGTCCTTGCCCATGCCGTTCTCGCCGCGCTCGGCCTTGAAGTGCTGCTGGTAGCGATAGTCGATCAAGGTGTTGAGGCCGTTGACCGCCTCGACCACGACGTCGCCGCCGCGGCCGCCATCGCCGCCGGACGGGCCGCCGAATTCGATGAATTTCTCGCGGCGAAACGCCGCGCAGCCGTTGCCGCCGTCGCCGGAGCGGATATAGACCTTGGCCTCGTCGAGGAACTTCATGCGGCGTATATAGCGTTCGCCGCCGGGACTTACCAATGCGCTCGCCTGCCGCAAAAGACCATTACCTAAGCGGCATCGCGCTGATGCTGACCGGCATTTTCTTCTTCGCGCTCAACGACGCCCTCGGAAAATTCCTGGTCGCCACGTTTTCCGTGGGGCAAATCCTGCTGGTGCGCAGCGCCGCCGGCCTGGTGGTGCTGGCGCCCTTCATTTATCGCGAGGGGTGGGACGGCTTTGCCCGCGCGCCGCGCTGGGGCATCCAGTTGCTGCGGCCGGTGTTCGCGACCTTCGAGGTCGCCGCGTTCTACGTCGCGCTGGCCTATATGCCGCTCGCCGACGTGATGACGTTTTACCTGGCCGGGCCGATCTACGTCACCGCGATGTCGCCGTTCATTCTCGGCGAAAAGGCCGGGTGGCGGCGCTGGCTCGCGGTGTGCGCCGGCTTCGTCGGCGTCATGATCGCGCTCAATCCGACCGGCGCGGCGCTGTCATTTGCGTCATTCATCGCCATTGCCGGCAGCCTGACGTTCTCAATCCTGATGATCTGCACGCGGCTGGTGAAAGGAACGCCGGACATCGTGCTGATAACGACTCAAATGGCCGGCGCGCTGGCGTTCGGCGCGGTGACGGCGCCGCTGACCTGGGTGGCGCTGAGCTGGGCCGACGGCGCGCTGCTGACGCTGCTCGGCATCGTCGCGACCTTCGCGCATTTCTGCATCAACCGCTCGCTCAAGCTGGCGCCGGCCTCGGTTGTGGTGCCGTATCAGTACACGACGATCGTGTGGGCGATCCTGCTCGGCTACGTCTTCTTCAACGATATTCCGAGCGTGGCGATGCTGGTCGGCGCGACGACGATCATCGCCGCCGGCATCTATATCTTCGTGCGCGAGCAGGCGCGGGGCAAGGCCGCGCCGCCCGCGGTGGTCGAAGGGCCGTAAACGGCCGGGAATAAAACGCCGGGTCGCCCGATCTAGTCCTTCGGGATCATCTTGCCCGAAGGGATCGGATCATGAGCCACGATGACAATGACGGTGTCAGCCGCCGCAAAGTGCTGGAATGCATGACCTGGGCCGGCACCGGGGTGCTGTGGACGATTTCGGGCGGGGTGCCGCATTCGCTCGGACTGGTCGACGAGGCCATGGCGGCCGACGCCAAGTCGTCCGGCCTGACCTTCCTCCAGATCAGCGACAGTCATGTCGGCTTCGATAAGCCGGCCAATCCTAACGCCAAAGGCACGCTGGAAGAGGCAATCGCGCGCATCAAGGCCGTGCCGGTGAAGCCGGCCTTCATGATCCACACCGGCGACATCACGCACCTGTCGAAGGAATCCGAATTTGACGACGCCGAAAAAATAATTTCGCAGGCGCGGCTCGACGTGCATTACGTGCCCGGCGAGCACGACATCATCGATCCGGAGATAAAGATCTACAAAGAGCGCTACGGCCGCGGAACAAAGGGTCCGGGCTATTACAGCTTCGACGCCAACGGCGTGCACTTCATAGGCCTCGTCAATGTCGCAAATCTCAAGGGTGGCGGCATGGGCAGCCTCGGGGACGAGCAACTCGAATGGATCGAAGACGACCTGAAGAGCCGTTCCGCTTCGACGCCGATCGTCTTGTTCGCGCATATCCCGCTTTGGACGGTGTATCCGGAGTGGGGCTGGGGCACCGAGGATAGCGCCCGCGCGCTCGGTTACCTGAAGCGGTTCGGGTCGGTCACCGTGCTCAACGGCCACATCCACCAGGTGATGCAGAAGGTCGAAGGCAACGTGACGTTCCACACCGCGCGCTCGACCGCATTCCCGCAGCCGGCACCGGGCACGGCATCTTCGGCGGGGCCGATGAAAGTGCCCGCCGAACAGCTCCGTACCATGCTGGGCACCGCCAGCGTCACCTTCAAGCAAGGAGAGCAACGGCTCGCCATCATCGACACCCCGCTGCAGGGCTGAGGATTGCCATGAATTTCGCACGACATTTCGCGCTCGGCGCAATCGCTGTTCTTATGACCGTCGCGATTGGGTCAACGTCTGCCAGGGCCGACGACGTCGAGGTCAAGATCGACAACTTCACCTTCAACCCGCAACAGATCACGGTGAAGGCGGGCGCCAAGGTGACATGGACCAATAACGACGATATCCCGCATACGGTCACGTCGAAGACCGGCATTTTCAAATCCAAGGCGCTCGACACCGAGGATAAGTTCTCGTTCACATTCACGACACCCGGGAGCTACTCGTATTTTTGCGCCTTGCATCCGCACATGACCGGCTCGATTGTGGTCGAGGCGGGGAAGTAGCGTCCGGTGGGCGGCGTCGAGCGCTATAGCTGCCGTGCAGAAAGGGCCGGGAGCTTATCGATGGCGGGCGGTGTCGGCGACGGCGGCGATGAAGCGAGGACGCGGCGGTTCCGCGAGATCGCCTTGCCGTATCTCGACGACGTGTTCACGCTGGCCCGGCATTTGACCGGCAGCGTCGCCGACGCCGAGGACGCCGCGCAGGAGTGTTTTCTGCGCGCGTTTCGGCATTTCGACAGCTACCGCGGGCCGGCCATCAAGCCGTGGCTGCTGGCCATTTTGCGCAATGCCTGCCGCGCGAATTACGCCAAAAGCGCCGCCGTCACCTATGCCGACGCGGGAGAGATCGAGGACGTCGCGCCGCCGGTGTGGGCGGAAGCCGCCGATACCGCGGAGGCGCTGCTGCTGCGCAAGCACGATACGGACAGCATGCGCCGTCTGATTGGGGACTTGCCCCCGGAATTCCGCGAGGTGATCGTGTTGCGCGAAATCAATGAATTGTCCTACCGCGAAATTGCCAGTGTCATCGACGCGCCAATCGGCACCGTGATGTCGCGGCTGGCGCGGGGCCGCGCCCTGTTGCGCAGCGCATGGATCGCCACCCAAGGAGACCCGACATGAATTGCGAGGAAGCGGGTGCGCTTCTGCACGCCTTGATCGACGGAGAACTCGATGCCGGGCACGCGCGCGAGGTCGAGACGCATATCGCCGGCTGTGCGAAATGCGCCGCGTCGTTCGATGCATTTTCTCAGATGCGCGGCGCGCTCGCCGCTGCGCCCCTCCGCTATCAAGCGCCGGCCAGCCTGCGGGCGCGGATCGATCGCGCGCTGCCCGCGCCGGGCCGCCATGCCAGCCGGCGCGCGATGCTGGGCGGTTTTGCCGCCGGCACTGCGTTCTCGGCGCTTGCCGCCTCGGGCCTGTTCGCGCTGGTGCTGCGCAAGGATGATCGGCAGCGCATCATCAATGAAGCTGTGTCCGCACACTTGCGCTCGCTGCAGGGCGACCGGCTCACCGAGGTGCAGTCGAGCGACCAGCATACCGTCAAGCCCTGGTTCAACGGCAGGGTGGAGGTCGCGCCGCCGGTGGTGGACCTGACCGCTCAGGGCTTCACACTGCTGGGCGGCCGGCTCGATTACATCGACGCCAAGCCGGTCGCGGCGATCGTATACCGGCGGCGCGTTCACATCATCAATCTGTTCGTTGCGCCGGAGCCCGGGACAGCCCGCCGCAACGCGACGATGTCCAGTTTGCACGGGTTCAACACCAGAAGCTGGAGTGAGAAGGGCTTCAGCCTGTGGGCGGTTAGCGACATCAATTCCGACGAACTGGCCGAATTCGGCGAGAAGATCGAGACGACGCTGCGGCAATGACGGCAGCGGCCGGGTTTGCACCCGGCCGCCCGCGGTCACACGGTCTTTTTGACCCGGCCTTTGCTCCAGCCCTTGAGCGCGGACCAGATGCCGCGCTCAAGCCGGAAGCGGTCGATCGGCGCCGACGAATGGATCGAGGCGATCCGGTAGAGCCCGACGCCGGTCCACTGGAAGCCGCACTTCTCGAGCACGCGCCGCGATGCCGGGTTGGTGACGCGCGCGCCGGCGTAGAGCGCCGTGTGCTCGAATTCGCCGAACGCGTAGTCGATCACGGCATGCAGCGCTTCGGTCGCGAAGCCCTGGCCCCAGTACGGCACGCCGAGCCAGTAACCGAGCTCGGGCGCGGCGGGATCCGACATCGAGACACCGCAGGCGCCCAGCACCGTGCGATCGCGCGCGGCGATCAGGAATACCGCCTCGCCGTCCTTGCGGTTGACGCCGCCGATGAAACTCTCGGCATCCGTCTTTTTGTAGGGATGCGGAATGCGCGCTGTGTTTTCGGCGATGCGGCGATCGTTGGCGAGAGCCGCAACGGCTTTAGCGTCCCCGAGACGCGGCGCGCGCAGAACGAGCCGCTTGGTTTCGAGGACGGGGATACTCGCTTCCCGGAAGGAACCTCCCGGTATCGCTTCAAATAAAGTCATCGCCCAGGCTCCTTGAAGCATCAGGTCCAAAATGCATCGAGGGGAAGCCGGTTCACCCGTCTCCCCCTCTCGAAGCCCAAGAGCCCCGCCGGTTCGACAAATGACCGGCAGACCTCGATGTGTCTACCGTCTTCTACTCCGCAGCCTCCGTAGCCGGAACAACCGATACGAAAGTGCGGCCTTTGGTTTTCTTTGCGAACTGAACTTTTCCGTCGATAAGCGCGAACAAGGTGTGGTCGGTGCCCATGCCCACATTGCGGCCGGCGTGCCAAGTGGTGCCGCGCTGGCGCACGATGATATTGCCGGCCGCGGCCATCTGGCCGCCGGACAGCTTGAGGCCGAGGCTGCGACCTGCGGAGTCGCGCCCGTTCCGGGAAGAACCGCCTGCTTTCTTATGCGCCATAACTACTCTCTCGAATCTCGATCCGACTGATACACCGATTCCGTGACGGAATCATCTCACTTCTTCTTGCCTTTTGTGGCGCCCTTGCCGCCTTTGGCGGCGGGCTTTTTCGCCTTGGCCGCGGCTTTCGCCGAAGCCTTGGACTTGGCCTTGGCGCGCGCCTTGCCGGATTTCGACTTGATCTCCGGCTTGGCGTCGTCCTCGGCGCCGGGCGCCGCTTCGACTTTCGGCTTGCCTTCGCGCTTGGGACGCGCCGGCGGCTTGTCCGCGGGCTTGGCGCCATTCGTCAAAATCTCGGTTATGCGGATCACCGAAAATTCGTGGCGGTAACCGCGCTTGCGGCGCGAATTCTTACGGCGGCGCTTCTTGAAAGCGATCACCTTGTCGCCGCGCTCATGCGCCAGCACTTCGCCGGCCACCGTCGCGCCCGACACGGTCGGCACGCCGATCTGCGGCGTGTCGCCGCCCAGCATCAGCACTTCGCCGAATGCCACCACTTCGCCGGGATTGCGCTCGACCCGGTCGATCCGGATCACGTCTTCGGCGGCCACCCGGTACTGTTTGCCGCCGGCTTTAATCACTGCGAACATCGGCCGTCCTCGTGCCCGGTCGCTCGGTGGGGGACCTGGGCTTTGAGCGAATTTTGCGTGTTTTTAAGGGCGCATTGCGCCGCTTAAGCAAGCACGCGGGCCCAAACGGCCCGCGCGGCAGGTTTATGGCGGCGGGAGCCGGTTCTGTCAAGAAAACCGGCGGTTCCGCGGCCGCCCGGATCAGGGTCCGGGGCGCTCGTTTTTGGCCGCCATCGCCGCTCTGGCGGGGCTCACCGCCGTTTCCGGCTCGCCGGATTGCGCCAGCCGGTAGCCGACCCCGAGTTCCGTGATCAGGATGCGCGGCGAATTGGGATCGGGCTCAATCTTCTGGCGCAGCTTGCGCATGAAGATGCGCAGGTAATGCGTGTCGTGGACATGGATGGAGCCCCACACTTCCCTCAGCAGATGCTGGTGGGTCACCACGTTGCCGGCATGCTGCGCCAGCACCTGAAGCAGCCGGTATTCCTTGGGCGTCAAGGTGAGCCGCGCGCCGTTGAGCGTCACGGTGCGGGTCGACAGGTCGATCGTCAGCGCGCCGGCCTTGACGGTCGGCTCGCCGCTCGCGGCCCGCATCTGCCGGCGCAGCGCGACGCGCACGCGGGCCAGCAGCTCGGCCATGCCGAACGGCTTGACGATATAGTCGTCGGCGCCGAGCTCGAGCAGCTTCACTTTCTGCGGCTCGTCGGAGCGCACCGAAAGCACGATGATCGGCACGCTCGACCAGGCCCGGATGCGCTGCACCACTTCGGAGCCGTCCATGTCGGGCAGGCCGAGATCGACTATCACGAGATCGATCGGCTGGATCGTTGCGCTGCGGATCGCTTCGGCGCCGGTATTGGCTTCCTGCACCGTGAAATTGTTGAGCTCGAAACCGGCGCGCAGAAAGCGCCTGATCTGGATCTCGTCGTCGACCACGAGAACGATTGGGAAGGATTCACTCATCGGCGTCACTTTCCATTTGACTGACGGCGGCCTGCTCCACCGGAAGCTCGATCGTCACGGCGGCGCCCTGGCCGGGCCCGCCGCTGGCGGCATCTATCGTACCGCCATTGGCGGCGACGAAGGCGGTCGCGATCCACAGGCCAAGCCCGGAACCGCTGATCGTCGAGAGGTGGCGTTCGCCGCGCGAGAACCGCTCCCACATCGCCGCTTTATCTTCCTTGGTTAGGCCGCTGCCTTGGTCGCTGACGCGGATCGTCAACCGGCCTTCGGTGGTGCGCGCCGCGACCGTGATCGGCGATCCAATCCGCGAATACTTCACCGCATTATCGAAAATCTGGACCAGCGCCTGCTGGATCAGGACCGGATCGACCCGCACCAGCGGCAAGTCCGCCGCGAGATCGAGAATCAGCCGGTGATTGTCGAGCCGGCGGCGGCAGCGCTCGACCGCGGAATGCACGATGTCGGCGGGGTCGGCCCATTCGGTATGCGGATTGATGCCGTCGCTCGAGATGCGGCTGGCGTCGAGCAGGTTCTGAATGTCGTTGTTGAGCCGCTCGGCCTCGTCTCGCACGTCATACACCAGTTGCTTGAGCTTGGTTTCACCGTCGAGCGCCGGCGCCGCGCCCAGAACGGTGGCGGCGCCCATGATCGAGGCGAGCGGCGTGCGCAATTCATGCGACACCGAGCCGATCAGCGCCTCGCGCAACTCGTCGGTGCGCGAACGCATCCGCGCCTCGTTGATCGCATGCGCGACGCCAAGCCGCTCGAGCGTCGCGGTCGCGTCGGCCAGCACCGCGTCGACGCGCACGCGCAGGTCGTCGGCGTTACCCTGCGTGGCGCGCCCGAAGTTCACGGCGATCACGCCGAACTCCGGGCTGCTCGGCGAAACCGCGCGCACCAGCCAGATTTCGTCGAGGCTCCGCACCGTGACGGTGCGCACCGGATCGCGCCGCCCGACGGCTGTCTCGATGACTTCCGCGCGCACCGCGGGCGGTATCTCGATTCCGTTGCGGCGCGTCGCGCCGGCCGCGTCGCGCGCATTGGCGAACAGCAGAACCTTGCGCTGCAACACCGCGGCCAGATGGTCCTCGATCGCCTTGTGAATGTCGGTCACGTCGAACGCGACGGCGAGGCGCCTGGAGAATGCATAAAGGTCGCGCATGTCGATTTCGCGCTGGCGCGAAATCTCGGCCTGTTGCTTGAGCTGCGTGGCGAGATGGCTGGTCACCACGGCAACCAGAATAAACAGCGCGAGGTTGAGAAATTCGTGCGGATCGGAAATCTGAAAGCTGTAGATCGGCGCGAAAAAGAAGAACGCCGACGCCAGCACGCCGGCGACCGCCGCCACCAGCGAGGCGAGCATGCCCCACTGCGTCGCCGCGACCATCACCGGCACGACAAAAATCACCGAGCCGTGGGTGAGGGCGCCGTTCTCCACCATCGCGTAAACTGCGGCGGAGGTGATGGCGACGAGCGCCAACGCGCCGAGAATGCCGGGAAGGGAGCTGCGCGCCGATGTCATCGCGTCACTGCACCGCTGGTCCGGCGCCCTTGCGGGCGCGGGCGTTCAGGATACGCCATCTTGCCCTTGTGCGTCCCGGCTTGCTTGGCTAGATAGCCGCCACTGTTCCGCCGGGCCCGGCCCCGGGACGGGTCCGGAGAGGTGGCTGAGTGGTTGAAAGCACCGCACTCGAAATGCGGCATACTCGCAAGGGTATCGGGGGTTCGAATCCCTCCCTCTCCGCCACGGCTGACGGTCAACCCGCTGTGGAAGTACGAGCGGACATCCCAATTTGAAGTGGCGGCGGCTCAGCGGGGGTGCGAACGAAGCGGCAAAGCCTCTGCCGGGACGATCATCTTTCCGATAGGCCAGAGCGCTATCCCGGCAAGCTTTAGGTGCGCCCAGGCGAAGGGGATGCCGATGATTGTGACGGCGAGCAGAACCGCCGTAACGACGTGGCCGATCGCAAGCCACCAGCCGGCAAGTACGAGCCAAACAAGATTGCCGACGAATCCCAGGAAGCCGGTGCCGATGTCTTCGCCGGAATACTCCGCGCGGGACACAGCCTTCTGTCCAAAAGGCAGCAACGTGTACGCCGCGATATTGAGTGACGCCCACGCCCAAGGCAGGCCGACGATCGTGAGGGCCATTAGCACAGCAGCGATCATCCAGCCGAGCGCCATCCAAAGGCCGCCGAACGCGATCCACAGAACGTTGAGCAAAAGCGACACGACCGGCATAAGGAACCTCCGAAAAGATAGTTCACTGGCGCCGACACCAGCTAATGACGAAGGGGCTTTGCCGCAACGGCTGGCCGTTACCGCTTGCGGATGCGGAAGGTGAGCACGCCCTCGGCGCTGTCGTTGCCCTCCAGCGTGTCGCCGGTCTGGCGCAACAGGTTCGGGATGTCGATCGCGGTCAGCGGGTCGGTGCACTCGATCGTCAGCCGGTCGCCGGGCGCCATCGCGCTCAGCGTCTTCTTGGCCCGCAACGCCGGCAGCGGACATTTCAGGCCGCGCAGGTTCACTGTCTTTTCCGCCATGGCGCGTTAATACTACGGCGCGGGCGCCATCGGAACCTGGCATCGTGATGCGGCGGGCTGTGCTCATTATTATTGGCGTTGCGGTGTCGCTGGCTCCCGCGCAGGCGCAATTGCGCGGTCACGGCGGCCCGGTGCGCGCGCTGGCGATCGCGCCCAACGGCCGCACCGCGGTGTCCGGCAGTTTCGATACCTCCGCCATTCGCTGGTCGCTCGAGCGCAATTCCGCCGAACAGGTCATGCGCTTTCACGATGGCGCGGTGAATGCGGTCGCCTATCTCAGGGACGGCCGCATCGTCACCGCGGGCGAAGATGCGCAAGTCGCGATCTGGACCGCGGGCGCCGCCCAGCCCGACCTCGTTCTCAAGGGCCACACCGCTCCGGTCGCGGCGCTCGCCGTTTCGCCCGATGGGCAAACGATCGCCTCGGGCTCCTGGGATCACACCATCCGGCTGTGGCCGTCCGCCGGCGGGCCGGCGCGCGTGCTCGATGGCCATTCGCAGGCGGTCAATGGCGTGGCCTTCACGCCGGACGGCCGCGCTCTGGTCAGCGCCGGCTACGACGCGACGTTGCGGGTATGGCCGCTCGACGGCGGCACGCAGATCACGGTCACCACGTTGCCGACGCCGCTCAATGCCGTCGCGGTGGCGCCCGACGGCGAAATCGTCACCGGCGGCGCCGACGGCAAAGTGTATCTGCTGTCGCCGCAGGGCGCGCAGCAAAGCGCGGTCGAGGCCTCGCCGATTCCGGTGATTGCGCTGGCGATCTCGGGGGATGGCGCGTGGTTGGCGGCGGCCGGCATTCGTGGCTCGGTTGCGGTGATCGAGCGCAAGACCCGCAAGGTCGCGCATACATTGGTCGGCCCCGGCCTGCCGGTGTGGTCGGTGGCGTTCTTCCCGGACAACCGCACGCTGCTGACCGGCGGCACCGACCGCATGATCCGGCGCTGGAACGCAGTGACCGGCAACCCGGTCGATGCCGTGGTGAGCGGCGCGCCGGACGATCCGCTGGCGGCCTATAACGGCGATCGCGGCGCCGAAGTGTTTCGCGCCTGCGTTGCCTGTCACACATTGTCGCCCGACGAGGGCAACAAGGCCGGCCCGACTTTGGCGGAGATTTTCGGCCGGCGCATCGCGACCTTGCCCGGCTATAATTTCTCGCCGGCGCTCCAGAAGCTCGACATCGTATGGACGCCCGACACTGTCGCCCGGCTGTTCGAACTCGGGCCGATGCAATACACGCCCGGCACCAAGATGCCGGAGCAGAAGATCACCTCGGCGGAAGATCGCAAGGCGCTGGTCGATTTTCTCGACCGCGCCACCAAGAAGTAAGAAGAAATAATCAGTTTTCGCCGGTTTCACCGCGCGCCGCGCGCTCGGCGCGCTCGCGGAAATAATCGTCGCTGGTGCGCACGTTGGGCCGCGGCGGCGCGCCATAAGGATCGAACTGATCGGCGGCCATCGCCTCGACGCGGCAATCCGCGCACATCTTGACGACGTCGAGACGCTTCTTGGAATTGGCGTACATCCAGTGCTGGCCCTCGAGCTTGGCCAGCACGCGCTCGACCGAGCTTTTGACGCCGAACGGTTCGCCGCAGCTGATGCACAGGAACGGCTCTTCCTGCTTCAGGACGCGCGCGGTCGCGGTCGCCGCGCGGAAATCGATCTGCGGCGTCAGGGTGATGACCTTTTCCGGGCAGGTCGCCTTGCACAGGCCGCATTGCACGCAGGCGTCCTCGGCAAAGCGCAAGGTCGGGCGTTCGGGGTCGTCCGACAGCGCGCCGGTCGGGCATGCCGATACACAGGACAGGCAAAGCGTGCAGCCCTCGACATTGACGTCGATCTTGCCGAACGGCGCGCCGACCGGCAGCGGCACGACGTCAACCGGAACAGGCGCGACGCCATGAAGCTGGCGCAACGCCAGCCGCATCACTTCGCGCTTGCCGCCTTGCGGCGCGAAGTTGGCCGGCTTCACCGCGCCGGCAAGCCGCGCGATGGCGCTCAGCATTTCGCCAAGGCCGAATGGATCGTCGGTCTCGATCGCCGCGACGCGCTCGCCGGTAAAGCCGAGCCCGGCGAGAATGGGCGCCGCCAGCGCGATGGTCTTTTGCAACCCGCTGGTGTCGTGGCGCGGTTTGCCGCGCAGCAGGAAACGCACGGCGGTGGCGCCGTAGGCGAATGAAGCGGCGACGTTTTCGAGGCCGACCTGCGTGATCTCGTTGATTTCGACGGGCAGGACATTGGCGGGCAGTCCGTCGCCGTGACGGGCCAGCGCGTCGATCATCTCGCCGCCGTGCTCGCCATCGTGAAACAACACGACCGGCTGCGTGCCGCCGGCTTCGGCATAGCCGAGCAGCAGAGTTCGCAGCTTTCGCATCAAGGCGTCGGCCGGCGGCAGGGCATAGGCCGCCGCGCCGGTCGGGCAGGCGGCCGCGCATTGTCCGCAGCCGGCGCAAATCGCGGCGTCGATCGCGACGTGATCGCCGTTCGGGGCGATCGCGCCGGTCGGGCACAGATCAAGGCAGCGCCGGCAGCCGACGATCTGCGAGCGCGAATGCGCGCACAGCTCGGCGGTGAAGGTGATGTAGCGCGGCTTGTCGAAGGTGCCGGTCAGGTCGCGGGCCTTGAGCACCGCGCGCAGCACGGCCGCCGGGTCGGCGGGGTCGGCGCGCAAATAGCCGTCGCGCAGATCGGCGGCGGGGAATAACGGTGCGCCGCCGCTGACGTCGAGAATGACATCGCATTTCGATACCGCGCCGTTGCGCGGCGCCGCGAATGACAGTGAGCCGCGCGAGGACGGCGCGGACAATGCATAGTCATCGACGGTCAGCTCGAATGCGCCGAGATGGCCCTTGGCCGAACGGATCGTGCCTTTGACGACCGGGAATTGCGTGCTGCGGGCCGGCGGCACGTCGGCGCCGCCGCGCAACAGCACCGTGACATCGAGATGATCGGCGAGCAGCCGCGCGGCCTCGATCGCCTGGGCATCCCGCCCATAGATCAAGGTCACGCCTTCGCTTTCGAGGCTGACCAGGGGATAGTCCGGCGCGGTTTCGACGGCGGCGGCGAGCAGCGCGGCGATTTTCGGCCCCGCGGCCTTGGCATCTTTCGACCAGCCGGCATTCTCGCGAATGTTGACAAACGACACCGCGCCGGCGCCGTCGATCTCGCCGGCCGTCTCGGAAAACAGCGGCGCTTCCTGCGTGCAGCCGACCAGGATGGCATCGCCGCCGGCAGCCGCGTTGCGGAACCGCTCGAGTTCGGCGCGGCACAATTGCTTGCCCTGGATGACCTCGGCGCTGCCGCAGGCGCGCGCAACCGAGCCTGCGTCCAGCGGGACGCTGTCGTCGCAGGAGCAAATCAGGATCTTTTGCGGTCGATCCGCCATCGGCGCCGTCGTCACCTTGTTATGAGCCGCATTTCGCCCGGCGATGCCTGAAGCCCTCGCCGCAATTGCCCAAGCCAGCCGCGGATTTGGCCTTGGGAGCTTTCCGGCTATAATTATAGCCATTCCAATCAGAAAGGTAGAGCGAAGACATGCCGTTGCGAACGCGCACGGTGAAAACCGCGCTGGCCTCCGAAATCACGCTGCCGCCGCCTTATTCGCTGGTGAGCCTGCGTGAGGTCGGCGATGCGTTCGGCCATGCGACCGCTATCGCGGCACAAAGCGGGGCGGGCACCCTGGTCTATGTCGGCCGTTTCGATCTCGCCGAATTCGCCGTGGTGCTGGAACCCGAGGAGCCGCTGCGCATCGCGCGGCGTGCCTTGTATCCCTGCATGGCCGCGCTGGCCGAAGCGATCGCCGCACATGGCCCGCCCGACATGGCGATCAACATCGCGTGGCCCGATGCGATCAATGTCAACATGGGGCTGGTCGGCGGCGGACGCCTCGCCTGGCCGAAGCGCGCCGATGAAAACGAGCCGCCGCCCTGGATGGTGTTCGGCGCCATGGTCCGCACGGTGTCGCTCAGCGATGAACCGGGCCTCCATCCGATCTCGACCGCGCTCGAACAGGAAGGCTTTTCGGATTTTCACGCCAGCCAGTTGGTCGAAAGCTTCGCGCGCCATCTGATGGTGACGATGGACAGCCTCACCGAGTACGGTTTTGCCGCCGTCGCCAAAAGCTATCTGTCGCGGCTTGCGCCCGAGAGCGGCGTGCGCCGCGACATCGATGAAAACGGCGATCTGCTGGCGCGCCGGGCCGGCAAGCCGGATAGCGAACGCAAGTCGCTTGTCGATGCGCTGTCGATCCCCTCCTGGCTCGACCGCAAGACCGGGGCGCCGCGGCTATGAAATTGTTGCGCACCATTAGGCTCGATCCGTCCGACACCTTTATTTTCGAGCGGGCGGCGGAGCCGGGCGAATGGGCGGTGTCGGGCGCCTTCGTATTCTGGGGCGGCGATCCCGCGACGCTTCAGGGCAAGACGCGCAGCGCGTTTCGCGGCGGCTTTCTCGGCGCGCAGTCGCTCGGCTGGTCGACCTTGGTGCAGATCGTCGAGGCCAGCGAAGCCGACCGCGCCGCGCTGGTCTCGCAGTTGGCGCAGCATCTGGTCGACACCTTCGGCGCGCCCGATCTCGAAACGGCGCGCGGCTCGGCCGAGGAAGAGGTCGCGTTCGCGCAATCGCTCGCGGTGCAGCCTGCCGACACGCTGATCGCTGTCCATCGCAGTTACGAGGACGGCGACATCCGCGAAGCGTTCCGCACCTTGCGGCCGCGCAACGGTCCGAAACCGTTGCGGGCATTTTCATTTGCCGAGGTCGAAGGCGACGACGACAAGCAGGCCGGCGACGACGTCGATCTGGTGGCTCTGGCGGAGCGCGAACACAAGTGAGCAACAAGTGAGTGATTTCTGGATTTCCAGCGGACATCATCTGCTCGACCGCGACGAGGGCGGCGGGTTGCCGCTGACCGACGAGTTCTTCAAGCTTTATCTGGCGCGGCCCGAACTGGTGCCGCCGCCGGACGCCTGCGTGGCCGAGCGCACTCTATATAATGTGCTGCTCGCCGACCCGCGGCAGCCGATCAGCGCCGGCGAAATCGCGGCGATCGAAGATGCCGATGCCCGCGAAAACTGGTCGCTGCTGCTGGCGTTTCGCGACCGCCTGTTGCGGCACAAGACGCTGGAAAGCGCCTATGCGGCGCTGGTGCGCGAAGGGATCGGCGCGATCCCGCCGCTGTTCGTCAACCAGCTCGTCCACGTCATCACGCGCAACGCGCTTGACGGCTGCGACGATGCCGAGGTTGTGCGTGCCGCCGAACTGTTCTTCCGGACCCAACGCGTCACCCTGCATGAAGGCTCGCTGATCGCCGCCGATGAGGAGACGATCGGCGGCAGCAATCCGGCGCCGTTGACGCCGCTGGTGTCGATGCTCGGCATTCCGGCGGAAGCCAATATCGACGTGCTCAATGCAGGGAACGCCGCGCAGTACTGGGAGCGCAGCGATCAGTTCGACATGGCGATCAACCTGACCACCGGGCAAACCGGGCTGGCCGCGCTGGCGCAGGCCATGACCAAATGGATCGGCCATGTGCTGGGCGTCGAGGTCGAGATCGAGGCGATCGACGCGCTGCGCGACGTCAGTTTCGACTGGTATGTCGGGCTTGACGCCGACGCGACGCAGATCGGCGACCGACTGTGGTGCGGCGAGGAGGTCGGCGAAGCGGCGATGGCTCGGCTGGTCGGGTTGTTCCGGCTGACGTTCCGCGACCCGTCGGTCATGCTGGACAAGGTCAAAGGCGAGCCGGTCTACCTCATTCTGGCCATGACGAACGATAAACTGATCCGCATGAAGCCGCAGAATTTGCTGACCGGGCTGCCGATCCGCCATCTGGAGGCCGTCAGTTGAGCGTCACGCCGCTCGAGACCATCGCGGTCGGCGTCATCGTCGAGCGCACCAAGGGCATGAACCAGTGGACCGACTTCCTCTGGCGGCCGACCGATGTGCTGCCCGGCGCGCCGCAGATGCCGGCCTGGACGCAATTGTCCGGCGACGAGGCCCGCGCGCAATTTTATGCCGGCGCCGCAACGATCGAGCTCTATCGCTCCGAAACGCCGAACTACCGGGAAAATCTCACCAGCGGCGAGCCGAAATTATGGGTCGTGCTGCGGCCGGGCAGCGGCGAGCCGCCGCTCGAACTGCTGATGGTCACCGCCGATCCCGCCGAGGGCGAGGCGATGACCGAAGCCGGCAACGATATCGTCCAGCCGGTCGCGATGCCTGAGACGGTCCGCGCCGTCGTTGAAACGTTCATTGCCGACAACCCGTTCGAGCGCGTCCACATCAAGCGAAAGCGCGAGCGTGCCGATCCGGAGTCGTTGGCCCGCCGCCTGGTGCCGCGCGAGGAAGGCAAATGAGCGAGCCGACCAACATCTTCAGCCGGTGGTCGCAGCGCAAACGCGACGTCGCCGCTGCGGAGAAGAAGCCGGCGGACGCCTCGGTGGCCGGGGAGAAACCGGCGGATCGAACCCAAACGCCGCCGCAGGGTCCGACCGCCGCTGCGCAGCTTCCCGCCGAGCCGGCGCCTTTCGATGTTTCCAAGCTGCCGTCGCTCGAATCGATCAGCGCGCAGACCGACATTCGCGATTTTCTGCAGCCGGGCGTACCGGCCGAGCTGAAGCGTGCGGCGCTTCGCCGCGCCTGGATCGCCGATCCGGCGATCCGGGATTTCGTCGGGCTGCAGGAGAACGATTGGGACTTCAACGACCCGATTGCCAAGGCCGGCTTTGGCCCGCTTGGCCCCCAGCACAATGTGAAGGAGCTGGTGGCGCGCGTGTTCAATAACGCACCCGCATCGGATGGTGGGCAGGACGCCACCCCAAGCGTCGTCGATCCGCCTGATCCATTGCCCACGACGGAAGAGGCCGCTGCCACGTCCTCGGACAACCCCGCAGCGGGCGCCAACGCGCCGCAACCTGTCGCCCCGGCCGTCGAAAATATTGCAACGCAGCAGAAGAATGATTCGCCGGCGGCGAAGCCACGCCGTCATGGCGGCGCGCTGCCCGGATAGCTTTCACAAACTCGCGCGCCATAGCCTTTAGCTATTGACCCGTGGTCGGGTCCGGTTACCGTTGCATTAGAGTCATTCGCAAGTGACTTCCAAGAGACTTCCAAAGAGATTTGGATGCGGGATCCGGGCCTGAACGAAGCTATCCGCGCAGTCGGCAGCGTCAGCGAGCTCGCGCGCAAAATCGGCATTTCCCAACCCTCGGTTTCCAACTGGCTCAAGGTTCCAGCCGAGCGGGTCGTCGCGGTCGAAGCGGCCAGCGGCATCGGCCGTTCGATCCTGCGCCCGGACCTCTATGGAGAAACCAATTCCGCCGGTGAAATCGACGACATCGACGTGGCGCGCGCCGAAGAATATGCGCTGCTCGCAACCTTGCTGGCGCGCGCCCCGGACGCGCCCTTGCTCGATCGCCTGGCGAAATTGCGCGGCGATGCGACGCCGCTCGGCATCACCCATGCCATGCTGTCGCAAGTCGCCGCCGATACCACCGTCGAGCGCACCGAGCGCGAATATTTCGATCTCTTCATCGGGCTCGGCCGCGGCGAGTTGATGCCTTACGGCTCCTATTATCTGACCGGCTTCCTGCAGGAACGCCCGTTGGCGCGGCTGCGCGAGGAGCTGGCGCGCATCGGCGTCGCGCGCGCGGACGGCATCGTCGAGCCGGAAGATCATGCGGCGATCCTGTGCGAAATCATGTCGGGTCTCGCGAGTCGCCGCCTGCCGGCGCCCGCCGGTTCCGACCGCGTCATTTTCGAAAAACACATGGTGCCGTGGATCGGCCGTTTGTTCGCCGACATGGAGCGCGCCGAATCCGCGCCGTTCTACAGCCGGATCGGTACGCTCGGCCGCGTGTTCACCGACATCGAAATCGAAGCATTCGGGCTGCCGTCATGAGCAGCCGTCGAGTCCTGGAGGAAGCCCCTATGAAAAAACCGGAAAAACAAAAACTCGGCCGCCGTGACTTTCTGCGCACGATGGGCGCCAGCGCGGGCCTTGCGGTCGCCGCCGCGGCGCCGCTTGCGACCACCGCGGTCGCCGAAGAGAACGACAGTGAAAAGAAGAAAGCCCGTTACAAAGAAACAGATCACGTGAAGACCTTCTACAAGGTCAACCGTTACTAAGGGAGGCAGCCGTGCTGATCAAAAGAACAGAACGTCAAGCGCGCCGCGGCAGTCTCGGCAGCGCGTTGAATGGCCAGCAGGCCGCCGGCATGGATCGGCGCGCGTTCCTGCGCCGCTCAGGCCTGGTGGCCGGTGGGCTCGCGACCGTCGGCGCCCTGCCGATGGCGAGCATCCGCAAGGCCGAGGCCGCCGGGACCGAGGTGGCCGGCGCCACCATCCGCAAAAACATCTGCACGCACTGTTCGGTCGGCTGCACCGTGATTGCCGAAGTCTCGAACGGCGTATGGGTCGGCCAGGAGCCCGGCTGGGAAAGCCCGCTCAACCGCGGCTCGCATTGCGCCAAGGGCGCGGCGACACGCGAGCTGGTGCACGGCGACCGCCGTCTGCGCTATCCGATGAAGCTGGTGAACGGCCAGTGGACTCGCGTTTCCTGGGACGTCGCGATCAACGAGATCGGCGACAAGCTACTCGACATCCGCCAGAAGTCCGGCGCGGAGTCGGTTTACTGGCTTGGCTCGGCCAAGTTCACGAACGAGGGCGCCTATCTTAACCGCAAATTCGCGGCGTTCTGGGGCACCAACAACTCCGATCACCAGGCCCGTATCTGCCATTCAACGACCGTCGCCGGCGTGGCCAATACCTGGGGCTACGGCGCGATGACGAACTCCTATAACGACATCCGCAACGCCAAGACGCTGCTGATCCTCGGCGGCAACCCGGCCGAAGCTCATCCGGTGTCGTTGCAGCATCTGTTGGCCGGCAAGGAGCTCAACAAATCGAATTTCATCGTTGTCGAGCCGCGTCTCACGCGTACAGCCGCGCATGCGACCGAATATGGCCGCATTCGCTCCGGCACCGACATTCCGATGCTGTGGGGCATGCTGCACCACATCTTCAAGAACGGCTGGGAAGACAAGGAATTCATCGAGCAGCGCGTTTACGGGATGGATGACGTCCGCAAGGAAGTCGAGAAGTGGACGCCCGAAGAAGTCGAGCGCGTCGCCGGCATCCCCGGCGAACAGGTCAAGCGCATCGCGGAAAAATTCGCCAAGGAGAAACCCTCGACCTTGATTTGGGCGATGGGCCAGACCCAGCATGCGATGGGCACCGCCAATGTGCGCGCGAGCTGCATCCTGCTGCTGGCAACAGGCAATGTCGGCAAGCCGGGCGCGGGCGCCAACATTTTCCGCGGTCATACCAACGTGCAGGGGGCGACCGATCTTGGCCTCGATATCGTGACCCTGCCGCTCTACTACGGCCTCGACGAAGGTGCATGGAAGCACTGGAGCCGGGTCTGGGAAGTCGACTTCGAATGGCTGAAAGCGCGGTTCGACGAACCGAAGATGATGAACGCGCCCGGCATTCCGTCGACCCGGTGGCATGACGCCACGCAGTTGCCGAAGGACAAGGTCGCGCAGAAGGACAACATCAAGGCGATGTTCGTGATGGGCCACGGCGGCAACACCGTGACCCGCATGCCCGACGCCGCCAAGGCGATCGAGAAGCTCGAGCTCCTGGTCGTGGCCGATCCGCATCCCACCACCTGGGCGGCCCTGTCGGAGCGCAAGAACGGCACCTATCTGCTGCCGGCGGCGACCAGCTACGAGACCAACGGCTCGCGCGTCGCCTCGAACCGCTCGATGCAGTGGGGCGAACAGATCGTCAAGCCGATCTTCGAGTCGAAAGACGACAACGAGATCATGTATCTGCTCGCCAAGAAGCTCGGGTTCGCCGATCTCATGTTCAAGAACATCAAGGTCGAGAACAACCTGCCGGCGCCCGAGGATGTGCTGCGCGAAATCAACCGCGGCGGATGGTCGACCGGCTATTGCGGCCAGTCGCCGGAGCGCATCAAGGCGCACATGAAGAACCAGTCGAAGTTCGACCTGGTGACATTGCGCGCGCCCAAGGACGATCCGGAAGTCGGCGGCGATTATTACGGCCTGCCGTGGCCGTGCTGGGGCACGCCGGAAGTCAAGCATCCCGGAACGCCGATCCTGTACGACACCACCAAGAGCATCCAGGACGGCGGCGGCACGTTCCGCGCGCGGTTCGGCAACGAGCGCGAGGAGAAGCTGCCGGACGGCACGACCCGCAAGGTCAGCCTGCTGGGTAACGGCTACTACTCCAAGGATTCCGCGATCAAGGACGGCTACCCGCAGTTCACCTACGACGTGCTCAAGAAGCTCGGCTGGGACACCGACCTGACACCGGCCGAACTGGCGGTGATCGAGAAGGTTGCCGGCGCTCCGGACAAGATGGGCGGCGTCGCGTGGTCGACCGACCTGTCGGGCGGCATCCAGCGTGTCGCGCTCAAGCACAACTGCATTCCGTACGGCAACGGCAAGGCCCGAGCCAACGCCTGGAACCTGCCGGACCCGATCCCGGTCCACCGCGAGCCGATCTACTCGCCGCGGCCCGAGCTGGTCTCGAAATATCCGACCCTGCCGGACGCGGTTCAGTTCCGGGTGCCGAACGTCGGCTTCTCGGTGCAGAAGGCGGCGGTCGACAAGGGCATCGCCAAGAGCTTCCCGCTGATCCTGACCTCCGGGCGACTGGTGGAATATGAGGGCGGCGGCGAAGAGACCCGCTCCAACAAATGGCTGGCCGAGCTGCAGCAGGACATGTTCATCGAGATCAATCCTGCGGACGCTTCCGAGCGCGGCATCAAGGACGGCGGCTGGGTCTGGGTCGCCGGCGCGGAGATGGAAGGCGGCAAGGCCTGCCGCATGAAGGCGCTCGTCACCGAGCGCGTCGGCAAGGGCGTCACCTGGTGCCCGTTCCACTTCGCGGGCTACTTCCAGGGCGTCGACCAGCGCTCGAAATATCCAAAGGGAGCCGATCCGATCGTGCTGGGCGAGAGCGTCAATACGCTCACGACCTACGGCTACGACCCGGTCACCGGCATGCAAGAACCAAAAGCCACCCTCTGTCAGGTCAGAGCGGCGTAAGGAGCAACGATCATGGCACGTATGAAATTCCTCTGCGACGCCGACCGTTGCATCGAGTGCAACGCCTGCGTCACCGCCTGCAAGAACGAGCACGAAGTGCCGTGGGGCATGAACCGCCGCCGTGTCGTCACCATCAATGACGGCAAACCCGGCGAGCGTTCGGTTTCGATGGCCTGCATGCACTGCACCGATGCGCCCTGCGCGGCGGTCTGCCCGGTGAACTGCTTCTACACCACCGCGGACGCCGTCGTGCTGCACTCCAAGGACCTGTGCATCGGCTGCGGTTACTGCTTCTACGCTTGCCCGTTCGGCGCGCCGCAATATCCGCGCGTCGGCAACTTCGGCTCGCGCGGCAAGATGGACAAGTGCACCTTCTGCGCCGGCGGCCCGGAAGCCGACGGCAGCGTCGAGGAATACGAGAAATACGGCGCCAACCGGCTGGCCGAAGGCAAGCTGCCGCTGTGCGCCGAGATGTGCTCGACCAAGTCGCTGCTTGCCGGCGACGGCGAGATCATCGCGCAGATCTACAAGGAACGCGTTGCCAAGCGCGGCTACGGCTCCGGAGCATGGGGCTGGCAGACCGCCTATCGCGAGAATATCGCGACCTGATCCGCTGCGGCGGCGCGAAGCACGTCGCGCCGCCGGTTTCGACAACGAAAAACCTCAGAAACGATAAGACCGGGAGACGATCACATGGCCAGGCTCATCGCGCAGTTGCGGCTCGTCGCCGGCGCCTTGGCGCTCATCATGTTTGTCGCGGTTGCCGCGCCGGCATCGGCGCAGCTTCAGCAGCAGTTCAATTCGACCAATCCGACCGCGAGTTCGGTCAAGGAGCAGCAACTGCTCCAGGAGCTCAGCCGGATTCAGGGCCGCGGCACGATCCCGGACACCAAGTCCTACGTGATCGAACAGCCGCAGGGGCGCGACTGGCGGCAATGGCACGAGGTGACGTTGCGCTGGATCGGCGCGATCTCCATTCTCGGCATCTTCCTCGCCCTCGTCATTTTCTATCTGGTGCGCGGCCAGGTGAAGCTGGTCAGCGGCCGCTCCGGCCGCAATATCGTGCGCTTTACCGCGGTCGAGCGCTTCGTGCACTGGATGACCGCGACGTGCTTCATCATCCTGGCGATCTCCGGACTCAACATCACGTTCGGCAAGCCGCTGCTGCTGCCATTGATCGGGCCGAGCGCCTTCACGACATGGTCGACATTGGCGAAGTATTCGCACAACTTCCTCAGCTTCCCGTTCACCATCGGCGTGGTCTGCATCTTCCTGATGTGGGTCGCCGGCAACATTCCGAACGCGGTCGACGCCGAATGGATCAAGCGCGGCGGCGGCATCGTCGGGCACGACCACCCGCCGGCCTACCGCTTCAACGCCGGCCAGAAGCTGATCTACTGGATCGTCGTGCTCGGCGGCACCGCGTCCGCCATCACCGGCTACATCCTGATGTTCCCGTTCTACGGTACCGGGGTCGGCGGCATGCAGCTTGCCGAAATCGTTCACGGCACCGTCGCCGTCCTGTTCGTCGCCGCCATGCTCGGCCACATCTATATCGGCACGATCGGCATGGAGGGCGCCTTCGAAGCGATGGGCGAGGGTACGGTCGACCTCAACTGGGCCAGGGAGCACCACCGCCTGTGGCTCGAAGAAGAGATGGCCCGCACCGGCCCGAACGAATCCAAGGCGCAACCGCGCGCGGCCGCAACGCCCGCCGAATAACGCTGCTTCTCGCGCATGGCAGACGCCCGGCATTCCCGCCGGGCGTTTTGCTATAAGGGCGCGCATGGCAGGCGGAACACGCATCATCGGGCTGGCCGGCTGGAGCGGGTCGGGCAAAACCACCTTGATCGGCAAGGTGCTGCCGCGCCTGGTCGCGCGCGGGCTCAAGGTTTCCACCCTCAAGCACGCCCATCACGGCTTCGATGTCGACCAGCCCGGCAAGGATTCCTTCATGCACCGCGCCGCAGGCGCGTCCGAGGTGCTGGTCTCCTCCGCCAATCGCTGGGCCTTGATGACGGAGCTGCGCGGCGCGCCGGAGCCGCCGCTCGCCGAGCTGCTGGCGCGGCTGGCCCCAGTCGATCTGGTGTTGATCGAAGGCTACAAGCGCGAGAGTTTCCCCAAGCTCGAAGTGTTTCGCGCCGCCAACGGCAAGCCGCTGCTGCAGCCGGAAGATGACTGGATCGTGGCGATCGCTTCCGACGGCGCGTTGCTGCAGGCCGCGGTGCCGGTGATCGCGCTCGACGACATCGACAAGATCGCCGACGTGCTGCTCGCGGAGGCCGTGCCGCTCGGGCGGATCGCCAACCCGGAAACCAAGCCTGTCACGGTGGCCTGATGGCGCAGTTGCGCGACGATTGTTTCGCGTTCGGCGGCGCGCTGCTTCCGGTTGGCGAGGCCACCCGCCGGATGGCCGAGCAGGTGGCGCCTGTCGCCGAAACCGAGATCGTCGCGCTGCGCGATGCGCCGGGCCGGGTGCTGGCCGCCGACTTGCGCGCCACGATGGCGCTGCCGCCGTTCGACAATTCGGCGGTCGATGGCTACGCGATCCGCCACGCGGATCTGGCGCCCGGCGGCGAAACGACGCTGCGGATCGCCGGCCGCGTTACCGCAGGCGCGGCGCCGGGGCGCGCTCTGGCCAAAGGCGAGGCGGTGCGTATTTTCACCGGCGCGCCGCCGCCGCCCGGCGCCGACACCGTGTTCATGCAGGAAGATGTCCGCGTCGAAGGCGAGACAGTGGTGGTGCCGCACGGCCTCAAGCGCGGCGCGAATTTCCGATTGGCCGGCGAGGACATCGAGAAAGACGCCGTTGCGATTGCGGCCGGCTGCCGCCTACAGGCCGCCGATGTCGCGCTGGCCGCCGCGCTCGGTGTAGCGCGGCTGAAAGTGCGTCGCCGGTTGCGTGTCGCGCTGTTCTCGACCGGAGACGAGCTGGTCGAGCCGGGCACGCCGCTGCCCGGCTCCGCGATCTATGATTCGAACCGCTACCTGCTGCTTGGCCTGCTGCGCAATCTCGGGGCCGAGGTCGACGATCTAGGCATCCTGCGCGACGACGTCGATGCGCTCACCGCCGCGCTCGGCGCAGCCGCGGCAAGCCACGATCTCGTCATCACGTCCGGCGGCGTTTCGACCGGCGAAGCCGACCACGTCAAGGCGGCGGTCGAGCGCCTCGGCAGACTGGTGTTCTGGCGCCTCGCGATCAAGCCGGGGCGGCCGGTCGCGATGGGTGTCATCAAGGGCGCGGCATTTGTCGGCCTGCCCGGCAACCCGGTTGCCGTGTTCGTGACGTTCATCAACGTGGTGCGGCCGCTGCTGTTCAGCCTGGCCGGTGCGGCAATCGAGCCGCTCGCGCCGGTGCCGGCGCGGGCTACGTTTCAATACAAGAAGAAAGCCGGCCGTCAGGAATATTTACGTGCCACAGCCCGACTCGTCGCGGGTTTCACTGAAGTCGATAAACATCCAGCGGAGGGCGCTGGTCTGCTCACAAGCCTCACCCGAAGCCATGGCCTCGTCCTGCTCGGAGACGACTGCGTTCGGGTTGACCCCGGCGACCTGGTTCACTTTTTGCCCTACGCGAGCCTGATTCATTGAAGCGGGCAAATACCGGCGCCAGGTCCAGCTTGGATTGAGGCGGACGCCGTCGGTCGAATAGGCAGTGCCTGAGGTGCGTTGCATGGCGCCGAGACCGAGCAGGCTGCCCCCGGCGATGATGAACGCGGCGAGCACTGAAACCAAAAAGACGCGCATGATGTGTTCTCCCGGCAGAACCGACACGAGCGGCTCCAAAGTTGCGATGATTATGGACTTGTGGCGCCCGGGATCAAGCGTGCCGGTGCGTGCCGGGTGCTGTGCCGCAGGCTGGTGGCGGCGCAAAGCCGGTCAATGTTGCGTTGCAACCCGCTCGGCGCGCGCGGCGTCCTCCGGCGTATTGACGTTGAAGAAGGGATCGACCGGCTGGTCGGGCCAGTCCGCAATGGCCACGCCGTGGCGCGCGGTGAACACCTCGATCTTGCGCAGGTCCTCGACGGTCAACGCCTTGCGCAGGTCCTCGCGCAAGGCGAGCGGCCACAGGCCGACCACGGGGTGGCGCCATTTGCCCGAGCGGGCGCAGGCGAGCGGGACGCCGGTGCCCATTTTACGGCGCGCCGCGTGCAAGCGCTCGACCAGATCGTCGGGCAAGAACGGGCAATCGCCCGGCACGCTGAGCAGCCACTCGACGCCATTGTCCTGCGCCGCCAGCCAGTCGAGCCCGGCCAGCACGCCGGCCAGCGGACCGGCAAAGCCGGGCACGCTGTCGGCAACGACGGACAGCCCGGTGTCGGCAAAGCGTTTCGGATCGCCATTGGCGTTGATGACGATGCCGGCGCATTGCCCGGATAAAGTCGCAAGCACGCGGTCGAGGATGGTGACGCCCCCAATTTCGAGCAGCGCCTTGTCGCCGCCACCCATCCGGCGCGCCAGTCCGCCCGCGAGCACGAGGCCGAACGTCGGCGGATAATCAGTCGTCATGCACCGCGGCCTTGCGCCGGTGCTTGGCGCCTTCTTCCTCGACGAAAGCGAGATCCTGATCGAACACGATGCGCTGTTCGCCGGCCAGCGCGACAAAGCGCTTGCCGCGCGCCCGGCCGATCAAAGTGAGATTGGTCTTGCGGGCGAGCTCGACACCCCAGGCCGTGAAACCCGAACGCGAAATCAGGATCGGGATGCCCATGCGCACCGTCTTGATGACCATCTCCGAGGTCAGCCGCCCGGTCGTGTAGAAGATCTTGTCGGCCGGCGACACCTTCTCCTTGAACATCCAGCCGGCGATCTTGTCGACCGCGTTGTGGCGTCCGACGTCTTCCATGTAGACCAGCGGCTGGTCCTCGCGCGCGAGCACGCAGCCGTGGATCGCGCCGGCTTCGAGATAAAGCGAAGGCGTGGTGTTGATCTCGTGCGTCAGCTTGTAGAGCCAGGACGTACGCAGCTTCGCATCGGGCAGCGAGACGTTTTCGAGCGCTTCCATCAGATCGCCGAACACGGTGCCCTGCGCGCAGCCGGAGGTCTGCACCTTTTTCTTCAGCTTCTTCTCGTAGTTGGTCTTGCGCTTGGTGCGCACCACAACGACCGACAATTCCTCGTCATAGTCGACGCCGGTGACGACATCGTCTGCCAGCAGCATGTGCTGGTTGAGCAGGTAGCCGACCGCCAGATATTCCGGGTAATCGCCGATCGTCATCGCAGTGACGATCTCCTGCGAATTGAGGAAGATCGTCAGCGCGCGCTCGACCGTCACCGAGGTGTCGACTTTCGCGCCGGTCTGGTCGATGCCGGAAACGCGCTCGGTCAGCCGCGGATTGGCGGGATTGGGGCGGATGATGTAGGGGTCGTTCGGCATGATGCTCATGTAGGGCCGGGCGGGGGCTTTTTCATCCATCAGGCGCCCGCATCCTGGGCATTGGGATAGAACAGTTGCGCGCCGTTGATCTTGTAGCCGGCGATCGCGTTCTGGCCCTCCGACGACACCAGCCAGTCGATGAAGGCCTGACCTTCGGCCTTTTTGACGGTCGGATGCTTCTCCGGGTTCACCAGCATCACGCCATACTGATTGAACATCCGCTTGTCGCCCTCGACGACGATTGCAAGGTCGCCCTTGTTCTTGAAGCTCAGCCAGGTACCGCGGTCCGACAACACATAAGCATTGCTGGCCTGGGCGGTGTTGAGCGCGGAGCCCATGCCTTGGCCGATCGCCTTGTACCAGGCGCCTTTATCCTTCTCGATGTCGACACCGGACGCCGTCCATAACGCCAGCTCGGCGCTATGCGTGCCGGATTTGTCACCGCGCGAGATGAACGAAGCTTGTTTGTCCTTGATCGTTGTCAGCGCCTTGGCGACATCCTTTGTGCCCTTGATGCCGGCCGGGTCGCTGCTCGGCCCGATCAGCACGAAGTCGTTGTACATCACCGGGAAGCGCTTCACGCCGTTGCCTTCAGCGAGGAACTTCTCCTCCTGCGACTTGGCGTGCACGAACACCACATCGGCATCGCCGCGGCGGCCGGTGTCGAGCGCCTGCCCGGTGCCTTGCGATATCACTTTCACGGCGATGTCGGTCTTTTTGGTGAACATTGGCAGCAGGTATTCGAACAGGCCGGAGTCCTGCGTCGAGGTCGTCGAGGCGACCACGATCGATTTGTCTTGCGCGAAGGCGCAGGTCGCCGCGAGCGAAAGAGCGAGGGGGACGGCGATGATCAGGCGGCGGGTGTGCATGGGATTCTCCATGGCTCAGACCAGCAACTCGCCGGCGATGAAAGTCTTGGCTTCCGTGGTTCGCGGCGATCCGAAAAACGTCTCGGGTGCGTCGCGCTCGACGACGCGGCCGCGGTGCATCAGGATGATGTCGACGGCGAGGCGGCGGGCCTGGCCGAGGTCGTGGGTCGACATCACCACCTTGACGCCGCGTGCCGCGACGGCACGCACGATGTCCTCGATAGCCTTGGTTGCGGCGGGGTCGAGGCTGGCGGTCGGCTCATCGAGGAACAGCACGGCGGGGTCGCGCGCCAAGGCGCGCGCCAGCGCAAGACGCTGCTGCTCGCCGCCCGACAGACGCCGCGCCGGCCGCTGCTCGAGGCCGGTGAGGCCGACCAGCGCGAACAATTCGTCGATGCGCGCATCGCGGTTCCGGCGCGGGACGCCGGCCGCCGCCAGCGCATAACGCACATTGGCGGAGGCGGTGCGGCGCAACAGAGCGGGCCGCTGAAACGTGAAGGCCCGGCGCAGCGGCGGCACGTCCTCGCGGCCGCCCCAACTGACAGAACCGCTGGTCGGCGCCAACAAGCCCATGGCAAGCCGCAGCAATGTCGTTTTGCCCGAGCCGTTCGGCCCGATCACGACCGTCGGCGGGGCCTCTGAAATCGCCAGCGAAACGCGGTCCAGCAGGATCACGGCGCCGGCGGCTGCCGTGACATCCGTAAATACGATGGGCAGATCGGATTGCGGTGCGCGCATTGTCACCCCGCGTAGCGTTCGCCGGTGCGGCGCGCGCCCCAGGCCAGGGCATTGATGACGATCACGATGGCGATCAGCACCATGCCGAGCCCGACGGCGAGCGGCAGGTCGCCCTTCGATGTCTCGAGCGCGATCGCGGTGGTCATGGTGCGGGTGAAGCCTTCGATATTGCCGCCGACGATGATGATGGCGCCGACTTCCGCGGCGGCGCGGCCAAATCCGGCCAGCAGCGCCGTCAGCAAGCTGAACCGGCCGTCCCAGATCAGGGTCGCGATGCGCCGCGCCGGCCCGACATTCATCGCCGCGAGTTCGTCGCGGTAATCGCTCCAGAGATCCTCGATGGTCTGCCGCGCCAAGGCGGCGATGATCGGCGTGATCAGGATGGTCTGCGCGATGATCATCGCTTGCGGCGTGAACAGCAGCCCGAAGGAGCCGAGCGGTCCGGAACGCGACAGCAGGAGATAGACGCACAGGCCGACGACAACCGGCGGCAATCCCATCAGCGCATTGAGCGCGACGATGACAGCTTCACGGCCGTGAAAGCGCGTCAGCGCGATGAGCGCGCCGAATGGAATGCCGATCAATGCCGCGAGCAGCACAGCCGTCAGGCTGACGATCAGCGACAGACGAACGATCGCGATCAGCGCCGGATCGGCGGAGAGAACGAGTCCGAGCGCGGTGACGTTGTCCGGCATCCGGTGGAAGACCTGTGTGAGGAAACCGCCGTTTTCTCGCGTCTTTTATCCGATGCGTCAATTGCTGCAAATAAAACACAGGCCGATCGAGTCGGATCACGCGCGCTGGCACTTGGTTGTCACCCCGCCGAGCGCCGCTATAGTGCGCGCGCCTTAGCGTGCGCGCCTTGGAAATGTGGCGCTGAATGCCTATAGGGAAAGGCTATGGCGCTGAGGTCTCTCAAAGAGGCGGGTGCCATAGACGCAGATGGAGAGGTGGCCGAGTGGCTGAAGGCGCACGCTTGGAAAGCGTGTTTACGGGAAACCGTAACGAGGGTTCGAATCCCTCTCTCTCCGCCAGCCTTTGAGTCATAAAAAAATCGCCGGGCGTTACGCCCGGCGATTTGCTTTTGTCTTAGGCCGCGATCAGCCGGAAATTTCCTCGAGCACGATTCGTGTCGAGGGTTCGACCAGCAACACCTTATCCTTGGTCTTCAGGTATTTCAGGCCCTTGAGCGCGTCCGAAGCGCCCGGCAACGGCCGCATCGCCTCGGCCTGGGCCAACGTCAATTGAATCGCCGGCTTGAGATTGGCGCCGTCGATCGCTACCGCGTCCTTGGCGTTCATCACCGCCTGGAAAATCTGCTTCAACTGCTCGTCCTTGAGTTTGAACGGCAGCGCCATGACCGGAGCGCGATCGATCAACGCGTTCCGGCTTGAGAACTTCGCCGGCAGGGTTTGCGTCGTCGAGCCGATCGGCTTGTTGGGCGAGGTCTGCTTGGCGGCGTCGACAGCCTTCTGCTCGCCCGGAGTGGGCGTGCCGGTGGTTTCCGTGCCGGCCGCCGGCGCGGGTTGGGCGGCCGTTGGCGCGGGTTGGGCATTCGCTTGAACGGGTGGGGCGCTCTTGTTACCGCCGGCTTGCGCGGATGGCGCAGCAGCCTGGCCGCCCTGCGCGCTGCCGTCCTTGCCTGCACCCGGAGACAATGGTCCGCCAACCGCGGCGTGACCCTGGCTCTGCGTGGTTGGATCAGCGGACTTGGGGCCTGAATTACTGGCGGCGTTGCCTTCGCCACTGTTGGGGGCAGGCGCCCCCATTTGGCCGATCGCCGGATCGCCGGAGTCGGGCGACAGCAGCGCGGCGCGCAACTCGGCCTGGGTCGGAATCGGCTGATTGTTCGCGGCGGTGGTATCGACCGGCGGCGCCCGGTTGGTCACCTTGCCGCCTGAGCCGCTGGCGTCATTGGCGCCGGGCGGCGAGCCCGAGGGGGCCTGAATCGTGCCGCCGGCGTTGATCTTGTCGGTGGCATTGGAGCCGGGATTGGTGGGAGCGCCGCCGCTTTGCGCGTGGGCGATGCCGATGGTGAGGGCGCCAAGCGCCACACCTGC
Organism: Hyphomicrobiales bacterium; assembly: GCA_038206695.1. Taxonomy (GTDB): domain Bacteria; phylum Pseudomonadota; class Alphaproteobacteria; order Rhizobiales; family Xanthobacteraceae; genus Pseudolabrys. The sequence goes on along the minus strand of JBBRAN010000011.1, from coordinate 40,504 downwards.
CGCAAGGGTCGCTGCGAGATAGACGTGACGATGAGCATTCATGGCAATCTCCATCATTCTCCGGATGGCTAACGGCTGGCACCTTGCCGAGTTCCAACACCAGGCGGTTTGGGGTGGAACCGGGCCGCCCGTCTGCGGTTGCCCAGCGCGGGGATAGCGCCAACCCAGGGATGAAATGAGCGACGTCGCCACGATCCACCGCGACCTGCGGACCGGCCGGACTTTGTGGCAGGACGGGCCGTTCCCTCAGATTCCTGCCGCGGCGCCAGCCGGCATGATCGAGGCCGATGTCCTGATCGTCGGCGCGGGCATGACCGGGGCGGTGATCGCCGATCTGCTCACCGAAGCGGGATTGCGCGTCGTGCTCGCCGAGGCGCGCAAGCCGCTGTGCGGCAGCACGATGGCGACCACGCGCTGATCCAGTTCGAGCCCGACGTGCCGCTGCTTGCGCTCGGCAAGATGATCGGCGACCGCAACGCGCAGCGCGCCTGGCTGCGCTCGAAACAGGCGGTCGAGCACCTGTCGCGCCGCGCCACCGGGATCGACTGCGACTGGCAGGCGCGCCCGTCGCTCTATCTGGCCGGCAGTCTGCTGAACGGCAAAGCCCTGCGCGACGAGGCCGACGCGAGAGACGATCTTGGGCTGCCGGCGACGTTTCTCGACAGCAACGCACTGTTCGAGCGTTATGGCATCGAGGCCGAGGGCGCCATCCGCTCCAGCGGCAATGCCGAATGCAATCCGGTCCGGCTCGCGGGCGGACTGCTGCGGCGGGCGATTTCGCGCGGCGCCACGATCTATGCCGACGCCGAAATTTCCGGCTTGAGCGAAGGCAAGGACATCGTGACGGCGCAGGCGACGAACGGCGCCACGTTCAGGACGCGCTCGGTCATTTACGCCACCGGCTACGAGATGCCCGATATTCTCGCCGGCAAAGGCAACAAGGTGGTCTCGACCTGGGCGATGGCGACCGTGCCGCAGCCGGACCGGCTATGGGCAACCCGCTGCCTGATCTGGCAGGCGGCGCAGACATATCTCTATGCCCGCACCACACCTGACGGGCGCGTCATCGCCGGCGGCGAAGACGAGCCATTTTCCGATGCGGCAAAGCGCGATGCCCTGATCGGCCGGAAAACCGCCGCGATCCAGGACAAATTGCGGAGCCTGTTCCCCCAGCTCGACGTCGAAGCGCAATTCAGTTGGACCGGATCGTTCGGCACGAGCGCAACCGGCCTGCCCTCGATCGGACTGATTCCGGGACATTCCCGCAGCTACGCAGTGCTCGGCTTCGGCGGCAACGGCATCACCTTTGCCATGATCGCGGCCGAGGTGCTGCGCGCGGCGCTCGCCGGGCAGGGCGATCCGGATGCTGATCTGTTTGCGTTCGGGTAAGCCTGCGCGCTAAGACTCGCGCGACCCGGAAAATCGACCAAGACCGGGCAGGCGAGGACACCATGGCGCGCAAAGACAAGACACCCTCAGCGAAGCATCCGCGCGGCCGTAAATTCCGCTCGCAACTGTGGTTCGACAATCCAGAAAATCCCGGCATGACGGCGCTCTATCTCGAGCGCTATCTCAACTGGGGACTGACCCGTCACGAGCTGACCTCCGGCAAGCCGATCATCGGCATCGCCCAGACCGGCAGCGACCTGTCGCCGTGCAACCGGCATCATCTCGAACTGGCCGAACGGGTGCGGGCCGGCATCCGTGCCGTCGGCGGGATCGCCTTCGAATTCCCGGTCCACCCGATCCAGGAAACCGGCAAGCGGCCGGGCGCCGCGCTCGACCGCAACCTGGCCTATCTCGGCCTGGTCGAAATTCTCTACGGCTACCCGCTCGACGGCGTCGTGCTGATGACCGGCTGCGACAAGACGACGCCGGCCTGCATCATGGCGGCTGCGACCGTCAACATCCCCGCCATCGTGCTGTCCGGCGGGCCGATGCTGAACGGCTGGCGCGGCGACAAGCGCGTCGGCTCCGGCATGGTAGTGTGGGAAGCGCGCGAGGACCACGCCGCCGGCAAGATCAGCTACGAGGAATTCATCGACCGCGTCGCCAATTCGGCGCCCTCGATCGGCCACTGCAATACAATGGGCACCGCCTCGACCATGAACGCCCTGGCCGAAGCGCTCGGCATGTCGCTGCCCGGCTGCGCGGCGATTCCGGCGCCGTACCGCGAGCGCGGACAGATGGCCTACGAAACCGGGGTGCGCGCGGTCGAAATCGTGCACGAGGATCTCAAGCCGTCGGACATCATCACGCGCAAGGCGATCGAGAACACCATCGTCGCCAATTCGGCGATCGGCGGCTCGACCAACGCGCCGATCCATATCAACGCGATCGCCAGGCACATCGGCGTGCCGCTGGCGATCACCGACTGGGAAAAGGTCGGCTACGACGTCCCGCTGCTCGTCAACATGCAGCCGGCCGGCCACTATCTCGCCGAGGAATATTATCGCGCCGGCGGCCTGCCGGCGGTGATGAACGAATTGCTCAAGGCCGGCCGGCTCCACGCCGACGCGATGACGATCAACGGCAAGACGATGGGCGACAATGTCAAGCGCGCCAAAATCACCAATGCCGACGTGATCCGGACCTACAACAGGCCGTTGAAGGAGCAGGCCGGCTTCAAGGTGCTGCACGGCAATCTATTCGATTCCGCCGTGATGAAGACCAGCGTGATCTCCGAGGAATTCCGCAAGCGCTACCTGTCGAACCCGAAGGACCCCAATGCATTCGAGGGCCGCGCCGTCGTGTTCGAGGGCCCGGAGGACTATCACCACCGCATCGACGACCCGAAACTCAAGATCGACGAGAACACGATGCTGTTCATCCGCGGCACCGGCCCGATCGGCTATCCGGGCGCGGCCGAGGTCGTCAACATGCAGCCGCCGGCTTACCTGATCAAAAAAGGCATCCTGGCGCTGCCCTGCATCGGCGACGGACGGCAGTCCGGCACGTCGGCGTCGCCCTCGATTCTCAATGCGTCGCCGGAAGCGGCGGCGGGCGGCGGCCTCGCGATCCTCAAAACCGGCGACCGCGTTCGCATCGACCTCAAGAAGGGCACCGCCGACATCCTCAGTTCGAAGGCCGAGCTCGCCACGCGGCGGGCCAAGCTCGAGAAGCAGGGCGGCTTCCACTATCCGGCCAGCCAGACGCCGTGGCAGGAAATCCAGCGCGGCATGGTCGATCAGCTCGGCGCCGGCATGGTGCTCAAGCCGGCGGTAAAATATCAGCGCGTCGCGCAGAAAAGCGTGCCGCGCGACAACCACTAACATCGGGCATCAAAGCAAAAGTCGGGAGAGTTGCGTATGAGCGGACGGTTGAAGGGCAAGCTCGCATTCGTCACGGCGGCGGGGCAGGGCATCGGGCGCGCGATCGCGGAGGCCTTCATCGCCGAAGGCGCCACGGTGGTCGCCACCGATCTCGACGCCGGCAAGCTCAAGGGCCTGAAAAAAGCCAAGACCTTTGCGCTCGACGTAACCTCGACGACCGCCGTCGAGGCGCTGGCCAAGAAAGTCATCAAGGAATTCGGCACGCCGAACGTCATCGGCAATTTCGCCGGTTGGGTGCACCAGGGCAGCATCCTCGAATGCTCCGACGCGGACTGGGACCGTTCGTTCGACATCAACGTCAGATCGATGCATCGCGTGCTGCGCGCTTTCATTCCGGCGATGCTCAAGAATGGCGGCGGCTCGGTCATCAACATCGCGTCGGTGGCGTCTTCGGTGCGCGGCCTGCCGAGCCGTTACGCCTATGGCACCACCAAGGCGGCGGTGATCGGCCTGACCAAGGCTTGCGCTGCGGACTTCATTCGCAAGGGCATCCGCGTTAACGCGATCTGCCCCGGCACCATCCAGTCGCCGTCGCTCAACGAGCGCATCGAGGCGAACGCCAAGAAGACCGGCAAGTCGCTCAAGGCCGTGCGCGAGGATTTCGTCGCCCGCCAGCCGATCGGCCGGCTCGGTACCGCCGAGGAGATCGCGGCGGGCGCGGTGTTTCTGGCCTCGGACGAGTCGAGCTATTACACCGGCCAGACCCTGCAGATCGACGGCGGCATGACGATGTAGCGGGGAAACCCACGGCGCCCTTCGCAAAGCCTTAAAATAACGGCCTTTTGCCGTCCTCCGATCGGATCCGCGCGGCTTGAGACATATGATGACCTGATGAATACTGGGCTATAACGAGCGACCACGCCGCAAGGAATCGGGCTCAAGACAAAACCAAAACGCCAGAAGAAATCATCAGGGAGGATAATGTGACGAAATCGACGATACGAAGTCTCGCGCTTTTGACGGTCGCTATATGCGGCATCATGTTCTCGGGGGCTGCGACCGCCCAGGAGAAGCTCACTATCTTCTGGAACAAAGGGTTCTACAAAGCTGAGGACGACGCGCTGTTTGCGGCGGTGAAAAAGTTCGAGGACAAGACCAAGATCAAGGTCGACCTCTCGCAATACTCGCCGCAGGACATGATTCCGAAGACAGTGGCGGCGATGGATTCCGGCACGCCTCCGGACGTGGCTTATGGCGACGTCTATGACTTCCAAGTCGCCGGCAAATGGGCCTTTGAAGGCAAACTCGAAGACATCTCCGACGTCATCAACCCGATCAAAGGCCAATTCGCTCCCAATACGCTCGAGACCACTTTCCTCTACAACGACAAGACCAAGAAGAAGGCCTATTACGCCTTCCCGATGAAGCAGCAGACCATGCACGTCCAGTACTGGATCGACATGCTTCAGGACGCCGGCTTTAAGGAAAGCGATATTCCGACCACGTGGAAGGAGTACTGGAACTTCTGGTGCGAGCCGGCCCAGGCTGCCAGCCGAAAGAAGACCGGCCAGCGCATCTTTGGCATTGGACAGCCGATGGGCGTGGATTCCAGCGACTCGTTCTTCTCGTTCCTCACTTTCATGGATGCCTATAACGTCAAGTTGGTCGATGACAACGGTAAGCTCTTGGTTGATGACCCAAAGGTGAAGCAGGGACTGGTCGGGGCGCTGAAGGATTACACCGACGTCTACACCCGCGGTTGCACGCCGCCATCGTCCACAAGCTGGAAAGATCCTGACAACAACATCGCCTTCCATAACAAGACGACGTTGATGACCCACAACGCGACGATCTCGATCGCCACGAAGTGGCTTGATGATGCCAACAACGCCTCGCTTGCGCCCGATGTGCGGGCCCAGGCGAAAAAGAACTACGACGAAAACATCGCAACCGCCGGCTTCCCCAAGAAGCCTGACGGCAAGCCGATGAGTTATCGCTCGGCGGTCAAAGTTGGTGTCATCTTCGCGGATTCCAAGAACAAGGCTCGCGCCAAGGAATTCGTGCAGTTCATTCTGCATGAAGATAATCTGACGCCCTATGTTGAAGGCGCGTTGGGCCGCTGGTTCCCGGTGACCAAGAACGCGCAAGACAGCATGTTCTGGCTGGCCGATCGTCACCGCAAGTCGGTGCACGATCAGTTTAAAGCCGGCACGGTGACCTTCGAGTTCACCAAGAACTACAAGTTCACCATTCTCAACAACGAGAATGTCTGGGCCAAGGCGATGAACCGCGTCGTCAATGAGAAGATCCCGGTCGACAAGGCCGTCGACGAGATGATTGCCCGTATCAAGCAAGTCGCGGGCTGATTGCTAAACCGGAGCCGGCTGCCATTACGGGCGGCCGGCTTCTAGCCGTATAGTCAACCGATGACATCGACGCTGGTGATTCCGAACTCTGACGGCGCCGTCCACGCGGAAACGGCGCGGCGCGGGCTGACGCCGTGGCAGGCTTGGGGCCTCATTCTGATCGTTCCCTACATCCTGCTCTTCCTGCTGTTCGTCGTCTATCCGGTCGGATATGGCTTCTGGATCGCGCGCCACCCGCAAAGTTACGTGCAATTGGTTGAAGACCCGATCTTCGCGCGATCGGCCGTGAACACCCTGGTGTTCTTGGTCGTGGGCATCAACCTCAAAATGTTCGTCGCGCTATTATTGTCCGGGTTTTTCGTGCAAGCGCGGAACTGGATCAAATGGCTGTCAGTGCTTTTCGTCTTGCCCTGGGCGGTGCCGTCGATCCCGACCATCCTTTCGCTGCGGTTCATGCTCAATCCGGAATGGGGCTTGATCAATTCACTGATTTTCCGGTTCACCGGGGAAGACGGCCCGAACTGGCTGAACGATCCCGCCGTCGCAATGTCGATGTCGATTGCGGTTCATATCTGGAAATCGTTGCCGTTCTGGACGCTGATCCTGATCGCCGGGCGAATGGCAATTCCCGGCGACCTGTATGAAGCCTCGTCCGTCGACGGCGCCACCAAGCTACAAAAATTCACGTACGTGACGTGGCCCTCGCTACGGACGCTTTATCTCACCTGCACGATCCTTTCGATGATCTGGACGCTGGGCGATTTCAATAGCGTCTACCTGTTGACCGGCGGCGGGCCGGCGGATCTTACGCATGTGCTGGCGACGCTCGGCATTCGGTATCTGCGCCTCGACCAAGTCGACATGTCGATGGCGGCCATCGTGTGCGCGCTGCCGTTCGTGCTTCCGCTCGTGTATTTTATGATGAAGCGGTTGGCGAAATGAGAGTGCCGACCCTCAGCGCCGTCAGCACCGAAGCCAAGCTGCTGCTGATTGGCTTTCCCGTGCTGATCTGGACGCTGCTGCCGATCTACCATCTGTTCCTGTTCGCGATCTCAACAAAGGACTCAGCGTTCTCCGGCAAACTTTGGCCGGACCAACCGACGCTGCATAATTTTGCGGTGGTGTTCACACAGGAACACTACTATCTCCGCCATTTTTGGCTGCAACTCTGGAACTCGCTACTGATCGCGGTGGCAACTGGCGTGCTCACCTTGCTGATCGCAACGGGAGCAGCTTTCGCGATTAGCCGTCTGAAGGTGAAAGGCGGGCGCGTCGTGATGAACCTCGCGTTGTTCACCTATTTCATTCCGGCGGCGTTTCTCGCCGTTCCAATGTACCGCACGATGGGCTTGTACGGGCTGCTCAACAGCCAGTGGGCGCTGATTCTCGCGATGGTGACCATCGCCGCGCCCTATTCGATCTGGGTTCTGAAACAGTCGTCCGACCAGTTACCCGTCGAACTTGACGAAGCGGCCATCATGGACGGCGCCTCGCCGATGCAACTGTTCCGGCTCGTCTACATTCCGCTAATGATGCCGGCGCTGGTGGCGGTCGGGATGTATGCTCTGCTGCTGGCATGGAACGAATATCTCTATGCCTTCCTGCTGCTTTCGAATGACACCGCGGTGACGCTGCCGGTCGGTCTCGGCAATTTCCTGGCCGCAGATGATTCGCCTTGGGAGCTGCTGATGACGACAGGCTTGATCTATGCGCTACCGCCGGCGGCGATCTACTACGCCTTCCGGCGTTATATGGTATCTGGCTTGACCGCCGGTGCGGTCAAAAGTTGAGACGCTCCGAAGGTGCGCTCAACATCGGCAACGTCCAGCCCCGAATGAGGCCGTATTACCTTCGCGGGGCGACGCGATTACGATTGCACTTGATTTAATACCGCTGGCTGCAACACTATTTGCAGCCGGGAACCAGACGATAAGCTTAATCGCGCCAAGTTCGTGAAGCAGTCCCGCGCGCTGCTCTTTGGGAGGACTAAGGTATGGCTTCGGTCGCGATCCGCGACGTGCGGAAATCATTTGGCACGACAACTGTCATTCACGGTGTGGAAATTTCGATCCGAGACGGCGAGTTCGTCGTGCTGGTCGGGCCTTCTGGATGCGGCAAGTCCACTTTGCTGCGGATGATCGCGGGGCTTGAGAATATCACCTCCGGCGAAATCAGAATCGGTGAGCGCGTGGTGAACAACGTGCCGCCGAAAGAGCGTGACATCGCGATGGTGTTCCAGAATTACGCGCTCTACCCGCACATGACGGTCGGCGCAAATATGGGCTTCTCGCTCAAGCTGCGCGGGGCGCCCCAGCGGGAAATCGACATGGGCGTCAACCGGGCCGCCGAGATCCTCGGCCTGGGGCCTTACCTCGAACGCTTTCCGCGCCAATTGTCTGGCGGCCAGCGCCAGCGTGTCGCCATGGGCCGTGCCATCGTGCGCAATCCGCAGGTGTTCCTGTTCGATGAGCCACTGTCGAACCTCGACGCCAAGCTGCGCGTCGCGATGCGCACCGAAATCAAGGAGTTGCATCAGCGTCTTAAGACCACGACGGTGTATGTCACGCACGATCAGATCGAGGCCATGACAATGGCCGACAAGATCGTGGTGATGCACGACGGCATCGTGGAACAGATCGGCACGCCGCTCGATCTTTACGACAAGCCTGCCAATCAATTCGTTGCCGGATTCATTGGCTCGCCGGCCATGAATTTCCTCAAGGGCAAGGTTAAGTTGAACGGAACCGCCGGCTTCGAAGGTCCGAACGGTGTGAATCTTCCGCTAAAGGCGGCGCCGTCCAGCTCGGACGGCCGGCCGGCGGTCTATGGCATCCGGCCCGAGCACTTCACCATCGCGGATGATGGTGTCGAAGCCGAAATCGTCGTCGTTGAGCCGACCGGCTCGGAGACGCAGGTGTTCGCCAAGCTTGGCGGCGAAGAAATCGTTGCGGTGTTTCGCGAGCGCCATCAGTTCAACCCTGGCGACAGGGTTCGGCTCAAGCCGGATCCGGCGCTGGTCCATCTCTTCGACGAGACGACAGGTAAACGACTGAACGACTAGAAATTAAAATCAAAAGGGAGGACTTGCTATGAACGACTTCACCCGCCGCTCGATGCTTCAGGGCGGTACCGCGCTTGCCGCGGCAGGCGCGTTGACCGGCCCGACGCTGTTCGACTGGGCCAAGGCTTGGGCGCAGGCGTCTCCGTGGAAAGCGGAAAAGGGCGCCAAGCTCACCGTGATGCGCTGGAAGCGCTTCGTTCCGGCGGAAGATGCGGCGTTCAACGACATGGTCGCGGCATTCAAGGCGGCGACCGGCACCGAGATGAACGTGTTCAGTGAGTCCTTCGAGGATGTCCAGCCGAAGGCCGCGGTGGCCGCCAATACCGGCTCGGGTCTCGATCTGGCCTGGGGCCTGCACACATTGCCACAGCTGTTCCCGACCAAAGTGTTGCTGATGAACGACGTTGCCGATTATCTCGGCAAGAAATACGGCGGATGGACCGACGCGGCGGCCGCCACCTGCAAGCAGGGCAACAACTGGCTCGGCATTCCGGTCGCAACCGTCGGCGGCTATATGACCTACCGTAAGTCGGCGCTTGACAAAGCCGGCTTCCCGGAATTTCCGAAGGACTTCCCGGGCTTCCTCGCTATGTGCAAGGCGCTCAAAGCCAATAGCACGCCGGCCGGCTTCGCGCTCGGACACGCCTCGGGTGACGCCAATTCGTGGCTGCACTGGGTCCTCTGGGGTCACAACGCTTACACCGTCGACAAGGCCGACAAGGTGGTCATCAACTCGCCGGAGACCATGAAGGCGCTGGAATACTGCAAAGCGCTGTCCGACACCTTCATTCCCGGCGTCGCGTCATGGAACGACTCGTCCAACAACAAAGCGTTCCTGGCGGGGGAGCTCTATTGTACCGGTAACGGCATCTCGATCTATGTCGCTGCCAAGGATGATCCGAGCAAGAAAGAGCTCGCCGAGGACACGTACCATGCGCTGTGGCCGGTCGGCCCGGTCGGCAAGCCGACCGAATTGCAGCTCTGCGTTCCGATTCTGGCGTTCAAGTTCACCAAATATCCGAACGCCGCAAAGGCTTTTGTCGCCTTCATGCTGGAGAAGGAGAACTTCGACAGGTGGTTGTCGGGCGCGCGCGGTTATCTGACCCACACCCTTAATGCCTATGACTCGGCGCCGGTGTGGACGGCGGATCCGAAGAACCAGGTGTTCAGCCAGGCGAGCAAGCGCGCACTGCCGGCATCCGGCATCGGCACGCCGGGCGAGAAGGCGGCGACCGCGATCGCCGACTTCCTGGTGGTCGACATGTTCGCTAACTACTGCACCGGTCGCGAAGACGCCAAGGGCGCGATCGCAATTGCGGAGCGGCAGCTCAAGCGAATCTATCGCTGACGGACCCGACCGGCGGCGGCCTGCACCGCCCGCCGGTCGGTTTCTAATGTCGTGATGCGGCCGGCGGATTAGGATCGCGATGACGATTGCTCTCGATCAAGGCTCGACAAAGGGGACCCTGCGCGACGTGACCTCGTGGGACCGGCTCAAAGTCAATCGCGATTGGCTGGGTTTCTGGTTCATGGTGCCGGCGATGGCATTCCTGATCCTGTTTCTCGCCTATCCGCTCGGCCTGGGGGTCTGGATTTCCTTTACCGACGCACGCATCGGCCGTTCCGGTGAATTCATCGGGCTTGAGAATTACGAGTGGCTGCAGGGCGATTCGATCTTCTGGCTGTCGGTGTTCAACACGCTGCTCTATACGGGCGTGGCGAGCGTGTTCAAATTCGCGATCGGGCTTTATCTCGCGCTGTTGCTAAACGAGAACATGCCGTTCAAGGCGATCCTGCGTGCCATGGTCCTCATCCCCTTCATCGTGCCGACGGTACTGTCGGCGCTGGCGTTCTGGTGGATCTTCGACGCGCAGTTCTCCATCATTTCGTGGTCGTTGAAACAGCTTGGATTGATCACCCAGAACATCAATTTTCTCGGTGACGCTAACTGGGCGCGGGCCAGCGTTATTTTCGTCAATATCTGGCGCGGAGTGCCGTTCGTTGCGATCACGCTGCTGGCCGGCCTGCAGACGGTGTCGCCCTCGCTCTATGAAGCGGCGACCATCGACGGTGCCACCGCGTGGCAGCGTTTCCGCTTCATTACCTATCCGTTGCTGACCCCGATCATTGCGGTGGTGATGACCTTCTCCGTGTTGTTCACCTTTACCGACTTCCAGCTGATCTGGGCGATGACGCGCGGCGGACCGGTGAACGCCACGCATCTGATGGCGACGCTATCGTACCAACGTGCGATTATCGGCGGCTCGCTTGGCGAGGGCGCCGCGATCTCGAACGCGATGATCCCGTTCCTACTCGCCGCGATCATGATTTCGTGGTTTGGGCTGCAGCGCCGCAAGTGGCAGCAGGGCGAGGCCAATGACTGACCTTCCTGCCGCCAAGATGCTCGACCTGAAGTCCGCGCTCACAGACCGGTCAGCGCGCGCTGACCACAGCGAGGGCATGAGCTATCTGGAATCGCTACCGCGACGACTCGTCACGCTCTATCTGCCGCTGTCGATCATCGTGATCGTGCTGCTGTTTCCGTTCTACTGGATGGCGCTGACCGCCATCAAACCCGACGACCAACTGCTCGATCTCAATACCTATAATCCGTTCTGGACCACGGCGCCGACCCTCAAGCACGTCTATAAGTTGCTGTTCGAAAGCTATTATCTCTCGTGGCTTTGGAACACGATGTATGTGGCGATTTGCGCGACGGTGCTGTCGATCTTCGCCAGCGTGCTGGCGGCCTATGCGATCGTACGCCTGCGTTACCGCGGCGCGCACTGGATCGGCGGGCTGATCTTTCTGGCCTATCTGGTGCCACCATCGATCTTGTTCATCCCTCTCGCAACCATCGTTTTCCAATATGGGCTGTTCGACACGCCGTTCGCGCTGATCTTGACCTACCCAACCATCCTCATCCCGTTCTCGACCTGGCTGCTGATGGGTTACTTCAAGACCATCCCGTTCGAACTTGAAGAATGTGCGCTGATTGACGGTGCTAGCCGCTGGCAAATTCTGACCCAGATCGTGCTGCCGCTGTCGATTCCGGGACTTATTTCAGCTTTCATCTTCTGCTTCACGCTGTGCTGGAACGAATTTATCTACGCGCTGACCTTTCTCACCTCGGTGCAGAACAAGACGGTGCCGGTCGCCATCGTCAACGAATTCGTCGACGGCGATGTCTACCGCTGGGGTTCGTTGATGGCGGGCGCGTTGGCCGGCTCGCTGCCGCTGGTGATCCTCTACGCTTTCTTCGTTGAGCACTATGTTTCGGCGATGACCGGCGCGGTCAAGGAATAGCCTTCCACCTTCCACCTTTCGCCGTCTGAAATTTGGCCGCTAGTCTATCCCGTCGCATTGTTGTGCGCGTCCCGCGGCGCTAGCCTCCGGCAACGATAAAAGCGGTGTGGGGATCGCATGACGGATTACGACGGGATCGTGATCGGCGCCGGCCATAACGGCCTGACGACGGCGGCGTATCTCGCGCGCGCCGGACTCAAGGTCGCGGTGATCGAGCGCAATGGGCGCATCGGCGGCGGCACCTCGACCGAAGAGCGAATCCTCCCGGGCTACAAGCTCAACCTGCACGCCAATTTCTTCATGGGCTGGGAATATTGCCCGCTGCTCAAGGATCTCGATCTGGCGCGCTGCGGTTATTCCTACGTCCGGCCGCCCGTGCAGCAGGCCGCCGCGTTCCGCGACGGCACCTGCATTACGGTCCACCAGGACCTCGAGCTGACCTGTGCGTCGCTCGCACGATTTTCGAAGCAGGACGCCGAGACGTTCCGCGAACTGTGGAACACCTACGTCGTCGAGATGCGTCCGCTGCTGGTTTCGCTGCTCTACAACGCGCCGATGCCGCTCGGCAAACTGCTGTCGCAACTCAGCGGCCCGAAAGCCAAGGAATTGCTGTCGCACGCCCAGCACGATCTGTTCAGCGTGGTGCGCAAGCATTTCGTCGACGAGCGCATCCGCACTCTGTTCACCTCCTACATGCACGTCATCACCACCGAGAGCGTCAAGGGCTCCGGCATCGTATTTCCGGCGATTTTCGCCAATATCGCCAGCTTCACCTTGCCGGTCGGCGGCGCGCATGCGCTGCCGCTCGCTTTGCGCCGCATCGTCGAAGACCTCGGCGGCGCCGTCATCACCGGCAAGCATGTGCGCGACATCAAGGTCGTCAATGGCCGCGCCACCGGCGTCACGCTCGACGACGGCAGCGTGGTTGAGGCAAGGAAGTTCGTCGCCAGCGCCATCGATTTCCCCGGCACGGTGCGCATGGCCGGCGAGGAGCTGTTCCCGGAGCCGGTGCGCCAGAAGGCGAAGGACTGGCACTGGGGCAATCACAGCATCGTCACCCTGCATCTCGCGCTGAAGGATGCGCCGCGCTACAAGGCCGAGAGTTTCGACCCGGCGATGAAGCGCGCCTTCAACATCTTCTTCGGCATGGACACCGTCGAGGAGGTCGAAAGCTGCTTCAACGACTGCGCCGCCAAAAAATTCCCCAAAGTCCTGATGGGCAACGGCGCCTGCAACAGCGCGTTCGACCCGAGCTACGCGCCGCAAGGCGCCCACACCGCATTCTGGTGGCCGTTCTCGCCTTACGCCGTCGAGGGCAGCGCCGATAACTGGGACAAGGACCGCAAGGGCTACACCCGGAAAATTCTCGACTACTGGCGCGACTACGCGGCCAATCTCGATGACGGCAACATCCTCGGCAGTTACCTGTTCACGCCGCGCGATATCGAGGCGCTCAATATCAACATGGTGCAGGGCGCGGTGCGGATGGGCGCTTACGTGCCGAACCAGCTCGGCATCAACCGGCCGCATCCGCTGATGCCGGGTTCACGCACGCCGGTCGAGGGGCTCTATCTGTGCGGCTCGTCGTCGGGCAATGGCGGCGGCGCCAACGGTGCCGCGGGCTATATCGCGGCCAACGCGATCGCCGACGATCTCAAGCTGGCGAAAACCTGGACGCCGGTGCCGAGCCCGGAGTGGAAGCACTGAACTAGGCGGCGCGCTTCGCCTTCGGCTCTTTCGCCAATGTTACCGTCTCGAATTCGGCCGGCAGCACGATCTCCAGCAGTTCGCAGTCGTCGGAATAGCCGACCACGGTGTGCTTGATCTTCGGCGGCTGGATCCAAGACGATCCGGCCTTGAACGTCACCGGCCCGTGGCCGTCAAACTCGGTGCGGAACCAGCCCTTCAGCACATAGACCATCTGGAATTCGACGTCGTGATAGTGCGGGATCGCGACCTGCTCGGCGCGAAACGGCTTGGTCATGCGGATGACATGGGCCTGCAACTGGCCGCCGGTCGCCTTGGCGAAGCCGAGGTCGCGGTAGGCCGAATAGGGCCGCAGACCCTGATCGAAGTCCTCGTCGCGCAAATGGCTGAAGGCGAATTTCTGCGCCGGTTTTCTCGCTTGTTTGCGTGATCTGGACTTGGCTTTCTGGACTTTCTTTTTCGTCTTTCCCGCCTTGTTTGTTTTGGCCATTGATGCCTCCCTCGTTGCGGCGATTTGAACACGGCCCCCGAAGTCATGGAAGAGCTTCAAAAACCCGCAGCGATCCGCATCTTTGTCGATGCTGATGCCTGTCCGGTGAAGAACGAGATTTACCGGGTGGCGGAGCGCTACGGGCTCAAGGTCTATGTCGTCGCCAATTCGTTCATGAACGTGCCGCGCAGCGAGCTGATTGAGAGCGTCATCGTCAGCGAAGGCCCGGACATCGCCGACGGCTGGATCGCGGAGCGCGCCGGAGCGAACGACATCGTCATCACCGCCGACATTCCGCTGGCGGGACGCGGTGTGAAGAACGGCGCGACGGTGATCGGCCCCACTGGCAGATTGTTCGACAACGACGCAATCGGGTTGGCGGTGGCGACGCGCGATCTGCTGACCGATCTGCGCTCGGCCGGCGCTGTGACGCGCGGGCCGCCACCGCTGTCGCGGCAGGACATTTCGAAGTTTTTGCAGGCGCTCGATCTGGCGGTGACGCGGCTGAAGCGGAAATAGCGTTTTCGTCATGGCCGGGCTTGTCCCGGCCATCCACGTCTTGTTTGAGCAGAAGGAAGAATGACGTGGATGCCCGGCACAGGGCTGGGCATGACCCGTATGGTTACTCCGCCGCTTCTGACGCGCCGCCGTGCGCCTTCGACCAGCCGGCCGGGTCCTTTATGAAGGACTCGATCTCCGCCAGGCGGCCGCTGTCGTATTTGCCGCTCGCCTTGGCCACCGCGAGTACGTCCCACCAGGTCGTGAGGGAATGCATCGTAACACCGAGGTCGCCCATGATCTTCTTGCTCTGCGGGTAGATGCCGTAGAAGAACAGCACGATGCAGTGGTCGCAGACGCCGCCGCCGTCGCGGATCGCCTTGACGAAATTGACCTTGCTCTTGCCGTCGGTCGCGAGGTCCTCGACCAGCAGCACGCGCTGGCCTTCGAGCAACTGGCCTTCGATCTGCGCGCCGCGGCCGAAGCCCTTCGGCTTCTTGCGGATGTATTGCATCGGCAGGCCGAGCCGGTCGGCGACCCAGGCCGCAAACGGGATGCCGGCGGTCTCGCCGCCCGCCACCGCGTCGATCTTGTCGCGGCCGATGTCGCGCGCGATTGTCTCGACCATGAACTCCATCAGCCGCGAGCGTTCTTTCGGAAACGAGATCAGCCAGCGCGAGTCGTTGTAGACCGGGCTGGCCCAGCCCGACGTGAAGATGAACGGCTTGTCCGTCATGAAGCGCACGGCGCCGGTGTCGAGATACATCCGCGCGGTCTGTTCCGCGATTGTCTTTTTGTCGGGCGAGGTCATTGGCAGATCCGTCCTGGCCAGGTCCGCTGGCTTCGAGCCTTCAAAGCACAAAAATATTCAGCCCGCCATTCCGAGGTGGCGCGACAACACGACTGTCAGGTCGAGCAGGGCTTCGTCGCCGCCCGCCCAGCCGATGAAGGATAGGCCGATCGGGCAGCCGTCCACCGTGCCGGCCGGGATGCTGACCTGCGGCAGGCCGGTCAGGCTCGCGGTGCAGGTCAGGCGCAGCACCCGGGCGCGGAACCGCTCGGCATCCTCGCCGGCAATGTCGACTTCCGCCGCGATGCAGGGCGCGGTCGGCAGCGCCAGGATGGTGCCGGGCGTCACGATGCCCATCACATGCTCGCGCATCCGCTGCCGCACGGCGCTGGCGGCGTCGTATTGCGCCTTGCTGACGGTGGCGGCGAACGCCATGCGATCCCTGACGCCGGGGCCGATCTCGGGCTTGGTCGCCGTCACCCAGGCGCCGAAGGTCTGCCACACCTCATAGGCCTGCAAGATGCGGAATGTTTCGCGCCAGGCCTCCAGACCATCCGGCGCGATTTTGGCGTGGGTCATCGCCGGCAGGTCGTCCGACATGAACTCGAGCAGAGTGCGGATAAGGTCGGCGACCGCCTCGTCGGCTTCGAGGAAAGCGTCTTCCACCAGGATGACGCGCTGGATGTTCGCCGGAACACGGCGTTGATCGAGCAGAATAGCGCCGACATTGCGGAATACGCCCGGTGTAGCGGCGAAGAAGCCGGGCACGTCGAGCGACGGCGCCATGTCCTGCACGCCGGTCGAATCGATGCGGCCGTGGGTCGGCCGCAGGCCGTAAATGCCGTTGAACGACGCCGGCACGCGGACCGAGCCGCCGGTGTCGCTGCCGAGCGCGAGATCGGCGATGTTGGCGCCGACCGCCGCCGCCGAACCGGCCGACGAGCCGCCCGGCAGGCGGCCCGGCGCGCGGGCGTTGACCGGCGTGCCGTAATGCGCGTTGGCGCCGCTGACGCTGTAGAAGAATTCGTCGCACACCGTCTTGCCGGTGACGGTCGCGCCGGCGTCGAGCAGCTTCATGACCGCGGGGCAGGTCTTCGCCGCCGGCTGATGCGTCGCCAGCCACGCCGGATTCCCACTGCCCGCCACTTCGCCCGCGATGTCGTACATGTCCTTGACGACGGCGGTCAGCCCGGCGAGCGGGCCGTCCGTCGCGCCTTTGATCGGGGCTGCGATGTCATGAGGGACAAAGGCGGAGCGATACACCTGACCCTCGGTCATGACTCCGGCGCGCTCCGTCATGATCCGGGCGCCTGCGGGCCGGCCTTGAGGAACCAGTCGAGGATCTGGGAGCCGTTCCAGAACAGCACGCCGGGCTTTTTCCGGATCTTGTCGAAGATTTTGCGGAAATACTTGGTCCGGTGCGGCGCGCCCATGATGTAGGGATGCACCGAAATCGCCATCACCCGCGCGCTCTCCTTGGCGTCCTTGTAGATCTGCTCGAACTGGTCGATCGCGCGTTCGTAGAATTCCGACGCCTTGTGATGCTGGATCAGCATCATGGCGACGTCGTTGCATTCCTGGGTGTAGGGGATGTTGACGATCGGCTTGCCGCGGGTCTTGAGCCATACCGGCTGGTCGTCGAGCACCCAGTCGGCGACATAGCGGTAGCCTTCCTCGGCGAGGATATCCGGCGTTTCCCAAGTCTCGGTCAGGCCGGGCCCGAGCCAGCCGCGCGGCCTTTTGCCGGTGACGCGGCCGATCACTTCGGCGCTGATGCGAATGTCGTCGCGCTCGTTCTCGACTTTTTGCATGTTTCTTTGCGTGAAGCCGTGGCCGACGAATTCCCAGTTCCTGTCGACGCACGCCTTGACGATATCGGGATAGGCTTCGAGCGCGCAGCCATTGATGTTGATGACGCCGGGAATCTTGAACTCGTCGTACACTTTCAACAGGCGCCAGAAACCGACGCGGTTGCCGTATTCGTGCCAGCACCAGTTCGGAATGTCCGGCATCGGCGAGCCGCCGGCCGGCGGGGTCAACACCGTGCGCGGCATGGTCTGGGTCGGGTCCCATTCCTCGACATTGGTGATGGTCCACACCACCATGCGCGCGTCTTTCGGCAGCTTGAGCGGCTTTCTGGTGGCGATCGCCGAATAGGCCAGGCGGTCGTTCGGCAGCATGCCGACATTGGGCTTGGGAAAGTTCATTCGGCCGCTCTCAGTTGCTTATCGGCGAGTGGCTGATACCAGTCGAGAATCTGCTCGCCGTTCCAGTGCAGCACGCCTTCGTGCTTATTGACGTAGTCGTAGATCGCCTCAAGGTATTTGATGCGATGCGGCTGGCCGCTGATGTAGGGATGAATCGCCAGCGCGCAGATTTTCGCGCGGTCCTTGCTCTCGGCATAGAGCCGGTCGAACTGGTCGATGGTGCGCTTGAGCAGGTAGTCGCTTTCGTGGTGCTGCACCATCATCATGGGAATGTCGTTGAGCTCGATGGTGTAGGGCAAAGTCACCAGCGGCCCCTTGGTGGTGCGGATCACGGTCGGCTCGTCGTCATAGACCCAGTCCCCGATGTATTTGACGCCGGCCGCGGCGAGCAGATCGGGTGTCTCGAGCGTCTGGGTCAGGCCCGGCCCCAGCCAGCCGACCGGCCGCTTGCCGATGAACTTCTCGATGATGTCCATCGAGCGCTTGATCATCGCGGCCTGGTCCGGCTCCTTGTGGATCGGGCCCTGCTCGTAAGCGTGCCCCATGAATTCCCAGCCGTCGTCGCGCGCCTGCGCCGCGACGCGCTCGTAGTCCTCGCAGATGCGGGCATTGGCGGACAAAGTCGGCTTGATGCCGAGCTTCTTGAAAAGCTCGAAGAAACGCCAGCAGCCGACCCGCATACCGTATTCATGGAACGCCCAATGCACGACGTCCGGCATCAGCGCGACGCCGGTCGGCGCCGGCAAAAGCTGGCGCGCCATCGGTTTGCCGATATCCCAGACCTCGTAGTTGACGATGGTCCAGAAAATAATCCGGGCGTTGTTGGGCAATTTTAGCGGCGGGCGGTCGACGATCGCCGAATAATCGGCACGTTCGCGCGGAATCATGGGCCCTTTGGGATCGGTCATGCGCTTAGAACCCCGGATGCTCGGGGTAGAATGTCACGTCGTCACGGCGACGCGCAACCCGACCAGCCGCTCCAGCGTCGCATGGTCGCGGCGCAGTTCTGCCGAGGGGCCGCGATAGGCCACCGCGCCGCGCTCGAGCACGACGGCCTCTTGCGTCAACTCCAGCGCGATTTCGGTGTGCTGTTCGACCAGAATGAGCCCGAGGCGGCGGTCGGACAGCATCAGCTTGATCGCCGCGATCAGCTCATCGACGAGCACCGGCGCGAGACCCTCGAGCGGCTCGTCGAGCAGCAGCAGGGCCGGGTTGGTCATCAGCGCGCGGGCGATCGCCAGCATCTGCTGCTCGCCGCCCGATAGCTGGTTTCCCATGTTGCGGCGCCGTTCGCGCAGCCGCGGGAACATAGCGAAGATCGCCTCGAGATTCCAGTGGCCCTCGCGCGCCGTGGTGCAGAGGTTCTCCTCGACGCTGAGCGAGGGGAAGATCTCGCGCTCCTGCGCGACCCAGCCGATGCCGCCGCGGGCGCGCTTGTGCGGCGCCTCGCGCGAGACGTCGTTGCCGCGCCACAGGATCTGCCCGGCGCGCATCTGGGTGTAACCGATGATAGTCAGCAGCAAGGTCGACTTGCCGACGCCGTTGCGGCCGAGCACCGCCAGGCTGCCGTGCTCCGGCAGGCTGAGCGAGACGTCGTGCAGAACCATGGCGTTGCCATAGCCGGCGCGCACCTTGCTGAGAGCGATCAACGGAGCGGCGGCGTCAGCCATGCTGGCGGGTCCCGAGATAAACCTCGCGCACGCCCGGATGCGCAGCGATGTCGGCGGGCGAACCTTCTGCGAAGATCGCCCCGCCGACCAGAACGATGATGTGGCTGGCAAAGCGGAAGACGACGTGCATGTCGTGCTCGATGAACAGCAGCGTGAGGTCGCCGGACAATCCGGCCACGGCCTCGAACACTTCGCCGCTTTCGTCCTGCGGCACGCCGGCGGCGGGCTCGTCGAGCAGCAGCACTTTCGGCCGCGTCGCCAGCGCGAGCGCGATCTCCAGGAGCCGCTGACGGCCGTAGGGCAATTCGCGGGTGGGCTGATAGCAACTGTCGCCGAGCCGCAACCTGGAGAGGATGTCGTAGGCCTCCTCGATCGACTCCTTATGGCTCGCGAGGTTCTGCCAGAACCGGCCTGACAGGCGACGCCGCTCCTCAACCACCAAAGTCACCGCTTCAAGCGCGCT
Source organism: Hyphomicrobiales bacterium (assembly GCA_038206695.1). Lineage (GTDB taxonomy): Bacteria > Pseudomonadota > Alphaproteobacteria > Rhizobiales > Xanthobacteraceae > Pseudolabrys. The sequence continues at coordinate 20,674 of JBBRAN010000011.1, read as the reverse complement.
CAGGCCGGGAAACAGCGAATTGATCTGGAAGGTGCGCGCCAGGCCGCGCCGCACGCGCTCCTGCGGCGCCTGCGCGGTGATGTCCTGCTCGGCGAGCACGATTTCGCCGCTGTCGGGCGGCAGCATGCCGGTCAATAGGTTGATCAACGTCGTCTTGCCGGCGCCGTTCGGTCCGATCAGCGCGTAGCGCGCGCCCTCTGGCAACACGAGATTGATGTCGCTGGCGACCACCAGCGAGCCGAATTTCTTGTTGAGGCCGCGCGCGGCGAGGGCGACTTCGCTCATTTCACCCTCCAGCGCGCATAGAGCTGCGACAGTCCGCCGAGAATGCCGTTCGGCAGGAACATCACGACGGTGACCAGCAGCAGCCCGATCCAGAAATACCAGTATTGCGGGGCGATGCCGGAAAACTGGTCGCGCGCCACCATAAAGAGCGCCGCGCCTATCAGCCCGCCATAGAGCCGCCCGGCGCCGCCGAGCACCAGCATGACCAGCACGTCGGCGGAGCGCTGGAAGCTTATCGATTCCAGCGCCACGGTCTGCGTCGTCTGCGCCAGGATGGCGCCGGCGATGCCGGCCAAGGTCGCCGCGATCGTATAGGCGGTGCGGATGTGCGCGCGGCTGTCGGCGCCGACCGCCGGCATGCGGATGAGGTTTTCACGGATACCGCGCAGCGACAGGCCGAACGGCGAATTGACGATGCGCCGCACGCCGAGAAACGCCAGAAACAGTACGCCGAGCGAATAGGCATAGGCGACGTTGCCGTAAAGATCGAACTTAAAGAGGCCGAACAAGGGCAACGTCTTGACGCCCTGCAAGCCGTCCGAGCCGCCGGTCAGCCAGTGCGCCTTGTTGGCGACCTCGTGCGCGAGCAGACCAATGCCGAGCGTGATCATGATGAGGGTGAGATGGCGGAAGCGCGACACGATGAAACTCGCGGCGTATCCGGCGACGCCGGCCAGGACGCCGCCGACGGCCAGCCCGGACAGCGGCTCGCCGGTGACATGGACCGAATAGAGACCCGCGGCGTAGGCGCCGACTCCGAAAAAAGCCGCGTGACCGAGCGAAACCACGCCGCCATAGCCGAGGATGATATCGAGCGACAGCGCGAACAGCGCGGTGATGGCGATCTGGCTCGCCAGCGAGAGATAGTTCGGAAACAGCAGGAACGGCAGCAACGTCGCCAGCCAGAAACAGATTTCCAGCCTGTGCCATCGGCTGCGCGCATTGAGCCAGATTTGCGGGTCGGTCGTGGCTGGTTTCGCGACGCTCACCTTCAGCGTCTCCCGAACAGCCCGGCCGGCTTCCACATCAGCACGACCACCATCACGAGATAGATCAGGAAAGCGCCGAGCTCGGGAAAATAATACTTGCCGGCGATATCGCTGACCCCGATCAGCATCGCGGCGACGAATGAGCCGGCAATCGAGCCGAGACCGCCGACCGACACGATGATGAGCACATAGACCAGATAGGCGAACGAGAAATTCGGATCGAGACCAACGATGTCGATCGCCAGCGCGCCGCCGAGACCCGCCAGCCCGCAGCCCAGCGCGAAGGTCGCGGCGAAGGTCAGGTCGACGTCGATGCCGAGCCCGCGCGCCATGCGCTGGTTGTCGACCGCGGCACGAACCATCGCGCCGAACCGGGTGTATTCGAGCCCCGCCACCAGCAGGAGCGTCATCAAAAGCGCCACGCCGACCAGGAACAGCCGGTATTTGCCCAGTCCGATGCCCAGGAATTGGAACGAGCCGCGCATGAAGGCCGGGGTTTCGACCGATTGCTGCACGGTGCCGAACACATAGGCCGCGACCGAAACCGACATGAAGGCCAGCCCGATTGTCAGCAGCACCTGGTCGAGATCGCTGGAGCGGTAGAGCCGCCGGTAGAGCGTGCGCTCGAGCACGACGCTGACCACCGCGGCGGCAACAAACGCGGCCGGCAGAGTTGCCAGGAAGGGCCAGTGGTGATCCTGCATCAATGTGATCGCGACATAGCCGCCGAGCATCGCGAAGGCGCAGTGCGCGAGATTGACGAAATTCATCAGCCCCAGCGTCACTGACAGCCCGACCGACAACAGGAACAGCAACATGCCGTAGGCAATGCCGTCGAACAGGACACCGAATATCGGGGGGAGCATGCGCTAGCCGTTACCGTTCTGGACCGTTCACGCGTGCAATGACGCTGGCAAATAATCGAATGGGGCGACCGTGTCCGATCGCCCCATCCAGAACTCGGTCGAGGCCAAACGCTGGCTACTTGGCCTTGACGTCCTTCACGGTATCGAACTCGACGTTGACGATGTTGTTGCCCGACTTTTCCACCTTGCGAATATAGATGTTCTGAACCATCTCCCGATTGTCGTCGATCGACACCGGGCCGCGTGGGCTCGTCCACTTCATGCCCTTTATGGCGGCTAGCAGCGAGTCGCCGTCGGCCTTGCCGCCGGTCTTCTTCAGCGCTTCGTAGATGACGTGCATGCCGTCATAGCCGCCGACCGAGAAAAAGTCAGGGTTGCGCTTGAATTCGGTATTATACGCCTTGACGAAGTCCTGGTTGGTCTTGCCCTTGAGGTTGTAGTCGTAGTGCCAGCCGCTGATGCGGCCGATCGCAAGATCGCCGAGCGCCTTCACGGCGGATTCGTCCACCGGCTCGCCGCTGCTGAAGATCTTGATCTTGGTCGGATCAATGCTGCGTTCGGCGAAGGCCTTGCCGAGCGCCGCCGGCTGGGCGCCGCCCGGCACGAACACGAAGATCGATTCCGGATTGAGGTCCTTGGCTCGCTGAACGAAGGCCGAGAAATCCGGATTGGCGACCGGCATGCGCACCGAGCCGACGATTTCGCCGCCTGCTGCCTTGAACGCGGCCTGGAAAAACTTCTCAGCATCGAGGCCGGGTCCGAAATCGCTGACCATCGTGTATATTTTCTTCACACCGCCCTTGGTGGCGGCCCAGGTGCCGAGCGTGTCAGCGACCTGCCCGATGGTGAATGAGGTGCGCACGATGTAGGGCGACTTCGAGGTGATGATGCCGGTCGCCGCGTTCATGTCCACCATCAGCTTCTTGCTTTCGGTGGCGATGTCGGCGGCGCCGAGCGCTTCCGGCGTCAGCGTGAAGCCGGCGAGAATGTCGACCTGGTCGCGCACGATGAGTTCCTGCGCCAAGCGCTTGGCGACATCGGGCGCCGGGCCGCCGGTGTCCTTGCGTATGATCTCGATCTTCTTGCCGGCGACGGTGTCGCCGTGCTGCTTCATGTAGAGCTTGATGCCATTGTCCATCTGCGTCGCGGTGTCGGCGAACTGGCCGGAATAGGCGTTGATCACGCCGATCTTGACGGTGCCTTGCGCGCTGGCGACCGCCGGACTCATGGCGGCGGCGAGCAGGGCGATACCGACGATGAGTATGCGTTTCATTGAGTAATCCTCCCGTAGATGCCGATTGTTTGATATCCAATCATTACGCCAAGGACGCCCCAGCTTCCCGCCAAAGAAAAGCGCCGCAGCTCCCAAGGCCCGCGGCGCGGCAATTTTACCCGACCGATTGCGTCCGAAAAAGAGGCCATCTCATCCCACTGCGACGGTGGCCTGGTCGTATTGCCCGCTGCCCATCGCGCCCTCCGGGAAGATCTTGTGGGACGCGATCCATTCGAAGGACTCTTCGAAGGTCTCCTTGCTGTAGGGCTCGAACACAAGCCGCTCGCCAGGGCCCCAGCGCCGTGTGTCCATCCGTGCGTGATAGCGCTCGGGGAATTCGTTCTTGTAATAGTGCAGGTAGCGGTCCGGCCGCAGATCGAGATCGCGCTGGGCGCGGCGCAAGGCGCGGAAGAACTTGCGCAGGTTGCCGGCATCGGGATCGTTATGGATCATCATCCCGATCATGAACGTGGTGTCGATCACTTTGCGGTAGCCGAGCTGCTCGGCCAGATAGTAAGGCCCGTTGAACAGATTGACCGCCGCCGAGCCGTCGAACAGCTTGTCCATGCGCGCAAACAGCATGCCGTCGGAGTAGACGAGGTTGATCTGGTCTGACGTCAGGTATTGCTCGAGCGCCTGCACGCTCGCGTAGTGGCTACCGGACTGGTAACCGACCGAGATCGGCACGCCGGCCAGATCCTGCGGCGTTTTGATCTTGCTGTCGGGCTGCACGAAGATTGCGGCCGGCGCCACGGAATAGACTTCGCGTGACATCTTGCCGTGGCCATTCGAGGCCGCGACGTTGATGGTCCAGTGGCAGGCGCAAGAAACGTCGGCCTTGCGGCCTTGCTCGAACGATTGGAAGGCGCCGACCTTGTCGCCTTTGTCGTGATGCTTGCCGTCACTCGAGCGGATCAGCTCGCGAAATTCGTAATCGAGACCTTCCTGCGTGAAATAGCCTTTGTCATGGGCGATCCATTCCTGCAGTCGGAAGTGCGGCTCGATGATGAATTTGCTCATGGTGTTTCTCCCGCCCGGCGTTTGGACGCGGTATTCCGCGCCGCTTTTTTCAAAGGCTAGACCGCCTCGGCTAGGTGGTAAAGCGCGAGCGCCAAATCCCTGAAAACACGAGGCGAAACGTCGATTATCGAACGCAAATTATCCCAAGGTGTAAAGACCGAGCGCGGCAACCGCGACACCGGCCCCCCGAAGTGATTGTGGGCATTTGATTATTGTTGCTCAGATGGCCCTCCAGTCGAAAGGTCAACGTGTGCCGCAACGTTTGGTCCCTGACCCTCGCCGCATGAAGGTCAAAACAGTGGAGCATTGCTCCATAGGCGGCAAAATGCAGAATCGCCGAGTTCCATCGGGAACCACACGGAAAATGAAATGAAAATTGTCGACCTATCCCACGTGATGAACGTGCACACTCCCGGCTGGGTCGGTTACGCCGGCAACAAGATGTATTACGCGCAGAATCTCCAGACAGTGCGGATCGTCGCCCAGCGCATCGACACCGCGCTGCATGTTGGAACCCACTTCGACGGCGCGATGCATGCGACCGACAACAACAAAGGCGACATGGCGCACCTGCCGCTCGACTATCTGGTCAATCGCGGCGTCGTCGTCGACATCTCGAAGCACATGCACGATTGGGCGGTCATCACCCCGCAGATGATCGAAAGTTCCGGCGCCGACATCCGCGATGGCGATATCCTGATCCTGCACACCGGCTGGCACCGTCACTATGAGGGCCAGCCGCAGCAGGATCTGGTGAAGTACTTCTGTTACCACCCCGGCCCGAACCTTGACACGTTGCATTGGATGTTCAAACGCAAGATCAGGTGGTGGGGCATGGACACCGGGTCGTGCGATCATTCGATGAATACCTCGATCCGTTTTATGCGACCCGATCTCGCCGACGAGTTCACCAAAAAGCACGGCAAGACGCCGGCCGAGTTCTTCGGCACTTTCCATTACACCCACAAAAAATCTGGCCGGCAGGCCTCTGCCGACGTTTTTCCGTTCCACACCTGGGCGTTCCAGGAAGGCTTGCTGCACGCCGAGAATATCGGCGGCGACGTCGAACTGATGCTCGGCAAACGTTGCCTGATCGGCGCCTTTCCGTGGCGCTACGAAGGGCTTGAAAGCTGTCCCTGCCGCATTCTGTGCTTCGAGGACACCGACATGTCGGTCGAGGCGGTGGGCGACGCGGCCAAGGCCATTTTCCGATAGGGCCGGTCGCGCGGATCTGAGTCCCCGCTTGCGACCGCCGCGCCTGTTTGTCTAGGATTTGTTTGCGCACAAACAATAAGTGCGAGGGAGCAGGCGATGCCGCACGTCAGCGCCAAGGACGGCACCCGTCTTTATTACGAGGAAGCCGGCAGCGGTACGCCGGTCGTATTCGTCCACGAATACGCCGCCGATTACCGCACCTGGGAGCCGCAGATGCGGCACTTCTCGCGCTCGCACCGCTGCGTCACCTACAGCCAGCGCGGCTATCCGCCGTCTGACGTCCCGACCGAGCCCGACAAATATCTCCAGAACCTATTCCGCGACGACGTGATCGCGGTGATGGACGCGCTCAAGATCGACAAGGCGCATGTCGTCGGCCATTCGATGGGTGCTGCGACGTCGCTCCATGTCGGCATTCATTATCCCAAGCGCTGCATCTCGGTGACGGCGGCCGGCTGCGGCTACGGCTCGAGCGCCGATCCGAAAGTGGTCGAGCAGTCGCGCGCCGCCTCGCGCGAGACCGGCAAGATGTTCGCCGAGAATACGATGGCGGAGGGCGCCAAGCGCTACGGCGACGGTCCGACCCGGCAGTCACAGAAATGGAAAGACCCGCGCGGCTACGCGCATTTCATCAAGATTCTGAGCGAGCATTCGCCGCTCGGCCATTCGCTGACGATGCTGAATCTGCAGGCTAAGCGGCCGGCGCTGCACGAAATGGAAGCCGAGCTTAAAAAATTCCGGCCGCCACTCCTGATCATCGTCGGCGACGAAGACGAGTGGTGCGTCGACGCCAGCATCTACCTGCGCCGCATCGTGCCGACCGCGGGATTGCTGGTGGTGCCGCGCACCGGCCATACCATCACCAGCGAGGAGCCGGAGAAGTTCAACGCCGGGCTCGATGAATTTTTCGCCGAGGCCGAGCGCGGCCGCTGGCTGTCGCACAAGCCGCAAACCCAATAGTCAGGAGTCGAAGCATGGATCTCAAACTCAAGGGCAAGACCGCGGCGGTGACCGGCGGCTCGGAAGGCATCGGCAAGGGCATCGCGCTCGCACTCGCCAAGGAAGGCGTCGACGTCGCCATCTGCGCGCGCCGCAAGGAACCACTGGAAGCCGCAGCCGCCGAGATCGCGAAAGCCACCGGCCGCAAGATCGTCGCTATTCCCGCCGACCTGCGCAAAGATTCTGAGGCCAAGAATTTCATCGACACCGCGGTGAAAGCGCTCGGCCGCGCCGACATCATGATCAACAATGCCGGCTCGGCCGCCGGCGGCGTCATCGAACATTTGACCGAGGACGATTGGGAGAAGGGCCTGCAACTCAAATTCATGGGTTACGTGCGCTGCCTGCGCTACGTGCTGCCGGTGATGGTCAAACAGGGCGGCGGCCGCGTGGTCAATCTGATCGGCAATGACGGCGTCAAACCGTCTTATTGGGAAATCTGCCCGGGCGCCGCTAACGCGGCGGGGCAGAACCTGACGATGTCGCTTGCCGGCCAATACGGTCGCGACAATGTCTCCTTCGTCGCCGTCAATCCCGGCCCGGTACGGACCGAGCGCTGGGCGGGGCTGGTCGACGCCATGGCGCGCGACATGAAAATACCGCGCGAGCAGGCCGACAAACTGGCGCCGGCCTCGATCCCGATGGGCCGCATCGCGGAAGTCGAGGAAGTGGCGAACCTGGTGGTCATGCTGGCCTCGCCGATGATGGAAATGGTCAACGGCACCATGATCGAAATCGACGGCGGCCAGGACAAGGCGTTGATGGATCGCTTCCGGGATCGGCCCAAGGGTTAACGGCGCAATCGGACACTTCGCGTCCTAAATTTGCCGTTTCCAGCCTATAGAATCATATCCGTATTGGCTTAGGCTTTGGCAATTAGGCTTGGGGACAGGGGTGTTTGCACGTAGCGTGCGGCCCTGCCGTATCGGAGTGATCGCATGAACCGCCGTCTCGCTACCGCCGCGCTCGCAATGGCTGCGCTCGCCGCCATTGCTGCACCGGCCTTAGCACAAGACACCATCAAGATCGGCGAACTCAACAGCTATAAATCGCAGCCGGCCTTTCTCGAACCGTACAAGATGGGCATGGCGCTCGCGCTCGAGGAGATCAACGGCAAAGGCGGCGTACTCGGCAAGAAGCTCGAACTGGTCTCGCGCGACGACGGCGGCAATCCGCGCCAGGCCGTGCGCGTGGCCGAAGACCTAGTGACGCGCGAAGGTGTCGTCATGCTGACCGGCACGTATCTCTCGGAAGTCGGTCTGGCGATCGCCGATTTCGCCAGCCAGAAAAAAATATTCTTCCTTGCCGCCGGCCCACTCACCGACAAAATCACCTGGGCGAACGGCAATAAATATACTTTCCGCCTGCGGCCCTCGACCACCATGCAGACGGCGATGCTGATGCCGGCGGCGAAATCGGCCAACGCGAAGAAATGGGCGTTAGTCTATCCGAGTTCGGAATACGGTCTGGCGGCGGCATCGGCCTTCAAGGAGATGATGAAGAAGGCGCAGCCGGAAGTCGAATTCGTCACCGAGCAGCCGGTGCCATTGGGCAAGTTCGACGCCGGCGCGGTGACGCAGGCGATCGGCGACACCAAGCCGGACGCGATCTTCAACGCGCTGGCCGGCGCCGACCTCGCCAAATTTGTGCGCGAGGGCAATACGCGCGGCCTGTTCAAGGACCGCACCGTGGTCAGCCTGTTGTCGGGCGAGCCGGAATTTCTCGATTTCCTTGCGAACGAAGCGCCGGCCGGCTGGATCGTGACCGGCTTTCCCTGGAACAAGATCAAGACGGCGGAATATCTGGCTTTCCTGACCGCCTATCAGAAGAAGTTCAACGACTATCCGCGGCTGGGCTCGGTGCTCGGTTATATGACCATCAAGTCGCTCGCCACCGGCATCGCCAAGGCGAAGTCGACCGACTCCGAAAAACTGGTGCAGACGTTCAAGGGGCTCTACGTCAGCAGCCCGTTCGGTCCGTTCTATTTCCGCGCCAGCGATCATCAGGCGACCATGGGCGCCTATGTCGGCAAGATCGCGCTCGAGAACGGTAAGGGCACGATGGTCGACTTTAAATATATCGACGGCGCTTCCGTGCTGCCGGACGACGCGGCGGTGAAGAAGCTGCGGCCGGCGGCGGATTGATCGCTTAATCCCCGCAAGTCGGCGATTTTTGCCAGTTTGGCGGCGTATTTTTAGCCTATGCGGAATGGGGGCTATCACCATGCCGCATTACCAGTCATGATTTGCCATGCGAGCGGAGGTCTGGGGGCTTTAGCGAATGGCGCCAAAGAAACTGAAGGCCGTGGTGCCCGCCGCGCCGCCGGAAGCGCGGGGTTATGTGCTGGACGATCAGGTCGGCTTCCTGATGCGCGTCGCCATGCAGCGCCATACCTCGATCTTCATGTCCCGCATGATCGGCGGCCTGACGCAGACCCAGTTCGCCGCGCTCGCCAAACTCTATGAAGTCGGGCCCTGTTCGCAGAATCATCTTGGCCGCCTCATCTATCTCGACGCCGCCACCATCAAGGGCGTGGTCGACCGGCTCGGCGTACGCGGTTTCGTCACCGCGCTCAACGATCCGAAGGACCGCCGCCGCCGCGCGGTCGCGCTCACCGAGCGCGGGCGCGCTGTGACCGAGGAAGCCGCCGTGGTCGCGGCCGAAATCACCGCCGCGACGCTGGAGTCGCTAACCGCGGACGAACGCCGCACGGTGGTGCGGCTGTTGAGGAAGCTCGCTTAATACCCGTACAGCTTCACCGGATTATCGACCAGAATCTTTTTGCGGGTCGCCTCGTCCGGCACCCAGTCGAGCAGCATGTCGAGCATCCAGGCATCCTGCGGCGTCTTCTCGCCAGCCATCGGGTGCGGCCAGTTGCTCGCCCACAATCCGCGCTCGGGCGCGGCTTTGACCAACAGCTTCGCCAGTTTGCCGACATCGTCATAAAACGGCGGGCCAAGTTTCGACGTTTCGTAAGGCGCTGCCAGCTTGTACCAGAAGCGGCCGGTGTCGAGCATGCGCAGCAGCGCGCGGAAGCCTTCGTGATCGGGCTCGACCGGCTCAAGAAATTTTCCGACGTGGTCGATGGTCACGGTGGTGGGCAGGCGCTTCAACAGCGTCTCGTAGTCGGCCAGCAGGCGGCCATCGGTCTGGAAGTTGACCGTCCAGTTGAACGGCGCGACGCGCGCCGCCATGATTTCGAGGATGTCCAGCGGCAGCGGCGCGCCGGCCAGCATGAAAAAGCGGATGCCACGAACGCCCAGTTTGGTCAGGCGGTCGAGTTCGGCATCGGTCACGCTCTCGTCAACCACGACAATGCCGCGCGCGCCCGGACCTATCTCGGCCATGGTCTTGAGCAGCAGGCTGTTGTCCTTGCCATAAGCTGATGCCTGCACGACGACGGTGCGGTCGATGCCGAGCCGCTTGCGGGCCGCGAGATAGTCCTTGAGCGAGGCGGGCGGCGGCAAGACTTTGGCGGTCTTCGCCGTCGGAAAGCTGGCATCGTAGACGTGGATGTGGCAATCGACAGCGCCCGCTGGCGCCTTCAGCTTCGGCGCGCTTTGCTCGATCATGGACGTTTCCCTTTTCAGTTTTTTCGGCAGATCGCCTTCAATCGCTGCGGTGTGACTGGCAGCGCAGTGATGGCGCCTGGGCGCTGAAGCGCGTCGTCTATAGCAGAAGCAATGGCGGCCCCAACAGGATTTGCGCCGCCTTCGCCAGCGCCTTTCAGGCCCATCGGATTAAGCGGGCTCGGCGCGTCTTCGGTAATCAGGATCGACAGCGCGGGCACTTCGCGCGATGTTGGCATCAGATAATCGGCGAAGGTGACCGACAACGGCTCGCCGTTCTCGTCGTACAGAAATTCCTCCAGCAGCGCGCCGCCCAGCCCTTGCGCGAGGCCGCCGGCGATCTGGCCCTCGACCAGCTTCGGGTTGACCGCCTTGCCGATGTCATAGGCGATCGCATAACGCTCGACGGTCACGCCCCCGGTCTCGGCATCGACGCGCACGGCGGCGACATGAACGCCGTAAGGGTAGACCATATGCGACGACAAAAAGGTGTCTTCGGCTGTGAGTTCGCCGGCGTGCAATCGCGCCAGTTCTGCAAGTGGCATGGAAGGGCCGGCGCTGTTGCCGGTGCGCACGACCTCGCCATTGATAATGTCCAGCGTCTCGGGGCTCGTTTGCATTAGTTCGGCGGCGAGTTGCAGCGTCTTGCCGCGCAGCTTGGTAGCAGCCAGCCGCGTGGCCTCACCGCACATCACTGTCACGCGCGAGGCAAAGGCGCCGGAGCCTTTGTCGATCCTGTCCGTTTGTCCGTGCACGACATTGACCGCCGTGTAATCGACGCCAAGCGCATCGGCGCAGATTTGTGCCATCGCGGTTTCGACGCCTTGACCGATGGAAGCGACGCCGGTGACGAGTTCGACATTGCCGTCGGGTTTGATCGCGACACGTACGGTGTCGGAGGGCCCGAGCCCGCTTTTTTCAACAAACATCGCAACGCCTGCGCCGACCAACTCGCCTTTGGCGCGGCGCTTTTTCAAGTTGTCTTGCAAGGCCGGCCAGTCGGCGAGCGCAAGCGCCTTGTCGAGCAGCAGCGCGTAGTCGCCCGAATCGTAGACAATATGGGTGCCGAGCGTATCGAGTTGCAGGTCGTAGGGCATCGCACTCTTCGCGATCAGATTGCGCCGGCGGATTTCGATGCCATCGACGCCGACCTTGGCGGCGATCGCATCCAGCAGCCGTTCACGCACAAAGGACGATTCGTAGCGGCCCGGCGCGCGATAGGTCCCGCATGGCGTCTTGTTGGTGAGGCGAATGTGTCCGACGGCGCGATAGGCCGGCACGCGATAAGGCCCCGGCAGCATGGCGGCAGTGAGATCGGGCACGGTGGCCGCATGCGTGCGCATATAGGCGCCGTTGTCGTGAAAGAATTCGTCGTCGATGGCGAGGACGTGCCCCTCGGCGTCGATGGCGGCGCGGATCCGGTGGGTTTGCTGACGCGAATGATTGGCGGCGATCAGATGTTCGCGCCGGTCCTCGATCCATTTGACTGGCTTGCGAAAGTACAGCGCCGCTGCAAGCACCAGCACGTCTTCCGGATAAATCTCGCCACGAATGCCGAAACCGCCGCCGACATGGCTTTCGTAGAATTGAACCGATGAGCGTTCGCGCCCCAGCATCTGCGCGATGGTGTCGCGGTTCCACCACGGCACCTTGGAAGCGCCGTGCATTTCCAGAATATCGCGTGCGGCGTCGTAGCGAGCGATGGCGCCGCGCGTTTCCATCGGCACGCCGGAATGGCGGCCGGTCGCAAGCTCAAGCGAAATGACGGCATGCGCGGCCTTGAACGCTGCCTCGACGTCGCCATAGCCTTTGCGGATAACGTCCGGTTCGGTCTTGTGCGTATCGTCGAAAGGCGAGGGCGGTTCGATTGCGTCGGTCACTGCAGGAAGCGGCTCGATATCGAGTTCAATCAGATCGGCGGCGTCTTCCGCGACATATTGATTGTCGGCGAAGATCACAGCGACCGGTTCACCGACATAGCGTACGAACTCCTTCGCCAGCACCGGCTGCTGGTAGGGCTCAAGCGATTTCAGGCCGGTGAGGCGAAACGGGATCGGCGGGATGTGCGCGACATCGGCATGAGTCCAGACCGCGTGCACACCCGGCAATGCAAGCGCCGCTTTCGCATCGATCGAAATCAGCTTTCCATGCGCTACGGCCGAGCGCACCACACGCATCGTCCATTGTCCTGGAAACGAAATATCGGCGGCAAAGCGGCCCTGGCCGGTCAGCAGCGGACGGTCTTCCAGTCGCGGAACGGAGCGGCCGACGAATTTTTCCCGCGTGCTCATTTCCCGCGCATGGTCGCGGCCGCCGCGCGCACCGCCTTGATGATGTTCTGATAGCCGGTGCAGCGGCAGAGATTCGACGACAGCACATCGATGAGGTCGTCGTCGGAAATATCCGGCTCGCGTTCCAGCACACCGACCGCCAGCATCAAGAAACCGGGCGTGCAGAAACCGCATTGCAGGCCGTGGTGATCCATGAAGGCTTGCTGCATCGGATGCAAGTTGTCGCCGTCGGCCAAGCCCTCGACGGTACGAATTTTCTTGCCCGCCGCCTGCGCCGCGAACATCAGGCACGAACGCACCGGTTCGCCATCGACAATCACGGTGCAGGCGCCACAGATGCCGTGCTCGCAACCGATATGGGTGCCGGTCTGGCCGCAATCCTCGCGAATGGCGTCGGCGAGCGTGCGGCGCGGTTCGACCGATATGGCGTGATCGCGGCCATTGATCGTGAGGGTGAGGACGGTCTTATCGGTCATGTTGTTTTCTTTGCTGCCTTTTCCGCCTTGCGTAATGCCGCGCGGATGCGCTGCGGCGTCGCCGGTATGATGTCGATCTCGACGCCGAAGGGCGTGAGCGCGTCGTTGATGGCATTGAGCACTGCCGCCGGCGCGCCGATGGTGCCGCCTTCGCCCAGTCCCTTGGCCTTGGTGATCGACTGCGTGCTAGGCGTTTCCATGTGATGCAGCTCAATCGGCGGCATTTCATGCGCGGTCGGCGGCATGTAGTCGGCGAGATTGGCGGTGAGAATGCCGCCGCTTTCGTCGTAGATAATTTCCTCCAGCAGCGCATTGCCGATGCCCTGCGCGATGCCGCCATGCACCTGACCGTCGGCGATCATCGGATTGATGATGCGACCCGCGTCTTCCGCCACGACATAGCGTTCGACTTTGACAAAGCCGGTCTCCGGATCGAGCCGGACAAAGGCGATGTGGCAGGCATTGGAAAACGTGCCGGGCGGATCGTAAGTGCCGCTTTCGCTCAAGCCCGGCTCCAACTCGCCCTTGAAGCGATGCGTCTGCGTATAGATTTCGCGCGCCATGGCCGCGACCGTGACTGTGCGGTCGGTGCCGGCGACCTTGGCCGCGCCGTCTTCCAGCACGATGTCGTTTTCCGCTGCTTCCAGCATGTGGCTGGCGATCTTGATCAGTTTGGCGCGCACCTTGCGCGCCGCGATCAAAGTGGCGCCGCCGGAAATCACCAGCGAGCGGCTGGCAAAAGTGCCCCAACCATAAGGCGCGGTGTCGGTGTCGCCGTGAATAACCTTGATGAACTCCGGCGGCACGCCGATCTCGTCGGCGATGATCTGCGCCAGCGTGGTGCGCAGGCCTTGCCCGTGCGGCGAGGAGCCGATGCGCGCCTCGACAAAGCCGCTTGGGTCGACCGTCACATGCACCGTCTCCCAGCCCGGCGTAATGGCCATGCCGCGCGCGGCAAACGCCGGACTGCCATAGCCGGTTCGCTCGGAGAAAGTCGCAAAGCCGATGCCGAGATATTCGCCCTTGGCGCGCGCATCGTTCTGGCGGGCACGGAAGGCCGGCACGTCGGCTGCCGTCACTGCCATTTCCATCGTCTCTTTATATGACGCCTCGTCGTATTCGATGCCCATGGCGGATTTGTAGGGAAATTTGTCGATCAGGTTGCGGCGGCGGATGTCGATCGGATCGAGCGCGAAGGCTTTCGCCGCCTTGTCCATCAGCCGTTCGAGCGTGAAGGTAATGACCGGGCGCGAGACACCGCGATAGGCCGCCATGGTGCAGGTGTTGGTCAGCACGCCGCGCGCCAGGCATTCATATTGCTGTACGTCGTAGGGGCCGGGCATTTCCGCCATCGCCATCAGCGGCTCGACGCCACAGGTGGTCGGGAAACAGGAATAGGCGCCGACATTGGAAACGATATCGGCGCGCAACGCGATCAGCTTGGCGCTAGCGTCAAAGGCGCCTTCGACCGTTACGTATTGATCACGGGAATGGAACGCGGCGATCAGATTTTCGCGCCGGTCCTCGGTCCAGGCAACCGAACTTTTCAGTTTGCGCGCCAGCCACACCAGCAGCACATATTCGGCGCAGAGCGACATCTTTTGTCCGAAGCCGCCACCGACATCGGGCGCGATCACGCGCAGGTCGCTTTCCGGCATGCCGATGAGATCGGCGATGGCCGTGCGCATGAGGTGCGGCATCTGCGTGGTGCAATGAAGCGTGACGCGGCCGCTGGCGTCGTAGGCCGCATGCGCCGCGCGCGCTTCCATCGGCGTCGCGTTCTGCCGATGCGAACGCGCGTCGATTCTGACGGTCCTGGCGGCACTCGCCCAAACCGCGTCAAAACCCTCGGTCTTGTGTTTGCCGGTGAGAATGACATTGCCGGGCGCGACGGCGTGGATTTGCGGCGCGCCTTTCGCCAGCGCATCGCGCGCATCGACCAGCGGTTTGGTCTCGTTAATGTCGAGTTCGACCAGATCGGCGATATCCTCGGCTTCTTCCTCGCTCGCAGCCACGACCGCAGCGATAGCTTCGCCGACAAAGCGCACGACGCCATCGGCCAAAATCGATTGGGCAACGGCTTTGTATTCAAACTTGTGCAGCATCGGCGTGATCGGCTTTACGCCTTTCAGGTCGGCGGCAGTGATGACCGTCGCACCGTCCGGCTTGGTAATACTCTTTATCTCTCCCGCGGCGACGGGACTGCGCACAAACCGCACCCAATGCGCAGCGGGCAGGTCGGCGGTGAAGCGGCCTTGCCCGCGCACCAAAGCCGGATCTTCCAGCCGGCGGATGGCGCGGCCGACCCATTTCAGCCCGGAGCCTTTCGTGTGCGCCGTCATCGTGAGGTGTACTCTAATGCGCGACGCACCACAGCGCGCACCAGATCGCGCCGATAGGCGGCGTCGGTCTGGTGATCTTCCAGCGGATCGACGGCCTGGCTTGCTGCTTCGGCAGCGGCGCGGAAGGCGGCATCATCAGGCGTCTGGCCATTCAGCGCGGCTTCCGCTTCTGGAATGCGGCGAGGTGACGGCTCCGCCCCACCAACACCAATATGTGCATCGATGATCTTGCCGCCTTGCAATCGATAGGTGACTAGCGAGGAAGCCATCGCAAAGTCGCCGGCGCGGCGGTTGAATTCATTGAAACCGAATTTCGTATCGCTCGCCAGCATTGGCAGCCGCACTTCGGCGAGCAATTCATCCTCGGCCAAAGTCGTCGACATGATGCCGTCGAAATAATCCGTTGCCTTGATCTCGCGAGTGCCGCGCGTGCTTTTGGCGATCATGGTCGCGTCGAGCGTGACGGCGGTCAGACACCATTCCGACGCCGGATCGGCATGGGCGAGGCTTCCGCAAAAGGTGCCGCGCACCCGGATCGGATAGTGTGCGATATGGCGTGCAACGAATGTGAGCAGCTTGCCGAGCGGGCCGTCCACAACCGGTTTATGAAAGGCCGCGTGCCGCACGCAGGCGCCGATGCTCAGCGATTTGCCGTTGCTCGAAATTTTGTCGAGACCATCGATGTTGTTGATGTCGACCAGGTGGGCGGGCTTCGCCAGCCGAAACGCCATAATCGGCACCAGGCTCTGTCCGCCCGCGAGAATGCGGCCGTCCTGTCCCGCCACCTGCGACAGGATCGCCAGCGCCTCGTCGAGCGTGCGCGGCACATGGCGGACGAAAGGCGCGGGTTTCATAGGCTTTGTTCCTGGCGCGTGATCTTGTCCGAAAACCGGTACCCACCCACGGATCAAGTCCGAGGGCATGCTTTTCGGGATCACGCGCGGGCCTTGCTTGCCGAAATCGCTTGTATGCTAACGATCTCGCCGGGCTCAAGTCAACGCATGTCAGTATTGGCAAAGCCTACCACCGAAGATCGTGGCTTTAAGGCTTGCGGCCGCGGAATTTCGGCTTTCGCTTTTCCATGAAGGCGCGCACGCCCTCGGCGTAGTCGGGCAGCATGTTGGCCTGTTTTTGCAGGTCGCGCTCAAGATCGAGTTGGGTGTCGAGATCGTTGGTGGCCGAGGCGTCGAGCGCTTGCCGGATCAGCGCCAGCCCTTGCGTCGGCGCGAAGGAGAAATGGTCGCAGATGCGGCGCGCCTCGTAGATCAGCGCGTCATCGTCGACGCAGCGCCAGATCATACCCCATTCGGCGGCCTTTTCGGCTTTGATCTCCTGCGCCAGCAGCGCCAGTCCGCGCGCTCGCGCATTGCCGACCAGGCGCGGCAAAAACCAGGTACCGCCGGAATCCGGCACCAGCCCGAGACGCGCGAAGGACTGGATGAAGCCCGCCGATTTCGCCGCGATAACGATGTCACAGGCGAGCGCGATGTTGCAGCCAGCGCCGGCGGCGACGCCATTGACCGCGGCCACGACCGGAAAGGGCAGGCTGCGCAGGCGGCGGATCAGCGGATTGTAATATTTCTCCTGCGACTCGCGCGGCTTCGGCGTTTCGCCCGGCGCCAGCACACGATCGCTCAGGTCCTGGCCTGAGCAGAAGGCGCGGCCGGCGCCGGTGATCATCAGCGCGCGGCAAGTCTCGTCGGCTTCGGCTTCGTCGATCGCCGCACGCAATTCCTCGTGCATGGCGTCGTTGAAGGCGTTGAGCTTGTCCGGCCGGTTGAGCGTGAGAATGCGGTAACCGACTTCGAGTTGGGTGAGAATGAGTGGGTCGGTCATGGGTGCGGGCCGCCCTTAATAAACTTATCCATCATCCCGATTTCCTCGTTCTGCCCGTCGAAATCCTGCGCGATGCGTTCGTACAGCCGGGCGGCGGCGGAAAACATTTCGCTTTCCGGCAAGTCCTTGCCGACAAAGGCCGCGATCTCGTCGAGTTCGGCGACCCAGCGATAGGCCTTCGCATACATGTTCGGCGTTTGCCGAGTTAGAAAGCCGTTCAACGCCGGAAGGCTTTCGGCCAGCTCCGCCTTGAGCGCCTCGGCCGAGCCGCCGCGCGTCGCCGCCAGCATCATGGCTGCGCCCAACGCCGTGAAGCCCTTGGTGATGCCGGCGTAGGACATCTTCAGGGCCGAAGCGGCGGTGAGCGGCCCGTCGAGCACGCGCACGATCATGCCGTAATCGTTCATGACGGCGAAGGATTTTGCTTGCGGGCCGGACGCGTAGAATTTGGTGTTGGTCGAGCCGGGCTGAGGCGGCGGGCCGATAATGGCGGCGCCGACAAAGGCGCAGCCGGTCGGTTTTATTATTTCGGCAATCGAAAGCACGGTCGGCGGCGAGACCGCGTTGCATTCCACATAAACCGGCTTGTTATTGGCAGCGGTGAGAATCGGCGCCAGCCGTTGCGCGAGCGCCACCGCTTCGCCCGGCGGCACGATCGACAACAGGAAATCGGCTTCCGCCAATTGGCGGTCTTCCATCGGTTGCATGCCGGCCTCAGTCGCACGTTTCGCGCTCGCTGCACTGCGGCCGGCAAGCGATGTAATTACCGTCGCGCCATTGTCGGTGAGGCGTTTGGCCACACCGGCGCCCATGCTGCCGGCTGCGACGATGGCGACTGTCAGTGACATCCGTAAAACTCCATATGCAAACGTCTGGCTTCATCCGTGTTAACCTGATATGTCGGCGTACCGACATAAAAAAGCCCGGGATGTCTGCCAGGGTTTGAATTCCTCAACATGCGTAGCGTGCGTATCGGCGGCTTTCACATTTGGCCGCCGCTTTGTACCGCACATTTTGACGCAAAGGACACCAACTTGCAGCAAGATAAAGCGCCGGCAGTGACGGCCGGACCGGAAGACGCGCGCGCCTGGACACAACGGCTGCTGAGCTATCGCGATCCAAGCGTTTGGCGCAGTATCGTCGAAATCGGCATCAGCGTCGGACCTCTGGTCGCATTATGGGTCGCGATGTGGCTGTCATACCGCTATGGCTTCTGGTGGCTAACGCTGCTGCTCGCGGTTCCCGCCGCGGGTTTCCTGGTGCGGTTGTTCATGATCCAGCACGACTGCGGACACGGCTCGTTCTTCCGCCATCCGCTTGCCAATGACTGGACCGGCCGCGCGCTCGGCATCCTGACTTTCACGCCCTACGATTTCTGGCGTCACACCCACGCCATTCATCATGCGACATCCGGCAATCTCGAACGGCGCGGCATCGGCGACATCGATACGCTGACGGTGAACGAATATCTGGCGCTGTCGCGCCTGCGCCGGCTCAAATATTGGCTCTATCGTCATCCGGTGGTGATGTTCGGCATCGGCCCAGCCTATATTTTTTTCTTGCAGCACCGCTTGCCGGTCGGGCTGATGCGCGCCGGCTGGAAGCCGTGGCTGAGCACACAGTTCACCAACGCGGCAGTGGCGATCATCGCCGGACTGCTGATCTGGCAGATCGGCATCGGCGCGTTTCTGTTGGTGCATCTGCCGATCATGCTGCTGGCGGCGACCATGGGCGTCTGGCTGTTCTACGTGCAGCATCAGTTCGAAGAGACGCTGTGGGAAGACAACAAGTCGTGGAGCCGGCACGACGTGGCGCTGCACGGCAGTTCCTATTACGTGTTGCCGGGCGTGCTGGCCTGGTTCACCGCCAATATCGGCATCCATCACGTGCATCATCTGTGCAGCCGCATTCCCTATTACCGGCTGCCGCGCGTGCTGCGCGACAATCCGGAACTCGGCACCATCGGCCGGATTACGATGTGGGAAAGCGTCAAATGCATACGGCTGACGCTGTGGGACGAGGCCAGCAAGAAGCTGATCTCGTTCCGGCAATTGCGGCGGATGCAGCGGGCGGCGTAGGCGCGCCGCCCCCGTCTCAAGACCCCGTCACGCCGCCATCCAAATTGATGCTCTGTCCGGTGACGAAGGCGGAGGCCTCCGACGCCAGAAACAGCGCCGCGCCGACAAGGTCCTCCGGCACTTCCGCGCGCGGAATGCACTGTGACGCGACGATGCGCTCCTTCTGTGCGGGCGTCACGGTCTTGCGTTCAATCTCGGTGAAGGTCGCGCCCGGCAAGATCGCGTTGACGGTGATGTTGTCGGGCCCGAGCTCGCGCGCCATCGACAGGCTCATGCCGATCAAGGCCGATTTGGTGGCGATGTAGTGCAGATAATTCGGCCGCCCCAGCCGCACCGCGCCGGACGCGATATTGATGATGCGGCCCCATTTCGCTTTACGCATCGCCGGCAGCACCGCGCGCGCACAAAGGAAGGGCCCGGTCAGGTTGACGCGTAACACGCGCTCCCATTCCTCGACCGGGATCTGATCGAACGGCCGCATTTCCAGCGTCGAGAATATCCCGGCATTGTTGATCAGCACGTCGATGCGGCCATATTCGTCGGTGACGACCTCGATCATTTCGGCAATCGAAGCTTCATCGGAGACGTCGGTGCTTACGGCCAAGGCTTCGCCGCCGGCTTGCATGATTTCAGCCGACACGCTGGCGGCCTTTTCCTCATTGCGTTCGGCGATCACCACGCGCGCGCCAGCGAGGCCAAAGGCTTTCGCGAAGACGCGGCCGATGCCTTGCCCGGCGCCGGTGATGATGACCACGCGCTCTTTCAGCGACGGAAAAACGATGTTTTGCAGGTCAGTTTCGCTCATGCAGCTTTTGCTTTCTTGACGTGTTGTTCGAGCGCTTCGCGCGCACTCCACGGCTTCCACCACGGCTTGATGCCCAGTTCCTCGGCGATGATGCCGGCGGTGATGTAGCCGGAGCCGCCGGAAATCGCGCCGCCGGGATGACCGGCGGAGCCGGCGTTATAGAGGTTCGGGATCGGCGAGCGATAGCCGAAATGGTTGTACATCACCTGCTCGGCGTTGAAGGCGCCCATGAAAATGTCGCCGCCGCGCATGTTGACCATTTCCTGCACATATTCGCGGCCGGTATAGATGTAGCGCCCGAGGATGTTGTCGGATGTCATGTTCGGGCAATAGCGCCGCCACACATCCTCGATCTTGTCGGCGAAATCTTCTTTCCAGCTTTCGTAAGATTGGCTGCCGATGTCGGGATTGAGCGGCATCACATGCCAGGAATAAGAGGTGTGCTTGCCGGGCGGCGCCTGCGTCGGATCGAGCACGCTTAACGGTCCTGAACCAAATTGCACGATCTTTGGCACGCGCCCGGCCTGCACGTCCTGATGCGCGGCGAACAAGTCCTCCATCGTTTCGGCGCCCATCGACCATTTGAGCGTACGGTTGATATTAGGATCGAACTTGGCGGCGGAAAATTGC
>JBBRAN010000010.1:0-89361 GCA_038206695.1 Hyphomicrobiales bacterium | reverse complement strand
TGTTGACGTGATCCTTGTCGATTTCGGTCGCCAGCAGGATGCGCACCGTCTCGACATGGCCATGATGCGCCGCCGGGATCAGCGCGGTGCCGCCGTAGCGATTGGTGCTATTTAAATCCGCGCCGGCGGCCAGAGTCATCTTGAGGATTTCATTGCGGCCTTCTGCGCCGGCGTAGAGAAACGGGCTGTCCTCGATGTTGTCCTTGACGTTGACGTCGCTGCCGGCGGCGATGAGCAGGCGCGCCGCCTCGATACGGTTGGCGTGGGTGGCCGCCAGCAAGGCGGTGCGGCCCTGCCCGTCACGGGCCGCGACGCTGGCGCCTTCGTTGAGGAGTCGCGACACGGACGAGGAATCGCCTTGCGCCGCAGCGGCGATCAATGCCGCATCCTGCGCCGGCGTTGCGTTCGCCGGCATGCCGAAAGCCCAAACAAAAAGGGCGGCGCCAAGCGCCGCCCTTAATTGATGTCGCAGCCAAACCACGATTAGGCGGCCTCGTCCTCGGAAGCCTTCTTGGCCTGCACCGGACCTGAGTCCTTGCCCTTGGCCTCGACGTCGCGGTCGACGAATTCAATGACGGCCACCGCGGCGTTGTCGCCGTGACGGAAGCCAGCCTTCATGATGCGGGTATAGCCGCCCTGACGGTCCTTGTAGCGCGGCGCCAGGACGTCGATCAGCTTCTTGACCATGGCGACATCGCCGATCTCGGAAATGGCCTGGCGTCGGGCGGCGAGATCGCCCTTCTTGCCGAGCGTGATCAGCTTCTCAACGATCGGACGAAGTTCTTTGGCCTTCGGCAGGGTCGTGACGATCTGCTCATGCTTGATCAGCGATGCGCACATATTCGCGAACATCGACATACGGTGCGAAGAATGACGACCTAACTTGCGATAAACTTTTCCGTGACGCATCGCGAAAACTCCCTGCCTCTATCCTGTATGCACCGGATCATTCCGGCACGCCGCGGAAGGCGGCTAATTTCTTCAGTGTAATCCTCATCGATATGGCCGGATCAAGTCCGGCCACAACGACGAGCCTAGTAGTGATCCTCGAAGCGCTTGGCCAGTTCTTCGATGTTTTCCGGCGGCCAGCCCGGCACTTCCATGCCGAGATGCAGGCCCATCTGCGCCAGCACTTCCTTGATCTCGTTGAGCGACTTGCGGCCGAAGTTCGGCGTGCGCAGCATCTCGGCTTCGGTCTTCTGCACCAGGTCGCCGATATAGACGATGTTGTCGTTCTTGAGACAGTTGGCCGAGCGCACCGACAGTTCGAGCTCGTCGACCTTCTTGAGGAACGCCGGGTTGAACGCGAGGTCCGGAATCGCCTCGGTCGCCTGCTCCTTGCGCGGCTCCTCGAAATTCACGAACACGTTGAGCTGATCCTGGAGAATGCGCGCGGCATAGGCCAGCGAATCCTCCGGCGACACTGCGCCGTTGGTTTCGATCGTCAGCGTCAGCTTGTCGTAATCGAGAATCTGGCCTTCGCGGGTGTTCTCGACCTTGTAGGAAACCTTGCGCACCGGCGAATACAGGCTGTCGACCGGAATGAGGCCGATCGGCGCGTCTTCCGGGCGGTTACGCTCGGCGGCGACGTAGCCCTTGCCGGTGTTGACGGTGAATTCCATGCGGATCTCGGCGCCGTCGTCGAGCGTGCACAAAACGAGGTCCGGGTTGAGCACGACCACGTCGCCGACGGTCTGGATGTCGCCGGCCGTCACGGTGCCGGGACCCTGCTTCTTCACCACCATGCGCTTGGGGCCTTCGCCCTGCATCTTGATGGCGATGTCCTTGATGTTGAGGACGATGTCGGTGACGTCTTCGCGAACGCCCGGAATCGACGAGAATTCGTGCAGCACGCCGTCGATGTGAACCGACTGCACCGCCGCGCCCTGCAGCGAGGACAAGAGAATGCGGCGCAGCGCGTTGCCGAGCGTCACGCCGAAGCCGCGTTCGAGCGGCTCGGCGACGACCGTCGCAATCCGCGCCGGCTCGGTGCCGGCTGCGACCTGCAGCTTGTTCGGGCGGATCAATTCCTGCCAATTCTTCTGGATCGTCACGTGTTCACCCATAAGGTCTCGCGGTCCTGCCCGCGTATCCCACCCGCCATGTGGGGCAATGTTTGGCGGTCGCGAGCCCCGGCGGCTCGCGTTGAAAAAACTAGACGCGCCGACGCTTGCGCGGACGGCAGCCGTTATGCGGAATTGTCGTCACGTCGCGGATCGACGTGATGGTAAAGCCGGCCGCCTGCAGCGCGCGCAGCGCCGACTCGCGGCCGGAGCCGGGACCCGAGACCTCGACTTCGAGGGTGCGCATGCCGTGCTCCTGCGCCTTCTTCGCCGCGTCCTCGCCGGCAACCTGCGCGGCGTAAGGCGTCGACTTGCGCGAGCCCTTGAACCCCATGGTTCCGGCCGACGACCAGGCAATGGTGTTGCCCTGCGCGTCGGAAATGGTGATCATGGTGTTGTTGAACGAGGCGTTCACATGCGCGACGCCGGACGCGATGTTCTTTTTTTCGCGCCGGCGGACGCGGGTGGCTTCTTTACCCATTCGTGATCCTCTGTCGGCCCGGCGCGAAAGCGCGCAAGACCATTCCTGTTCCTGTCGCGATTACGAAGTAGCGGTCGCCTTCTTCTTACCGGCGATCGCCTTGGCCGGTCCCTTGCGGGTGCGCGCATTGGTGTGCGTGCGCTGGCCGCGAACCGGCAGCCCCTTGCGGTGACGCAGGCCGCGGTAGCATCCGAGATCCATCAGCCGCTTAATATTGAGTTGCGTCTCGCGGCGCAGGTCGCCTTCGACCTGGTAGTCGCGGTCGATGATTTCGCGAATCTGCAGCACTTCGGCGTCGGTCAGTTGCGACACCCGGCGCTCCGGCGGCAGGTTGACCTTCGCCATAATGTCCCGGGCGTTTTTCTGGCCGATGCCATGGATATATTGGAGCGCGATGACGACGCGCTTGTTGGTCGGGATATTGACGCCGGCGATACGGGCCACGGGGTATTCTCCTGTTATCGACCGGTCCGTTGACCGAAGCCGATTCTCGTTGCCCGCAAAGGGGTTAACGCAAAGCGTAACACGACGCCTGCCCCTGCCTTTGGGGGCCGGCACCGCGTCAAACTCTTGGATGCGGGATGTATTAAGGGATTCATCGCGATTTCGTCAACCTCCGCCGGGCACTTAATTTGCCCCGCTTGCCACGCGGGCGGCGGCTTGTGGATAGCGCCTTGGCGGCCGGGCGGCGGGCCGGTTTGCGGGTTTTGCGCGCCTTGCGGGGCTTGGCCTTGGCGGTGGCGCTCTTTCGTCCCGGTTTGCGCCGCGCGGGCTTGCGCCCGGCGGGGCGGCGCCCATCGGGCTTGGCGGCCGTGGTGCGTGGCGAGGTTCCCAACACGCGGGCAATCGCCGCCGAAACCTTGTCGATTGGCGCCATGCCGTCGACCGACTTGAGCATGTTCTTCCCGGCGTAGTGGCCGGCCAGCGGGGCAGTCTGGGCGCGATAGGCGGCCAGCCGGCCCTTGAGCACTTCCGGGTTGTCGTCGGAGCGCAGCTTCTCGCCGCGCGCCGTCATTTGCGCGACCCGGTTCTCAATGCGCTTGACCAGGATGCCTTCGTCGACCTTGAGCTCGACGACGCCGTCGAGCTTGAGGCCGCGTTCGGCCAGCAGGCGGTCGAGCGCCTGGGCCTGAGGCACGGTGCGCGGGAAACCATCCAGCACGAAGCCGCGCCTGGCGTCCGGCTGCGCGATGCGGTCGGCGATGATGGCAACCACCACCTCGTCCGGCACCAGTTCGCCGCGCGCCATGATGTCCTTGGCTCTGAGGCCGACCGGCGTTCCGGCGGCGATCGCGGCGCGCAGCATGTCGCCTGTCGAGAGCTGGACAATGCCGTAGGTCGAAACCAGCCGCTGCGCTTGGGTGCCCTTGCCCGCCCCCGGCGGTCCAAGCAGGATCAGCCTCATCGCATCCGTCCCCGCAGCCGCGAACGCTTGATCAAGCCTTCATATTGATGGGCCAGCAGGTAACCCTGGATCTGCGCCACGGTGTCCATCGTGACGCTGACGACGATCAGCAGCGAGGTGCCGCCGAAATAGAACGGCACCGCGGCGTATGAAATTAGAATTTCGGGAATGAGGCAGACGATCGCGAGATAAAGCGCGCCGACCACCGTGATGCGTGACAGCACATAGTCGATGTGCTCGGCGGTACGCTCGCCGGGTCGAATGCCGGGAATGAAACCGCCATGTTTCTTGAGATTGTCGGCGGTCTCGGTCGGGTTGAACACGATCGCCGTGTAGAAGAACGCGAAGAACACGATCAGCCCGACATACAGAATGAGAAACAGCGGCCGGCCGTGGCCGAGCAAGGTCGTGACCGTGGTGAGCCAGTTCGGCCCCTGCCCGGCGTTGAAATTGGCGACCGTGGTCGGCAGCAGCAGCAGCGACGAGGCGAAGATCGGCGGAATGACGCCCGACGTGTTGAGCTTGAGCGGCAGATGCGAGGACTGGCCCTCGAACATCTGGTTGCCGACCTGGCGTTTGGGATACTGGATCAACAGCCGCCGCTGCGCGCGCTCCATGAACACGATGAACGCGATCACGCCGCCCGCCATCACGATGATAAGCAGGATCAGACCGGTCGACAGCGCGCCCTGGCGGCCGAGCTCGAGCATGCCGGCGATCGCGGAGGGCAATTCGGCGACGATGCCGGACAGGATGATCAGCGAAATGCCGTTGCCGATGCCGCGCGAGGTGATCTGCTCGCCGAGCCACATCAGGAACACGGTACCGCCGGTCAACGTGATCGCGGTCGAGATGCGGAAGAAGATGCCAGGCGCCGACACGACGTTGCCGGCGCCTTCGAGTCCGACCGCGATGCCGTAGGCCTGGAATGCGGCCAGCAGCACGGTGAGATAGCGCGTGTACTGGTTCATGACCTTGCGGCCCTGCTCGCCTTCCTTCTTCAAGGCTTCGAGCGTGGGCGACACGGTGGTCAAGAGCTGAATGATGATCGATGCCGAAATGTACGGCATGATGTTGAGCGCGAAGATCGCCATCCGGTGGATGCCGCCGCCGGAGAACATGTTGAACATGCCGAGGATGCCGCCAGCCTGGGTGCGGAAGATCTGGTCCCACGCCGAGGGATCGATGCCGGGCAGCGGGATATAGGTGCCGAGCCGGTAGACCAGCAACGCGCCGACCGTGAACCAGATTCGCTTCTTGAGCTCGTCGGCCTTGGCGAGCGCACCGAAGTTGAGATTCGCCGCCAGTTGTTCTGCTGCCGAGACCATTCGCTGCTTCCTTCCCCGCTAAACCCTGAACGCAGGGCTCATATAGGGATCACTCGCCTGACTTGCTGGCGTCCGTCGATGCTTCCTTGGGTGCGTCCTTGGGACCGCCCTTTGGCGCATCCTTGAGCGCGCCTTTGGCCGATTCCTGACCGGCGTCGGCTTTGGCGGTCGGTCTGTCCTTGCCGGCAGCCTTGCGCTTGTTCTTGCCGCGCGGCTCGTCGTCGACTTCCTTGGCGGGCGCCAGAATCTTCACCGAGCCGCCCGCTTTCTCGACCGCCGCGATCGCCGATTTCGAGGCGCGCCACACGGTAAAATTCACCTTGGCCTTGAGTTCGCCGCCGCCCAAAAGCTTCACGCCGCCTTTGGCGCGGCGCAGCAGGCCGGCCTTGATCATGCCAGCGACATCGAGCGCGCCGTCGACCTTGAGCGTGCCCGCGTCGATCGCCTCCTGCACGTCGCCGAGATTGATCTCGTTGAGCTTGACCGCGAACGAGGTGTTGCGGAAGCCGCGCTTGGGCAGGCGGCGATGCAGCGGCATCTGGCCGCCCTCGAAACCCTTGATGCGAACGCCCGAGCGCGCGGTCTGGCCCTTGCCGCCGCGGCCGCCGGTCTTGCCCTTGCCGGAACCGATGCCGCGGCCGATGCGGGTGCGCTGCTGGCGCGAGCCGGGATTGTCGGCGATGTCGTGGAGCTTCATATCGTCCTCACTCTGCGACCACGCGCACCAGATGACGTACCTTGCGGATCATGCCGCGCGTCGCGGCGGTGTCCGGCACGTCCTTGACGCGGCCGATCTTGTTCAAGCCAAGCCCGACGAGAGTCTGGCGCTGGTGGAAGTGCCGGCGCTGCGGGCTCGCGGTCTGCTCGACCTTGATGGTTTTGGAATTCGCCATGTTCGTCTCGCTTACTCGGCGACCTGCTCGGCATCGCCGTCGCGGCGACGGCTCTGCAAAGTGGACACCTTGATGTTGCGGCGCGCCGCGACCGAGCGCGGCGAATCCTGGTGTTTCAGCGCGTCGAACGTCGCGCGCACCATGTTGTAGGGGTTGGACGAGCCGATCGACTTGGCGACGACGTCCTGCATACCGAGCGTCTCGAACACCGCGCGCATCGGGCCGCCGGCAATGATGCCGGTGCCGGGAGGCGCCGCGCGCAGGAACACCTTGCCGGCGCCGTGGCGGCCGAACACGTCGTGATGCAGCGTGCGGCCCTCGCGCAGCGCGACGCGGGTCAGGCCGCGCTTGGCCGCCTCGGTCGCCTTGCGGATCGCCTCCGGCACCTCGCGCGCCTTGCCGTGGCCGAAGCCGGCACGGCCCTTCTGATCGCCGACGATGACGAGCGCGGCAAAGCCGAACCTTTTGCCGCCCTTCACCACCTTGGCGACGCGGTTGATGTGGACGAGCTTGTCGATGAACTCGCTGTCGCGCTCGCGGTCGTCCCGCTTGCCGCCGCCTTGCCGATCTCGCCGGGGTTCACGTGCCATCTTCAATCCATCCCTTTGCGCATGATCTTGTCCGAAAACCGGTTTCCACTTTTCGGGATCATGCGCGTTTGCCTAAAAGTTGAGACCGCCCTCACGGGCGGAATCGGCCAGCGCTTTGACGCGGCCGTGATAACGATAACCGCCGCGGTCGAACACGACGTCCTTGATGCCCTTTTGCAGCGCACGCTCGGCCAGCAGCTTGCCGACCACCTTGGCGGCGTTGATGTCGGTGCCCTTGGCCTTGGCCTTGGCCTTGCCCTCGCGAAACGACGCGTCGAGCGAGGACGCGGCGGCCAGAGTCCGCCCCTTCTGGTCGTCGATCACCTGCGCGTAGATGTGCTTCGAGGAACGGAATACCGAGAGACGCGCGCGGCCATAGGCGGCGACACGAGTACGGTGGCGGACGCTCTTGGTGCGCCGCGCAGTGCGGATCTTGAGTTTCGACATGCGCGCTCCGTTACTTCTTCTTGCCTTCCTTGCGGAAGATGTACTCACCGGCGTATTTCACGCCCTTGCCCTTGTACGGCTCCGGCGGGCGGAAGCCGCGAATCTCGGCGGCGACCTGGCCGACCTTCTGCTTGTCCGAGCCCGTGATCTTGATCTCGGTCGGCTTCGGCGTCGCGATCGTGATGCCTTCCGGGATCGCGTAATTGACGTCGTGCGAGAAGCCGAGCTGAAGGTTCAGCGACTTGCCCTGCACGGCGGCGCGGTAACCGACGCCGGTGATCTCGAGGTTTTCCTCGAAACCCTTGGTGACGCCGGTCATCAGGTTGGCGACCAGAGTGCGCGAGGTGCCCCATTGCGAGCGCGCGCGCTTGGTCTCGTTGCGCGGATCGAGCGAGATCGTGCCCTTGTCCATCTTGACCGTGACGTCGTCGGACAGAACGAGCGACAGCGCGCCCTTCGGACCCTTGACCTTCACGGTCTGGCCTTCGACGTTGGCGGTGACGCCGGTCGGGACCGCTACTGGTTTTTTGCCGATGCGCGACATCAGAACACCGTGCAGATGATTTCGCCGCCGACATTAGCGTCGCGGGCGTCGTGGTCGGCCATCACGCCCTTCGGCGTCGACAGGATCGAGATGCCGAGCCCGTTATTGATGCGCGGCAGTGCCTTGACCGAGGCGTAGACGCGGCGGCCGGGCTTCGAAACCCGTTCGATCTCGCGGATGACCGGTGCGCCGTCGTAATATTTCAGCTCGATCTCAAGCTCGTTACGCCCTGACGCATGCGCCACAGAGGCGTAACCGCGGATATAGCCCTCGCTCTTGAGCACTTCGAGCACGCGCTCGCGCAGCTTCGAGCCCGGCATATTGACCTTGGACTTGTTGCGCATCTGCGCGTTGCGGATGCGGGCAATCATGTCGCCGATCGGATCGTTCACAGCCATGCGACCCTCCTCACCAGCTCGATTTCACGAGGCCGGGAATCAGGCCCTTGTTGCCGAGGTCGCGCAACGCGATGCGGCTGACACGCTGCTTGCGGTTGAAGGCACGCGGCCGGCCGGTGATCTCGCAGCGGTTGCGATAACGGTTCGGCGCGGAATTGCGCGGCAGCTCGGCGAGCTTGAGCGTCGCCGCGAAGCGCTCCTCCATCGGAAGCTTCTTGTCCATCGCGATCTTTTTCAGACGCGAGCGGCGGCCGGAAAACTTCTTGGCCATGCGCTTGCGCCTATTGTTCTTTTCTATCGAACTCTTCTTAGCCATGTTTACTCCTGGGTTTCCGCGTTTGAAGGACCACAGTCCCTCACTGCCGGAACGGGAAGTTGAAAGCGGTGAGCAGCGCGCGCGCTTCGTCGTCGTTGCGCGCGTTGGTGCAGACGGTGACGTCGAGACCCCAGACGTCCGACACCTTGTCGAAGTCGATTTCCGGGAAAATGATGTGCTCCTTGATGCCGAGCGAGTAATTGCCGCGGCCGTCGAAGCTCTTCGGGTTGAGGCCGCGGAAGTCGCGCACGCGCGGCAGCGCGATGTTCACCAGCCGGTCGAGGAAGTCGTACATGCGCGCCTTGCGCAAGGTGACCTTGGCGCCGATCGCCTGGCCGTCGCGCAGCTTGTAGGTCGCGATCGACTTGCGCGACTTGGTGATGACGGCCTTCTGGCCGGCGATCATCGACAGGTCGGCGGCGGCGTTGTCGGCCTTCTTGCGGTCGGCGACGGCTTCGCCGATGCCCATGTTGAGCACGATCTTGGTGATCGAGGGCACTTGCATGCGGTTCGTGTAGCCGAACTGCTTGGTCAATTCGGGCCGGATCACGCTCTCGAAATGATCGCGCAGCCGCGGCTTGTAATCCGACTTGACGCGCGGCTTCTTTTCCTTCGGCGCGTCGGCTTTCGCCTTGGCGTGCGCCTGGGCCTGCGCCTTCTTTTCGGCCTTGGCTTCCGCCTTGGCCTTCAGGGTTTGGTCTGTATCAGCCATCGATCTCGACTCCCGAGCGCTTGGCGACGCGAACCTTGCGGCGCGCTTCGCCCTCGCCCACGAACTTGAAGCCCACCCGCGTGGGCTTGCCGTCCTTCGGATCGGCGAGCGCCAGGTTGGACAGGTGAACGGTGCCTTCCTTGGAAATGATGCCACCTTCCTGCTGCGGGGTCTGGCGCTGGTGGCGCTTGACCATCGCAACGCCGCGCACGATGGCGCGGCCGTCGGCGGGATGAACTTCGACGACTTCGCCGCTGCGGCCCTTGTCGCGGCCGGTCAACACGACGACCTTGTCGCCTTTGCGGATCTTCGCGGCCATTACAGCACCTCCGGCGCCAGCGAGATGATCTTCATGTGGTTCTTGGCGCGCAGTTCGCGCGGCACCGGCCCGAAGATGCGGGTGCCAACCGGCTCCATCTGCGGCGTGATCAGTACGGCCGCGTTGCGGTCGAACCGGATCACCGAGCCGTCCGGGCGCTTGATGTCCTTGCGGATGCGCACCACCACGGCCTTCATCACTTCGCCCTTCTTGACGCGGCCGCGCGGAATCGCCTCCTTGACCGAGACGACGATGACGTCGCCGATCGTGGCGTATTTGCGCTTCGAGCCGCCCAGCACCTTGATGCACATGACGCGGCGCGCGCCGGAATTGTCCGCCACATCGAGGTTGGTCTGCATTTGAATCATTGGCGCTTCTCGTCTTTGTTTAAAGCCGCAGTCGATTTACTGCGCTTGTTTTTTCTTTTCGCCCCGGGTCACGGCCCAGCGCTTGAGCTTGGAGATCGGCCGGCGCTCCTCGATCCACACGATGTCGCCGGTCTTGAATTCGTTGGTCTCGTCATGCGCGTGATACTTCTTTGAGCGGCGCACGACCTTCTTCATCACGGGATGGGCGAACCGCCGCTCCACGCGCACGACGACGGTCTTGTCCTGCTTGTCGCTGACCACGACGCCCTGGAGGGTGCGTTTCGGCATCTCTTACCCCTTACTCTTTCGCTTTCGCCGCGGCAGTCTTCTTCGCGCCGGCCTTTTTCTCACTCGACTTGCGGCTCTTCGCGGACTGCGGCTTCTTCGATTTCGCTTCGGCTGTCGGCTTGTCGGCTTTCGGCTTGGCTGCCTTGGGCGCTTTCGGCGCCGGCGCGGCCGTCACCGCCGACTCGTTGCCCACGCGCTTTTGCGCGGCGACCGTTTTCATGCGGGCGATGTCACGGCGGATCACCCGCACGCGCGAGGTGTTCTCGAGCTGGCCGGTGGCGCGCTGAAAGCGCAGGTTGAACTGCTCTTTCTTCAACTTGAGGACTTCCTCATCGAGCTGATCGAGCGTCATCGCTCTGACGTCTGCGACTTTCATGAGCATTACTCGGCGATACGTTCGATGAAACGGGTTTTGACGGGAAGCTTGGCGGCGGCCAGACCGAGCGCCTCCTTGGCGACCTCGACCGGGATGCCGTCGACTTCGAACAGGATGCGGCCCGGCTTGACCCGGCACACCCAGATTTCCGGCGTGCCCTTGCCTTTGCCCATGCGCACTTCGATCGGCTTCTTCGACACCGGCACGTCCGGATAGACGCGGATCCAGACGCGGCCGGCGCGCTTCATGAAGCGCGTCAACGCGCGGCGCGCGGCTTCGATCTGACGCGCGGTGACGCGCTCCGGCTCGGTCGCCTTGAGGCCGTATTGGCCGAACGCCAACGTCGCGCCCGAGGTCGCAACGCCATGGATGCGGCCCTTGAACTGCTTGCGGAACTTTGAGCGCTTTGGTTGCAGCATGACTTAACTCTTCATTCTTTCTGGCGCGATTGCGCGCTTAGGCCGCGTCGCGGCGCGGGCGGCCCTGGTCGCCTTCGGCCAGCTTCTTGTCCTGCGCCATCGGGTCGTGCTCGAGGATCTCGCCCTTGAAGATCCAGACCTTGACGCCGCAGGTGCCGTAGGTGGTGAAAGCGGTGGAAACGCCGTAATCGACGTCGGCGCGCAAGGTGTGCAGCGGCACGCGGCCTTCGCGGTACCACTCCATGCGCGCGATTTCCGCGCCGCCGAGGCGGCCGGAGCAGTTGATACGGATGCCTTCGGCGCCGAGCCGCATCGCCGACTGAACGGCGCGCTTCATGGCGCGGCGGAACGCGACGCGGCGCTCAAGCTGCTGCGAGATCGATTCGGCGACCAGCTGCGCGTCGAGCTCGGGCTTGCGGATTTCGACGATGTTGATGACGACATCGCTGTCGGTCATCTTGGCGACCGCCTTGCGCAATTTCTCGATGTCGGCGCCCTTCTTGCCGATCACGACGCCGGGACGCGCGGAGTGGATCGTCACGCGGCACTTCTTGTGCGGGCGCTCGATGATGATCTTGGACACCGCCGCCTGCTTGAGCTGCTTCATCAGCTCGGCGCGAATCTTGATGTCCTCGTGCAGCAGGTCGCCATATTCCTTCTTGCCCGAATACCAGCGCGAGTCCCAGGTTCGGTTGATCCCGAGACGCAGCCCGATCGGATTGATCTTTTGACCCATGACGACTCCTAAGCCTCGGCCTCGACCTGACGAACGACGATGGTCAGGTGCGAGAACGGCTTCAAAATACGGCCCATGCGGCCACGGCCGCGGGCGGCGAAACGCTTGATGACGATCGACTTGCCGACATGCGCCTCGGCGACGACGAGCTCGTCGACGTCGAGGTCGTGGTTGTTCTCGGCGTTGGCGATCGCAGATTCGAGGCACTTGCGCACATCCGTGGCGATGCGCTTGCGCGAAAATTCCAGATCGGCGAGCGCGCTCGCGACCTTCTTGCCGCGAATGAGCTGCGCGACGAGATTGAGCTTCTGCGGGGAAACCCGCATCACCCGGATCACCGCCTTTGCCTCGTTATCGCCGAGGTCACGCGCGCGTGCGCTCTTGCCCATGATACCTGCCTCTTAGCTCGCTGCCGGTGCGGCTGCCGGCGCCGCGGCGCCAGGGGCCGGCGGCGCGCCAGCCGTGCGCTTGGCCTTGCGGTCCGATGAATGGCCGTAGAACATCCGGGTCGGCGAGAACTCGCCGAACTTGTGACCGACCATCTCCTCGGTCACCATCACCGGAATGTGCTTCTGGCCGTTGTAGACGCCGAAATTCAAGCCGACGAACTGCGGCAGAATGGTCGAGCGCCGGCTCCAGATTTTGATCATCTCGTGGCGGCCCGACGCGCGCGAGGCTTCCGCTTTCTTCAGCAGATAGCCGTCGACAAAAGGGCCTTTCCAAACCGAACGGGTCATCTCTCTCGTTCCTACTGCTGCTTCTTCTTGCGGTCGTGGCGGCTTGCCACGATGAATTTCTCGGTGCGCTTGTTCTTGCGGGTCTTCTTGCCCTTGGTCGGGAAGCCCCACGGCGTCACCCAGTGGATGCCGCCCTTGGTGCGCCCGCCGTGCGGGTGATCGACCGGGTTCATGGTGATGCCGCGGTTGTGCGGCATGCGGCCCTTCCAGCGCTGGCGGCCGGCCTTGCCGATCGTGATGTTCATGTTGTCTGGGTTCGACACCGCGCCGATCGTCGCCATGCAGCGGCCGTTAACCAGGCGCTGCTCGGTCGAGTTGAGGCGCAGAATGACCATGTCGCCGTCGCGGCCGACGATCTGGGCGTAGCTGCCGGCCGAGCGCGCGATCTGGCCGCCTTTGCCGATCTTGATCTCGACATTGTGCACGATGGTGCCGACCGGAATGTTGGCGATCGGCATCGCATTGCCCGGCTTGACGTCGGCATATTCGGCGGCGATCACGCTGTCGCCGGGGCCGAGGCGCTGCGGCGCGAGGATATAAGCGAGCTCGCCGTCCTGGTACTTGATCAGCGCGATGAAGCCGGTGCGGTTCGGATCGTATTCCAGCCGCTCGACGGTCGCCGGCATGTCCTTCTTGGTGCGGCGGAAGTCGACCAGGCTGTAGGCCCGCTTGTGGCCGCCGCCGCGGAAACGCGAGGTGATGTGGCCGTTATTGTTGCGGCCGCCGGTCGAGTGCTTGCCCTCGGTCAGCGCCTTGACCGGCTTGCCCTTGTAGAGCGTCGAACGGTCGACGGTGACGAGCTGACGCTGGCTCGGCGTGGTCGGATTGTATGTCTTGAGTGCCATGACGCCGTTTCCCTAAAGGCCCGTGGTCACGTCGATCTTGTGGCCCTCTTCGAGGGTCACGATCGCGCGCTTTGAGTCCGAGCGCTGGCCCGGACGGCCCTTGAACATCTTGATCTTGCCCTGGCGAACGAGCGTGTTGACCGACTTGACCTTGACGTCGAACAGCTTCTCGACCGCTTCCTTGATCTGCGGCTTGGTCGCATGCGGCGCAACCTTGAACACGACCTTGTTGTGCTCGGAGGCGATGGTCGCCTTTTCGGTGATCACCGGCGACAGGATCACGTCGTAATGGCGCGGATCGGTGGTGCTCATTTGAATCGCGCCTCCAATGCGTCGAGCGCCGCCTTGGTCAGCACCAAGGTCTTGCGGCGCAGGATGTCGTAGACGTTGATGCCCTGAACCGGCAGCACGTCGATGTTCGGAATGTTGCGCGCGGCGTTGCGGAAATTCGCCTCGACCTCCGCGCCGTCGATGATCAAAGCGTTCGACCAGCCGAGCTTGCCGAATTGCGCGGCGAGCGCCTTGGTCTTGGCATCCTTCACGTGGGCCTTGTCGACCAGCACGATGGCGCCGTCCTTGGCCTTCGACGACAGCGCGTGACGCAGCGCGAGCGCGCGCACCTTCTTCGGCAGGTCATGGGCATGGCTGCGCACGATCGGGCCGAACGCGCGGCCGCCGCCCCGGAATTGCGGAACGCGGGCCGAGCCGTGGCGGGCGCCACCGGTGCCCTTCTGCGCGTACATCTTCTTGCCGGTACGCCAGATCTCGCTGCGATCCTTGGCCTTGTGGGTGCCGCGCTGGCGCTTGGCGAGCTGCCAGTTGACGCAGCGCTGCAGCAGATCCTTGCGCGGCTCGAGACCGAAAATCTCCGGCGACAACGTCGCCTTGCCGGATTCCTTGCCGTCGAGGGCGATGACCTTGAGCTCCATCACGCACCCTCCTTCTTATTGTCTTTGGCGGCGGCCTTGGCCTTGTCGGCGGCTTCCGCGGCTTTCTCGGCGGCCTTGGCAGCCTGATCGGCGGCTTTGGCGGTTTGCTCGGCGGCCTTCGCGGCCTGCTCGGCTGCCTGCTCCGCCGACTTGTTGTCCGACTTGGCTTCCGGCCTGGCTTCCGATTTGGCTTCCGGCTTGGTGTCCGATTTCGCTTCGGCTTTAGTTTCCGCCGCGGCTTCTTCTGCCACGCGGAACTTGCCGGGCTTCGGCGCTTCCTTCGGCAGCTTCTTCTTCACGGCGTCGCGCACCATGATCCAGCCGCTCTTGGCGCCGGGAACGGCGCCCTCGACCAGGAGCAGGCCGCGCTCGACGTCGACCTGGACGACCTTGAGGTTGAGCGTGGTGACGCGCTCGGCGCCCATGTGGCCGGGCATCTTCTTGTTCTTGAATGTCTTGCCGGGATCCTGGCGGCCGCCGGTCGAACCGATCGAGCGGTGCGACACCGAGACGCCGTGCGAGGCGCGCAGGCCGCCGAAATTCCAGCGCTTCATGCCGCCGGCAAAGCCCTTGCCGATCGAGGTGCCGGTGACGTCGACGAACTGGCCGACGACGAAATGGTCCGCGGTGATCGCCGCGCCGACCGGAATGAGCGCGTCGTCGGTGACGCGGAATTCAGCGAGCTTGCGCTTGGGCTCGATCTTCGCCTTGGCGAAGGTGCCGCGCGCGGCCTTGCTCATATTGTTGGCGCGGCGGCTGCCGGCGCCGAGCTGCAGCGCGACGTAGCCGTTCTTGTCCTTGGTGCGGTGGCTGAGCACCTGGCAGTTGCCGAGGCGCAGCACGGTGACGGGCACATGCTCACCGCCGTCGGTGAACACCCGCGTCATGCCGACCTTTTGCGCGATCACTCCAGAACGCATTGCCGTCACCTTACAACTTGATCTCGACGTCGACGCCGGCGGCGAGGTCGAGCTTCATCAGCGCGTCCACGGTCTGCGGCGTCGGGTCGACGATATCGAGCAGGCGCTTGTGGGTGCGCATCTCGAATTGCTCGCGGCTCTTTTTGTCGACGTGGGGCGAGCGGTTCACCGTGAACTTCTCGATATGGGTCGGCAGCGGTATCGGGCCACGGACCTGGGCGCCGGTGCGCTTGGCCGTGTTGACGATCTCGCGCGTCGACGCATCGAGGATGCGGTGATCGAATGCCTTGAGCCGGATCCGGATATTCTGGCCGTTCATCTTCTTTTCTCTTCGTTCGGCATGCCCGGCCTCCGGGCACCCACGTCCGTGCGTTCGTTAGATGCGAATGGCCGGGATCGCCCGGCCATTCGTCGTTGCAATTACTCGATGATGCTCGCCACCACTCCGGCGCCGACGGTGCGGCCGCCTTCGCGAATGGCGAAGCGCAGTTTCTCTTCCATGGCGATCGGCACGATCAGGTGCACTTCCATCGCCACGTTGTCGCCCGGCATCACCATCTCGGTGCCCTGCGGCAGATGCACGATGCCGGTCACGTCGGTGGTGCGGAAGTAGAACTGCGGACGATAGTTGGTGAAGAACGGCGTATGGCGGCCACCCTCTTCCTTGGTGAGGATGTAGGCCTCGGCCTTGAACTTGGTGTGCGGCTTGACCGAGCCCGGCTTGCAGAGCACCTGACCGCGCTCGACTTCCTCGCGCTTGGTGCCGCGCAACAGCGCGCCGATATTGTCGCCGGCCTGGCCCTGATCGAGCAGCTTGCGGAACATTTCGACGCCGGTGACGACGGTCTTCTGCGTCGGGCGGATGCCGACGATCTCGACTTCCTCGCCGACCTTGACGATACCGCGCTCGACGCGACCAGTGCACACCGTGCCGCGGCCCGAGATCGAGAACACGTCTTCGACCGGCATCAGGAACGGCTGATCGATCGGGCGTTCCGGCTGCGGGATGTAGTCGTCGACTGCCTTCATCAGCTCGAGAATGGCGTCATGACCGAGCTTCGGGTCCTTGTCCTCGAGCGCCATCAGCGCCGAGCCCTTGACGATCGGGATTTTGTCGCCCGGGAAGTTGTACTTCGAGAGCAGTTCGCGGACTTCGAGCTCGACCAGCTCGAGCAGTTCCGGGTCGTCGACCATGTCGACCTTGTTCATGAACACGACCAGCGCCGGCACGCCGACCTGGCGGGCGAGCAGGATGTGCTCGCGGGTCTGCGGCATCGGGCCGTCGGCAGCCGACACCACCAGGATCGCGCCGTCCATCTGCGCGGCGCCGGTGATCATGTTCTTCACATAATCGGCGTGGCCGGGGCAGTCGACGTGGGCGTAGTGACGCTTGTCGGTCTCGTATTCGACGTGCGCGGTCGAAATCGTGATGCCGCGCGCTTTCTCTTCCGGCGCCTTGTCGATCTGGTCATAGGCGGTGTATTTCGCCTTGCCCGTCTCGGCCAGCACCTTGGTGATCGCCGCCGTCAGCGACGTCTTGCCGTGGTCGACGTGACCGATCGTGCCGATATTGCAGTGCGGCTTGTTGCGGTTAAATTTTTCTTTTGCCATCGAACCTCTCCGTTCAAACTCTCATGTCGTTCATGGTCCTCGACCGGACCGGATTTAGGCGAATTTCTTCTGCACCTCGGCGGAAACGTTGGATGGCGCTTCCGCGTAGTGGTCGAATTGCATCGTGAAGGTGGCGCGGCCCTGGCTCATCGATCGCAGGGTGTTGACGTACCCGAACATGTTCATCAGCGGCACCATCGCGTTGATCACGTTGGCGTTGCCGCGGGTGTCCTGGCCCATGATCTGGCCGCGGCGTGAATTGAGATCGCCGATGACGGAGCCGGTGTAGTCTTCCGGCGTCACCGCCTCGACCTTCATGATCGGCTCGAGCAGCACTGAGCGGCCCTTTTGCAGCGCCTCGCGCATCGCAGCGCGCGACGCGATCTCGAAGGCGAGCGCCGACGAGTCGACCTCGTGATAGGCGCCGTCGATCAGCGAGACCTTGACGTCGAGCACCGGGAAGCCGGCCACCACGCCGGCGCCGAGCACGGATTCGACGCCCTTCTCGACGCCGGGGATGTATTCCTTCGGCACCGAGCCGCCGACTACGTCGTTCTCGAACATGAAGCCGGTGCCGGGCGGCAGCGGCTCGACCACGATCTTGACGCGGGCGAACTGGCCCGAGCCGCCGGTCTGCTTCTTGTGGGTGTAGTCGACCTCGGCGCGCTGGGTGATCTTCTCGCGGAACGCCACCTGCGGCGCGCCGATATTGGCTTCGACCTTAGAAGTGCGCTTGAGGATGTCGACCTTGATGTCGAGATGCAGCTCGCCCATCCCCTTAAGGATGGTCTGGCCGCTTTCCGGATCGGTCGAGACGCGGAACGAGGGATCTTCCGCCGCCAGCTTGTAGAGCGCGACGCCGAGCTTTTCCTGGTCGGCCTTCGACTTCGGCTCGATCGCGATCTCGATGACCGGCTCGGGAAATTCCATCTTCTCGAGGATGACCGGAGCCTTCGGGTCGCACAACGTGTCGCCGGTGCGCGCTTCCTTGAGGCCGGCCAGCGCCACGATGTCGCCGGCGTAGGCTTCCTTGATGTCTTCGCGGTTGTTGGCATGCATCAGCAACATTCGGCCGATGCGCTCTTTGCGCTCGCGGGTCGAGTTGATGACGCCGGTGCCGGACACCAGCGTGCCGGAATAGATGCGGCAGAACGTGATAGTGCCGACGAACGGATCGTCCATGATCTTGAAGGCGAGCAGCGCGAGCGGCGCGTCGTCCTTGGGCTCGCGCACCACGTCTTCGTTGTTCTTGTCGGGATTGATGCCGTGAATGGGCGGCACGTCGAGCGGCGACGGCAGGTAGTCGACCACCGCATCGAGCAACGGCTGGACGCCCTTGTTCTTGAACGCCGAGCCGCACAGCACAGGAAAGAACGCGCCGGTGATGACAGCCTTGCGGATCAGCCGTTTGAGCGTCTCCTCGTCCGGCTCCTTGCCGTCGAGGAATGCGGTGAGCACTTCATCGTCGAGCTCGACGGCGGCTTCCACCATCATCTCGCGGTATTTCTTGGCCTGATCGAGCATGTCGGCCGGGATGTCGATGTCCTGGTACTTGGCGCCGAGCGACTCGTCGTCCCAGACGATACCCTTCATGCGCACCAGATCGATCAGGCCCTTGAACTGCTGCTCTGCGCCGATCGGAATCTGGATCGCGATCGGCTTGGCGCCGAGGCGCTCCTTAATGTCCTCGAGGCACTTGAAAAAATCCGCGCCGATCTTGTCCATTTTGTTGGCGAACACGATGCGGGGCACTTTGTACTTGTCGCCCTGGCGCCAAACGGTCTCGGTCTGCGGCTCGACGCCCTGGTTGGAGTCGAGCACGCACACCGCGCCGTCGAGCACGCGCAGCGAACGCTCGACCTCGATGGTGAAGTCGACGTGGCCGGGGGTGTCGATGATGTTGAGGCGCTTGTCCTTCCAGAACGCGGTGGTCGCGGCCGACGTGATGGTGATGCCGCGCTCCTGCTCCTGCTCCATCCAATCCATCGTCGCGGCGCCTTCGTGCACCTCGCCGATCTTGTGGCTCTTGCCGGTGTAATAGAGGATCCGCTCGGTCGTCGTCGTCTTGCCGGCATCGATGTGCGCCATGATGCCGAAGTTGCGGTAGTCCTCGATTTTATGGATGCGGGGCATTGAGCAGTTCGTCCTTTACCAGCGGTAATGCGAGAAGGCGCGGTTGGCTTCCGCCATCTTGTGAGTGTCTTCGCGCTTCTTGACGGCATTTCCCCTGTTGTTCGACGCGTCGAGTAGCTCGGCCGAGAGCCGCTCCGTCATCGTCTTTTCGTTGCGGTCGCGCGCGGCCGCGATAATCCAGCGGATGCCGAGCGCCTGGCGGCGCGAGGTGCGCACTTCGACCGGCACCTGGTAGGTGGCGCCGCCGACGCGGCGCGAACGCACCTCGATCGAAGGCATCACGTTGTCGAGGGCTTGCTGGAAAACCGTGATCGGATTCTGCTTGGTCTTGCCCTCGATCGTCGAGAGCGCGCCGTACACGATGTTTTCGGCGACCGACTTCTTGCCGTCATGCATGACGGCATTCATGAATTTGCTGACGACGACGTTTCCGAATTTCGGGTCGGGGATGACTTCGCGCTTTTCTGCGGCGTGGCGGCGGGACATGGGTGGCGATCCTTACTTCGGGCGCTTCGCGCCGTATTTCGAACGGCGCTGCTTGCGGTTCTTGACGCCCTGGGTGTCGAGCACGCCGCGCAGGATGTGGTAGCGCACGCCCGGCAGGTCCTTGACGCGGCCACCGCGGATCATCACCACGGAATGCTCTTGCAGGTTATGGCCCTCGCCCGGGATGTAACCGATCACCTCGAAGCCGTTGGTCAGGCGAACCTTGGCGACCTTGCGCAGCGCCGAGTTCGGCTTCTTCGGGGTCGTGGTGTAGACGCGCGTGCAGACGCCGCGCTTCTGTGGCGAATTTTGCAGCGCCGGCGCGGTGTTGCGCGCCTTGAGCGGCTGCCGCGGCTTGGCAATCAACTGGTTGATCGTCGGCATCGTTTGCCTTCGTGACCTTCGTTTGGGCTTTTGGCCCGGCATCCTACGAATGGGACGAATTTCCCACGCGCAAAACGAAATCGCGCCACCGCCAACCGCGGCAGGGGCGCTCTCCGTTCGAACAGCAGCGCGGCGGTAAAGCCGCGCAGCCATCACTTCCAAGCTGACAGTGGCTGTCAGTGGCAGCGTTTGAGCTTCATTCTTCGAGGCAGGTTGCGCGGGTAATCGTGAGGTTAATCAGCGAGTTACCCGGCGGCCGTTCCGAACA
This sequence comes from Hyphomicrobiales bacterium, assembly GCA_038206695.1. GTDB lineage: Bacteria > Pseudomonadota > Alphaproteobacteria > Rhizobiales > Xanthobacteraceae > Pseudolabrys. The sequence continues at coordinate 69,365 of JBBRAN010000010.1, read as the reverse complement.
AGCGAAGCTCACCGCCTGCCGTAAAGTGTGGGGTATGTATCGGCGGCAGCGGTGGGTGTCAAGCGCGAAAGTGCCGGAAAAATCGAGGCTTTTTGCCCTTTTTGCGGCAACGAAAAGGGCCGCCCGAAGGCGGCCCAATCCATGTTCGGCGACGAGAAAGACTACTCGGCCGCCGGCAGAGCCGGAGCCTCGGCCGCCTGCTGAGCAGCCGCCGCCTTGGCAGCGTCCTTCTCGCGTTCCTCGAGGATGAGGGCATCGCGCTTGGTCGCGACCTCGCGCAACTGGCTCATCGTGGCGCCGGTGCCGGCCGGGATCAGGCGGCCGACAATGACGTTTTCCTTGAGGCCGTCGAGCGTATCCACCTTGCCGTTGACGGCGGCTTCGGTGAGGACGCGCGTGGTCTCCTGGAACGACGCCGCCGAGATAAACGAGCGGGTCTGCAGCGAGGCCTTGGTGATGCCGAGCAGCACGGGATGACCCGTCGCCGGCTTCTTGCCGTCCGCCTCGATGCGCGCGTTGATCTCGTCGAGTTCGATCTTGTCAAGCTGCTCGCCTTGCAGCAGTTCGGTCTCGCCCGGATTGTCGATCTCGACCTTCTGCAGCATCTGGCGAACGATCACCTCGATGTGCTTGTCGTTAATCGACACGCCCTGCAGCCGGTAGACTTCCTGGATCTCGTTGACGAGGTAAGCAGCAAGCTCCTCGACGCCCTTAATCGCCAGGATGTCGTGCGGCGCCGGATTGCCGTCGACGATGTAATCGCCCTTCTCGATGACGTCGCCATCCTGCAGATGGATGTGCTTGCCCTTGGGAACGAGATATTCCTTGGGCTCGTCATTCTTGCCGGACGGCTCGATCGTAATGCGGCGCTTGTTCTTGTAGTCCTTGCCGAACCGCACGGTGCCGCCGATCTCGGCGATCACCGCCGATTCCTTCGGACGCCGCGCCTCGAACAGCTCCGCCACCCGCGGCAGACCGCCGGTGATGTCGCGCGTCTTGGCGCCTTCGGTGGAGATACGGGCGATCACGTCGCCGGCCTTCACCTTGGTGCCCGGGTCGACCGAGATGATCGCGTCGACTGACAGCAGGTAACGAGCCTCGCCGCCACGGGCGAGCTTGAGGATCTTGCCGTCTTTGCCCGCCTGCTTGATGATGATCGCCGGTCGCAGGTCCTGCTGGTTGCGTGACGAGCCGGTGCGCCAGTCGACGACAACGCGCTTGGCGATGCCGGTCGACTCGTCGAGCGCTTCCGACATCGACAGCCCGTCGACGAGATCCTCGAATCCGATCGAGCCCTCGACTTCGGTGAGGATCGGCCGGGTATAGGGATCCCACTCGGCGATGCGCTGGCCGCGTTTGACCTTGTCGCCATCCGAGATCTTCATGCGCGCGCCGTACGGGATGCGGTGATGCGCGCGCTCGGTGCCGTCCGGATCGATGACGGCGACCACCATGTTGCGCACCATCGCGACGGTTTCGCCGTCGGAATTGGTGGCTATGTTCTTGCCCTTGAACTTCACCTTGCCGTCGAAATTCGACTCGATGAAGGACTGCTCGGAGATCTGCGCCGCGCCGCCGATGTGGAACGTGCGCATGGTGAGCTGGGTGCCCGGCTCGCCGATCGACTGCGCCGCGATCACGCCGACCGCCTCGCCCATGTTGACCGGAGTGCCGCGGGCAAGATCGCGCCCGTAGCAGGCGCCGCATACGCCGTTGGTCAGTTCGCAGGTCAGCACCGAACGGATGCGCAATTCCTGCACGCCCGCATTGGTGATCGCCTCGACTTCCGGCTCGCCCAGCAAGGTGCCGCGCTTGACCACGGTCTTGTTGGTCGCCGGATCCTTGACGTCCTCCGCCGTGGTGCGGCCGAGGATGCGGATCGCCAGCGACGCCACCACGGTCCCCGCGTCGATGATCGCGCGAACCTTGATGCCGCGCTTAGTGCCGCAATCTTCGGTCGTGATGATACAATCCTGCGCCACGTCGACCAGACGGCGCGTCAGGTAGCCGGAGTTCGCGGTCTTCAACGCGGTATCGGCGAGACCCTTGCGGGCGCCGTGGGTCGAGTTGAAGTACTCGAGCACCGAGAGGCCTTCCTTGAAGTTCGAAATGATCGGGCTCTCGATGATCTCGCCCGACGGCTTCGCCATCAGGCCGCGCATGCCGGCAAGCTGGCGCATCTGCGCGGGCGAGCCGCGCGCGCCGGAGTGCGCCATCATGTAGATCGAGTTGACCTGGGAATCGCGGCCGTCCTTGTCTTTCTTGACGGACGAGATCTCGTGCATCATCGCGTCGGCGATCGCCTCGGTGCACTTCGACCAGGCGTCGACCACCTTGTTGTACTTCTCGCCCTGGGTGATCAGGCCGTCATTGTATTGCTGCTCGAACTCCTTGGCCTGGTCGCGGGTGCGCTCGACGATCTGCCACTTGGTGTCCGGCACCACCATGTCGTCCTTGCCGAACGAAATGCCGGCCTTGAACGCGTGATAGAAGCCGAGCGACATGATGCGGTCGCAGAAGATCACGGTCTCCTTCTGCCCGCAGTGGCGGTAGACCTGATCGATCATCGACGAGATTTCGCGCTTGGTCATCAGCTTGTTGACGACGTCGAACGGCGTCTTGGCGTTCTTCGGCAGCACGTTGCCGAGAATGACGCGGCCGGGCGTGGTCTCGTACCACTTCTGGACCGGCTTGCTCTTCTCGTCGAGGCCGTCCCAGCGGTAGCGGATCTTGGTGTGCAGGTCGACGACCTTCTCGTTCAGCGCGTGCTCGATCTCGGCCATGTTGCCGAAGCCCTTGAGCTTCGCCGTCTCGCTGCCCTTGAGCGGCGCGTTCTCGCGCAGCAGCGACAGGTAGTAGAGGCCGAGCACGATGTCCTGCGACGGCACGATGATCGGCGAGCCGTTGGCGGGATGCAGGATGTTGTTGGTCGACATCATCAGGACGCGCGCTTCGAGCTGCGCTTCGAGCGACAGCGGAACGTGCACGGCCATCTGGTCGCCGTCGAAGTCGGCGTTGAACGCGGCGCACACCAGCGGATGAAGCTGGATCGCCTTGCCTTCGATCAGCACCGGCTCGAAGGCCTGGATGCCGAGCCGATGCAGCGTCGGCGCGCGGTTCAACAGCACCGGATGCTCGCGGATCACCTCATCGAGGATGTCCCAGACTTCCGGCTTTTCCTTTTCGACCAGCTTCTTGGCCTGCTTCACCGTGGTGGAGAGGCCCTTGGCGTCGAGCCGCGAGTAGATGAACGGCTTGAACAGTTCGAGCGCCATCTTCTTCGGCAGGCCGCACTGGTGCAGCTTGAGCTCGGGCCCGACCACGATCACCGAACGGCCGGAGTAGTCGACGCGCTTGCCGAGCAGGTTCTGGCGGAACCGGCCCTGCTTGCCCTTGAGCATGTCGGCGAGCGACTTCAGCGGGCGCTTGTTGGCGCCGGTGATGACGCGGCCGCGGCGGCCGTTGTCGAACAGCGCATCGACCGCTTCCTGAAGCATGCGCTTCTCGTTGCGGATGATGATGTCGGGTGCGCGCAGCTCGATTAGCCGCTTGAGGCGGTTGTTGCGGTTGATGACGCGGCGGTAAAGGTCGTTGAGGTCCGAGGTGGCGAAACGGCCGCCGTCGAGCGGGACGAGCGGGCGCAGATCGGGCGGAATGACCGGCACCTGCGTCAGAATCATCCACTCCGGCTTGTTGCCGGAGGCGAGGAACGCCTCGATCAGCTTGAGCCGCTTGGCGATCTTTTTCTTCTTGATGTCGCTCTCGGTCTCGGCGACTTCGGCGCGCAATTCCGCCTGCATCTTCTGGAGATCGATGCCCTTGAGCATCTCGCGGATCGCTTCCGCACCGATGGTGGCGGTGAAGCTGTCGGCGCCGAATTCTTCCTGCGCCTTGAGATACTCGTCTTCGGACAGCAACTGACGGTCCTTAAGCGGGGTCAGGCCCGGCTCAAGCACGACGTAATATTCGAAATAGAGGATGCGCTCGAGATCCTTCAGCGTCATGTCGAGCAGCAAACCGATGCGGCTCGGCAGCGACTTCAGGAACCAGATGTGCGCGACCGGCGCCGCGAGCTCGATATGGCCCATGCGCTCGCGCCGCACGCGGCTTAGCGTCACCTCGACCGAGCACTTCTCGCAGATGATGCCCTTGTACTTCATGCGCTTGTACTTGCCGCACAAGCACTCGTAATCCTTGATCGGCCCGAAGATGCGCGCGCAGAACAGGCCGTCGCGCTCGGGCTTGAAGGTGCGGTAGTTGATCGTCTCCGGCTTCTTGATCTCGCCGTACGACCACGACAGAATCTTTTCCGGGCTCGCGATCGAAATCCGGATTTGGTCAAAGACCTGCGCCGGAACCTGCGGGCTGAAAAGATTCATCATTTCTTGATTCATCGTCTTCTCCTCGACCGGGGGACCGCCAAATCCCCCACCTGTCGTTAAACCTGTGAAACCGCGGAGCGGGCTTTCACCCGCTCCGCCTGAAGATTATTCCGCGGCTTCCGCCGTCTCGCCGCCCTTACCCTGCTTGGAATTGTGCAAGTCGACGTTGAGGCCAAGCGAGCGCATTTCCTTGACCAGGACGTTAAACGATTCCGGGATGCCGGCTTCGAACGTGTCGTCGCCGCGCACGATCGCCTCGTAGACCTTGGTGCGGCCGGCGACGTCGTCCGACTTCACGGTCAACATCTCCTGCAAGGTGTAGGCCGCGCCGTAAGCCTCGAGCGCCCACACCTCCATTTCGCCGAACCGCTGTCCGCCGAACTGCGCCTTGCCGCCGAGCGGCTGCTGGGTGACCAGCGAGTACGGGCCGATCGAGCGGGCGTGGATCTTGTCGTCCACCAGATGATGCAGCTTGAGGATGTAAATGTAGCCGACCGTCACCTGCCGATCGAACGGCTCGCCAGTGCGCCCGTCATAGACGGTCGACTGGCCGGAGTGACTGAGGCCGGCGAGATCGAGCATCTTCTCGATGTCGGCTTCCTTGGCGCCGTCGAACACCGGCGTCGCAATCGGCACGCCGTGGCGCAGATTGCCGCCGAGCTCGACCAGCTGCGCGTCGTCGAGACTCTTGATGGTCTCGTCCTCGCCGTAGACCTTGCGCAGCATGTCCTTGAGCGGCTTGGAGTCGTGCTTCTGATTGAAGACATCGACCGCCTGCCCGATCTTGAGACCGAGGCCGGCGCAAGCCCAACCGAGATGCGTCTCCAGAATCTGCCCGACATTCATGCGCGAAGGCACGCCGAGCGGATTGAGCACGACGTCGACCGGGGTGCCGTCGGCCATGAACGGCATGTCTTCCGCCGGCACGATCTTCGACACCACGCCCTTGTTGCCGTGGCGACCCGCCATCTTGTCGCCCGGCTGGATCTTGCGCTTCACCGCGACGAAGACCTTGACCATCTTCATCACGCCGGGCGGCAATTCGTCGCCGCGCTGCAGCTTCTCGACCTTGTCGAGGAAGCGCTGCTCGAGCAGCTTCTTCGACTCGTCGTATTGCTTGCGGATCGCCTCGATCTCGCTCATCAGCTTGTCGTTGGGCGAGGCGAACAACCACCATTGCGAGCGCGGATACTCTTCCAGTATCGCCCTGGTGATCTTTGAGTCCTTCTTGAAGCCCTTCGGCCCCGCAATGCCCTGGCGGCCTTCCAGCAGCTCGGACAGACGGCCATAGACGTTACGGTCGAGGATCGCCTGCTCGTCGTCGCGGTCCTTGGCGAGACGCTCGATCTCCTCGCGTTCGATCGCGAGCGCGCGCTCGTCCTTTTCGACGCCGTGACGGTTGAACACGCGCACTTCGACGACGGTGCCCTGTACGCCCGGCGGCACGCGCAATGAGGTGTCGCGAACGTCGGAGGCCTTTTCGCCGAAGATGGCGCGCAGCAGCTTTTCTTCCGGCGTCATCGGGCTCTCGCCCTTCGGCGTGATCTTGCCGACCAGGATGTCGCCGGCGTGGACTTCCGCGCCGATGTAGACGATGCCCGCTTCGTCCAGGTTCTTGAGCGCCTCTTCCGAGACGTTCGGGATGTCGCGGGTGATTTCTTCCGGGCCCAGCTTGGTGTCGCGGGCCATCACTTCGAACTCTTCGATGTGGATCGACGTGAAGACGTCGTCCTTGACGATGCGTTCGGACAGCAGGATGGAGTCCTCGAAGTTGTAGCCGTTCCACGGCATGAACGCGACGAGGACGTTGCGCCCGAGCGCGAGCTCGCCGAGGTCGGTCGAGGGACCGTCCGCGATGATATCGCCCTTCTTGACCTGATCGCCTACCTTCACCAGCGGACGCTGGTTGATGCAGGTGTTCTGGTTGGAACGCTGGTATTTCATCAAGCGATAGATATCGACGCCAGGCTTGGCCGGATCCATTTCATCCGTGGCGCGGATGACGATACGGGTGGCGTCGACCTGGTCGACCACGCCGGTGCGGCGCGCGCCGATCGCGGCGCCCGAGTCGCGGGCGACCACGCCTTCCATGCCGGTGCCGACGAACGGCGCCTCGGAGCGAACGAGCGGCACCGCCTGGCGCTGCATGTTCGAGCCCATCAGCGCGCGGTTGGCGTCGTCGTTCTCGAGGAACGGGATGAGCGCCGCGGCCACCGAAACGAGCTGCTTCGGCGACACGTCCATGAAGTCGACCTTGTCGCGCGGATAAAGCAGCACGTCGCCGGCGTGACGGCAGACAACGAGGTCTTCCGTGAACCGGTTGTGGCGGTCCATCTGCGCGTTGGCCTGCGCCACGGTATAGCGGCCTTCTTCCATCGCCGACAGGTAGATCACCTCGTCGGTGACGCGGCCGTCCTTGACCTTGCGGTACGGCGTCTCGACGAAGCCGTATTTATTGACGCGCGCGTAGGTCGCGAGCGAATTGATCAGGCCGATATTCGGGCCTTCCGGCGTTTCGATCGGGCAGATGCGGCCGTAATGCGTCGGGTGCACGTCGCGCACCTCGAAGCCGGCGCGCTCGCGCGTCAGACCGCCCGGTCCGAGCGCGGAGAGACGCCGTTTGTGCGTGATCTCCGAGAGCGGATTGGTCTGGTCCATGAACTGCGAGAGCTGCGACGAGCCGAAGAACTCGCGCACCGCGGCAGCCGCCGGCTTGGCGTTGATCAGGTCCTGCGGCATCACGGTGTCGATGTCGACCGAGGACATACGCTCCTTAATGGCGCGCTCCATGCGCAAGAGGCCGATGCGATACTGATTTTCCATCAGCTCGCCGACCGAGCGGACCCGGCGGTTGCCGAGATGATCGATGTCGTCGATCTCGCCCTTGCCGTCGCGCAGATCCACCAAGGTGCGGATCACCGCAATGATGTCTTCCTTGCGCAGCACGCGCATCGTGTCGGGCGCATCGAGGTCGAGGCGCATGTTCATCTTGACCCGGCCGACTGCCGACAGGTCGTAGCGCTCGCTGTCGAAGAACAGCGAACGGAACATCGCTTCGGCGGTGTCGACGGTCGGCGGCTCACCGGGACGCATCACGCGATAGATGTCGAACAGCGCGTCTTCACGCGTCATGTTCTTGTCGACCATCAGCGTGTTGCGGATGTAAGCGCCGACATTGACGTGATCGATGTCGAGCAGCGGCAATTCCTTGTAGCCGGCGTCGATCAGCACCTTGAGATTCTTTTCGGTGAGCTCTTCGCCGGCCTCGACGTAGATCTCGCCGGTCTTCGGGTTGACGAGGTCCTCGGCGATGTAATGGCCGATCAACTCCTCGTCGGTCATGCGCAGGGCCTTGAGGCCCTTCTCGGAGAGCTGGCGCGCCTGGCGCACGGCGAGCTTCTTGCCCGCCTCGATCACCACCTTGCCGGTGTCGGCATCGATCAGGTCGTTGATCGCCTTGTAGCCCTTGAGACGATTGGCATCGAACGGAACGCGCCAGCCGCCTTCCTTAATGCGCTTGTAATTGACGTGCTTGAAGAACGTCTCGAGGATCTGCTCGCCGTCGAGCCCGAGCGCGTAGAGCAGCGACGTCACCGGAATTTTGCGGCGGCGGTCGATGCGCGCATGCACGATGTCCTTGGCGTCGAACTCGATGTCGAGCCAGGAGCCGCGATACGGAATGATGCGGGCGGCAAACAGCAGCTTGCCCGAGGAGTGCGTCTTACCCTTGTCGTGATCGAAAAACACGCCGGGTGAGCGGTGCATCTGCGAGACGATGACGCGCTCGGTGCCGTTGACGATGAAGGTGCCGTTGTTCGTCATGAGCGGGATGTCGCCCATGTAGACGTCCTGCTCCTTGATGTCCTTGACGGACTTGGCGCCGGTCTCTTCGTCGATATCGAACACGATCAGCCGCAGCGTCACCTTGAGCGGCGCGGCGAACGTCATGCAGCGCTGGCGGCACTCGTCGACGTCATATTTCGGCGGCTCGAATTCGTATTTTACGAATTCCAGCATCGAGGAGCCGGAGAAATCCGAAATCGGGAACACCGAGCGGAACACCGCCTGCAGACCCTCGTCCGGACGGCCGCCCTCGGGCGGCTTGACCAGCAGAAATTGGTCGTAGGATGCTTTCTGAACCTCAATGAGGTTCGGCATCTCCGCGACTTCCTCGATTTTTCCGAAAAACTTTCTTACGCGCTTGCGACCGGTAAACGTCTGCGCCATTCGTCTCTCTCTAATAGATGCGAACGCTGGCAGCGGCGGCGATTCTCCCAATCCCCGCAATCCATCGGGGGGATTAAGACAAGCGCCCGGCTTGCCACGTTCATTTGTCAGATCCGAGCCAAGACCAGAGCCTTGCTCGAACTGCAGCACTCTTTTTCACGCCTCTGCCGGGGTGAACCCCGGGCCGCTTTTTCGTCTGGAACCCCCGGGCGCGCCGCCCGGGGATGCCAGTTATCTAGGTACGAGTTACTTCAACTCAACCTTGGCGCCGACTTTCTCGAGGGTGGCCTTGATCTTGTCGGCCTCCTCCTTGTTGACGCCTTCCTTGACGTTCTTCGGCGCGCCTTCGACCAGATCCTTGGCCTCCTTGAGGCCGAGACCGGTGAGCGCACGCACTTCCTTGATCACCTCGATCTTCTTCTCGCCGGCAGAGGCGAGGACCACGGTGAATTCGGTCTTTTCTTCGGCGGGAGCAGCGGCGCCACCGCCTCCGGGACCGGCGGCGACAGCGACCGCAGCCGCGGCCGAGACGCCCCACTTTTCCTCGAGCAACTTAGCGAGATCGGCCGCTTCGAGGACGGTCAGCTTTGAAAGCTCATCGACGATTTTCTGCAAGTCAGCCATTTTACAAGTCCTATCGGTTCGAACTGTTGAAAGGGATCACGCCGCAGCGCTCTTGGAAGCGTAGGCCTGAACCACGCGGGCGACCTTGGCGGCCGGCGCATTGGTGAGCTGAGCGATCTTGGTCGCCGGCGCCACAAGCAGGCCGACGAGCTTCGCGCGCAATTCATCCAGCGACGGCAGCGCCGCGAGCGCCTTGACGGCGTTCGGGTCGAGCGAGGTCTTGCCCATCGAACCGCCGAGAATGATGAACTGCTCATTCGTCTTGGCGAAGTCGATGGCGACCTTCGGCGCGGCAACCGGATCGCCGGAATAGGCGAGCACGGTCGGCCCCTTCAACAGGGGCGCGATGGAAGCCGCGTCGGTACCTTCAAGAGCAATCTTGGCGAGACGGTTCTTCGCGACCTTCACCTTGGCGCCCGCCTGCCCCATCTGCTTCCGCAGATTTTGCATTTGAGCGACGGTGAGGCCGGAATAATGGGCAACCACCACGACGTTCGAGGTCTTGAACACCCCGTTCAGCTCGGTGATGGCTTGCGCTTTTTCCGCTCGATCCACTGCAAGCTCTTTCTGTTTGGCGGTCCGCGTGACGGAACGCCGGGTTTCACCAGCCGTCCCGCAAGATTCAAAACGCGAACCGGGCAGGACGACGTTTAGAAAGCCTGCCCCCCGAAGCGAAAGCGCGCCGCGGGTCTCCCGAGGTTCGAACCGATAGGACCCAATCCGAACAGGGATTGAGCAAATACCAGTCGTCATCCCCGTCTGTGCTGGCCCTGTTTCTCTCCAGGATTAAGCGTCGGCCTCGCGGCGTCGGCACCGGCAGTCTCGGACAGGTGGTCAGGTTTTGAGGCCTGACCGCGGCTCACAACTTCGGAAATCGCCGTCCTTCCTTTCAGTCGGTCCCGAGGGCGGCCAAAAGGAGATAAGACTTTGATCCTTCAGTTTTTGAGACGCGCAAAGGCGTGCTGACAGAGAAGGCCAGCACGCCCCAGTGGCGGTGATTTAGAGCCTCAAGCCGTTTTTGCCAAGCCCAAATTTGGGCTTTTCGGCCTTTTTCGCCCGAAATCCTCAGAAAAAATGTCTAGTGGCCCGCTCCAGCAGCGCCGAACAATGACGCCGTTTCGATCTTCACGCCGGGGCCCATCGTCGAGGACAGCGAGACCCGGTTGATGTAGTGGCCCTTGGCGCCCGGCGGTTTCGCCTTCTGCACGGCATCGGCGAACGCCTTGATGTTCTCGACCAGCTTGTCTTCCGAGAACGACGCCTTGCCGACGCCCGCCTGAACGATGCCGGCCTTCTCGACGCGGAATTCAACCGAGCCGCCCTTGGCGCCCTTCACGGCATTGGTGACGTCCATCGTCACCGTGCCGACCTTCGGGTTCGGCATGATGCCGCGCGGGCCGAGCACCTTACCGAGACGGCCGACCAGCGGCATCATGTCGGGAGTAGCGATGCAGCGGTCGAAGTCGATCTCGCCTTTGTTGACCTTCTCGACCAGGTCCTCCGCGCCGACCACGTCGGCGCCGGCGGCCTTGGCTTCCTCGGCCTTGGCGCCGCGCGCAAACACGCCGACGCGCAAGGTGCGGCCGGAGCCGTTCGGCAGCGTGACGACGCCGCGCACCATCTGGTCCGCGTGGGTCGGATCGACGCCGAGGTTCATCGCGATCTCGATGGTCTCGTCGAACTTCGCCTTGGCGCGTTCCTTGACCATCTTCACCGCTTCGGAGAGCGAATAGGCCTTCGCGGGGTCGACGCCCTCACGGACCGCCTTGGTGCGTTTTCCGGTTGTCATGGGCGTTACTCCTTCACCTCGAGGCCCATCGAGCGGGCCGAGCCTTCGATCATCTTCATGGCGGCCTCGATGGTGGTGGCGTTGAGATCCTTCATCTTCTGCTCGGCGATCTCCTTGACCTGCTTCTGGGTGACGGAGCCGACCTTTTCGCGGCCGGGCGTCTTCGAGCCGCTCTGCAGATTCGCGGCCTTCTTCAGGAAGTAGGATACCGGCGGCGTCTTCATCTCGAAGGTGAACGAGCGATCCTGATAGGTCGTGATGACGACCGGGATCGGCGTGTTCTTCTCGATCTTCTGGGTCTGCGCGTTGAAGGCTTTGCAGAACTCCATGATGTTGAGGCCGCGCTGGCCCAGCGCCGGCCCGATCGGCGGCGAAGGGTTGGCGGCGCCTGCGGGCACCTGCAATTTCAGGAATCCAGTGACTTTCTTTGCCATCGCTCACTCCGTTAGTGGTGCGGATATTGACGGTTGGCGTGCCGCCTCACCTCCCACGACCTTGCTTCACTAGCCCGTCTTAGAGCTTCTCCACTTGCGTAAACTCGAGCTCGACCGGCGTCGCGCGGCCGAAGATCGACACCGCGACCTTGACGCGCGAACGATCCTCGTCGACCTCCTCGACCGTGCCGTTGAACGACGCGAACGGGCCGTCGGACACGCGCACCTGTTCGCCGATCTCGAACGAGATCGAGGGCTTGGGGCGGTCGACGCCTTCCTGGACCTGCTGCAGGATGCGCAGCGCTTCGGCTTCGGAAATCGGCATCGGCTTCTTGTCGGCACCGAGGAAGCCGGTGACCTTCGGCGTGTTCTTGATGAGATGGTAGACCTCGTCGGTGAGGTCCATCTTCACCAGGACGTAACCGGGAAAGAACTTGCGCTCGGCCTCGACTTTGCGGCCGCGGCGCACTTCGGTGACCTTTTCCTTGGGCACCATGATTTCTTCGAAATGCTCGGCGAGCCCGCGCTGCTTGGCCTGCTCGCGGATCGAATCCGCGACCTTGTTCTCGAAATTGGAATAGGCGTGGACGATGTACCAGCGCTTCGGCTTTTCGGCCGGCGCCGTGGCGGTCGTCGTCGTGGCTGCGGTGTCGCTCATCTTATCCGCTCTCTCGCCGTTAGCTGCCGATGCCGAGCACGAACGTCACCAGCACGCGGATGATCTGATCGGCCACCAGGAAGAACACCGACGTGATCGCCACCATCACGAACACCATCGCGGTCGTGATCATGGTCTCGCGCCGTGACGGCCACGTGACCTTTTCGGTCTCGGAGCGCACTTCCTGGAGAAACTTGAACGGTGACGTTCTCGCCATATCGGTCCTGATCGAACGAATTCCCGAGTCTCAATGTAGTGCCGATTCCTCGCGGTTGCCCGCCGCGCCGGAGAAAAACTTAAAGCGCGATCCCCGGCTGGCAGGAGTGGAGGGACTCGAACCCCCAACCCCCGGTTTTGGAGACCGGTGCTCTAGCCAATTGAGCTACACTCCTCCGGAAGCGGATGCGGCGGACACTAATGGTCCGCCGCGGGCGCGTTCTTGCCCTAATGAGTCGCGATTTGCAAGCTTTTGGTGCCGTAAAAGTTGACTTGCCGAGGGTCGCCACCCATAAACGCGCCGAATTCTCGTGGCAAATTCGATGAGCTTGCCGCGAGGATGGGAGAGTGTCCCGAGCGGCAAAGGGGGCGGACTGTAAATCCGCTGGCTATGCCTTCGTAGGTTCGAGTCCTACCTCTCCCACCACTTTCGCTCTCCAGTAATATGCGAGGCGTCTCGCGGGTGTAGCTCAATGGTAGAGCAACAGCCTTCCAAGCTGATGACGGCGGTTCGATTCCGCTCACCCGCTCCAGCCTTCCCGATCATGGAACTTCGCCGGCAACAATGACCTCACGACCTCATTCCGGCGCCAAACCGGGCGCAACCCGCCAGCAGATCGAGCGCCGCGAGCGCGCCGAGCGTGCCCGGCGCGAAACCCTGCGCGGCGACGCCGACGGCCTTGTCATTATGTACGGCTGGCATCCAGTCAAAGCCGCGCTCGCCAACCCGGCGCGGCGCTTGCGCAAGCTGCTGGTGACGGAAAACGCCGCGCGCCGCCTCGCCGAGGAAAAGGTCTCGGCCAGGATCGAGCCGGAAATCGTGCGGCCTTCGGCGATCGCGGAACGGCTCCTGCCCGATGCCGTCCATCAGGGCCTTTACCTCGAAGCCGACCCGCTGCCTTCGCCCGCCGTGGAGGATATTGCCGCCCGAGGGATCGTGCTCGTGCTCGACCAGATCACCGACCCGCATAATGTCGGAGCGATCTTCCGATCCGCCGCGGCGTTTGGCGCGACGGCCATCGTCACGACACAGCGCCATAGCCCGGATGCGACCGGCGCGCTGGCGAAAGCCGCGTCGGGCGCGCTCGAATACGTGCCGCTCGTCAGCGTGCAGAACCTGGCGCGCGGCCTTGCCGCGCTCAAGCACAGCGGCTTTCTGGTGATCGGGCTCGACAGCGATGGCGACAGCGACCTCGCGGCGCTGCCGCTGCCCGCCCCGCTCGCTTTGGTGCTTGGCGCCGAGGGCAAGGGGCTGCGCCAATTGACCAAGGACACCTGCGATCACGTCGCGCGCATCGACCTGCCCGGCGAGATCAAAAGCCTCAACGTCTCGAACGCGGCGGCGTTGTCGCTTTACGTCGCCGCCCGCGCTCCGCTGACGCCGAAATGAAAACGGCGGGCCCCCACCCGCCGCTTTCCGCACAAAACCTGAAAGGTATTAATCGGCAGCCGCTTCCTCGGCCGCCGCCGGCTCACCGCGCTTGCGGAACAGCTTGATGTTCATGCGGTCGGGCCCGAGGATCGTCACTTCGGCTTCGGCGCGGATCACGCGCCGCCCGCCGGATAGCGCGGGCGCCGGCTCCGGCGGCGGCAGCGCTTGCGCATTGTCCTGGCGGCCGCGAAGCAGCCCGCGCGGACGATCTTTTTTGATGTGGTACTCATCGATCACTTGCTCGCGCTGAACGACCACCGGGGGATCGTCGACGATGCGCTGGTGCTCGACGACGACCGGCTTTTCGCGAACCACGATCTCTTTCTTGATGACCGGATTTTTTTGGGCACGCTGGCGCAGCTCTTCGATCAACGCTGGATCGGTCCTACTGGCGACACGTTTGAGGATTTTCGGGGCGCTGCTGGCAGCCGGAGCGGACGCTTTGTGCCGCAGCGAAGGCCGCGGCGCGGTCGCACCCGGAGCGACATAGGGATAAGGCTGCGGCTGCGCGACATAGGGATAGAGCGGTTCGGGCTGATAGGCAGCGGCGTAGGGCACCATCAGATATTGCGCGCGCGCAATGCCCGGCGGGACAACGAGTGCGGCGCCGACAGCCGCGGCGACAATCAAACTGCGTGAAATTTCGATCATGACGCTACGCTTCGTTCCCCAACTCACGTCCCTACTTTGCCGTCACTTTTGCGGCGGCAGCGGCGCCGCCGGCGCTAAGACCGCATCGGCGGCGTACGCCCTTGCGATGCCCCCGAACGCAAAAACCGAAACTGTCAGGCGAGAGAGCGCGGGGGCCATGGTTCGCTCCACGATGAATTGACCTCGATTTTATCCGATTGTTTTACGCAACCCATTCCATTCGCGGGGTAACATTAATCGCGGTTGCACATCACGCGATGCACGATCGCAGCGCTGGACATGAGTCGATGCTGCCGCTAAAGCACCGAAGCAACGACCGCCGCGCAGAAAAAGCCCCGGCGTTAAAGTTAATGCCGATGCCGCAGCGCCCGAAAATCGCGACATCACCAGGACGTAAAACTACGGCCGGGCGTCCGCACGACGCCCGGCTTCCACTTGCAAGGCCCCGTGCCACAGCATGGGGCCTTTTTCTTGGGCAGTTTCTTGGGCCGTTTCTTAGGCAGGCGAGCCTCACACTCACCCAAACAGGCCCGCTTGTCGCAGGGCGGTGACGCTGATAGCTCTCGCTTCAAGCCGGGTTAGCTCAGCGGTAGAGCAGTGGTTTTGTAAACCAAAGGTCGGCGGTTCAATCCCGTCACCCGGCACCAAGCCCTTGGTCCCCCCGGCTTTTCCCACCGTCCGAACCGGCGGGGGGCAGCCGTCGCCGGACCTTGTTTGGCGGTTCCGGACTGTGCCAGACTGCGGGGGTTAAGAAGTAACTTTCGGAGATCTAGCATGCCGCAGGGCACCGTTAAGTGGTTCAACCCGACGAAGGGCTATGGCTTCATTCAGCCGCAAGAAGGCGGGAAGGATGTGTTCGTGCACATCTCTGCCGTCGAGCGCGCCGGCCTTAGCACTCTGAACGAGGGTCAGACCGTTCAGTTCGAGCTCGTCGAGAACCGCGGAAAGACATCCGCGGAGAACCTCAAGGTCAAGTAAGGCCTCCTCGCCCGCGTCCTTTCCGGCCGCATCGCGATCAAGTGTAGCTCCGCCGAGCCGCAAGGCCCGGCGGTTCACGCACGCCTTCGTTATCGCGTCATCTGCTGCAGTTCCGGAAACGGCTCATACTCCGCGTCCTTGCACAGCAGCGGCGCCTCACGCGGATTGTCGTAGAACACGTCGAACCGCCCCCCGGTAAAGACCGCCGCGCCGGTCTTGAGGCCGGCATAGTCGCCGCGTGTCGTTCGCGCGTCGTATCGCACGCACACCAGCAGCCGCTCGGCCGGATCGCCAGGCAGGTTCTTGCGGAACGGCCGCGAGATGCCGGCGTTGCGCACGCCACGCGGATCGTTGAGATACGTGCGCATGAACGCGATGGCGTCGCCTTTGGCATTCACCGGCGGAACGTTGCGCGCTTCCCATTGCGCCTTGAGCTCAGCCTGGCTCGGCTCGAACGAGGCAGCACAGCCGGCGGCCAGCAAAGCCGCCCCCAGCACCATCCAGCGCATTCGCTCGTTCTTGATCATGGCGCTATCATAGTGGGTCGACGAAGCGGGACACAGAACGTTTTGAGCCTGATGAACCCCAGCCGCCGCGGCCTCCTCGCCAGCGGCATCGCGAGCCTCGCCTGCATGGCGGCGGGACGCGCGGGTGCCGGTGCGCCGGCCGTGAAGACGCAAGGCCCCGGTGTTTACCGGCTTGCACTCGGCGATTATCAGATCACCGCGCTCTATGACGGGCTGTGGCCGGTCCCGATCGAGGACGAGTTCATCCGCAACGCAAGCCACACACAGGTCGACAAGGCGCTTGCCGCGGCGTTCCTGCCTCCCGGCATCCTTCCCGTGTCGTTCACCGCGCTGCTCGTCAACACCGGCGCCAGGCTTGTCTTGATCGACACCGGCACGGCGGGACAGATCGCCGACAGCGCCGGCACCCTGCTCGCCAATCTGGCGGTCGCCGGCGTTGCGACCAAGCAAATCGACACCATCGTGATCTCGCATTTCCACCCGGATCATATCAACGGCATCAAGACCAAGGACGGCGCCAAAGTGTTTCCGAACGCGGAAATTCTCGTGCCCGAGCCGGAATGGAATTTCTGGATGGACGAGGCGAAACTCAACGCCGCCACCGGAACGCTGAAAAAATACTTTCTCAACGCGCGGCGGATTTTTCGCGATATCGCCAAGGAGGTGAAGCCGTTCGTGCCGGGAGCCGAGGTCGCGCCGGGCATCGGTTCGCTCCCCGCCTACGGTCATTCGCCCGGCCACTGCGCCTTCACGGTTGCCTCAGGCGCCCGGTCGATGCTGGTCCTGAGCGATAGCGCGCGCGACCCTTCGCTGTTCGTGCGCCATCCCGATTGGCAGCCGAGCTTCGACATGGATGGCACGCTTGCGGTCGAGACCCGCCGCCGCCTGCTCGACCGCGCCGCCGCCGACAAGATGCTGGTGCAGGGCTATCATTTCCCCTTCCCGGCGTGCGGCCACATCGCCAAAAGCGGGCGCGGCTTCGAGCTCGTTCCGGTGCAATGGCAGCCGCTGTGACGGCCGGCTAGCTCTTCAATTTCGCGCCGGCTTCCTCGACCACGACCGCCCAGCGCGCGATTTCCGACTTGGTCAGCCGCGCCAGATCCTCCGGACTGCCGCTGACCGGGTCGACGCCTTGCACGATGAGATTTTGTCGCGTCGCCGGCGCGTTGATCACCTTTGAAATCGCGTCATTGAGCTTTGCGACGATATCGGGCGGCATCTTGGCCGGCGCATAGACACCGAACCAGGCCGACACTTCGAAGTCGTTCATCCCGGCTTCGGCCATCGTCGGCACATCGGGGAGCGCGTCGATGCGCTTGCCGCTGGTGATCGCGATGGCGCGCAGCTTGCCTTCGGCGATGTGCGGCAGCAGCGGCAGGTAATGATAGAACATGAACGACACATCGCCGCGCAGCAGGTCGGTGATCGCCTGCGCGCCGCCTTTATAGGGGATGTGGACGGCCTTCACCTTCTGGCGCGAGGCGAACATCGCGCCGGACAGATGGTTGGACGTGCCGTTGCCCGACGAGCCGTAATTGATCTGGCCAGGCCGCTCGCGCAGATATTCGGCGAGCTCCTTGACCGTCTTGACCGGCACGTTCGGATTGACGACCAGCACGTTCGGCGCGGTGCCGAACTGTGCGACCGGCGCGAAGTCGGCGATCGGGTCGTAGCCGATTTTCGGATAGACCGCCGGGTTAATCGAGTGGGTGCCGATCGTGCCCATCAGCAGCGTGTAGCCGTCGGGCGTCGCGTGCGCGACCGCTTCGCTGCCGACCACGCCGCCGGCGCCACCCCTGTTGTCGACCACGATGGTCTGGCCGATAATTTTGCTGAGGTCGTTGGCGAGGATGCGCCCGATCAGGTCGGTGGTGCTGCCGGCCGGAAACGGCACGATCAGCGTGATGGGCCGCGACGGGAACGTGTCGGCCGCCGCGCCGAAAGCCAGCGCCGATAGCGCAACCAAAGCCGCGATCCATGCGGATAAAAACCGGCGCATCGTTCCCCCCTGGCGTTTCCCAAACCGCGGCCCGCTCGCGGGGCCTTCGGACGGCGCGATCCTACAGTCGCGGCGCGGGTTGTCCCGGCCGGCGCGTCTGGCTCTTACATCTTCGACAATTTCCCGACATCGACGGCTTGCGCGTAGGATAGTTTCGCCGCCGCATTGGCCGAACCCTGTACGTGGACCAGGAACTTGTTGGCCACCAGCATCATGACGTCGCCGTCATTGGTCTGGATCGCGCGCTGGTCGCCGACCCGGACCAGCTTGCCCATCGCGCCGGCCAGCGCCGGATTACTCAGCATCGGCCCGAACTGCATGATCAGCGCCGAATCCCCGGTGATCGAGATGTCGACATTGTCGCCTTTGTCGTTGGTGTAGCTGCGGCTCGCCGCCGAAGCGCCCCCGAACATCGCCGCGCCGACCGCCTGGGTCTGCGCCTTCTCGGCCTTCCAGCCGGGCAGCGGATTGGGCAACAGCGCGACAAAGCCTTCGGCGTTCTTCTGCGCGATCAACTGCGAGGCGATATCGAGCGACTGCTTGGCGCCGCCGAGATCGCCGGTTTGATAGGCTTTGCGCGCCTGATCCATCGCATCGAGAATATCGTCGGCGCCATAGGCCGCGACGGGAACCGCGGCGAGCAGCGCCGCGACACAAAAGCTCTGCACACGTTTCATAGTCGCCTCCCGGAATCGGTGAGCGAGCCTAGCAAAAGTCGATGAAGCTGGCGCAGCCGGCCGCTAACCGGCCGCGCCGGCCGCTAAAATGTCGCGCCTGCTTTCACCATCACGGTGCGGCCTGGCGCCGGATAGGCATTGTAGGTGTTGAGGGAACTTCCGAAGCCGTTCGGATAGGGGCTCGCGATCGCATAGTCGAAGTAATACAGGTTGAACAGATTCTGCACGGCGACCGACCAGAAGAAGCGCTGCCATTCCCCGCCGAGCCGCACGTCGACCAATGTCGCCGGCGGTGTCTTGGGTTGCAGGTTGGTCTGGTCGTTGTCCATGCGGCGCGCGCCGATATAACGAACCCCCGCGTCGAACACGACGAATTTATTCCATATGTCCCAAGAGACGCCGGCGCTGCCGGTGTAGCGCGAGACCAGCGGCACGTCGTTGCCGGCGAACTCGCCCTGACGGAACACCGCGCGGGTATAGGCCATGCCGCCCTTGAGGCGAACGGATTCGTTCAACGCATAAGTGACGATCGTCTCGTTGCCGTAGCGGCGGGTCGGATCGAGGTTGACGTTGTTGGCGTCGAACGTCGGGGCGCCGGTAAAGCGGAAGTGGATCTCATCCGTCAGCATCATGTCATAGATGCTCCACTGCACTGTCAGCGGGCCGGCGTTGAGCCGGAAGCCGCCCTCCAGATCGTGCGAGCGTTGCGTGCGCAAATTAAAGTTCGTCGGCGTGCCCGCGCCTTGCGTCGCGACGCCGACCCGCTCGTCGACGTTCGGCACCCGGAAGCTCGATGCCCAGCGCCCGAACACCGTAAAAGCGTCGTTGAAGCGGTGCTCGATGCCGAGGTGGAATGCGCGGTGGGTCTCGTTCGTGCTGAACGGAATCCCTTCCACATTGACCGGGAAACAGGGCGGCGGTCCGGGGAAGCACGCGCCGGGCGCGTTGATGTCGAATTTGTCGCGCGCGTCGAGATGCATGCTCTGGATGCGGCCGCCCCACGAGAGATCGGTCGTCGGCAGCACCGAAACCGTGTTCTGCCAATAGGCTCCGAGCATGGTTTGCGTCATATCGTAACGGTCGACCGGCGGACCACCGAGAGTCTGCGGGCGATCCGAGCCGTATTTCGAGCGGTAATAGTCGATGCCCGCCGTGCCCTTCCACGGCACCGGTCCGAACGGCCGGTCGAACTGGATGCGCGGCGTGAGCGAAACCGTCGTCAGCATCGTGTTGACGGCGCGGCTCGGGTCCGAGGTCGGCGGCGTCGGTGGTGTTGGCGTATTGTAGTACTGCGCCTGCTCGTGCTTGTGCCGCACGCCGCCATCGACGATCAATTCGGCGCCGGGCATCAACATGCGAGTAACGCCGGCCGTCAGGTTCACCCCGCTCTTTTGTCCGTAATCCCACGGCGTCGTCGCCCCTGCCCGGTCGGTGACAAGTTGGTTGAGGCCGGTGACCGAATCGACGCGCCGCGCGCCCGGTAGCCCGATGTATTGGCTGTCGCCCGAGATCCGCAGATAGGCACCGCCCTCGGCCACGTTGTAACGCAGGTCGCCGACGCCGTTGACCTGACGATAGAAGTTGTTGACTCGGTAGCCGTCCGAGTTGATGCCGTTGCTGTAAGCGCTCGCCGACCACGGGCCATTGGAACCGCCGGCCGACGCATTCACCTCGCGCTGCCTGAACGAGCCGAAACCGGCTTCGACACGCCCGCCGAACGGCCGGCCCACCGCCGATTTCGTCACTATATTGATGACACCGCCGACCGCGCCGTCGCCGTACAGCACGGTGCCGCTATTGCCGCGCGTGATCTCGATGCGCTCGATGCTGTCGCGCGGGATCGAGGCGAGATCGACTCCGGTAATATCGAGGTCGGTGATGCGGCGGCCGTCGATCAGGATCAGCGTGTTGGACGTCGCGCTGGCGCCAAAGCCGCGCATGTCGACGACGCTGCGCGCACCATTCACCGCGCCGAACGGATTTTGCACCTGGATGCCCGGTTCGCGCGAGAGAATGTCCGGCAGCGACTGCCCCGGCGCGCGCGCGATGTCCTCAGCCGTGATGACGGTCGTCGATGCCCCGACGATGCCGGCGCCCAAGCGGCTGGAGCCGACGTCGATGAACGGCAATAGCACCTGCGCGCGCGCAGGCCCGGCGATGAAACTGCCCAGCGCCAATGCGGCGCCGGCAATGATGGCGATAGATGACTTCCCCATAGCCCAATATCCTTCGTTGGCGCACGCCAAGCGTGCGCACCGGGTGAACCAAGCCCGGCGCGAAGGAGCGGACGCAGAACGCGAACGTGTCTACGTCACTCTAAAGTCGTGGGAGATGTCGTCCTCTCACGGCCATCGCACCGGCATTGACGTCACCGCTGCGAAAGACCGCTCCGTATGGACCTCCCGTCCATCGGTTGGGTGACTGCGCTGGCAGGTTTCCTGGCTCGCGGGTCGTTGCTCAGTTGCGTCCAGCCTTCCCAGTTGCCCAGTGGCCGTAGGACGCGAGCTCGCCGCTTACAGTTGCGGGGGCAGCCACGAATCGCCGCAAATTCGCCGAAGACGAATCCGCAGTATCCGTGTTCCCTCTTTCGTCCCCGGCACTAACCGGGGAACCAGCACAGCGCGAATGTTCTCTTGGCCCCATCAACGAGTCAAGGCTGGCGGGCGGCGTCCCCCAAAAGCGCGCAGGCCGTTGAACAATCCTCAAGGTCGGGCGGAATGAAAGGCGTGCCCGGATGTTTGCTCATCAAGGCTTGTTTGCTCACCAAGACTGCTGCGATCACATTTCCGGCAACCCGCTCCGGATCGGTGATTCAGCGATAGAATGAAAATGGACATCAGCACGAGGACGCCATGACCAAACGCAACAACCACGCCTTGAAGTGGCTGCCGCTTGCGGCCCTGCTTGGATTTGCCGCCAGCGCGGCGCTCAACGCACCCGCCGCCCTTGCGATGGGCACTGAGAGCCCCGGAGCGAATCCCGCGCCCAAGGCCGACGCCAAACCCGCCCAGGCGAAACCGAAAAAGGCCGACGAAAACAAGGGCGCCAAGACCAAAAAAGAAGACAAGAAAGACGAAAAGAAATCCGAGAGCGATTTCCTGGACGGCTATCGCGCCGCACGCGCGCTGATTGTCGACCGCCACTATCAAGAAGGCATCGCGGCGATGCATGCGCTCGGTCGCGACAATCATCCCGACGTTGCGAATTATATCGGCTACGCCAACCGCAAGCTCGGCAATTACGACGATTCGAAATATTGGTACGAGAAGGCGCTGGCCGCCGCGCCGGACCACGCCCGCACCTGGTCCTATTACGGCATGTGGCACGCCGAGCAGGGCAACCGCCTGAAGGCCGAAGACTTCCTCGCCAAGGTCAAGCTGATCTGCGGATCGGCCGATTGCCGGGAATATCGCGAGCTGCGCGAAGTGATCGACGGCACCGCGTCGTACTGACCGGCAAGCATCCGATAAAGGCGCGAAGGCGGCCGGCTCGGCCGCCTTTTGCGTTTCATGCTGCGGCCACGCGCCCCGCCTCGACAATCGAGGGCCAAGTCGTATAGAGCAGCACCGCGCGTCCCCCTCAGTGATTTGTTCCCTGGGCGTTCGATGAACCGTCTCGATCAAAAGATGAAAGCCATCGCTTTTATCCCCGGCCAGACGGCCGAATGCCGCTCCGCGGCCGTGGAGCTCGAGCGCAAATACGGTAATGTCGCGCCCGACAAGGCCGACGTCATTGTCGCTCTTGGCGGCGACGGGCTGATGCTGCGCACGCTGCACGACTTCATGAAGTCGGGAAAACCGATCTACGGCATGCATCGCGGCACGGTCGGCTTCCTGATGAACGAGTTTCGTCTCGATGGCCTGCACGAGCGGCTCGCGGCGGCCCACATCACGGTGATCCACCCGCTGGTGATGCGCGCGCGCGATACTCAGGGCCGCGCCCACGAGCATCGCGCCATCAATGAGGTGTCGATGTTCCGCCAGAGCGCGCAGGCGGCGCATCTGCGGGTCCTGATCGATGGCCGCGAGCGGCTGGCCGAGCTCGTCGCCGACGGCATGCTGGTGGCGACCCCTGCCGGCTCGACCGCCTACAACCTCTCGGTGCAAGGCCCGATCATTCCGATCAACGCCCCGCTCCTGGCGCTCACCCCGATCAGCCCGTTCCGGCCGCGGCGCTGGCGCGGCGCGCTTTTGCCGGACAAGGCGAAGGTGACGGTCGAGGTGCTCGATGCCGCCAAGCGCCCGGTCGCGACGGTGGCCGACCATGACGAAGTGCGCTCGGTCGCGGCGGTCGACATCGCCATGGATCATACGATCGCGATCAACATGCTGTTCGACCCGGGCCATAACCTCGACGAACGGATTCTCGGCGAACAGTTCGGCTTTTAGGCCGCTGGAGCCGCGATTTGCGCGCCCGATCCCTATCCTAAAATCGGCTGCGTTTTCTCGTCATCGACGACAACGCCCATACTGTCGGGCGAATTTTCGGGCTGGATGGATTCCGAATGCGAGCGCCTCGACAAGGCGCGAGTCGCCCTCCGCCTTGATGTCGTGGGCGGCATGAAACAACGCCTCCGTCACCTTCTTGGTGAAGCCGGCGCTGCGGCAACGTTCGGCTTTCCGGCAGTGGCAGCCGCCGCCGACAGCCTGTGCCGGCTGATCGAATATACGCCCGATGTGACGCGCATTCCGCACAAGCTGGTCGACCAGCACGTCGATGCGGTGCGGGCGATCTACCGGGAATATGCGCGTTCCGACGCCATTGATCTTGCGCACACGCTGACCGGCCGGCTGCGCGAGGTGACGGACGAGTTTGTCATCCATGAGAATCAGGACCGCCCGAACGTGCTCGCCGAGATCATGGGCCCGCCTTTGGCGGCGGAGCTGTAGCTCTAAATCACGCTAGAAAATCTAGGCGACCAGGCGCTCGTAATTGGGGGCTGGATTCTCCGCGACGGCCACCAGATCGTGGCAGAACATGCGGGCTTCCTCACGCGCCGCTTCGACTGCAAAACGGCGCAGCAGCGTGAGCAGCGGCTCAATGTCGCCGATCTCTTCTTCGGCGCAGCGTATCAGCACCTGCTCGATCATGCGGCGCTTGAGGCGGGCCGCCCCGCCCTGCTCACCGAGCAAAATGCCCTCACGCATCGCCGCGATCGCCTCGCGGAATGCGGGATAGGCTGCGCCCGGCAGTCCGGCTTTGATGTAGAGGGCCCGGAACGCCGAGATATTCTTGTTATGCACGAAATTTGTGACGCGCTCGATGGGGACCTCCGAGAGCTCGGCCAGCGCCTCTTCGAACAGCACGACATTGCCCGACAACAAGGCCCGCAACAAAAGTCCGGCGGTGAGTTGCCCGCTTTCGCGCAAGTGACGAACGAGATCGCCGACTTCCTCGTAGGGTGCAACGGCGGCCAGCGCGACGGTCGCCTTTTCGCACGCCTCGCGCGTAGCATATTGCGCCTGGTCCTGCGCCAGCCAGTGCCGCGAGGCGACGAAGCCGGCCAGCGTCTGAGACAGCTTCGCAAGCAGCGCCTGGCGGCTCGGCATCGGCAGGTCGTTACGCGACAGCAGGTTCTCGCGGATCGGTGCGAGATGACCGAATCGCTCGATCACGCGCTGGAGCGACATCGGAGTAATTTCCGCGTCGGGATTTTCCAGCAGCGCGAGGCAGGCTTGCGCCGAACCGACTTCCGCGAGCGCCGCCGATACCGGGCGCGGCAGCAGAAAACGTGACGCGATGGCGGTCTGCGCCTCGGGGTGCCCGGTCGCGACCAGGTCGACCAGGTCGGCGTCGAACAACAGCGGCGAGCGCTCGAGCAGCGGCACGGCGATTTCCGGCTGGTCGTGGGCCAGCGCATGCACGATCACCGGCGGCGCGTTTTGGCTCGACGCGAACACGTCGGACATCGCGCGACGCACCAGCGGTGAAGGATCGTCCAGCAACATGATCATGGCGCCTTCCGCCGCGGCGAGATCGTCGGGCGACAGTTCGGAATGAAGGTAGGCGCGCGCGAGCGCCGAAGTCGCATCCGCCCTTTCGCCGGGCGGAGCATTGCGCAGCCACTGCAAGAACTGGCGAACGATCATCGCATACCAACGCTTACGACACGCCGCGGAGATCAACGGCCATCTTGAGCCTAGCGCCTGAGGCTTAACAAAGCGTTCACCATGCCTTTTGAGAATTCGTTAACGACGACAGGCGGGCTCAGACCTTGCCGCCGGGCGGCGGGCGCGTGCCCGGCTTGGGGTCGGTGAACAGGTCGTGGCGCGGCACGGCACCGACAGTGCCGCGCCGATCAGTCTGCTGGCCCCATCCGAGCCGAGGAAATGCGCGATATAAAGCTCGCCCTCGCTGGGTGCGCGGCCAAGGTCGTCGGTCAGTTGCGCGGCATTGCTGCTCACATAGGCGCCCGCCATCATCGCGCTGACGCGCAGATTGCTGCGGAGCTTCATGATGGCGTCGCGCGCAGCGACATCCGGCCCGTCGAACCGCCCGTCCGGGCCCTGCACGATCGAGCTGGAAAAGTGCCCGAGCCCGAGCGCCGCGCCGGACCGCTTCATGGTGCCGAGCCAGGTCTGGTCGATGAACTGGTAGAGACCCTGCGCCGAGGAGGTCGAAGCGCGCGCCGCGGGGTTGAGGTTCGACTCGATTTGCGCGGTGGCGAGCAGATAATCGAAGCTGGCGCCGGTCGTGCGCGCAACCTGGCGAATGGCGCCGGTGACGTGCGGAGTAGCAGCCGTTGGGCTGGACCTGCATGATGCGCCTTCATCCGATACGCGTCACGCGGCTTGAACAGCCATGCCGAACATGGGCAATTATGGTAAACGAAATCTTAAAGACGGGGAGAACCAGCAATGCAGCAGGCGGCTGAACGCCATAAACGCGGCGGGCTTTATTTCGAAGGCTTCGAGGTCGGCAAGACCTATGAGCACACGCTGCGCCGCACCGTGACGCAGATGGACAACATGCTGTTCTCCAACATGACCCTCAACCCGCAGCCGCTGCATATCGACCGCGAGTTCTGCGAGAAGGAAACCGACTGGGGCCAGCCTTTGATGAATTCGCTGTTCACGCTCGGCCTGATGATCGGCATCCAGGTGTCCGACATGACGGTCGGCACCACGATCGCCAATCTCGGCATGAGCGACGTGAAATTCCCCAATCCGCTGTTCGAGAACGACACGGTGAACTGCACGACCAGGGTGATCTCCAAGCGCGAGTCGAAATCGCAGCCGGGCGCCGGCATCGTCGAATTCCACCACAAGGCGTTCAAGCAGGACGGCAAGCTGGTCGCCGAATGCCATCGCCAGGCCTTCATGCTCAAGCGGCCGGCTAAGTAATGCGTTCGCTTCTGTTCGTTCCCGCCGACGGCGGCAACAAGCTCGACAAAGCGATGGCGAGCGGCGCCGACGCCGTGATCGTCGATCTCGAAGACTCGATCGCGCCGGAACGCAAGGCGGAGGCGCGCGCGCCGGCCGTGGCATTTCTCAAGGCGGCGCAGAAGGCCAAACAGCGTCCCCGCCTGCTGGTGCGCATCAACGGGCTCGACACCGGCCTCACTGATGCCGACCTCGACGCCGTGGTGGCCGGCAGGCCCGATGCGATCTTGCTGCCGAAGGCCGAAGGCGGCGCCTCGGTGATGCATCTCGACGCCAAGCTTGCGGCGCGCGAGGCGATCAACGATCTGCCCGCCGGCTCGATCGCGATTTTTGCGCTCGCCACCGAGACGGCCAAGGCGCTTTTTCAAACCGGCACCTATGGCGGCTCCAGCAAACGGCTGAAGGGCTTGACCTGGGGCGCCGAGGATTTGTCGGCCGAGCTCGGTGCACAAGCCAATCGCGGGGCGGATGGCCAGTGGCTCGATCCCTATCGCATCGCGCGGGCGATGTGCCTGGCCGGCGCGTCAGCGGCTCAGGTCCCGGTGCTCGACACGGTCTATGTCGACTACAAGAACGATGCGGGCCTGAGACGCGAATGCGAAGAAGCGCGGCGCGACGGATTTTCCGGCAAGCTCGCCATCCATCCGGCACAGGTTGCCATCATCAACGAGGTCTTCACGCCGTCGGCCGCCGAGATCGCCAAGGCCAAGGCGGTGGTCGCCGCCTTCGCCGCCAAACCCGGCGCCGGCGCGGTCGGCATCGATGGCAAGATGTACGACCGCCCGCACCTCGTGCGCGCCAATGCCTTGCTGGCGAGCGTCGATAAATAGACGGCGCTATTTCTTGTAGACCTGGCCCGGATCGAAGGTTTTTTCGCCGCGAAATTCCAGCGTGGCGCTGCCGGATTTGCCGAGCGGCACCGCCCGGTAAAAGCATGAGCGCCGGCCGGTGTGGCACGCGCCGGCGCCTTGCTGCTCGACCTTGAGCCAGACCGAATCCTGGTCGCAATCGACCCGCAGCTCGGCGACGCGCTGGCCGTGGCCCGACGTCTCGCCCTTCTTCCAGAGCTGCTTGCGCGAGCGGCTGAAATACCACGCCTCGCCGCTGTCGATCGTTTTGCGCAGCGCCTCGGCGTTCATGTGCGCGACCATCAGCAGTTCGCCCGACGTAAAGTCGGTGACGACCGCGGTCACCAGCCCGTCGGCGTTGAATTTCGGGGTGAGCGCACGGCCTTCCTCGAGCTCCTTGGCGGAGCCGGGCGGCGCAAATGATCGAGCGTCAGTCACGGCAAACCTCGCGAAACAGCGAGGATCAGGACTGACCCCCGCGCACCATCGTCATGAAACGGACCTGTTCCTGCGGATTGTTCTCGAACAGTCCGGAGAAATGCGTCGTCACCGTCAGTGAGCCAGGCTTGTTGACGCCGCGGATCGACATGCACATGTGCTCGGCCTCGAGCATCACCGCGACGCCGTGCGGCTTGAGGATCTCCTCGAGCGCGGTGCCGATCTGGGCCGTCATGTGTTCCTGGGTCTGCAGGCGCCGCGCGTAGACGTCGACGAGGCGCGCCAGCTTGGACAGACCCACCACGCGCTCGACCGGCTTGTAGGCGATATGCGCCTTGCCGAAGAACGGCATGATGTGGTGCTCGCAATGCGAGTTGAAGCCGATATCCTTGACCAGCACGAAGTCGTTGTAGCTGCCGATTTCGCCGAACGTCTTGTCGAGCACGTCGAGCGGGCATTCGCGATAGCCCTGAAACATTTCCTCGTATGAATCGATGACGCGCTTCGGCGTTTCCAGCAGGCCTTCGCGGTCCGGGTTGTCGCCGGCATAAGACAGCAAGGTGCGCACCGCCTGCTCGGCGATTTCGCGGGTCGGGCGCGGGCCGGCCGGCTGCGGCGCGGCGCGGACATGCTCCGACAGCCCTTGCTTGGGCCAGGGCTTCACTACCCCTGCGCTCACGACAGATGGCTTGCTGGTCTTGGCGTCCATGACGGGTCTCTCCGTTCGACCGGCCACTGCTGCAGGGCAGCGAGGCCGGGGGTGTCACCGGGGGCCGCGTCGATCGGCCAAAGGCGGCCAGACGCATTCCCATTCGTCCCGGCGCCGGAAAGCTCTTTCCGCGCCGCCGCGACAACACCTATATAGTCCCGAGCACGACCTCTTGAAAGTAGAGCCAATTCTTGCAAACCGCTCCGGTTTGAGCGCACTCGCGCCGGTTGAGTGTGCTCGCCTTGAGGTTGTGAGAAATTTGTTGCAAACACGGCTGCAAACACTGCAACACTTTTTGCAAAAGTGCCTGTGTACCAGCGACTTTTTAGAACTTCTACAACATAGTCCATTGTCCCGGGGAGGCAATCGCCCCGAGGAACGGGAAAAGGTCAATGCTCAACGAGGTTTACAACAGCCGCATCCTCGATCTGGCGGGCAATATTCCCCGCCTCGGCCGGCTTGAAAACCCCGACGCCAGCGCCACCGCGCACTCCAAGCTGTGCGGCTCGACCGTGACCGTCGATCTCAAGATGGCCGGCGGCGCCGTCGGCGATTTCGCCCATGACGTCAAGGCCTGCGCGCTCGGCCAGGCATCGTCCTCGATCATGGCGCGCCATATCGTAGGCGCGAGCGCGCAGGAATTGCGGGAGCTGCGCGAAACCGTGCGCAAAATGCTGAAGGAAAACGGCGCGCCGCCGGCCGGCAAATGGGCGGACATCGCGGTGCTGGAGCCGGTGCGCGACTACAAAGCGCGCCACGCCTCCACTCTGCTGACGTTCGATGCGGTTGTGGCGGCGCTCGACAAGATCGACGCGCAAAAGGCCGACCGCACCAAGCAAGCGGCGGAATAAGCGCTATTGGTTGACGACGACGCCGCTCTTTTGCGATTCCAGCAAGACGCGCCGGCCCATAACGGTCTGGCAGTTCGCGGCCAACGCCGGCAGGTTCTGCGCGGCGCCGGTATTGCCCAGCCGGATCGCGGTCTTGAGATCGCCGCTCGAGGTCGTGACGAACAGCGAGCGCGGCCCGTTGACCGTGAACGCCTTGATCAGCGCAGCGGGCACCGTTCCGGTGGCGAATGTATCGACCTCGCCGACGCCATCGCGCTTTTCCGAAGACACCACCTTGAGGGTGGCGACCTGTCCGCCGACCCGCAACGTCACGGCGCCGACCGGCAGCACCGCGCTCTTGCCGTCCGGGCCGAAACGCTTTTCCGTGTAATTGATGCCATAGGCATCGGCCCCGGCGCAGGTCACGACGAGATCGAAGCGGCCGATCTCCTCGCCTTCCAGCGTCAGCGGATGACGCCGCGCCAGCGCGCTCGCGCCGGAGCGATCCACCATCAGCCAGCGGCGGTCCGAAATCGCGCTGGCGCGCGAGCCGCTGGTGGCGACAGGCGACGGCGGGTTGGAGTTTGCCACCGCCGGAGGCGACGGCGCAGGCAATTCGTCGGTATCGAGTTTCATCTGCCGCAGTTCGTCGCGTGTGAGCGCGTGCATCGGCTCCCATGGCGGGATGCGCAGCGACAGCTCGAGCAAGTCGCTCGGAGCGCCCATCTCGGACGTGTAGCGTGCCAGACGCCCGATATCGCGCTGGACCAGAACCAGATCCTCGGCCGAATAACTGACCGCGGTCGGATCGTCGCGGCGGTCGCCGAGCCATATCTGGTGCACCATGACGCGCGCATCGGGCGGGACGCTGCGCTTGACACCCGCCAGCAGCACGAAGGTGCACATCGATTCACAATCGGCGCGCGGCAGCAGCGCGGCACGCGCCATGGCGCCGGCCGGGGTGTCGAGATCGCTGGTGCGCCCGACGGTGGTGGCGAGGTTGAGGCGGCGAATTTCGCGGCCGAGCGCGATCGCGCCGAGCACCGAGCCGCCGTCCGAATCGAGAGCGATCACAGCGCCGCGCAGGTCGCGGCCATCGACGAACTTGACGAATTCGCGCGGCGTTTCCGAGGTGATGGCGCCGGAGGCCGAGATCAATAGCGGACACGCGCCGGGGCAGTTTTCGGCCGGCCCCTGCTGGCGGAGTTCGAAGCGCATCGGCGCGCCACGGTCATTCGTTCCCGCGACCGCGGGAGCAAAGCCGCACGTAGCTCCTGTCGCGATCGCAATCGCGACTCCGAGGAGGCGAAACATCGTTCCCCCTTCAATTGACTCATCGCCGCTCCCGGTCGTCGGCGTGGTATGCCACGCACCGCCGGGGCCGATCAGTCACCCATGTCGGCTATTGTTAGGGACATGACGATTCGCGTCTAGTGCAAAAAAGTCGCTGTTGTCGGGTTCCTTTACTTGAATCGTAAGCAAATCGTTTAAATGGAACTTCGTATGTCGGAGCGCTCCAGCTTCATTTCGCGTGCCCCGCGCTGCTTCGGGCGCGCACTCATCGCGATCTATCGCCACACCATCGCGGTGCTGATCGGGCCGCGCTGCCGGCACCTGCCGACCTGCTCGGAATTTGGCGACGAAGCGATCGGCCGGTTTGGATTGTGGGCCGGCGGCTGGATGACGCTGGCGAGAATTCTGCGCTGCCAGCCCTGGGGCACCTCTGGGCTGGATTTCCTGCCGCGGTCGGTGCCGTTGCGGGCCCGCTGGTATTTGCCGTGGCGCTATGGCCGCTGGCGCGGCACCAATGGAACTCGGTAGTTGCGCGGTTCCGGCGCCCTGATATATCCCCTTTCCAATTCCGCTTACCTGCGTCGTAGGCAGCGAGTGAGCATCAGGAGATCAGAATGGTCGCGCTGACCTTTCCCGACGGCGCACGCCGCGAATATCCCCCAGGCACCACCGGCCTCGATATCGCCAAGGGCATCTCGCCCTCGCTGGCGAAACGCACGGTGGCGATGGCGCTCGACAGCGTGGTCACCGACCTGAACGACCCGATCGAGCACGATGCGAAAATCGAATTCGTCAATCGCGACGATCCGCGCGCGCTCGAGCTGATCCGGCATGACGCCGCGCATGTGCTGGCCGAAGCCGTGCAATCGCTGTGGCCGGGGACGCAGGTCACCATCGGTCCGGTGATCGAGAACGGCTTCTACTACGACTTCTTCCACAACCAGCCGTTCACGCCGGAAGACTTCCCCGAGATCGAAAAGAAAATGCGCGAGATCGTCGCGCGCGACAAACCCTTCACCAAGGAAGTGTGGTCGCGCGAGCAGACCAAGAAGGTGTTTCGCGACAAGGGCGAGAACTTCAAGGTCGAACTGGTCGACGCAATCCCGGGCGACGAGCCGATCAAGATCTACAAGCAGGGCGATTGGTTCGACCTGTGCCGCGGGCCGCACATGACGTCGGTCGGCAAGGTCGGCAACGCCTTCAAGCTGATGAAGGTGGCTGGCGCCTATTGGCGCGGCGATTCCAAGAATCCGATGCTGACCCGCATCTACGGCACGGCCTTCGCCAAGCAGGAAGACCTCGACGCCTACATCCACCAGATGGAAGAGGCGGAGAAGCGCGACCACCGCAAGCTCGGCCGCGCGCTCGACCTGTTTCACTTTCAGGAGGAAGGCCCCGGCGTGGTGTTCTGGCACGCCAAGGGCTGGACATTATTTCAGGCGATCATCGCCTATATGCGCCGGCGCCTCGCCGACGACTATGACGAGGTCAACGCGCCGCAGATGCTCGACAAGTCGCTATGGGAAACTTCCGGTCACTGGGAGTGGTACCGCGAGAGCATGTTCGCCGCGCAGTCGGCCGGCGACGAGGCCGAAGACAAGCGCTGGTTCGCCATCAAGCCGATGAACTGCCCGGGCCACGTCCAGATCTTCAAGCACGGGCTGAAAAGCTACCGCGAATTGCCGATGCGCCTCGCCGAGTTCGGCGTGGTGCATCGTTACGAGCCGTCAGGCGCCATGCATGGGCTGTTGCGCGTGCGCGGCTTCACGCAGGACGACGCCCATATCTTTTGCACCGAGGACCAGCTCGCCGACGAGTGCCTGAAGGTCAACGATCTGATCCTGTCGACCTATGCCGATTTCGGCTTCGAGGGCGATCTGGTGGTGAAACTCTCGACCCGCCCGGACAAGCGCGTCGGCTCCGACCCCGCCTGGGATCACGCCGAGGCAGTGATGGCCAAGGTGCTGGAACAAATCGCGGCGCGTTCGGGAAACCGCATCAAGACCTCGATCAATCCGGGCGAAGGCGCTTTCTACGGCCCGAAATTCGAATACGTGCTGCGCGACGCGATCGGCCGCGATTGGCAGTGCGGCACCACGCAGGTCGACTTCAACCTGCCGGAGCGGTTCGGCGCGTTCTATATCGACGCCGACGGCCAGAAAAAGACGCCCGTCATGGTGCATCGCGCGATCTGCGGCTCGCTCGAGCGCTTCACCGGAATTTTGCTCGAGCATTTTGCCGGCCATCTGCCGCTGTGGCTCGCGCCGGTGCAGGCCGTCGTCGCCACCATCACCTCGGACGCCGACGATTTCGCCCAGCAGGCGGTCGCGCTTGCGAAGAAAACGGGCCTTCGCGTCACCGGCGATCTGCGCAACGAGAAGATCAATTACAAGGTGCGCGAGCACTCGCTCGCCAAGGTCCCCGCGCTGCTGGTGGTCGGCAAGAAGGAGGCTGCCGAGCGCAGCGTGTCGATCCGCCGTCTTGGCAATGACAAGCAGCAGGTGATGCCGCTCGACGAAGCGCTCAAGATGCTGGGCGAGGAAGCCGTGCCGCCGGACGTGCGGCGGCTGCGCGGCTAGACCACCCGGAAGCGCGGCGGCAGATCCACCGCCACCGCCGGCTTTTTCAGGACGTCGAGAAAGCGGGCGGCCCAGTGGTCGATGTCGTTGTCGCACAACAGCTTGTACATCTCGGCGTGACGCTGGCGGCGTTCGAGTATCGGCATCGAGAGCGCGCGATTGATCGCGTTGGCGACGCCCTCGGGGTCGTAGGCATTGACGAGCAGCGCGGCCTTGAGCTCGCGCGCGGCGCCGGCAAAGCGCGACAGCACGAGCACGCCGGGATCCTCGGCATCCTGCGCGGCGACGAATTCCTTGGCGACCAGGTTCATGCCGTCGCGCAGCGGCGTCACCAGCGCGACCCGCGCCTCGCGGTAGAGCCCGGCCAGCGCGGTCCTGCTGTGCGCCTTGTTGACGTAACGGATTGGCGTCCAGTTCGCTTCGCCATAGGTGCCGTTGATGCGCCCCGCCACTTCGCTGACTTGGCGGCCGATCGCGGCATAGTCGCCGATGTCGGTGCGGCTGGTCGGCGTGATTTGCAGATAGGTGCACTTGCCGCGCCATTCCGGGAAATTGGCGAGGAAGTGATCGAACGCTTCGAGCCGCAGCGGCAGGCCCTTGGAATAGTCGAGCCGGTCGACGCCGATCAGCATGGCCCGCCGCGCCAGGCTCGCCATCACATCCTTGACGAAATCGGTGTGAATGGCGCGCCGCGCCCGGCGCGTGAACTTTTCCGTTTCGATCCCGATCGGAAACACGCCGAATTCGACGGTGCGATTTTGAAAATGGAAGCTGTTGCCGTTGGCCCACGACAGCCCGCATTCCTGCGCCAGGTAGCGCGAGAAATTCGCCGCATCGATCTCGGTTTGGAAGCCGACCAGGTCGTAGTGGCACAGCGCCGGAATGAGCCGGTCGTGATTGGGCAGCGCGGTCAGGATTTCCGGCGGGGGCAGCGGGATGTGCAGGAAGAAGCCGATTTTGTTCTTGTGGCCGCGCTCGCGCAACGTTTTGGCCAGCGGAATGAAATGGTAGTCGTGAACCCAGACGATGTCGTCGGGCCGTAGGATCTGCTCGAGATGCCCGGCGAAATATTCGTTGACACGCATGTAGCCGCCGAGATCGCGCCGCGTGAACTCGACGAGATCGAGGCGGTAATGCAGGATCGGCCACAGCACGCCGTTGGCGAAGCCGTTGTAGAATTCCTGATAGTCGGCCTTGGCGAGGTCGACCGTGACGTAGGAAATATTGTCGTGCTCGGTCGCCTCCGCCGGGCCCGGCGTGCCGACCTTGCCGCTCCAGCCAAACCATATTCCCTGGCTGCCCTTGAGCGCCGCCTTGACGGCAACGGCAAGACCGCCGGCGCGAGTGGCGCTCTCCGGCAACCCGACACGGTTGGAAACTACGATCAGCCGACCCAATTGCGATCTCCGGGCTACTTTATCGTTTCACTGCCGGCTGTATTAATCCAGATGGAACTTGGTCCAGCACGCCGAATCCCGGCAAGCCGGCCCTTGGTGGCATCGGGCGCGATGTCATTCGTTGTTCCGGCGATGGCGTTGCTCATCGATGGCTCCCGCCCGACCGCGCGAGGCTTGCCAGCGCATCGCGCACGTCACCGGGCGAATGAAACATGCCGGCGAGGTCGGGAAACTTGCGGCCGACCGAATAACCCAGACCGCCGGTGTGCGGCAGCACGTTGAACACATCCTCATCTGTCACGTCGTCGCCGATGAACACCGGGACGCGGCCGCGAAACGGCGGATGATTCATCAGCGCCAGCACGCCCTCGCCTTTGTTCACCTCGGTGCGCCGCAATTCGAGCACCGCCTTGCCGGCGAGCAGCGTGACGGACTCTTCCGAAAATTCGCGGCAGACCTGCTCGACGAATGTGCGAACTGCGGCTTTGCTTTTCGGGACTTGCCGAAAATGCAGCGCGACCGAAAACCCCTTGTCCTCGACGATCACGCCGGCCGGCGCGCCGTCGGCAAGGCCGGCGCGCAACGCGGCGGGCAACGGGTCGATCCCCCGCCAGATTTCCCTGCCCGCGATCCGCATCTGCGCGCCGTGCGCCCCGATCACAGAAAGCTTCAGCGGCGAGAACAGCCGGTCGAGGTCGGCGATCGGGCGGCCGCTGACCAGCGCCGTCGCGCCGGACGTCAGGCGGCCGAGCTGCGACAGCGATTCACACAAATCGTCGGGCACGTGAACCTGCGCCGGCGTCGGCCCGATATCGATCAGCGTGCCGTCGACATCGAGCAGCAGCGCGACCGAGGTCAGGTCGAGGGCGGCGAAGGTTTTCAGAACAATGTCGGTGGAGGCAATATGCATTACAATAAATTCGTCCCGTGAAATTCGGCCTTGTCGTTTTAAGCCTCCAGCGCGTGTCAGCGCGAAAGCACCTCAATATCTCCGTCGACGCCGTTGATCACCTTGAATTCGCGTTCGTAGACCTTGCCTTCGTTGCGCGCAATCGCGCGATATTCGCCCTCAGCCAGGATGACACGCGGGAATGCGCCGATCGATTCCTTGATGACGTCGCCGCCGGGCGTCAGAACCGACCATGCGGTATTGGCCAACGCCTCGCCGCCCCGTTCGCTAACAAGCTTGAGCGTAATTGCCGCCGCGCGGTGAGTGACGATGATGTCGGTGAGCTTGCCGGCCTGGACGCGGATGTCGGACCGCACGGTTGAATTGGCGTCGCCATAGTTCGAGACAATGTAGTAAGTACCTTCCGGCACCATGATAACGTCCGTTGTCGAGACTCGTTCCGCGATCGGCCGGCGGTCGCCGGGCTCGAATTGGCTGCCTTTGTAGACGTCGAAAGAAATCTGCCCCGCCGGAATGCGCACGTCGCCGACCCGGCCTTCGAGCCGCAGGCCGCCGGCCGGCAATTCGAATGTCTCGCGCACGGTTTCGCCGCGCAACGTGACGGGCTTGACCGTATTGGCCAGGCCAAAGCCGACATGGACGATGTAAGCGCCGGCCGGCAGCACGAGGGTCGGTGCGGCCGACTTGTCTTCCTTGAGCAGACGGAATGCGCCGGCGGCGTCCGGCCTTGCGGTATAGACGCGCCACGTCAAACCGGAGGTGATGGGTGGCGCGTCCTTGCCGAAACGCGCGTTGAGTTCGATCGCGACCTGTCCGGCCGGCACCATCGGGATCGGTTGATGCACGGCCGGCGGTGACGGCATGATCAGCGGCGTCTGCGTCGCCGGCGCGGTCGAGAACAACGACGAGCCCGGCGGCTGCGGCGCCGCGCTCTGCGCGCGCAGCGCGCCGCCGCTTGTCACGGCGATCACCACAGCAAGAATGAATTTTCCGCGCGGCAGGGCGGTCCAGAAACAGGATGCCGATGTCATGAGCGGGTTTTTCGACCCAAATCGAGGCGATTTCAAGCCAGCGTCTCGTTTGCCCCGCCGCGCGCGCTATATGCTAGATGCTTTTTTTCACGAGGCCGTTGATGACCAGCGCGATAGACCTTCTCAAGACACGCCGCTCCGTGAAGCCGATGGAGTTGACCGGACCGGCGCCCTCCCCGGCGGAAATCGAATCCCTCCTGACGGTCGCGTCGCGCGTTCCCGATCACGGCAAGCTGGCACCGTGGCGGTTCGTGGTGTTCGAGGGTGGCGCGCGCCGCGCCGCCGGCGAGGTCATCGCCAAAGCATTTACCGCGACCAACCCGCAGGCGACGGCCGAGCAAATCGAATTCGAGCGCAACCGGCTGGCTCGCGCGCCGCTGGTCATCGCGGTGGTGTCGCGTGCCGCCGCTCACGTCAAAATTCCGGAATGGGAGCAACTCATGTCGGCCGGCGCCGC
This sequence comes from Hyphomicrobiales bacterium, assembly GCA_038206695.1. Lineage (GTDB taxonomy): Bacteria > Pseudomonadota > Alphaproteobacteria > Rhizobiales > Xanthobacteraceae > Pseudolabrys. The sequence goes on along the minus strand of JBBRAN010000010.1, from coordinate 32,897 downwards.
CGCGATGAATCTGGTGACGGCCGCGCACGCGATGGGCTACGCGGCAAGCTGGCTGACCGAATGGTACGCCTACGACCGCGTCGTGCTCGACGGGCTCGGGCTTCGCCCGCATGAGAAGATCACCGGCTTCGTCCACATCGGACGCTCGGCAAAATCGCCGCCCGACCGCGAGCGTCCAAAGATCGCCGACATTGCGAGCCGGTACGGGGCCTGAGATGTTCTACGACACGCGCGACAACAGCCGCACGCTGCCGCACGATCCGTTCAAGGCGATCGTCGCGCCGCGCCCAATCGGGTGGATCACCTCGATCAGCGCGCAGGGCGACGTCAATCTCGCGCCCTACTCCTACTTCAACGGCGCGCTCAGCCGGCCGAACCTGGTGATGTTCTCCAGCGAGGGCTACAAGGATTCCGTCCGCAACATCCAGCAGACCGGCGAGTTCGTCTGCAATCTGGCGACGTGGGATTTGCGCGACGCGATGAACATGACATCGGCCCCGATGCCTTACGGCGTCAACGAAATGGAGCGCGCGGGTCTCGCGCCGGCTCCTTCAAAACTCGTCAAGCCGCCGCGCGTGGCGGCCTCGCCCTGTGCGATGGAATGCAAGCTGCTTCAGGTGGTGCCGCTCAAGGATCTCGACAGCGCGCCGCTCGACGGCCATGTCGTGATTGGCCGCGTGATCGGGGTCCATATCGATGACCGCTTCGTCAAGGACGGGCGGCTCGACACCGCCGCCATGAAGCCGATCGCGCGCTGCGGCTATGACGAATATGCCGTGGTCGAAAGCCTATTCCGGATGACGCGACCCACCGTCTGACGGAGCTTTCGCATAAACGAGGCGTCAACGACCGCTTTCACGTCACCTTTCGGTCACGAAAGGCGGTCACGCCTTCACCATAACGCTTTGACGTACTTGCCCGGCGGCCGGTCGGGACCGATCATCGCGGAGACCGGGAGGGATGGCGGTGTTCGAAGGCCTGTTTTCACGTCCGCGCAGCGGCGACACCGCGGTGGAAGCTACCACTGCGCCGGCCACGCCACCGCCGCATCCGAGCATCGGGCTGGCGCTTGGCGGCGGCGCGGCGCGCGGCTTTGCGCATATCGGCGTGATGCGGACCCTGATCGCCAACAACGTCATTCCCGATGTCATCGTCGGCACCTCGATCGGCGCGGTGGTCGGCGGCTGCTACGCCGCTGATCGCCTCGATTTGCTGGAGGCCTGGTGCCGCAAGCTGACTTTGCGCAGCGTGCTGGGTTATCTCGACCTCAATCTGGGCGGATCGGGTCTCATTCGCGGCGATCATCTCGGCGCCGAACTGACCGCCGGCCTCGACGACACGAAAATCGAGGCCTTGCCGCTGCGCTTTGCGGCGATCGCCACCGAGTTCAACACCGGCCACGAAATCTGGCTGACGCGCGGCCGGCTCACGGACGCATTGCGGGCGTCCTACGCCTTGCCGGGGATTTTTCCGCCGATCCGGATCGGCGGCCGCTGGCTGGTCGATGGCGCGCTGGTCAATCCGGTGCCGGTGTCGGCCGCCCGCGCGCTCGGCGCCCGGCTCGTCATCGCGGTCAACCTCAATTCGGATCTGTTCGGCCGCGGCACGATCATCTCCGATCACGGCACCGACGACAGCGACGCGATCCCGTTGCCGGTTGAAACCCGGCTGGGCGCGATGTTCAGCGCCAAGGGCTCGCTGCGCGCGATCCTCGGCAGCCGCGACCGGCCCGGCATACCGACCGTGATGGTCGAGGCGTTCAATGTCATGCAGGACCGCATCACGCGGGCGCGCCTCGCCGGCGATCCGCCGGACGTGCTGATTTCGCCCAAGCTCGGCTCGGTCGGCTGGTTCGATTTCCAGCGCGCCGCCCAGGCGATCGAGATCGGCGCCGAGGCCACGGAAAAGGCGATGGAGTCGATCCGCGAAGCGCTCACCATTCTTGGCTACCAGACTCCGGCGCCGATCGCTTCGAAATAAGCGGCCGTCGGTTACGGCTGCGGCTCGCCGCTTTCGGGCAGCGCGCGCGGATCCACCGGATCAAAAAATCCGAACAGCAAAAGCCCGGCGAGGAAGCCGCCGATATGGGCCTGCCACGCCACGATCTGGTCGGCGCTGCCGAGTGAAATTGTGCCGACGCCGAACAGCAGATTGACACCGAACCAGACGACCACGAATGCGAGGACGCGCGGATCGCGCAACACGCCGGTGAGCGGCAGCGCCGGCACGCGATAGGCCTCTTCGTCGTAACCGCGAAAAAATCCGAGCGGCCCGCCGCGCTGGAACGCAAAGCGCATCGCCGCCGCCATCGTGCCCGAGATCGCGGCGGATGCGCCGATCATCACGAATTGCGCGCCGCTATGGGCGACGAGCTGCGCGAGCGCGCCGGCCGCCGCGGTCACCGCGAAGAACAAGAGGAAGCGCAACGTGCCGAAGCGGCGCGCCACCGCGCTGCCGAACGGCAGCAGCCACACCGTGTTGACGATAAAATGCATCCAGTCGGCATGCAGGAACGCGTAAGTGAAGAAGCTCCAGACCTGCGCGCCGAAGCCGCCCGGCATCGGGCCGCCCAGGATCACCGAGCCCTCATAGCGCTCCGGAATGAAGGCCAACAGCAGGACAAGTTCGGCGTCCTGCTGCTGGGTCAGCAGGTATTCACGCACGCCATGGATCGCCGCCATCACGCCGACCAGCGCAGCGATCACGGTTGGAATGTTGAAGATGGGTTCGCGTTTCACGGCACCGTCCGGCGGGAGCGGAACAGTAAGACGGCTTGGGCGGCGGCAAGCAAGCGACGTTTGGGATTTCGCTCGCGAATAAAAAAAAGGAGGGCTTTCGCCCTCCCGAGCCATTCGGCTCGTTGAGTTTGCATGACGTGTGCTGCGCGGGAGGTTCGACTGGCGCAGCGCCCGTGTGGATCGGCCGGCACACTATGGCGCGCAGCGCGCCGTGCAATGCGTTCGCCATTTTAACGCTAATTCGCAAGCCCGCTCTTCGCCACGACGATCGGCCCGGCTGCGGCACACGCCCTGCTCCTTGGTTCGTGCTCGCGGCGAAAGGCCGATCGTTTGTCCCGTTCGGGGACAGCGCCAAGGCCCAACCGTCCCGCGGCGGAACAGGTGGCGACATGCGGCATTCATCGACCCGCGAAGTCTTCGCGTATTGGAATAAGCAGCGCGGCGAGCGTCCGGCGCCGGAGCGGCCCGACATCGATCCCGCCGCGATCCGTCATGCGCTGGGCGACGTCTTCATCCTGGCGGTCGACTTCGTCGAACAGCACCGTTTCCGGCTGGCCGGCACCCGGGTCTGCGCGCTGTATGGCCGCGAGCTCAAAGGTGAATCGTTCGGCCCGTTGTGGGACGAGGCCAGCGGCCGCCTGATGCAGAACTTGCTTAACGCGGTGACCGAGGAGAACACCGGCGTGGTCGCCGGCGTCACCGGCACCACCGCGGACGACGAGCGGCTCGAGCTCGAGCTGCTGCTGCTGCCGCTGGCGCACCAGGGTCATGCTGGCGTGCGGGCTTTGGGCGTGCTGGCGCCTGCCAAGGCGCCCTACTGGATCGGCGAAAAGCCGCTGACCCGGCTGGAGCTCGGCCAGCTTCGCCATGTCGGGCCGGCGATCGACCAGCTCGGCGGGCGCCGCTTCATGACCGAAGGTCAGGGTGTCACGGTGCGGCGCGGGCTGATGATCTATCAAGGCGGCCGCACCGGCTCGCCAAACGAAAAGGCTGGCTAACGAGCCGTTAACAATGGCGGCATAGGCTCGACGCGATTGGAACTCGCGCGACGCCGATGACCGTAGCCGCAAACAAGCCGAAATATCTGCCTTATGCCGAGGAGCGTCGGCGGCATCAGCGCGTCAAAGTCAGCCTGCTCGGCCGCTATATGTTGAACGACCGACACGAATATCCCTGCCAGGTGACCGATATGTCGCCGGGCGGCATGGCGTTGATCGCGCCGGTGCTGGGCAATCCCGGCGAACGGGTCATTGCCTATGTCGACCACCTCGGCCGGCTCGAAGGCGTGATCGCACGCATGTTAGAGAACGGTTTCGCCATGACGATCGGCGCAACCTCGCGCAAGCGCGACAAGCTGGCGGCGCAGCTGACGTGGCTTGCCAACCGCCACATCCTCAATCTGCCGGAAGACCGCCGTCACGGCCGCTTCGTGCCGCGCAATCCGGTGGCCCGGCTGATCCTGCCGAACGACACCAACGTGACCTGCCGGGTGATCGACCTGTCGGCGTCCGGCACGGCGATCAGTATCGGCAAGGATCTGTTGCCGGCCGTAGGCGCCATGGTCACGGTCGGCAAGAGCCAGGGCCGTGTGGTGCGTCATATCGAGGGCGGTTTCGCCGTCGAGTTCACCCGCCTGCAACATCCCGACTTTCTCGAAGACAACGTCACCGGCGAGTAAACGCGGCGGCGGCTAAAAGCCGTACCCGCGTCGCTCCTACCGCCGTTTTTGCGCCTCTTACGGGCGCGTTTCACCTACGACAACACCGTTAATTGCCGCGCCGCGCCCCACGAATGGCGCAGTGGTGGCGCGGCTGCGCGCGTTAATGCCTACAATTTGAGACAAACTGTATTCGAGACAAGTCTACTCGACTTCGATTCAATATTTTACAGTATTCGATGTTTGTTTTACTAGGCTTCTCCTCAAATGTACTTGTTCCATTTAGCGGCGGCGCAAAATGTTTGTGCGAAACGTGGCCCCATAACAGGGGAAGGGGCCACAAATGGCTGGGGGCTACAAACGAATACTCGGTTCTGCTTGCGCGTTCGGGCTAGTGGGTGCGGCTCTACTGGCTGCGCCGTCTGTCCTCGCCGGCAACGAGAAAGCGCTGTTCGTCGCGGTCGGAGAAAGGGCGCGTGCGCCGATCGGCTGGGTCGAATTCTGCGTCGAATACAAGCCGGAATGCGCGGTGAAACCGTCGACGCCACGCGACGTCGTGCTGTCGCCCAAGGCGTGGACCGATCTGGTGCGCGTCAACAACTGGGTCAACGACAAGATCAAGCCGATGACCGACCTCGAGCACTGGGGTGTCGTCGAGCGCTGGAATTATCCCGACGACGGTTACGGCGATTGCGAAGATTACGTGCTGCTTAAGCGCCGCATGCTCGTACAGGCCGGCTGGCCGCGCGAGGCGCTGCTCATCACCGTCGTGCGCGATAAGAAGGGCGAAGGCCACGCCGTCCTCACCGTGAAAACCGACAAGGGCGAATTCATTCTCGACAACCAGGAAACCGACATCCTGCTGTGGTCGGCGACCGGCTACCGCTTCGTCAAACGGCAGTCGCAGTCCGATCCGAATGTCTGGGTCGCGCTCGGCGAACCGCGCTCTGCCCCTGTCGCCACGTCGTCTCGCTAACGCAAAGGCTCACAACGAATTCGCATACTCGATCATGTCCCCACCCCTCCCCGTCCCCAGATCGGGTATGCGAGCGGCCGGCCCTCCCCCAAGGGCCGGCCGCACCCTTTTTGGGGAAGCGCCATCCGGAGAAACCCCGCGCATCACAGACGTTTCTAAGCGAAAGCTTGGATGGCTGAATGCCGCGCCGATTTGTTTTGGATGTGCGCGCGTTCCGCCTCAATCGATCAGAAGCGGAAACCGAACAATCTGATTCGCTGGCGTGAATAGATCCCACGGCGACGGCGCTCGGCGCGCGGCTGGACTTGCGAGCCATCAAGCGCGGCAACCGTCGCGCCCGCTGCGGCTGCGCCGAGCATCGCGGTCGCACCCACCGGAGACGGTGAAGCCGACATTGACTCCGCCGGTCCCCGCGACTCGGCGCCCGGCGGCACCGGAAGCAACGTGGCTTCTTTCACGCCGGCTGCATCCTCAGGCTTGGCGTTCGATGTGCTCAAAATCGCTGGCGCGCCGGTTTCCCCGCTTCGCACAGGAGTCGGTGGGGCGGCTTGGAGTGGCGGCTTAGGCGACGATTCCGCCACGGGTTGCGGGATTGGCGCGACGACCTTCACTACCGATACTGGCGACACTGGCGGCGAGGCTGGCGCGGTGTCTGCCACAGGCGTCTTGACCTTGGCGGCGCCACAGCCCGCGTGTTTATACGGCCAGGTTTGGCCGGCACATTCCGACTGTTTCGAGCCGGGCGCATCCACGACGCGGATCGGTCCGGTCGCCGCCCCCTGCTTGGCCCCGCTCGCTCGGGTATCCGTCACGAATGACGACAGCAGCAAAGGAGGAATCACCCCGGCCGCGACCACGCTCGCCAGGGTCGCGCTCGTCGCGACACGTCCGGCGTTATGGACCGCCCGGTGGAACATTTTAACCTCCTGAGCAGTGTGAGAACGCCGGCAACCATGGCGGAGTTCCTGCTCGGAAGGATCAAATGCGGGACCGCAGCGTTGATCCGCATGCGAAAAATACTGCTGACCGCGCTGATTCTGGTCCTCGGCATCGCGCAAGCCGACGCGCGCCGACGGCATTATCCAAGCGGGCCTGCCGATCCCGACGCGGCTGCGCGGCTCATTCCACCAGGTTGGCAGTTGCAACCAGCCGACCCGCGCTGGAAAGGGCGGCGTTACGTGTCGCCCGATGGCTCGGCTTGGTTGGCGCTCTACGCCAGGCAGGCCGGCGAGGAACCAGCCGAAACGCATATGAAGACCTTTGCCTTTGCCGAGGGCGAGCAGATCACCTATCTGCGCGGCGAACGCGGCTGGATCGCGGTGTCCGGCACCAAGGGCGCCAATATTTTCTATCGCCGCGCCGCGCTCGCCTGTGGCGGCCGAAGCTGGCACCACATCGCGTTCGAATATCCGCTCGACGCCAGGCGCGAAATGGATCGTGTGGTGACGCGGCTGTCGCGCAGCCTCGATTATTTCGGCGACGAAGGTTGCGAAACGGCCGCCGCGGCGCCGCAATAGCTCGGCGTTGCACGGCTGCGGAAATATCAGCCGATTTTCTTCAGTGCCTTGGCGTACTGCCGGGAGCGCTGCACATAGATGTCCGCGCCGCCGCGGATCATCGCGATCATCTTGTCGTCGGTCGGCCGGATGACGCGGGCCGGCGCGCCGACGATCAGCGAATTGTCCGGAAACGATTTGCCTTCGGTCACCACGGCGCCGGCGCCGACCAGGCTGTTTTTGCCGATCTTGGCGCCGTTGAGCACGACCGCGCTCATGCCGATCAGCGAATTGTCGCCGATCGTGCAGCCATGCAGCATGGCGAGGTGCCCGATCACGCAATTCGCGCCGATCGTCAGCGGAAAACCCGGATCGGTGTGCAGCACGCAATTGTCCTGGATCTGCGAGCGCTCACCGAGCTCGATCCATTCATTGTCGCCGCGCAGTACCGCGCCGAACCACACGCTTGAATCGAGCTTGAGCCGCACCCGTCCGATCAAGGTCGCGGTGTCAGCGACGAAGTAATGGCTGTCGCCGGGAAATTCCGGCGCCTGGCCGTCGAGTTCGAAAATCGGCATGTCGTAGCTTCGCGCCTCGCGTGACGAGGACCGACCATCGCAAGAAAAAAGCGAGGGTGTCTAGGCGGCGAGCAGACCGATCGCCTGCAGCGTCAGCACTACGACGGTGCCCGACAGCAGGCTCCACAGCCCGGCCAATACCGTCGCCATGAACACGAATTCGAAGGGGCGGCCTTCTTGGCGGCTGCCGAGGAACGTGTTGCGCATGATCAGAAACGGCGCGGCGAACACCAGCAGCGGCACCGCCGCGACGGTCGAAGGCGACGGGCCGGCATTGAGCAGCCCGAAGCTCGGCAATTGGCGGGTCGCGAGCCGATAGGCCGAACAGGCCAGCCCGGCGATGGCAAACCCGAGCACCAAAGCGATCAACGACTGTACTGATTCCGGCGTCATTTCACGTCTCAACGCGTTACCGCGCCTTTTTGGCAGAGCGCGGCGCGCGAGGCCATCCATTCCTTAAGAAAAGGTAAACGGTGGAACCCGGACGGACGGCCGCCACAAAGCGCGCTAACACGCCATGGCATAATGACTTTTCGATTCGCGGAACTCGTCCGCCATGGCGCATATTGCTCATCCGAACCGGCTGGCGCGCCGGCGCCGCCGCCCGGCGCCCAGCCCGCTGGGCGCGCCGGTACTCGTGTTCCTCGGCGTCACCGCGCTCGCTGCGATCTATGTCGGCTACATCCTGTGGCCGCGTTGGCCGACCACGCCGGTGTCGCTCAATGCCGCCGCGCTGCCGATCCTGGTGTCAGGCACCATGTTCACCATCGAGCCGGCGGCGATCCGCATGCCGGTGCAGCGCAAGCCCGGCGCGCACGAGCGCGTCGACCTTGCCTATCTGTGGCCGTCCTTGCAGCCGCCCGATCCCGCGCTCAGGCCGACCGTCAGCGCGCCGCTCGACCCCAACGAGCGGCTGTTCGTCACCATCGCGAACGGCGAAGTCACCTTGCCGATGACCGAGCGCGTCAAGACAATCTATCCGCGCTACCTCGATGAGAGCGCGAGCGCCGGCCCGCCCGGCCTCACTTTGCGCGGCTTTCGCACCGGCACGCCCTACCAGAACGAGGATCTAGTCTACGACCCGCAGGCGCCCGAACATTTCCTGGCGCGCTGCTCGCGCCAGGGCGTCGGCAATAGCGGGATGTGCCTGCTGGAGCGGCGGGTCGGCAATGCCGATGTCACGCTGCGCTTTCCGCGCGACTGGCTCGATCGCTGGGCCGACGTCGCCAAAGGCGCCGACAGCCTGATCGAGCGGCTGCACCCGGCCGGCAGCTAGACTCCGACCAGATCGACGTCGAGGATCGGCAGCTCGAGAATGAAGATGCGCCGGCCCTTCTCGTTCTCGATGAACAGCACGGCGATGAATTCCTCGCCGATATAGACCTCGAGCGAATCGTTCTTCTTCGGCCGCGCGACGACGCGGATATTCTCGTTGTCGAACTTGCGCCGCAGATAGGCGGTGAGCTGGGCGGGCGTCACCTCGGCCTGGCTGCCGAGGTCGATCTCCATGCGGAAATTGTAGGAGAGTTCGCCCTCCTCGTCGTCGGAGGTCAGCTCGCCGAGATCCTCCTCGCCGATGAAGACTTCGGCAAGATCGCCGGCCTTGGGCACGACGCGGATGCGGGCGGTGCCGAACAATTTCTTCAGGTAGGCGTCGAGTTGCCTGACTTCTTTCGCGTCCACGCACAATCTCCCGGATTCAAAACTGAGGCTTCATGCCACGGCGTGATGGCAATGAAAAGGCGGGAACGGGCGTCAGGGGCCCGCTTCGTAGAACAATTGGTCCATCGCCCGCGACGGCTCCGGGCAGCCCGCTTCGCCGACCACCTTGGCGGGGACGCCGGCCACCGTGACGTTGTTCGGCACCGGCTTGATGACGACCGAGCCCGCCGCGATGCGCGCGCAATGGCCGACCTCGATGTTGCCGAGAATCTTGGCGCCGGCGCCGATCATGACGCCGCGCCGGATTTTCGGATGACGGTCCTCGTTGGCCTTGCCGGTGCCGCCGAGCGTGACGTCATGCAGGATCGAGACGTCGTCGTCGATCACCGCGGTCTCGCCGACGACGAATCCGGTGGCGTGATCCAGGAATATGCCGCGGCCAATTTTAGCGTTCGGGTTGATGTCGCACTGGAACACCGCCGACGACCGGCTTTGCAGATAGAGCGCGAAGTCGCGGCGATTCTTGCCCCACAGCCAGTGCGCGAGGCGATGGGTCTGGATGGCGTGGAAGCCTTTGTAATACAGCAGCGGCTCGAGATAGCGGTGCGTCGCCGGATCGCGGTCGTGCACGGCGATGATGTCGGCGCGGAACGCGACGCCGAGCGAGGGATTCTCCGCCAGCGCTTCGCCATAGGCCTGGCGGATCAGCTCATCGCCGACATCGGCATGGGCGAGCCGCTCGGCGAGGCGATGGACGACCGCCGCTTCCAGCGTGTCGTGATTGAGCACCGTGGCATAAAAGAACGTCGAAAGCTCCGGCTCGCGGCGCGCCGCTTCCTCGGCCTCGTCGCGGATCCGCGCCCACACCGGGTCGAGCCGATCGAGCTTGGCTTCTGTTTTGGCGCGCTGTTGAGCCATGTGCGTTCTCCGAACCTCAAGGCTGACAGTTATTCATTCTACCACAGTCCGGACAGGGGGGTCGCGAGCCTGCCGGACATAGACTTTCGGCGTTAATGGCGACTCAGAAAGTCTAGAATCGCCGCGGCAAACTGATCGTTGCGGTCCCCGACCACCATGTGCCGGGCGCCCCCCACATCGGCGTATTCCGCATGCGGGGTCAGCGCCAGAAACTCCTCGGCGTGGCTCTGCTGCACCAGTTCGGAGGAACCGCCGCGCACCAGCAGCGTCGGCATCGCCAGTCCGGCGGCGGCTTTCTTGAGTTCGCTCTCGACCTTCAGGCGGCCGTCGTCGACGCGATGAGGCCCTTCGAGAAAGCGCGGATCCCAGTGCCAGCGCCAGCGGCCGTCAGGATGCAGCCGCAGATTCTTCTTGAGGCCTTCATGCGAGCGTGGCCGCGGCCGGTGCGGCAGATATTGCGCGACCGCGTCGGCGGCCTCCGCGATGGTGGCGAAACCTTCGCGCGCATGAGCACGCATGAACCCTTGCACCTTGGCGACGCCGGTCAGATCGACGCTCGGCGTGATGTCGACCAGCACCAGCATGGCAAACAAAGGCGGCTCTTGTTTCTCCTGCGCCTCGCCGGCCGCGAGCAGGGCGGCGATGCCGCCGAGCGAAGCGCCGATCAGGGCCGGCTTCTGCCCGGAGCGCTGCGCCAGAGTTTGCGCGATGACGCGAACGTCGCCGGCATAATGGTGAAATGAATAGGCTCCGCTGCCGATCCAGTCGGAATCGCCGTGGCCGCGCTGGTCGAGCGCGTAAGCGGTATGGCCGGCACGCGCGATGTCTTCCGCGGTCTTGCGCCAGGCGTGGCGCGTTTGCCCGCCGCCATGCAGCAACAGGACCGGCCTGCCGGTTTCGCCGAACACGTCGGCCATCAGCCGGTTGCCTTCGGCGCCGGCGAACATGGCGATGGCGGGCTTCGGGTGGCTCGTCATGTCACGCTTTGCAGGAAGTCGAGCACGCCCTGCTTGAACACCTTGTCGCCGACCGCGAGCATGTGGTCGCGGCCGGGGATATCCACCGCGCGCGCGCCGGGGATCAGCGCCGCGAGTTCGTGCGGCGAGCCGGCGACGTCGTCCTTGGTGCCGACGGCGATCAGCACCGGCGCGGCGATCGAGCCCGCCTCCTCGCGCGTCAGGGTCTGGCGTGAGCCACGGATGCAGGCGGCCAGCGCCCTGCGGTCGGATTTGGTCTGCTCGGCGAAAATACGGAACGCGCGGCCTTGCGGATCGGTGACATCATCGAGCGAAGGCGCGAGCAGAACGTCGGCAATGCTCTGCGGCAGGCCGACGCCGTCGACCAGCCTGATGCCGAGCCCGCCGAGGATGACCGCCCGCACGCGGTCCGGCTGCCTGGCGGCGATGAAGGCGCAGATGCGGGCGCCCATCGAATATCCCATCGCGTCGGCGCGCCGGATGCCGAGATGATCGAGCAGCGCCGTCACGTCGCCGGCCATCTTCGCGGTGTCGTAATCGGCCGGCTCGTACAGCTTGCTCGACTGGCCGTGGCCGCGATTGTCGAGCGCGACAACGCGGCGCCCGGCACGGGTCAATGTCGCGACCCAACCCGGATTGACCCAATTGATCTCTTTGGTGGAGGCGAAGCCGTGCACCAGCACGATCGGCTCGCCTTCCCCCTCGTCGAGATACGCGATCTCGACGTCACCGTGCTTGAATACTGCCATCCGTTCGGTTCTAGCGGCCTACCGTCAGCGCTGCAAAGCGCCCGGCCCGCTTTTCCTTGTTGTGGCGTATGACCCGCAGCGCGACGCGCTCGGTCGCCGCCTTGAGCGACGACACGAAGCTCAGCAACGCGATCAGCGCGCCCAGGATCCACAGGCCGAGATCTACCGCCGCCAAAGTCAGCACGATCGCGCTACGCCCCACGGTCTTGAGGATGGCGCGGGTCTTGCCGCTCTTGGCCTCCGCAAGCCTCGCCAACCGCGACATCTCGCGTGGGCTTTCCGCGACCTTGAGGCCATCGAGCGCCGCCCGCGTGCCGGCTTTGCCCTGAACGCGTCCGACGTCGCGAATGAGATGGATCAGTCCGCCGGCCCGTTCGACCTTGACCGCCTCGCGCGCGCCCCGCAACGCCAGCGCCGGATCGACGAGAGAGGCGCCGGCGAGCGCGGTCTTGAGCTTGTTCCAGTCGACCACTTGGCGCACGACGCGACCGATATAGGCCGCCAGATCGGCACTCAATGCGCCCGTGCGGCGCGCGGCCTTGACCAGCGAAATACCGACGCGGGCCGGCGCCGCGCCGCCCAAAGTGGCGTAAGTCCCGGCCGTGATCGCAAGCCCGACCGCCGCCATTCCGAGCACTAGCTCGTCGGCGGGCTGACCGAGTGCCAGCCGCCCGCCTTCGCGTACCAGATCGCGAATATCGCCGAACACGAACAAGTCGCCGACCGCCGTGCCGGCGAGGCCCGATCCGTCGTTCGGCTCGCCCGAGACGAAACCCATCGCGAAACTTTCTATCGCATGCTGGGTCGAAGCCGCCTCCGCCACGGCCGCGTCGACCTTGGCAGCGAGCGCGGGATCGACCTCCACGCCGCGCTCGCGCGCGAGCTCGACGAAGCTTTGGGCCAGGTCGGCATCGGCCGCGGCGACCGCCGATTCGATCTCGCGGGAAGCGAGCGTGGAATCGAACCGCCCGTCGAGCGCGCGATCGGCGATCTGCGCGGGATCGTCCTCGATCGCCAAAAGATGCCGCGCCTCGATGCCACGCGGCAGCGCGTAGACCACCGCGCCCGCCGTCAACAGACAGAGCAGCAGCACCGGCGCAATACGAAACCGCAGTCTGCTCCTGGCAGGCGCCACAGGATCGATGCCCGGAATGTTGCTCAGCACACAGCCGCTCCCTTCGAGTCGGGATTATTCAGAGAAGAAACGGCCGGCATGGCGGCCTGTTCCGCGTGCCGGCGGCACGAGGTTTACGATTTGCCAAGGCGTCCGTGCTTGCGCTTTAAGGTTGCCCCGTTAAGGTGCCGCCATTCAAGAGGATGAGCATCATGGCCGGGCATGTCGTGCCGCATTTCCACAACGATCCGGGCGTTTCGGTCATTGAAATCGGCGCCAAGGAGTTCATGTGCGTGGGCGCGACGCCGCCATTCGACCACCCGCACATTTTCTGCGACATGGGCGGCGATCCGGAGATCATCTGCTCGTATTGCTCGACGCTCTACCGGTTCAATCCCAAGCTCGATTCGCACGAAGCGCGCCCGAAGGAATGCGCGCTCCCGTTGACCGCCGCCTGATCAGCCGACGGAGCCGGACGGAGTTCATCTTTGGCCGCCACACGTCACGTCATTGTCGCCGGCGCCGGTATCGCCGGATTGACCGCCGCGCTGGCGCTGGCGCGTGCCGGCCTGCGGCCCACCGTGATCGAGCAGTCGGCGAGCTTTGAAGAAGCCGGCGCCGGCATTCAGCTTTCGCCGAACGCGACGCGGGTCTTGATCGCGCTCGGCCTCGGCGACCGTCTGCAGACTACCGCGGTCGAGCCGCACGCGATCCGCGTGATGTCGGGGAATTCGGGCCGCGAGATCGTGCGCGTCCCGCTGGGCCGCTATGCCGAAAAACGCTACGGCGCGCCGTATTGGGTGATCCATCGCGGCGACCTGCAAAAGGTGCTGGCCGACGCCGTGCGCGTCAATCCCGACATCACCATGCATCTCGGCAGCCGCATCGAGGATTTCGCTACCCATCGCAACGGCGTCAGCGTGCTGAGCCGCCGTGCCGGGCAGCTCATTGACGAGCAAGGCATCGCCCTGATCGGCGCGGACGGCGTGTGGTCGAACCTGCGCGAGAAGCTGCGCCGCCAGCGCGAGCCGGTGTTTCGCCATCTCACGGCGTGGCGCGCTCTGGTGCCCGCCTATGAGGTCGCGCCGCAATGGCGCGAGCCTTACGTCCATCTCTGGCTCGGGCTCGATTCCCATCTCGTTCACTACCCGGTTAAAGGCGGCGCGCTCATCAATATCGTCGGCATCGTGCAGGACGAATGGCGCGAGCCAGGCTGGAACGCCGGCGGCGAGCGCGACGAATTGCTTCGCCACTTCGCGCGCTGGTCATGGGCCGAGCCGGCCCGCGAGCTGATCGCCTCGAGCGAACGCTGGCACAAATGGGCATTGTTCGACCGCAAGACGCCGGCGCGCGGCAACGGCCCGGTGACCTTGATCGGCGACGCCTCCCATCCGAGCCTGCCGTTCCTCGCGCAGGGCGGCGCAATGGCGATCGAGGACGCCGCGGTGCTGGCGGCCACGCTCGGCAAAGAGCCCGATCACCCCGCCCGGGCATTGCGCGCGTTCGAGCGCGCGCGCCGCGCGCGCACCGCCAAAATCCAGCGGCTCGCCCGCCGGCAAGGCCGGTTCTACGGCATGGTGGGGCCGGAAGCCTGGGTGCGAAACATCGTGATGAAAGTGATGGGCGGTGAAAGGCTGCTGGCGCGCTACGACTGGCTGTATGGTTGGAAGCCGCCGGTGTTCGAGCTGGCCTACCAGAACGTCGTGCAGCTCGGCGGCGAGGACAGCGAGACGTGAGCATCCTGTTTCCGACCAGCGTCGCCGGCAGCCTGCCGAAGCCGTCCTGGCTCGCCGAGCCCGACAGGCTGTGGCCGGCGTGGCGGCTGCAGGGCGCCGATCTCGCGGCGGGCAAGCTCGACGCCACCTTGCTCGCGGTCAAGCTGCAGGAAGACGCCGCCGTCGACATCGTCACCGACGGCGAGCAGGCGCGCCAGCATTTCGTTCACGGCTTCCTCGAATTCGTCGAAGGCATCGATTTCGCCCACAAAATCGAGATGGGCATCCGCAACAATCGCTATAAGGCGATGGTGCCGACGGTGCGCGGCGAGCTGCGGCTCAAGGGCCGCGTCCACGCCGCCGAAGCGCGCCACGCCCGCGCCCACACCAAACGCAAATTGAAGATCACTCTGCCCGGCGCGATGACGATCGCCGACACCATCGCTGACACCCACTATGGCGACAAAGTCAAAATGGCGATGGCGTGCGCCGCGCTGCTCAACGAGGAGGCGCGCGCTCTGGAGAAGGACGGCGTCGACGTCATCCAGTTCGACGAGCCGGCCTTCAACGTGTTCACCGATGAGGTCGCGACCTGGGGGATCGATGCGCTGCACCGCGCGATCGACGGCCTGAAATGCACGACCGCCGTCCACATCTGCTACGGCTACGGCATCAAGGCCAATATCGACTGGAAGAACTCGCTCGGCGGCGAGTGGCGGCAATACGAGACTATCTTTCCGGCGCTCGCGCGCAGCCGGATCGGCCAGGTCTCGGTCGAGGTGATCAACTCGCGCGTGCCGATCGAGCTGCTCGGCTTGCTCGCCGGCAAGGACGTGCTGGCCGGCGTCATCGATGTCGCGAGCGACACCGTCGAGACGCCCGAGCAGATCGCCGGCGTCATTGAAAACGTCATGAAGGTGGTGCCGAAGGAGCGCATCGTCGCCTGCACCAATTGCGGTATGGCGCCGATGCACCGCGACATCGCCGCAGCCAAGCTCGACGCGCTCGGCGCCGGCGCGGCGCTGGCCCGCCGGAAATTCGCGTCGTGAGTGGCCATCAGCCGGGCGGCCTGCCGTCGCCCTATTTCCGCGAGGAGCACGAGGCGCTGCGCGCGCAGCTTCGCCGGTTCGTCGAGACCGAGATCAAGCCGAAGGCCGCCGCCTGGGAAGAGCAAGGCTACGTGCCGCGCGAGGTGCTGGCGCGCATGGGCGAGCTCGGCTTCCTCGGCATCCGCTACCCGGCGCAATATGGCGGCTCGGAGATGGACACGCTCGGCTCGGTTGTGCTCGCCGAGGAGCTCGGCCGCTCCGGCTTCGGCGGCGTCGCCATCACCGTCCTCGTCCACACCGACATGGCCTCGGTGCATCTCGCCTATGCCGGCTCGGCCGCGCAGCAGGCGAAATGGATGCCGCAAATCGTTGCCGGGCGCGCCATCACCGCGGTCGCCGTCACTGAACCGGACGCCGGCTCCGACGTCAAAGCCATCCGCACCACGGCGCGGCGCGAGGGCGACGGCTACCGGCTCGACGGCGCCAAGATGTTCATCACCAACGGCGTCCATGCCGACCTTTATTTCGTCGCCGCCAAGACCAGCGGCGAAACGCGGCCCTCGCAGTCGGTCTCGATGTTCATGGTCGAAAAGAACACCCCCGGCTTTCGCGTCAGCCGCGCGCTCGACAAGCACGGCTGGCGTTCCTCCGACACTGCCGAACTGGTGTTCGAGAACTGCCGCATACCGGCCGACAACCTGCTCGGCGGCGAAGGCCAGGGCTTTTACGCGATCATGCGCAATTTCCAGAACGAGCGCACCGTCATCAGCGCGATGGCGATGGGCGAAGCGCAGGCCGCGCTCGAGCTGACGCACGATTACGTCACGACGCGCAAGGCGTTCGGCACGACGTTGTTCGAGAAGCAGGCGATCCGCCAGCGCCTCGCGATGCTCGCCGCTGAAGTCGAGGCCGGCCGCCAGCTCGTTCATTATGCCGCCTGGCTCGACGCGCAGGGCGTCGACTGCACGCGCGAAGTCTCGATGGCGAAGGCCTATTGTGGCGAGCTGGTCAACGCCGTGATGTATGCCTGCCTGCAATTCCATGGCGGCATGGGCTTCATGCGCGAGAGCGCGATCGAGCGCATGGCGCGCGACGCGCGGGTCCAGGCGATCGGCGGCGGCGCGACCGAAGTGATGCTGGAGGAAGTCGCCAAACGGCTGCGGCGCTGAGAGCGGCCTGTCGCCTGCCCGCGCCAGCCGCTACATAGGCAGCATGACCGGGCACAGCGCGCACCCTCACAGCCATCCGCCGCCGGCAGCCGGCATGGCGATCGATCCGGTCTGCGGCATGACGGTCAACCCGCACAGCGGCAAGCATCGCGCCGATTATCGCGGCCATCCGTATTATTTCTGCTCGGCCGGCTGCAAAACCAGATTCATGGCCGGTCCGCAGAAATATCTCGGCGCGCGTCGGCCCGCGCCGGCGGCCGAAGGCGCCATCTACACCTGCCCGATGCATCCCGAGATTCGCCGCACCGGCCCCGGCGCCTGCCCGATCTGCGGCATGGCGCTCGAACCGGAAATCGCGACCGCCGATGACGGGCCCAACGCCGAACTCGTCGACATGACGCGGCGGTTCTGGATCGGGCTTGCGCTGGCCGTTCCGGTCGTCGGTCTCGACATGGGCGGTCACCTGTTCGGCTGGCACTGGCTCGCGTCGCGACTGTCGCAGTGGACCGAATTCGCGTTCGCGACGCCGGTCGTGCTGTGGGCCGGCTGGCCGTTCTTCGTGCGCGGCGCGCAGTCGCTGGTCACGCGTCATCTCAACATGTTCACCTTGATCGCGCTCGGCACCGGGGTCGCGTATCTCTACAGCGCGCTCGCCGTGCTGCTGCCGGGGATATTCCCTGTCGGCCTGCGCGGCCACGATGGAACGGTCGCGGTCTATTTCGAGGCCGCCGCGATGATCACGGTCCTGGTCCTGCTCGGCCAGGTGCTCGAACTGCGTGCCCGCGCCTCAACCTCCGGCGCGATCCGCGCCTTGCTGAACCTGGCGCCCGGCTCCGCGCGACGCCTTAAGCACGACGGCAGCGACGAAGAGGTCTCGCTCGCTGCCGTGGAGGTCGGCGATCGGCTGCGCGTTCGTCCCGGCGACAAGGTGCCACTCGACGGCATCGTGATCGAAGGCCGCTCGGCGGTCGACGAATCCATGGTGACCGGGGAAGCCATGCCGGCGACCAAGGAAAAAAACGCCCGCGTGATCGGCGGCACGATCAATGTCAGCGGCAGCTTCGTAATGCGCGCCGACAAGATCGGGCGCGACACGCTGCTGTCGCAAATCGTGCAGATGGTAGCGACCGCGCAACGCAGCCGCGCACCGATCCAGCGGCTGGCAGATCGGGTCGCCGGCTGGTTCGTGCCGGCGGTGATCGCGGTTGCGCTCGTCGCTTTCTGCGCCTGGGCGACGTTCGGGCCGGAGCCGCGCTTCACCTTCGGCCTGGTCGCCGCGGTGAGCGTGCTGATCATCGCCTGCCCTTGCGCGCTCGGCCTTGCTACGCCGATGTCGATCATGGTCGGGGTCGGCCGCGGCGCCCAGGCCGGCGTGCTCATCAAGAGCGCCGACGCGCTGGAGCGAATGGAAAAGATCGACACTTTGGTCGTCGACAAGACCGGCACGCTGACGCACGGCAAACCGAAAGTGGTGGCGGTGGTGGCGGTCGCCGGATGCGACGAAGCGCAGATATTGCGCCTTGCCGCCAGTATCGAGCGCGGCAGCGAGCACCCGCTCGCGGCGGCGATCGTCAAGGCCGCCGCCGAACGCCAGATCGAGCTCGCCGGGGTCGAAGGCTTCGACGCGCCGGCCGGCAAAGGCGTGACCGGCACGGTTGAGGGGAAGCGACTGGCGCTGGGCAATGCCGGGTTTCTCGCCGGGCTCGGCATCGAAACGTCCTCGCTCGACAGCGAGGCCGAGCGGCTGCGCGCCGATGGCGCCACCACGATCTTGCTCGCCGTCGATGGCAAGGTTGCCGGCATCATCGCCATTGCCGATCCGATCAAGCCGACCACGTCACAAGCGTTGAAAGCGCTGGCCGCTGACGGCATCCGCGTCGTCATGCTGACCGGCGACAACCGCACCACCGCCCTCGCCGTCGCCAAAAGCCTCGGCATCGTCGAAGTCGAGGCGGATGTGCTGCCCGGTCAGAAGACCGTGTTCGTCGGAAAGCTGAGGCGCGAAGGCCGCGTCGTCGCGATGGCCGGCGACGGCGTCAACGACGCGCCGGCGCTCGCCGCCGCCGATGTCGGCATCGCGATGGGCACGGGATCGGACGTGGCGATCGAGAGCGCCGGCATCACGCTGCTCAAAGGCGACCTCAACGGCATCGTCAAAGCGCGCGCATTGTCGGCGGCGGTGATGGGCAACATCCGCCAGAACCTGTTCTTCGCCTTCATCTACAACGCCGCCGGCGTGCCGATCGCCGCCGGCGTGCTTTATCCGGTGTTCGGCCTGCTGTTATCGCCGGTCATCGCCGCCGCCGCGATGGCGCTGTCTTCGGTCAGCGTGATCGGCAATGCGCTGCGATTGCGGACGGTCGAGCTCGATCGCTAACGATCGCCGGTCTATCGTATCGCGCGGCCGCTTTGGCGGACGGCCGGAGCCGGGCTTCGCGTGCAGTTCTTCTCGGTCTGCGCTCGCCGTAGCTCGCGCAGGCTGGCGGTGTTCGCAGCGTATTCCGGCTCATAGGCGATCGAGCTGACGAAGCCGCCGGCCGGGCCCTGGCGCGCGCGCTGCATTAGGCGCGCAAGCTCGCGCTCGCGCTCGGTAAAGGACTTTTCCTGCCGTTCGAGCTGGGCGCAATCGTAAAAGTCATAGCCGCCGGGAGCGACCAGAGCGCGGCCGAGATCGAGCTTTCCCTCGCTGCTGCTGGCGCAGGCGCCGAGCGCGCCGGCCAAGGCGGCGACAATTCCGAACCGGGCACAGCCATTCATCGATCATCATCCATGAGTTGGTGCGGACGCTGGGACTCGAACCCAGACGGGATTACTCCCAAGGGATTTTAAGTCCCTTGCGTCTACCATTCCGCCACGTCCGCGCGGCATTTCTCACACCGCGACGCGCGGTGTCACGCGCGCGGCGCGAAACTCTAGCGGCCTAAGATATCCTTCCAGATCGGGTCCCAATCCTTCCCCGCCGCGTCCGTAACGCGGCCAGGCTGATCGAAGAACTTGTTGGGGATCTGGAACATGGCGAGGAATTCACCGCCGTTCGGCGACCACGCCGCATGCCGGCTGCCGGCCGGACGCCAGACGAATTCGCCGGTTTTGACCTCGAGCCCGGCGTCCGGGCCTTCCTTGTCGATCAGCGAGCCGGACAGCACGTAAGTCTGCTCGATCAGGACGTGCTCGTGGTCGGGCAGCATCGCTCCCGGCGCCATCTTCATCAGCACCGTGGCGAGGCCCGATTTCGGATCGAACAACAGGGTTTTCACCTCGCAGCCGGGAAACCGCATGGTGTCCCAAGGCATGGTCTGCGGACGGACATGGCGCGACAGTTTGTCGTCCAACGGCTTCGCGTTGCGGGTATCCGGCTTCACATTCATGGTCGCTCCCTGGGGCGTTCTCCCGGCGGCATTATCGGCTGCCACTGCCTGCCAGCATATCGCATCTAGGGAACCGGCGCACCCCCGCCCCTCACTCGGCGGCGAGCTTGGCGGGCGTGCCGGCGATGTCGAAATCGGTGGTGACTTCAATGTCCTCGTCGAACCAGGCCGCGATGCCGGCCCGGCGCCTGCCGACATAGGCCGGCCTGCCATCGGCCGCGAGCCGCATCGAAAGATCGTGGCCCGGAATGAGCAGCGTGCCGGGAACCTCACGCCACAGCCGCCAGATCAAGGCGAGCGAGGCCGCACTCGCCGCCTCATCCATGGTGGCGTCGGCCTTGCCCGACATCAGTTCGGCGCGGTTCTTGGCGGCGTCGCCGGTGAAGATCACCGGCACTTCGTTACCTTTGAGCACGAAGATCAACGAGCCGGGCGTGTGTCCGGGCGCCGCCAGCGCCCGCAACCCCGGCAGGAATTCCTCGCCGTCCGCGATCCGCCGGACCCGCGACTCTCTCGCCATCGCCGCGACATAAAGCTCGGGCAGCGGATCGAAACGTGGCGGCTGCGCCGCCGCCCACTCGATCTCCTGCTTGCCGATCCACACCGCCGCGTTCGGAAACAGCACGAAGTTGATTGAATGATCGTAATGCGCGTGGGTCAGCACGACGTCGGTGATGTCGGCCGGCGCGATGCTGAGCGCGCTCAACTGCCGCTCCAGCGGCTTGCGGATGTTGAAGGCGCCGACATCGATCAGGACCCGCCGGCTGTCCGAGCGCAGCAGCGCGATCGTGCTCCAGCCGAGGCCGCCATGGCAGATCGACTTGCCGGGAAACCCCTGCGCCAGAATATCGAGGCGATACACTTTAGTTTTCCAGCCTGATATTGGCGGCGGTGACGACCTTGCCGAATTTCTCGGTTTCCGACGCGACGAAGCTCTTGAACGCGGCGGTCGTCATCGGCTTCGGCACGATGCCTTGCGCCATCAGCTTGTCGGCCATCACCGGATCCTTGAGCGCTGAATTGATGATGCCATTGAGCCGCTCGACGATCGGGTCCGGCGTCCCGGCGGTGCCGAAAATGGCGAACCAGTTCAGCAATTCATAGTCCGCCAGCTTCGGATCGCCTTCGGCTAGCGGCGCAACATCGGGCAGTTGCGGCATGTGCTCCTTCGAGGTCACGGCCACCGCGCGCAACTTGTCAGCCTGGATCAGCGGCAATGCCGCGGCGAGGCTCGAGAAGCTCATCGTCACGGCGCCGGTCGCGACATCGGTGACGGCGGGCGCCGAGCCGCGGTACGGCACATGCAGCACCTGGATGCCGGCCATGCTGTTCATCAGTTCGCCGGCGAGTTGCTGCGGATTGCCGACGCCGGACGACGAGAACGACAGCTTGCCGGGATTGGCGCGCGCATAGGCGATCACCTCCTTGGGGTTATGGACGGGCGTCTCGGCCGCCACGACCACGACACACGGCACGATGCCGACCAGCGCGAGCGGCACCAGCTCCTTCGCCGGGTCGTAGGTCATCTTGGCGCCATAGAGGTGCTGGTTGATCGCGACTTCGCCCGACGCCGCGGCGAGCAGCATGTAGCCGTCGGGCGGCGCCTTGGCGACCGCGGCCGAGGCGAGCATCGCGGCGGCGCCGGTGCGGTTCTCGACGATGACCGTCTGGCCGAGCGCGCTCTTGAGCGGATCGCTCAGCAGGCGCGCGATGATGTCGACGCCGCCACCGGCCGCGTAGCCGACGATGATGCGGATCGGATGGTCCGGGTAACCGGCCTGCGCGAACAGCCTGCCCGGCAAGGCGGCAGCGAGCGCCGCGATGGCGGCGCCCGCCAGCAGATCCCGTCTCGTCAGCATGGTGTCCTCCGGAGTTGTTAGTCTTGTTGTTGTTGGCATCCAATCAAGCGCGTCAGTCGCCGCCTTCCCGGATCGGCGGCACGAAAGCGAGCCCGGTGTCCCACGGAAAATAAATCCAGGTATCCTGCGACACTTCGGTGACGTAGGTGTCGATCAACGGCCGCCCCATCGGCTTGGCGTAGACCGTGGCGAAATGCGCGGCAGGCAACAGCTCGCGCACGACCTTGGCGGTTTTGCCGGTGTCGACCAGATCGTCGACGATCAGCACGCCCTTGCCTTGCGCGCGCACCGAGGTGATTTCGGGGGCGACGCCCTTGAGCACCTTGAGCTCGCCTTCGTTCTTGTAATTCTGATAGCTCACGATGCAGACCGTCTCGATGATGCGCACGTTGAGCTCGCGCGCCACCACCGCGGCCGGCACCAGCCCGCCGCGCGTGATGCACACCACCGCGTCGAACGGCCCGGCTTCGTGTAGCCGCCAGGCCAGCGCGCGCGAGTCGCGGTGGAACTGGTCCCACGACACCGGGAAGATCTTGTCGGGTGCGGGCGCCGGACCTTTCGCCATTCAGCGCACCCCGCCGCTTGCCATCTGCGCCTTGACGCGCGCCAGCATGGCCTCGACGTCGGCGCGCGCCGCGGCGAGCTTCTGCGGCTCGCGCGCGCGCACCACGATGTTGGTGTTGGGCCCGAGCTTCTCGTCGAAGAACGGATAGCTGCCGATCGTGACCTCGGCATGCGCCTTGGCGATCGCGCCGAGCTCGGTGCCGACGTCGCCTTCGCGCGCATCGGCGCGGATGGTTTCCGACAGCATTTTCACCCCGGTCTTGAGATCGGGCGCGACGGCGTCGAGCATCGCCTGCATGATCGACGGCACGCCGGCCATCACTATCACATTGCCGATCCGGAATCCGGGCGCGCCGGACACCTTGTTGGGCACCAGCGCGGCGCCCTTCGGGATACGGGCCATGCGCATGCGCGCCTCGTTCATCTCGGTGCCCATCGCGGCGGCGCGCTCGCTGATGATGCGCACCGCCTCCGGATGGAACTCGAGCGGGACGCCAAACGCCTTGGCGATGGCGTCGGCGGTGATGTCGTCGTGGGTCGGGCCGATGCCGCCGGTGGTGAAGACGTAGGTATAACGGCTCCTCAGGGTATCCACGGCGGCGACGATCTCGGCTTCGACGTCGGTTACCACCCGCACTTCACGCAGGTCGATGCCCAGATTCGTGAGATACTCGGCGATATAGCCGATGTTCTTGTCCTTGGTCCGCCCCGAGAGAATCTCGTCGCCGATGACGAGGACGGCCGCGGTCACGATCGCAACGTTCATGGGGCCTCTTTTACGCGAGGGCAGACGGATTGCTCCAGTCGGGCGCCCGGTGGCGGCGCGCCCAAATTATAGGCAATAACGTACCTGCTGTAAGATCGGCGAAGCACTAGAACCAACCTATTTATCGCTTTTTCCGTGGCCTGAAGATTGCGAATTGACGGTGGACGGTTGCGCGGGCGCTGCAAACGCCAGCACCCTAGGGGACTTGATGGCGGCTTTTGACGAGATGGGTGGCGCGAACGGCGCGGCTTTGCGGCCGGCCTACCATGAGCTGTCGCGTTGGCTGGCCGAAGTGCCACCCGACGTCCTCGACTACCGCCGGCGGGAAGCCGAACTCGTGTTCCGCCGCATCGGCATCACCTTCGCGGTCTATGGCGAAGCCGACGCACAAGAGCGGCTGATCCCGTTTGACGTCATCCCGCGCATCCTCGCCGCTGACGAATGGAAGCTCGTCCAGTTGGGCCTCGCCCAACGCGTCAAAGCGCTCAATCTTTTCATTAAGGACATCTACGGTCCGCGCGAAATTCTCAAAGCCGGAGTCGTCCCGGACGATCTGATTTTCCGCAACGCCGCGTTCCGCCCGGAAATGAACGGCGTCGCAGTGCCCCATGACATCTATGTACAGATAGCGGGCATCGATATCGTTCGCGTCGACGCCGACACTTTTTACGTTCTCGAGGACAATGTCCGCACCCCCTCGGGTGTGTCCTACATGCTCGAGAACCGCGAGATCATGTTGCGGCTGTTTCCTGAATTGTTCGCGCGGCATCGCATCGCTCCGGTCGAGAATTACCCGGATGAGCTTCTCGCGACCCTAAAGTCGGTTGCGCCGGTAAGCACCTCACATGATCCAACGGTCGTGTTGCTCACCCCGGGCGTATTCAATTCGGCGTATTACGAACATTCGTTTTTGGCCGACAAGCTCGGGGTAGAACTCGTTGAAGGCCGCGATCTCTTCGTGCGCGACGAAGTCTGCTATATGCGCACGACGCAAGGCCTCAAGCGCGTCGACGTGATCTATCGGCGCCTCGACGACGATTTTCTGGACCCGCTGACGTTTCGGCCCGACTCCGCCCTCGGCGTGCCTGGCCTCATGTCGGTCTATCATTCCGGCAACGTGACGTTGGCGAACGCCGTCGGCACCGGCATTGCCGACGACAAGGCGGTGTACAGCTATATGCCCGGCATTCTTAAATTCTATTTGGGCGAAGAGCCGATCCTGAAAAACGTTCCGACCTGGCGTTGCCGTGAACCCGAGCATCTTGCTTACGTGCTGGACCATTTGCATGAGCTCGTGGTCAAGGAGGTTCACGGCTCCGGCGGCTATGGAATGTTGATCGGCCCATCCGCCAGCAAGATCGCGATCGAGCAGTTCCGCGCCAAACTGAAGACGGCGCCGAAGAATTTTATCGCGCAGCCGACGCTCGCGCTGTCGACCTGCCCGACCTGCGTCGAAAACGGAGTAGCCCCCCGCCACGTCGATCTAAGGCCGTTCGTGCTGACCGGGCGCGACCGCACTCACATCGTGCCGGGTGGACTGACCCGCGTCGCCCTCAAAAGCGGATCGTTGGTCGTGAATTCCAGCCAAGGCGGCGGCACCAAGGACACCTGGGTGTTGGCGGGGTAGTGAATCATGCTGTCGCGCACCGCAGACAATCTCTATTGGCTTTCGCGCTACGTCGAACGCGCGGAGTACCTGGCGCGCATCCTCGAAGCGACCCAGCGGCTCACCGCGTTGCCGCTGGCTTACGTCGGCGAGAGCAACGAGTGGGAATCCGCCATCGCCACCGCGGGCTGCGGCAAAGCCTTCTACGCACATTACAACGAGGCCAATGCCGAAAACGTCACGGATTTCCTCGCTTTCTCCTCGGCCAACTCATCCTCGATCCGGAGTTGCTTTGAGCTGGCCCGCAGCAATGCGCGCGCGGTGCGCACCGCCCTCACCGTCGAGATGTGGGATGCGATCAACGGCACCTGGCTCGAACTGCAGCGCTTCGGCAACGGCGCCAGTTCGCGCGAGGAATTTTCCCGCTTCCTGCGTTGGGTCCAGGAGTCGTCGCTGCGCTTCGACGGCTCGGCGTACCGCACGATGCTCCGCAGCGATGCCTACTGGTTTTCCCGGCTCGGCGTCTATATCGAGCGCGCGGACAACACCGCCCGCATCCTTGACGTGAAATACCACCTGTTGCTGCCGGACAATGAGCGGGTCGGGGGTCCGCTCGATTACTTTCAGTGGGCCGCCATCCTACGCTCGGTATCCGCGCTGACTTCCTACCACTGGGTATACCGCGAGAATCTCAAGCCTTGGCTGGTGGCCGACCTGCTGATCCTCAAAGACGAGATGCCACGTTCGCTGGCGTCGTGCTACGAGGCAATCGTACGCAATCTCGATCAGATCGCCTCGGCCTATGGCCGCCAGGGACCCGCGCAACGGCTGGCCCGCGGCATCCGGGCGCGTCTGCAAAACAGCCGCATGGAGAGCATATTCCAGCGCGGTCTTCACGAGTTCATCGGTGAGTTCATCGCCGAAAACAATAACATGGGCGCCGCCATCACCGAGCAGTTTCTGGTATAGAGACGTCGCTGGCGCCTACTCCCGGCAGCTTCAGGCTCTATCATCGCTTCCCATGCGCATTCGCATCTCGCACGCGACCACCTACCACTACGACACGCCGCCTAACGGCGTGACGCAGACCTTGCGGCTGACACCGAGGAATTTCGACGGTCAATATGTCGTGAACTGGCGCCTCGATCTGTCGGGCGATTGTCAACTCCACCAGCACGAAGATGCTTTCGGCAATATCACCCACACCTTCACCGCCGACGGCCCGTTCGACGAACTAAAAGTCGAAGTCGAAGGATTGGTGGAGACCCAGGATACCCACGGCATCGTCACAGGATCGCCGGAGCGCTTCCCGGAGAGCCTGTTTTTACGTGACACTCCGCTGACCACCGCCGATTCCGCGATCTCGGATTTTGCCGAGGCCTCGCGCGAAGCGGTGGGTGCGAACGCCGATCCGCTCGTTTTGCTGCACCGGCTCTTGAGCGATTTGCACCGGGAAATGAAATTCGACGCCTATCCCACTCACGCGACCACGACAGCCGCCGAGTCGTTCGCCCTGCGCCGCGGCGTCTGTCAGGATATCAGCCACATTTACATCGCCGCGGCCCGTCATCTCGGCATGCCGGCGCGCTATATCGGGGGTTATTTCCACCGCGCCGATGGTGTCATCGCACAGGACGCAGGCCACGCCTGGACCGAGGTGTATCTCGATTCGCTGGGTTGGGTTGCGTTTGACCCGACCAACGGCATCAGCGCAACCGATGCCCACATACGGGTCGCGGTCGGCCTGGACTACCTCGGCGCGGCGCCGGTGCGCGGCACCCGGTTTGGCGGAGGCGGCGAGAAGCTGACGGTTGCAGTATCCGTCGCGCAGGCCCAACAATGACGCAAACGTTGCCGGCCCCGCGGCGCTCTCGCTATGACAGCACGCTTGGCGAAACACGGATTTGAACGACATGACGTATTGCTGCGGAATTCTGGTGCGCGATGGCCTCGTGATGATCGCAGACACCCGGACTAATGCCGGCCTCGATAACATTTCGACCTTCCGCAAGCTTCACGTCTATCATGAGCCGGGCGAGCGCGTTCTGGCCCTCGCCTCCTCCGGCAATCTTTCGCTTGCGCAATCGGTTCGCAGCACGCTCAACGAAGGCGTGGAAAATCCCGAGACCGGCGAGCGCGAAACTCTGCTCAACGCCCCAACGGTGTTTCAGGCGGCGCAACGCATCGGCCGCGCCATTCGCCAGATTCAGTCATTGGAAGGGACGGCGCTCGAGGCCGCCGAGGTCGACCATGACGTCGCCTTCCTGTTCGGTGGGCAGATCAAGGGTGAGCGCCTGCGGCTCTACATGATCTATTCCGCGGGCAATTTCATCGAATGCACGACCGACACGCCTTACCTTCAGATCGGCGAGCATAAATACGGCAAGCCGGTCCTCGATCGCGCCATCCGCTTCGACACCGATCCTTATGACGCGCTCAAGATCGGATTGATTTCGATGGATTCCACGATGCGGTCGAATTTGGGGGTGGGCCTGCCGATCGACGTCTTGGTCGTGCGACGGGATGTATACAATCCTGAGTTGAATTACCGCATAGAGCCGGGCGAACCGTACTTCCAGGATCTGCGGGAGCGTTGGTCGGGCGCCCTACGCGCCGCCCATATTGCCATTCCCAGGCCGCCTTACCGAACGCCGGTGTAGCGCGTTCGCCGGTTTACCTTCGATTAACAGCACTTGCTGATTGCCGCGGTCGGCCCGGATCGGGAGAGCGCTTGGCAATATTTCCCCCTTAGCGTGGCAGCGGAAAACCCAAAAAGGGCAGCGGCAAACAGGGGAATGACGTTGCTGGCAGGCGCTCGCCCGCAAGTTTCCGAGCGGCAATATATCAATTGGGACCGCGCGCGCTTGAGCGTCGTCGTTCCGGTGGGTGTCATTGTCGCGGTTGCGATCGCCTGCATCGTTGTCGCCGTATTGTCATCGGCCCAACGAGCCGACGAGGTTGCCGTCGAACACGAGCGCGCCGGCTTCTCGCGTGCGATGACCAATCATGGTGCTCGGCTTCTGCGCGAGCTCGAGAGCGTCACGACGTCGGGTGGCGCCATTAGCAATATCGCCACTCGATTCGATCCGGGCTGGGTCGATCAACACGTCGGCGGGGGGCTGCTCAATTCATTTTCTCATGACTACGTGGTCGTGCTCGATGGCGAAGATGGCATCGCCTATTCGGCGGCGCGTCAGCGCGGCAATGCGTGGTTAGACGATGCCCGGTCCGCTTTCAGTCCCCTGACCGCATATCTGCGTGGCCGGGCAGCGGACTTGCCCGGCGCAATCGATCCCAAGCCACTACAGACCTCCCCTCTGGCATTGCATTCGCACGGTGCTGTCATCCAGTCTTTCCTGGGACGACCCGCGTTTGTCGCGGGGGCCGTGGTGGGTCCGAACGTCGGTAGCCCGCCGGAACACCGTCCGGCCGTCGTTTTGTCGGTCAAGCTGATCGATCGCGATGTCCTGGCCGACCTTGCGGCCCAGTTGCGCCTCGAGCAGTTGCGCGTGCTTGGCTCTGACGCCGGGAGGCCCGGCGATTTCATCTATGCCGTTCAAGGTTCGAATGGCGGTCCCGCGGTGCGGTTTGCCTGGTCGCCGAAACAGCCCGGTGCCGACATCGTCAACAGCGTGATCCCGTTCATCGCGGTCGCGGTCGCCGGGTTTGCCCTGCTTGCTGCCTTCGTCCTCGGTTATATGCGTCGCACCGCGGCCGCGATCGCGGTCAGTGAAAGCCGGCTGCGCCATCTCGCCATGCACGACCCGCTGTGCGGCCTTCCCAATCGCATTTTCTTCAACGACCGGCTCGAAGCCGTCATCGACGGGGTCAAGCACGGCGGCGCGCCGGCCGCGGTGTTTTACATCGACCTCGATCACTTCAAGGAAGTCAACGACACGCTCGGGCATCCGGCCGGCGACGAACTGATCCGCAACGTGACCTTGCGCCTGTCGCATGCGCTGCGCGAGGAAGACCTGATCGCACGTCTTGGGGGCGACGAGTTTGCCGTGATCTCCAGTGTCGCGATCGATCACCAGAAGATCATGGACGTCGCGCAACGGATCATCTCCACGCTGTGCGCGCCGTACGTCATTAACAAGCAGAGCATCGTGATCGGCGCCTCAATCGGTATCGCGATCGTCGAGAGCAACGGCACGGGCGCCGCCGACATCATGCGTTATGCCGACATGGCTCTCTACCGCGCAAAGAACGAGGGGCGTAACCGGGCCTGCATCTACGACACGGCAATGGACGCCAACCTTTCGAGCCGAAAGCTGCTGGAAGCCGATTTTCGCCGGGCCCTCGAAGCAAACGAACTCCGGTTACTCTATCAGCCCCTCGTCAACACCGGCGGCGAAGTAGTTCTTGGGGTTGAAGCTCTGTGCCGATGGACGCATCCGGAGCGCGGCGAAATTCCCCCGAGCGAATTCATCCCGGTCGCCGAGCACAGCGGGCTTATTATCGAGCTTGGCGAATGGGTGCTGCGGCGCGCCTGCGAAGAAGGCAACGCGTGGCCAAAACTCACTGTGGCCGTCAATGTCTCGCCGCTGCAGTTCCGCCGGGCCGATTTCGTCGACACCGTCGAAACAATTCTGAAGCAAACCGGATTTGACCCGGCCCGGCTTGAGCTCGAACTGACCGAAAGCACGCTGATCGGCAATGTCGAAACCGCGGAAGCCGCGATGCGCCGCCTCAAGCAACTCGGCGTACGTCTGGCGCTGGACGACTTCGGAACAGGGTATTCCAGCCTGCTCTACCTGCGCCGCTTTCCGTTCGACAAGCTCAAGATCGACCGCAGCTTTGTGCAAAGCATTGAGAACGGCTCGGACGCCGCCGCCATCGTCCACGCGATCGTGAGCCTTGGACGCGGCCTCGGCATGAAGGTCACTGCGGAAGGCGTCGAAACCGCCGATCAGCAGCTTTTCCTGCGCGCCGCCGGCGTACACTCGATGCAGGGCTATCGCTTCGGCAGAGCGGTAAGCGCGGCCGAAATCACCCAGCGGATCGGCTCCGCCATCACCGCGAACAGCGCCGGCGTCCGCACCGCCTTCGCCGGCTAGTTCGCGCGCACCGGCCGCCAGATGGCGCGGCCTTGCTTTTGTGATATGGCGTCCTTTCCAAAAAACGCGACAGGGAAGGACAGTCGATGGCGGGGGCAGCAAAGATTGCGTTGGTAACGGGCGCCGGGACCGGCGTAGGCCGTGCGGTGGCGCTGGCGTTGGCGAAGGCCGGCTACAGCCTGGTTTTGGCAGGCCGGCGCAAGGAGCCGCTCGACAACGTGGCCGCCGAAATCAACGGGATCGGCTCGCAGGCGCTCGCCGCGCCGACCGACGTCTCGGAACGCGATTCAATCCTCGCGCTGTTCGCCAAAGTGAAATCGACCTTCGGCCGTCTCGATGTGTTGTTCAACAACGCGGGGATCGGCGCCCCTCCGGTCCCATTCGAGGATCTGCCATTCGAAACCTGGAAGAAGGTGGTTGATACCAATCTCACCGGCATGTTCCTGTGCACGCAGGAAGCGATCAAGATCATGAAAAGCCAGTCGCCGCGCGGCGGGCGTATCGTCAACAATGGCTCGATCTCCGCGCATGCGCCGCGGCCGTTTTCCGTCGCCTACACCTCGACCAAGCACGCGGTCACCGGGATGACCAAATCGGCCAACCTCGATTGCCGGCAATACGACATCGCGGTCGGCCAGGTCGACATCGGCAACGCCATCACGCCGATGACGGCGCGCATGGCGGAGGGCGAAGGCGTGTTGCAGCCTAACGGCAGCAAGATGCTGGAGCCGCGCATGGATGCCACCGCCGTTGGCGACGCGGTCGCCTATATGGCGAGCCTGCCGCTCGACGCCAACGTGCTGTTCATGACGGTGATGGCGACCAAGATGCCGTTTGTCGGCCGCGGCTAGTTTTCCGATGACGGCCGCGCTGCACGAGTGGCACGAGTTCTACCTTCTGATCGGGACTGCGGGCGGTACGCTCGTCGCCTTGCTGTTCGTCGCTGCATCGATCGGCGTCGACTTCTTTACCCATGAAGGTGCGCCGGCGACGCCGCACCTATATCAGCCCGGTCATTATCCACTTCACCGCTGTGTTGTTCATTTTCCGCGCTCGGTCTCGCGCCGCTGCACGAGCCGCTGTTGTTCGCAATTCCGGTCGGCGCCACCGGCCTTGCCGGATTTGCCGTCGCACTCGTCATCACGGTGAAGGTGTTCGCCGACCGCAGCCCCCACGTCGTGCCGTTTGACTGCTTTGCCTACGGCGTCATTCCGGCGGTCTCATACGTGGTGATTGCAGCGGCCGGCATGATGTTCGCCGCCGGTCTGGATCGAGCGCTCCACATCTTGGCGGCGGGATTGCTGCTGTTGCTGCTCATCAATATCCGCAACGCCTGGGATTTGGTGCTGACGGTGGTCCGCTTGCAGGGCGCGCGCGAAAAACGCAAGCTAAAGCAAAAACGCTAGTCAAGCAAAGTGACTTGTACCTGAGTGCCGGTGCGCACTTTGCCGAGCATTTTGACGTCGCCGACCGCCTTGGCGAAAATGTTGCAGGGACTGGCGAGCCGCGTTTCGTTGCCTTGGCTGATCGGCGTGCGGCCAAAGCCGATCGCGATGGCGCTGCCCTGCGGCCAGTACGCGATCTCGCCCGGCGTCACGACCGCCCGCGCCTCTGGCTCGCGCGGCACACGGACCGCAATGTCGAAATAAACTTCTTCGCCCCAGGTCAAGACGGACGACGACAGCGGAAGCGCCGCCGCGACCGCTTTGGCGGTCGGCGTATCGAGCAATTCGGCGTCGAGCTTGACGGTGCCGAAATCGCAGCGAATGCGAGTCATGACCGGAGTTCAGTTTCCTGCTTCCTGCGCTCGATTGACACGAGGTCCAACGTCCGAGCGGCCTAGTGCAACCGGAATTCCGACCCGATTGCCTTGAGCTCGGCCGGCTTGATCAGCTTGCAATGCGCCACAACGACCGAGTGAAGCGGGCCGTCGAGCTTTTCGTGCCAGAACGTCAGGAACCGATGGAGTTGCGGAAACTCGGGGAACAGATCGTATTCCTGCCAGAGATACGACTGCAGCAGCCAGCGATGATCGGGACGCCGATACAGGATTTGGGCAGTCGTCAGGCCGTAACCGGCGACCTGCTTTTTAAAGTCCGACGAAACCGTAGCGACCATAGCGTCCTCCTGATTCCGAAGACGAGTGTCCAGTTCCCGGTCCAGCCATTGCAAGCTGAATCGGTAAACAATTGTTTAAAATCAAGGTATTAGCAGCAACTCTTGCGGGGTGCTACCAAGCGGGTTGCCTCTAGTCCGCCGGCCCGGAAATAACGGGAACCCTAGCAATGGTGTTCCGTTTCAAGTTTTCCTGAGGCCGTGGAACCAAGCCGGTTCGAACCCGCAAAAGAATTGTTGGCACTCCGATTTGATGAGTGCTAAAAAAATCCGCGGTCCCTCTGGTAGCTGCAAACCCGGCTGCCCACGTGGCGGTCAGGAGCTGTGAGGGGAACCGGACAGATCCAAAACTCAATATTGTACAATAACTTAGGAGAACACCATGAAATTCCGTCCGCTTCACGACCGTGTGGTCGTCAGGCGCATCGAGGCCGAGGAAAAGTCCGCTGGTGGCATCATCATTCCTGATACCGCCAAGGAAAAACCCTCGCAGGGCGAAATCATCGCCGTCGGTCCCGGTGGGCGCGACGAAAGCGGCAAGCTGATCCCGATCGACCTCAAGGTCGGCAATACCGTGTTGTTCGGCAAGTGGTCGGGCACCGAAGTAAAGATCGACGGTCAGGATCTCCTGATCATGAAGGAATCCGACATCATGGGCGTCATCGAAGGCGCCAGTGTCTCTCGCAAGAAGGCCGCCTGAGGCCGTTCTGACCCCCCATCAAAGGACTACAAACAATGGCTGCTAAAGACGTCAAATTTTC
>JBBRAN010000009.1:0-92741 GCA_038206695.1 Hyphomicrobiales bacterium | reverse complement strand
ATGAAGCGATCGCCATCCTCATCGGCGGAGCCCGGCGGGCCCCCGGGAATCTTGTCGCCATGATCGAAGAAAATCTCCGAGCACGGGCCGCAAGGGCCGGTATCGCCCATCTGCCAGAAATTGTCCGATGTCGGGATGCGGATGATCTTTGAATCCGACAGGCCCGCGACTTTCTTCCAAAGCGCATGCGCCTCGTCGTCTTCCGAATAAACGGTGACGAGCAGACGATCTTTCGGCAGCGAGAAATCTTTCGTGATCAGGTTCCACGCCAGTTCGATCGCGCGTTCCTTGAAGTAATCGCCAAAGGAGAAGTTGCCGAGCATCTCGAAGAAGGTGTGATGGCGCGCGGTGTAGCCGACATTGTCGAGGTCGTTGTGCTTGCCGCCGGCGCGCACGCATTTCTGCGCCGTTACCGCGCGGTTGTAAGGCCGCTTCTCGAGGCCGGTGAAGACGTTCTTGAACTGCACCATGCCGGCATTGGTGAACATCAGGGTCGGATCGTTGCGCGGCACCAGCGGCGACGACGCCACGGCGGCATGGCCGTTGCGCACAAAATAATCGATGAAATGCGAGCGGATATCGTTGACGCCGGTCATTGCGAAGTGCCGCCAAGCCCCCAGAGTGTCGCCAAGCCCTAAGTCCGGCAGGCTAAATGCCCGTCAGGCCTAGGTTTTCAGGCTTCTTATGTAGCGGCGGGGGTGGGGTAAGTCCAGAAAGGGGCGGCGGGCTGCGACCACAGCGGGGCATAAAACGCCCTCGCCCCCGTCCTCGGTGGCGGCCACTCTACGCAGCCGGGTGCCGACGGGGGCGATACGCGATACCGAGCTCTATCTCGGTCTCAAACGGACGACGACGCGAAACGAAAGCCGATACTCAAAACGCTACGCAGAACACTCAACAACCCAGGTACAGGTACACGTCTAACGCCACGCTTACGCTTCGGCAGCCTCGGCGTCGTCGTCCGAACTGTCGTCCTTCTCGCCGGCCATGATGGCCTCGGCGATCAGGCCGGAATTGGCCCGCACCGCCGCTTCGATCTTGGCGGCGATGTCGGGATTGTCTTTCAGGAAAACCTTGGCGTTCTCGCGGCCCTGCCCGATGCGCTGGCTGTCGTAGGAATACCAGGCGCCGGATTTCTCGACGACGTTGGCCTTGACGCCGAGATCGATCAGCTCGCCGGTCTTGGAGACGCCCTCGCCGTACATGATGTCGAATTCGACCTGCTTGAACGGCGGCGCCAGTTTGTTCTTGACCACCTTGACGCGGGTCTGGTTGCCGATCACCTCGTCGCGTTCCTTGATGGCACCGATGCGGCGGATGTCGAGCCGCACCGAAGCGTAGAACTTCAGCGCGTTGCCGCCCGAGGTGGTTTCCGGCGAGCCGTACATCACGCCGATTTTCATGCGGATCTGGTTGATGAAAATCACCATGGTGCGCGACTTCGAGATCGAGGCGGTAAGCTTGCGCAGCGCCTGGCTCATCAGCCGGGCCTGGGAGCCCGGCTGCACGTCGCCCATCTCGCCTTCGAGTTCGGCGCGCGGCACCAAAGCCGCGACCGAATCGACGACCAGGACGTCGATCGCGCCGGAGCGCACCAACGTGTCGGCGATTTCCAGCGCCTGCTCGCCTGTGTCGGGCTGCGAGATCAGCAGGTCGTCGACGTTGACGCCGAGCTTCCTGGCGTAGATCGGATCGAGCGCGTGTTCGGCGTCGACGAAGGCGCAGATGCCGCCCTTTTTCTGAGCTTCCGCGATGGTGTGGAGCGCTAGCGTGGTCTTGCCGGAGGATTCCGGCCCGTAGATTTCAACGACGCGGCCACGGGGCAATCCGCCGATGCCCAACGCGATGTCGAGCCCGAGCGAGCCGGAGGATATCGCTTCGACATCCATCGACTTGTCGTTTTTGCCGAGCCGCATCACCGAGCCCTTGCCGAAATTGCGCTCGATCTGCGAAAGCGCGGCGGACAGGGCCTTCGATTTGTCCATGGAGGATCCTTCAACGACACGCAAAGCGGGCTGACTCATGTCTCGCGCTCCTTATGACCGGGATTCGGGCACCCCCACAACGGGACCAGGATCACCACCCCGTGGGGACCCCAGGCTCGGACCGGAATCGAGCATGGCACCAATGTACTCTATTTGTTCTCCGTTCGCAATATGTTCTTTTTGGGTTTCAGGGTACTGGCCTGTTTTGACCCCTAGTGGCCGGTTTTGATTTGGGGAGTGGCCTGATTTGGGTAGCGGGTCAGTTTCAATTGTGAACGTTTCGAGTTCCAATGGTTAACAAGAGGTTCAGATCGGCTCTGCTACTACCGATCATCGCCGGATGACCACAAGGCTCTGCCGGTGACTGTGAGACGCTCCCGCGCTCCCGCCTTTTTAAGGGGTAGCGTTATGTCTGAATACCGGGTTTTCCAATTCAAATCAGGACACATTGGCGGAGCGGCGTCGGTTATCGATGCCCTTACCGATCAGGAGGCAGTCGCCAAGGCAAAGCGGATGGTAGGCAGTAACGACCTCGAATTGTGGGAGGCCGCACGCCTCGTTGCCAAGATCAAATTCAAAGAATAGTTCGCCTCAGTTGGCGGCCTCTTTCATTTCCGTATCCAGTATCTCTAACCACCGCCGAAACACAGAACCGAATTTTTCTCGGGCCTCCTGCGCGGTTGGCGCGGTCACTCCCACCGCAATCGGTGAGGAAATAGGGCTTATAGCAAGCCATCCACCACAGGCGCGCTGAACAAGATCGGGGGCTAAGTCGCCTATATCGTTCATAAAAATCTCCACAGTTTAAGTCCTGTGGAATGTTGTAAATATTTATTCGTTTAAAATCAAACAGTTGTATACAGAAGCACAGAACCATTCAGTACCAGAAACGTGATTGACTTTGTTGTTACAGCGTGCTTTTATGGTTCCAGGACCTAAAGGAGGCCCCTATGGCCGTCACCGCAGATAAACCCGGACCCTACACATCGCCGAGTGCGATCCTGGACATCATTGATCGGTACCGGAGCCGTGGCCTTCCCACGCCGGTCAATGCCGATGTGCTTGGTCGCGCCGGAATATCGCTTGGCCTGATCCCCCGGACCATTCACTCCCTGCAAACTCTTGAACTCATCGGCGAAGACGGAAAGCCAACGAAGACCTTTGACGCTCTCCGGCTCGCGCCCGAAGACGAATTTAAAACTCGGCTCGCGGAATGGCTGAAGGCTGTCTATGCGGACGTCTTCGCTTTCGTCGATCCATCGAAAGATGACGAGGTACGAGTTCGAGACGCCTTTCGCACCTATCAGCCTGTCGGTCAGCAATCTCGTATGGTCACCCTTTTTCAGGGCCTATGCACCGCAGCCGGTCTTTCGCCGGAGAAAACTGTTCCAACTAATCGTGCGCCCGCTGCCTCGCGATCATCTCCGCGCAACGTGAGCCCGATTGCCAAACGAAATCTCGCAACGTTAAGCGGCAAGAACCGCAGCGGCATTACACCATCAACAGGCATTCCTGCGCCCGTCGCCGGGCTGCTCTCTAGCCTTCCGCAGGAAGGCGAGGGATGGACCAAGGAAACGCGACAGAAATTCTTAGACACCTTTGAAACCGTCCTCGACTTTTGTTTTCCGGTCGTCACGCGCAATGCAAAGGACGACCAAGAAGAGGATGCGCCGGAATGAGAAGGGTTGAGAACCTTCGGATGCGCTAGCCGAGCGCCGAAGGTGCGGAAAAAGGAGAGGCCACCTTCCCGGGTTTTGCAGTGGGAAAGGTGGCCTCGCAATCGGCTTTCTAAGTGCCCTGTAGTCTAACGGTTAGGACGCTCGCTGTTACACGCGGAGAGGTCCGGGTCCGAATCCCGGCGGGGCTGCCAAGATCAAACCCAGTGGACCGACGCTGCTTGTAACAACGCCGGTCCGGATCAAAACCCCGGGATTGAGCCCCGAAGCGATGACCACTCAGGCGAATATAGCAGTTTTCTAGCTGTTTTTCCAGAGTCCGCTTCGGGCCCTTCCAAACATGGATTGAGCCCATGAACTTCCTCTCTCGCGACAAGCAAATTGAAGTCATAGCCGCCCTTTGTGACGGCCTCGGCGTTCGCGCCGTGAGCCGGATCACAGGCGTCAACCGTGGCTCCGTTGCCGCCCTCGCCCTCAAGGTCGGGCGTGGCGCTGCCGAGCTACACGACCGCATGATGGTCGGCGTCCGCACAGGCCGTCTCGAATTGGACGAGTTATGGAGTTATGTCGGCAAGAAGCAAGCGCAGGTCGATAAGACTGAGTTAGGCGCGGCCGCCGTTGGCGACCAATACACCTACATCGGCTTGGCGGCTTCTAGCCGCGCGATCATCGCGTATCGCACCGGCAAGCGCGACAGTGGCAACACGCACGATTTCATCGCTGATCTTCGCCAGCGCGTGATCGGATCGCCGGAGATTTCGACGGACGGCTTCCTGCCGTACAAGAACGCAATCCGCGCCGAGTTCGGCAATCGCATCGCGCACGGGGTCATCAACAAGACCTACAGCGTAACCCACCTAGCCGTAAAAGAAGCCGCGCGGCGCTACTCACCGGCTCAAGTAGTAGCGGTAGAGTATGAGGTAGTAAGCGGCGTTCCTGCGCAGATTTCGACCAGCTACGTTGAACGCAGCAACCTTTCCATCCGCATGGGGATGAAACGGTTTGCCCGCCTGAGTAACGGCTTTTCCAAAAAGCTCGAAGCGCATTGCGCCGCCGTCTCACTCTACGTCACGCATTACAATCTGTGCCGTGTGCATGAGAGCTTGAAGCAAACGCCAGCGATGGCGCTTGGCATTGCTGAGCGTGTTTGGACGATTGGCGACTTGCTCGACGCAGCCATCGCCACGCAACCGATCACGCCGGTAACGACCGCGCCGGATCGGCGCAAACATTTCCGCGTAGTAGATGGCGGGAAAGCGTAGTGGTCCAAATGCAGAAGGCCGCCTCGGGGTGGGAGACGGCCTCTTCGCAGGAAATTGGCGGGGGAGCCTCATTCCGGCGGCGTGTCTATTCAAGCGCCTGGCAGCCCATTCGTTCCACTGGCCCAATTTGATTTCACGAGTGGCCTAATTCGGCCAGTACCGGGTTTCAGGGTACTGGCCTGTTTTGACCCTGGCCCGATTTGCATATCAGAGTGGCCTAGTTTCATCGGAACGACACCCCCAGGTTTTTCTTTGGCTGGCTACTGGGAGCCGCAAATGGCTGAACAATCCAAACGCTTGTCCCGAACTCAATGCCTCGAAAACGCTGTTGAGTGTCGTAAGCTTGCCCGAGAGGCACAGGACCCGTCGCACCGGGTCATGCATCAGCATCGCAGAAACGTGGGAGCGGATCGCCGCGGACATTCCTGAATGGAAGCACTAGAGCGTCCACCTTGAGTTGCAGACAATTTTAATCAAATTGGCGGAAGGTAGTGCCCACGATCTCACTCGGACATGGGCCGCCTCAATGGGCGGCCTCTTTCTTTCAGCCTTCGCCACCCAAGTGGAGCCGGCGGCGGCGGTTTTCGGGGGTGCTCGCCCTGTTTTAACCGTGGTGCGCCAGCCTGCCTGACTTCAAGCAGCCTCATTTGCACCACCACGCGGCCTAGTTCCCTTCATGTCCGCTTCAGGCTCGTTGTGGTCCAAGACGGCATGACCAGCCGAAAGATCAGTCTCAAAGTCATCGTCGCACCCGCCACCAGGCAGGTGTTGAACGCACCGCCAGTCGTCCACGCGAGCGACCATTCGATCAATTACACCTGCGGACATTGCGGCACGACCCTGCTGCACGCCGAGGAAAACCAGGTTCACGGCCTGCTGATCCACTGCACCAAGTGCGGCTCCTATAACGCCACCGAGGTTTAGCCGGCCCTTTTTCGGTCGCCGGCGCCATTTACCTTGTGCGCTAACCCAAAGTTCCATTCGTGATGGTTGTGCCGGGTCCTGACCGCTAATGTCTGGCCGCAATCTTGCCTGTATGGGCACATAACGCTAAAGCCCGTCAGTGAGGGGAAGCGTACATGCTCGATAATCTGGTGCGGCTTGCTTTGGCGTTGAGCGTGATCATGCTGATCACGGCCTGCCTCTACCAATTTGGCGGCGGCGCCTCCAATGCGGCGTTTGAATCGCGCGCCAACGGTATCCACCTCGTCCGCTGAGAAAACCGCGCTCCTGAAGGGACGCTGCCATCGGGCTCCTTCAGCCAGCTCCGCTCTGCTCCACGCATCGCGGTTGTCCGCCTGACATGGGGCCCGGGCCTCGTTCGCGGCTTCCCGCCGGCCGGCCCTAATCCGTCTCCGGCATGCGTTCGTCATGGAACCGATCTTGCATGGTCCGGGTTCGAGACTTGTGTTCGTGCGGGGCGTGGAGGCTGAGATGCATCAGCCGCGGCCGGCGGATCGCGGAGCCTTCATGGCGTACCTCAAACTGGCGTTGATTCCCGTCGCGGCGGTGCTTTGGCTGGTCGGCCTGGCCGATCAACTGCCCGATTTGGTGCAGACCGCGAAATATGTCGGCATTTCGCTGCTGATGGTCGCGGTCGCGGTGATCTGAATCGCTCAGCCGCCCGCGCCACCTAGTCGCGCTCGACAAAAATCCAGACGCCGCCGCGGCTCGCCGACATCACGCGCAGGCGCAGCTCACGCTCCGCCGCCCCGGTGCCGCCACGCCAGCCGAATTCGAGATCGACCGGGTCTTCTTCCTTCGCCCGTATGATGCGCGACTGCAGCTCGCGCTTGTTCGGGTTGCGCGACACCTCGAAAAAATTCTTGCCGAGTGGGGTCGAGCCGTAGCCGGAGCGGCTCACTTCGTTGGCGTTGTAGACCAGAACGATGTCGTTGGCGTCGAGCTCGATTACGCCGAACGGCACGGCGTCGAGTTCGGCCGGCGACAATTTTTCCATACGGGCGGCGAGATCGGGTGCGTCGAATTCGATGGAGGTCGGCGGCATCGGCGGTTCAAGCCCCGGCAGTCCCGCGAGTCTCTTCGCTTGCCGACACGCTGACACGCTGGCGAGCGATTCCGCAATCGAAGCGGCGCGTGCCGCCATTCTAATGCACAGAGAGTGCGACGGCGAATTCGCCGCGCTTATCGCGCATAAGGAGCGGGTAATGACGCTAATTGTCGATGCGGATATGGCGGCGTCGACCGCGCGTTTCATGCGCGACAATTCCCGCACGATCTCCGCGTGGAATTTCTGCGGCGTATTTCCGACCACCACTGCCTGCTGCAAGTCCAACGCATGCTTGACGTTGGGCATCGCCAGCGCCTTGACCGCCGCTTCGCGCAGCCGCGCGACAATGGCAACCGGCGTGCCGGCCGGCGCGATGATGCCATCCAGTCGAGATCGTTGAGCCCGAGCTCGGTAAAGGTCGGCACGTCGGGCAGCGCGGCGAACGCGCCGGGGCCCCGACACGGCGAGCGCGCGCAACTTGCCGCCCTGCACCATCGGCAAGGGTCGTCGGCAGATTGTCGAACAGCACCTCGATCTGGCCGCCGACGACGTCGTTCATCGCCGGGCCGCTGCCGCGATAGGCGACGTGCAGAATGTCGGTGCCGGTCGCGAGC
The DNA here is from genome assembly GCA_038206695.1 of Hyphomicrobiales bacterium. Taxonomy (GTDB): domain Bacteria; phylum Pseudomonadota; class Alphaproteobacteria; order Rhizobiales; family Xanthobacteraceae; genus Pseudolabrys. Next base: position 85,193 of record JBBRAN010000009.1, on the reverse strand, counting down.
TTGAACTGCTCGCCCATCAGATGCGCGACCGAGCCGTTGCCCGACGAGCCGTAGCTGACTTGCCCTTCTCGCGCTTTGCCAGCGCGATGAATTCCGCCATGTCCTTATCTTGCGCCCGCGCGCTTGCCGTCGCGGCGAGCATCCATATGAACGCCAATGCAAGCGCCCATGCGAGCGCAACCGTCAGGCCACGGCCAATCTTCAACATCGTCAGCCCAGATTGAGCTCTTTGAAGAAGTCGTTGCCTTTATCGTCGATCACGATGAAGGCGGGGAAGTCCTCGACCTCGATGCGCCAGATCGCCTCCATGCCGAGCTCGGGATATTCCTGGACCTCGACCTTCTTGATGCACATCTCGGCGAGCTTGGCCGCGCTGCCGCCGATCGAGGCCAGATAGAACCCGCCGTGCTTGGCGCAGGCGTCGCGAACCTGCGCCGAGCGGTTGCCCTTGGCGAGCGAGATCATCGAGCCGCCGGCCGCCTGGAACTGGTCGATGTAACTGTCCATCCGCCCGGCGGTGGTCGGCCCGAACGAGCCCGAGGCGTAACCCGCCGGCGTCTTGGCGGGGCCGGCGTAATAGCTCGGGTGGTTCTTGAAATAGTCGGGCAGGCCCTCGCCCTTCTCGAGCCGCTCGCGCAATTTGGCGTGCGCGAGATCGCGCGCCACGATCATCGGCCCGGTCAGCGACAGCCGGGTCTTGACCGGATATTGCGACAGTTGCGCCAGGATCTCCTTCATCGGCCGGCGCAGGTCGATCCTGACCACCGCGCCGCCGAGTTTTTCCTGATCGATGTCCGGCAGATATTGCGCCGGATTGTGCTCGAGCTCTTCGAGGAACACGCCGTCGCGGGTGATCTTGCCAAGCGCCTGGCGGTCGGCGGCGCACGAGACGCCGAGCCCGATCGGCAGCGAGGCGCCGTGGCGCGGCAGCCGGATGACCCGCACGTCATGGCAGAAATACTTGCCGCCGAACTGCGCGCCGACGCCGAGCGATTGCGTCAGCTTGAGGACCTCCTGCTCCATTTCCAAATCACGGAACGCATGGCCGTCCTCCGAGCCTTTGGTCGGCAAATTGTCGAGATATTTGGTCGAGGCGAGCTTGACCGTCTTCATGGTGAGTTCGGCCGAGGTGCCGCCGATCACGATGGCGAGGTGATAGGGCGGGCACGCCGCGGTGCCGAGCGTCAGCACCTTCTCCTTGAGGAACGCGATCATGCGGTCATGGGTCAGGATCGAGGGCGTCGCCTGGAACAGGAACGCCTTGTTGGCGGAGCCGCCGCCTTTGGCGATGAACAGCAGCTTGTAGGCGTCGTCACCCTCGGAATAGATCTCGACCTGCGCCGGCATGTTCGACTTGGTGTTCTTCTCCTCGAACATCGAAATCGGCGCGAGCTGCGAGTAGCGCAGATTGCGCCTGAGGTAACTGTCGCGCGCGCCTTCGGCGAGCGCCGCCTCGTCGTCGCCGGCCACCCAGACGCGGCGGCCCTTCTTGCCCATGATGATCGCGGTGCCGGTGTCCTGGCACATCGGCAGCACACCGCCGGCCGCGATATTGGCGTTCTTGAGGAAATCGTAGGCGACGAACTTGTCGTTGGCGCTGGCCTGCGGGTCGTCGAGGATCTTGCGCAGTTGCTTCAAGTGCGCCGGCCGCAGCAGGTGGTTAATGTCGTTGAAGGCCGCTTCCGACAGCGCGCGCAGCGCCTCGGCCTCGACCACCAGCACCTCCTGCCCCATCACCTGTTCGACCCGCACGCCGGACGAGAAAATCTTGCGGTAGGTCGTCTCGTCCTTGCCGAGCGGAAACAGCGGCGTGTGCTTGTAGGGCGGCAGCGGCGCGGACGGCGGGGTGACGGGGGCGTTCATACGAGTACTTTCTTCGTCATGCCCGGGCTTGACCCCGGGCATCCATGATGAAGTTGCGAAAGGCGAGTGCCTTACAATAAGTCCGCTAACGCGGAAAGCCATCATGGATTGCCGGCTCATGGGCGAGCGAAGCGACGCCGTCCTTTGGGCGGCTATGCCCGACAATGCCAGCAAGGATCAAACCACCCTCACCTTTCCCACCTCGCCGATCGCGCACTCCAGCGCCTTGCGGTCCCACTGGCCGAGATCGGCGGCGGCGGAATAGGTCGATTGCAAAAACTCCATCAGCGCGGCGTCAGGGTCGGTTGCATTGCGCACGTCGTCATACGGCAGGATGAACTCGCCGAGCGCTTCGTGGAAATACGCCGCCGCCGGCTTGACCGTCGCCTTGGCGAAGCCGTCCGGCGCCGAATAGGCGTAGGAGTAGAACGCCGCGAAATCGACCGGGCCGAGCCCGCCGCCCGGCCAGAAGCCCGCGCCCGACACCTCGTGCGAATAGGCCTCGCGCGCCACCGCGTCGGGCAGATTCGGCACGCCGCCGGGATGGCGCGGCGCGCTCCGCCCGGAAAACCGCGTCACCGCGAGATCGAACGAGCCCCAAAAGAAATGCACCGGCGAGACCTTGCCGAGAAACGCCGTACGGAATTTCGACATCACCGTGTCGGACGCCATCAGCACGCGCCAGAACGCATTGGCATAGGCCGGATCGTAGCTCTTGTGCACGATGTCGCGGTCGAACGGCACCGCGTCGGCGACTTCGTTCGGCGTCCCCTTAATCGCGACCTCGATGCCGAGCGCGGCCAAGGCCGCCATCGTCTCCAGGTAGAACTCGGCGACCGGCACCGGGCGCAGCATCACCTGGCGCGAATGGCCGTCGCTGGTCCGGATCCACAGCACGTGGTCGATGAGTCGAAATCGATCGCGAAGGTCCGCGCCCCGTCCGGGATCGGCCCGGTGGTCAGGCCGCGCGGCGTGACATAGAGCGTGACGTGCCAGGAGTGGTTGAGCCAGGGCGTGCGCGCCAGCCGCACCTTGCCGGCGATCTGCGTCCACAATTGCAGGGTCGCGGCGGTATCGCGCCATGCGGCGTAAGGCAGTGCGGGCCAGCGGTCGTCGCACATGGCGAATTTTCGCGCATTGCGCTGGACCCGGCAAGGTCACGCGCCGGGCAACGAAAACCCCGCGTCCTGACAGACGCGGGGCCTAACCAAAAACCTCGCCAGTACATCCGTGGTCGAGGCGATCTGGCCTATTGTTCGCCGTTAGACGGCGCGCAGATTCTCGGCCGACGACTTGCCGGTCTTGCGGTTGTCGACGACTTCGAACTCGAGCTTCTGCCCTTCGTTGAGATTGGACATGCCGGCGCGTTCGACCGCGCTGATATGCACGAACACGTCCTTGCCGCCGTCATCCGGCTGGATGAAACCGAAGCCCTTGACGCCGTTGAACCACTTCACTGTGCCTTGAGACATAACAAACCTTTTCCCTTGTATACGTTGATACGGCCCGCGCGACCGCGCGGCCCGTGAATGCTCGAATTTTTGGACAACCTCGTCAGTCAAGGCGCGCAAGCGGCGCGGCTGGGCCAAGTCATTCGGCCGAAACTCGATGGCGCTATCTAGCGGACCGCCCCGGTTTTTTCAAGGTCCGCGGGTTAACTATGAGTTAACCCTGTGGCGGCGCGGCATTGCCGTTGCGGCGCACCGCTAACGGCGCCGTTAGTGGGCCACCGCGCGGGTCAGCGCCGCGACCTTCTTGACATGCGCCACCGCGGCAAGCCCGCCGGTGGTCTTGGTCAGCAGTTCGAGCGTCTGCTCGTCGTCGTCGCGCACCGGGGTCAAAGCGAGGTCGCGGTAGTCGCGCGCGTGCGGGTCGCGGGCGATCGCCGCCTTCCAGACCAGCAGACGCGCCGCCATCGCGGCGAGCTGCACGTGGTTACGCACCGTCTCCCAGAGAAAGCGCGGCCAGAACACCCAGTTTGCTTCGCGCGGCAGGCCGGGCCGGCGTTCCGACGGATGCTTGAGACGCAGGATGCCGCCCTGCAGCGGATGCACGCCCTCGAGCCGGTCGGTGGTCGAGAACGTCAGCAGGTATTTCACCAGATTGCCCATCGGCACGCCCATCGCGGCGGCGCGCCGCAGCAACGTCTTCATGTGCGCCGGGGTGTAATAGAGCCCCCAGGCCTCGCGGTAGATCGCGTGCCACTCCGCCTGCCCCATGCGCGCGTGCGGCGCGCAGGCATGCTCGGTGTCGTACTTGTTGAGGTCCGGCTCCATCGTCACGCCGCCGCGCCACAAATCGCGGTGATCCTCCGAGCCCGGCAGCGGCGTCAGGCAGAAGAACTCCAGCATGTCGATCGGCAGCTCTTTCTTGATGATCGCGATGTCGCGGCGGATCGTGGCCGGCGTGTCGGCCGGGAAGCCGAGGATATAGCCGGCGAAGGTGATGATGCCCTGCGCCTTCCAGGCCAGCAGCATGGTGCGGTATTCGGTGATCTTGTTCTGGCGCTTTTTCGCCGCCGCGAGGTTTTCCGGATTGATGTTTTCCAGCCCGATGAAGACCTTGGTGACGCCGGCGCGCCTCGCCTTCTCGATGAAGTTCGGGATGCGGTGGCACAATGTGTCGACCTGGATCAGCAGGCCGAGCGGGATGCCGTCGCATTCCTTGAGCTCGATCAGCCGGTCGAAGATGATTTCCCACTGCTTGTTGCGGGCGAAATTGTCGTCGGTGATGAAGAATTTGTGGATGCCCTGCGCCCAGTTCATGCGCACCAGTGCCTCGACATCGTCGGCCGAGCGGAAGCGCGACTTGCGGCCCTGCACGTTGATGATGGTGCAGAACGAGCACTGGTAGGGGCAGCCGCGTCCGGCGTCGAAGCTGGCGCTCTGGCCGAGCGTGCGAACGACGGTCTCTTTCGGCAAAAACGGCGCCGGCGTGCCCTGGATGCCCGGCAGGTCGTCCATGAAATTGTAGAGCGGCGCCAGCGTGCCGGCCGCGGCGTCGATCAGCACCCGGTCGAACCTGGTCTCGGCCTCGCCCGCGAACATCGAGACGCCGAGCTCGCGGCATTCGTCGAGCCCGATCGCCTTGCCGTCGAGCATCGACAGGCAGCCGGAGACATGGAAGCCGCCGATCGCGACGGCGATGCCGTCGGCCCGCAGCGGGCGCACGATGTCGAGCGCGCGCGGATACTGGTTGGATTGCACGCCGATCAGCGCGACGCAGCCAAACCCGCCGTTGGCGCGAAACTGCGCGCGCAAGGCGTGGAGGTCGATGCGGGTGTTGGTTTCGTCGATTACCTCGATGTCGATCGCGACGTCGGGGCCGAGCACGCGGCGCTGCGCACAGTCGGCGGCGATGCCGTAGATCGCAGCGAGCGAATTGGCCGGGCTCATCGCCCGCCACCAACGGATCAGATATCCGTCGTCGTCATAATGCGAGGGCTTGATGAGAACGAGCTGGAAGCGGCGCGCGGCGGCAGGCTGTCGTTGCAATAGATGCGCCTTTGCTGATGCAGAGTCCCTGTCTACCACAGCGAACGCGCCGACGCGCTCTTTCACGCAAAATAAAAGCGACGGTTCTCGCCGCGATTGGCTGCGAAAACGACGGTTCTGTGCAATTTAAACCAAACCGGACTGCCTTTTTCGTGCCATAGTGGCGAATGATCGATCAGGAAGACTTCTCGGTAGTCGTCAAGAACCGCGCGCGGCCGCCGAAACCGTGGCGCTGGGAGATCTACCGGGCCGGGCGCACCAGCGCGATCGTGCATTCGCAGGCGTTTTTCGAGACGGCGACCGAAGCCAACCGCGCCGGCAAGGCCGCGCTCAAGCTGATGCTGAGCGAGTATCAGGTCTGACGGAACTTGCGGTTCCGGTCACGACGCCTTCAGGAAATCATCAGGCAGTTTTGGCGGCGAGCGCGCGCTTGACCACCGCGAGCCACATCGGAGCACCGACCGCGGTCGACATCGGCATGCCCTGCCCGAGCGAAACACGCTTCGATTCGCCCATGCCGAAGCCGCCGGAGATCGCTTCCCAGCCGTCGCCGCCCAGCGCATTGAGCGCGGCGAGGAAGGCCTCGCTGCCTTCGGCTTTGACGACTTGATATTCCCATCCCATGGCGGTGCCTCGGTGGCGCGTACGGTGCGGCAAAAGCGCCGCTGACCACATCGCGGCCTCACAGCGGTAGCCGGGCAGCGTCTTTAATCCCTTAAGATCGCGGCCCAATCGACTCCAACGGGTCGTTTTGGCGACCGCCGCGCGCTTGTTCCGGCCGTTACGAACGCCTATATGAAGCCGGCAACCAGGTTTTCGGTCTGCCTTGCTGCCCTTCCGGGCCTCTCAAGTCACCCTACAAACTCGGATGTTGATGCCGGCTTGGGAATGCTCCCGCGCCGGTTCGCCGCTTTGGCGATTGAGCAAGGAGGCCACTATGGCCACAGGTACCGTGAAGTTTTTCAATACGCAAAAAGGCTTCGGCTTCATTACGCCGAGCGACGGCGGCAAGGACGTGTTCGTGCATGCGACCGCGCTCGAGCGCGCCGGCATGTCGTCGCTGCAGGAAGGCCAGCGCGTCAGCTACGAAGTCGTCACCGAGCGCGGCAAGGAAGCGGCGTCGAATCTCGCCAACGCCTGATGCGACCTTTTTTGCACGCATGATCAACGACGCCCGGTTTCGCGCCGGGCGTTTTCATTTCCGGCTCGCTCGCTCGGCCGCAGCAACAAGGAACAGGCGATGAAGCACCGCTTTTCAGCCGGAGAGCCTGTGTATTTCCGCGGCTCCTACGGCGCCGGCGCCGCCGGGACCTACAAGGTGGTGCGCGCGCTGCCGCTCGAGAACGACGACCGCGTGCGCTACCGCATCAAGAACGCCACCGAGATGTTCGAGCGCGTCGCCGATGAAGACCAGCTCTCGAAGCAGCCGTAACGCGCGAAGCGGTCGGAGCTTTTACGCAATGTGGATGCCCGGGCCTGTCCCGGGTATTTTTTTGCCTTGACACTGAATTGGCTATAGGACTATATTCATATCTGTCCCGCCCCACTTTGAGGGGCGTTAGGCCACCGTCGTCGCACGGGGGCGGGATGCGATGGCCGGCGCGCGCTCATGACGCGAGCGCACGCCGGACGGGGTCAAAGTCGTGGCCCGCCGTCACGCTGGCGGCGAAGCGGTGGAAGACAGTCCACCGGGGTAGACGCGAAGCAGCCCTGTCCACATCGCGCGCGGGACGCCGGGTTTTCGGCGCTTCCGAGGCGAAGACGCTCGTGTGGTTTCTCAAACAACCACCACACGGGGCCGCGGGCGTGGCTGACGCCCGGCGTTCCACGCGCCCTCTTTCTCGAGGGACCGGAAGAATGGACGACGACGCGCCCGCGTCGCAAACAACAGGGCCGCACCAGCGCGCCTGCGCGCACCCCTTCCCCCGCCGTCCTCCACCCATGCCATAATCGTGCGCCCCGCCTGAGAGCCGCACCCCTCCCGATGTCCGATTCAAGAGCCTCCCCTTCCTGGTTCACGCGCTTGCGACGCGACGTCGAGGGCGGCGTCATGTCGGCCGGCGTCGCGATTCCGCTCTCGATCGGCTTCGGCATGTTCGCCTTCGTCGCACTCGGCGACGAATATTTCGTCCACGGCGCGATCGCGGGGCTGATCGCCGCCTTCGTCGCCGGCGCGGTCGGCATCGTGCTCGGCCACACCACCAGCATCGCGATCTACGCGCCGCGCATCACCACGACATTCTTCCTCGGCGCGCTGCTCTACGGCCTCGCCCATACCGGCGGACTTGCAGAAGGCGAACGCGAGCCGGTCGGCGTGACGCTGCTGGTGCTATTCTCCATCGTTCTGCTCGGCGGCGTGTTCCAGGCCTTGTTCGGCGTGGTCCGGCTCGGCACGCTGATCAAGTTTGCGCCGCATCCGGTGATGGCCGGCTTCCAGAACATGGCGGCGATCCTGCTGTTCCTGGTTCAACTCGGCAACGTGCTGGGCTTTGGCCGCAACATCTCGTTCATGCATGTGCACCAGCATCTGGCCGAGGCGAAGCCCTTGAGCCTGCTGGTCGCGGCGGTCACCTTCATCGCGATGTGGAACGCGCGGCGCATCACCACGGCGCTGCCGCCTCTCATCATTGGCATCATTGCCGGACTTGCCGTCTATTACGGGCTGGTCGAGGCCGGCTATCGCGACATGCTCGGTCCTGTGATCGGACTGCCAGCCGCCGGCGTCACGATGCCGCGCCCCGCGTTCAACATGATGGACCGCGAATTTATCGCCGCGCTGCCCGGCTACGCATCGGTGATCGTCACCGGCGCGCTGGCGCTCGCCCTGATCGCGGCAATCGACGCACTGCTGTGCGCCAAGCTCGCCGGCGTTCCCGAGCCGCGCGGCGATGGCAACCGGCTGCTGGTGCGGCTCGGCCTCGCTAATACCGCGGCGGCCGCGGCCGGCGGCATCACGTCCGGGCTCAATATCGGCGCCACCGTGACGAACCGCGCGTTCGGCGGCCATTCCTGGGTGTCCGTCGCGGTCAATGCGGCGCTGCAATTGGCGGTGATCGTCGCGCTGTTTCCCCTTGTCGCCTACCTGCCGCGCGCCGTGTTGTCCGCCGTCATCATGGTCGTCGCCGTCCAGCACCTCGATCCGTGGAGCAAGGACGCGACCGCGCGGCTCATTCGCTCGCCCGCCGCGCGCTGGAAAACGCTCGGCCTCGATCTCGCTGTCGCGCTGATCGTGTCGGTGCTCTCGATCGCCATCAACATCGTGCTCGCGGTGTTCATCGGGGTTGCGCTGGCGATCGCGCTGTTCGTGCTGCGCATGAGCCGTTCCAACCTGCGCCGGCTCTATCGCGGCGACGCCGTGCGCTCGCGCAAGGTGCGCAACAGCGCCGAGCTCGCCACGCTCGAGGCCAGAGGCCGCGGCATTCTTGTGATCGAATTGCAGGGCGCGCTGTTCTTCGGCAGCGCCGAACACCTCGCGCAGGTGATCGAGACCGAGCTTGGCGCCAAGGACGAGACCAAAATCGTCGTGCTCGACCTGCGGCGGGTGACCGAGATCGACTCGACCGGCGCCCGCATCGTCGCCGATATCGAAGCCGGGCTCGCGGCGGCCGGTTGCAAGCTCGCCCTCGTCGTGCCGGGCCGCGGCGAAGTTGCCGACGAACTGTCCGGCGCGGCGGCGCGGCTCCCCGACCTCGATCGCGCGCTGGAATGGGCCGAAGAGGAAATGCTCGGCGGCGATGCAGGCGGGCGCAGCGGGCCGGCCGAGCTGCTGCTCGAGGAAGTGTCGCTGCTGCGCGACTTCACCACCGATCAGCTCGAGCGGCTGCGGCCTTCCCTGACACGCGCGGTGTGGCTCGCCGGCACCGTCATCGTCGCGCAGGGCGATCCCGGATCGCATCTTTTTCTGGTTACGCGTGGGCGGGCCAGCGTGCGGCTCATGTCGGACACCGGCAACATCCGGCTCGCCACGTTCGCGCCGGGCTCAGTGTTCGGCGAGGTGGCCTTGCTCGACCGCGGCCCGCGCTCCGCGACCGTGACGGCGGACGATGAGGTCGTGACCTGGGCCTTGAGCGCGCGTGCCTTCGACCGGTTGCGCGTCGACGAGCCCGACCTCGCGATCCAGATCCTGGCCGCGCTCGGCCGCGAACTGAGCGGACGGCTGCGCCAGGCCAATCGCACCATCCACCAGCTTGAAACCTGACCGGGCGATTGACCGTGCTGCGCGCATCCTTTATGCGCAACGCTCCGTTCCGCAAATCACGCCTGGCAATGCCAATAATAAGAAACGCCTTTCACATCGGCCGTTCCCGCACCGGGCTCGGCGCTTTCGCCAGCCGCGACCTGCCGAAAAACCGGCGGATCGCCGAATATCTCGGGCCGATGCTGAGCGAGAAAGAGGCGATCCAGGCCGAGACGCGCGGCAATCGCTATCTGTTCGAGGTCGACAAGGAGCACACGATCGACGGCACGTCGCGCCGCAACGTGGCGCGCTACATCAATCATTCCTGCAACCCGAACGCCGAGGCAGTCTATGCGCCCAAGCGCAAGGTCTTCATCAAGACGCGGCGACGCATCGAGACGGGCGAGGAAATCACCTACAGCTACGGCAACGACTACCTCAACAACGTGATCGGGCGGTCGAACTGCAAATGCGGCCGCTGCATGCGGCGGCGGGCGCGGCTCCAGCGCGAAGCGCGCCGCAAAAAAAGTCGCAAGAAAAAATGAAAGACAAACCGTTTCGCGTCGGCCGCGCCTCTACCGGCCTCGGCCTGTTCGCCGCCCGCCCGATCAGGAAGCGCGCCCTGATCGTCGAATATTCCGGCCGGCGGGTGCCGACCCGCAATGCGCGGGAAACCGAGCGGCTCAAGGCCAACAAATACCTGTTCGAGATCAACAAAAGCTGGACCATCGACGGCGCCTCGCGCCACAACATGGCGCGCTACGTCAATCATGCGTGCCGGCCCAACAGCGAGGCCGAACTGGTGCGCGGCAAGATGATGTATCGCGCGCTGCGCAACATCGCGCAGGGCGCCGAGATCACCGTCGACTACGGCAAGGAATACAAGGCGCTGTATTTCGGCAAGAACGGCTGCCGCTGCGCCTCATGCCGCCGGCGCCGCGCCGCCTCGCGCCGCGGGCGGCGCAAATCGCCATAACGGGCCGCGCGCCGCGCTGGCATCTGCGCGCCGGCCGCGGCAAAATGAGTCGAAACCCAAGGGAGCATGCGTCCAATGGCAATCAAGGTCCGCCGCGTCGTCACCGGCCACGACAAGAACGGCAAGGCCAGGGTCGAGATCGACGAGATCGGCACCGCGACCAAGACGCCGCGCCCGGGCGCGGAATATGTCGAGCTGTGGTCGACCTCGGAAGGCTTCCCGATCAGCAACGACGTGTTTTCCGATCCGGTCGGCAACAAGATTGGCACCTCGATCGACAACGGCACGGTGTTTCGCGTCGTCAAGTTCGATCCGGGAGTCGCGCCGCGCAATCACCGCACCGATTCGATCGACTACGGCGTCATCATCTCGGGCGAGCTCGACATGGAGCTCGACGACGGCGTGGTCGTGCACCTGGAGCCCGGCGACGTCGTCGTGCAGCGCGGCACCGTCCACAACTGGGTCAATCGCGGCAAGGTGCCCTGCCTGGTTGCCTTCACCCTGATCTGGGCCAAGCCCGTCACGATCGGCGGCAAGCCGCTATCCGCGCACGGCTAGAGGGATTGGCTAGCAGGATCGCTCAGGCATCGAGCTCCCGGTAGGCGCGGAAAATGCCGGACTGGTTGAACGGGATGCGGCGCTTGGAATTCAGATAGGCCTCGATGCGCGGCCGCGCGATTACCAGGTCATGAACCTCGAGCGCGCGCGCCACTTTCTTCTCGGCCGATTTCATCGCGTTCGGGAACGCGAAGCGCAGTCCCGAAATGACCTGGAACAGCGAAAGGTCGGCGTAGGTGAGTTTGCGCCCGGTGAGGAACGGCCCCCCGCTTTTCTTGATGACGCGGTCGAAATAGCCGAGATATTTCGGCACGCGTTCCTTCAGGAAATAATCGCTGTAGCGCTTCGCCTCCGCCTGCTGGTCCTCGTAATACAGCGAAGCGGCGATCGGGTGATGGGTGTCGTGGATCTCCTTGACGAAATCCGCCAGCGTGAGCTGCAATTGATGCACCCAGAGTCGACCCGCCTCGGCTTTCGGCGCGAGATCATGACGCGACCCCAGATAAAGCAGGATGTTGGCGCTCTGCCCGATCACCAGTTTACCGGCTCTGAGGAACGGCGGCGCGTAGGGGACGGTCTTGGTCCCCGCGCCTTCCATGATGCGCATCATCCCCGCGATGCCCGATTTGCGCGCGACGTCGACATAGTCGGCCTCGCCCTCCTCGAGCGCGAGCCGGACGAACTCGCCGCGACCCGGGATGCTCGGCCAGTAAAAAAACTCGTAACGCATGCGACATCCCCTGTTGCGTTGCGCCAGTATGCCGAAAGCAAAAGTCCCGGGGAACGGCCCCAGGACGTCGCAACCAGCCGTGTTGAGGCTCAGTTCACCGCGAAGCAGTACAGCAGGCCGTCGCCGCCGGTTGATTTGAGATCGTTCTGGCTGCAGCCGCCGTCCGGCCTGCGCGAGGTGTGTGACGAATTCCAAGACTTGGCGGGCGCGCTGTCATCGAGCCCCGTGCGGTCGGAGTGGCCGACCATTACGGTGCCCTGCGTGCTGCTCGTGTAGTTCTTGCAGGTCATATCCTTGTCGGCCGAAAAGGCGCGACCCTCCGGGGTCGAGCCGGTCAATACGTCGTGGCGGTTCGGGCTGTCGCCCCGCCCGTTGATGACGTCGCCTTTTTCCGAGAGCGCGCTTTGCTTGGTCAGCTTGTTGTTGGCGCTGTGGAGATCGTCGACATTGGCCGCGATCAGCGCGCCTTTGGCGTTCTGCCACGGCCCCTTGCCGATGCGGTCGCGCGCATTGGCGGCGCCGTCACCCTGCGTGCTCAGATAAGCCTGCCAGGTCTTGCCGCCAGCGCCGGCGGATTGCGCGAGCGATTGGCAGTGGCGGTCGGCGCCAGCCAATCCGCCAAGATCGGCGCCCTTGCCCGCACCGACGCTGGTGACGAAGAAGGTCATCTTGGCCTGCTGGGCCTGCCCAGCACAAACGGCATGGCGAGGACCAGAGCGGCGGATGTCAGTGCTATTTTTTTCATGGCTATCTCCCGGTTCGGCGCGGCCGCGCCGTTATAAAGGGCAACCCCGTGCCACCGGCGCTATTCCATCGAACACGGCGGCGCGACGGTTCCAGCCGCCTCACAAAACAAAAAGCCCGGCGTCGCCGCCGGGCTTTCGATCACGTAAAAACTCTTTCGCTCAGGCCGGCTGTAGATTGCCGGCAGCCTGCTTGCCACGTTCGGTCACGACCTCGTAGCTGATCTTCTGGCCTTCCATCAACGAACGCATTCCGGCGCGCTCGACCGCGCTGATGTGCACGAACACGTCCTTCGAGCCGTCATCCGGCTGGATAAAGCCAAAGCCTTTTTGGGTGTTGAAGAATTTCACGGTGCCGACGGGCATTGCAGCTTTCCTTTTCACGCTCCAGTTGTATCCGCCCGCGCGGTCATCGCAGGGGCGGCAAATCCGAGTTTTTGGGAGATCACTTGAGTCGCAGCCCAAAATCGGGAGCGTAGCAAGATGAGCCGAAAACCAGATCGGGCGGGAAATAGACGGAATTGCACGCAACGTCAACGGTTTCGCTGAAGCCCTTCGTTTTCAGTAATTGGAAATTTGCGTTCGTTATAGTTTTTCAAGACGTTTTATCGTTCTGACGACGGCGGTGCCCCGGCACCACAAGCCCATTGGCGACGGACATCGTGCTCAACGACACGCGCAAAGCAACGCGGCGGGAGATTCTATACACCTCCTGGATCGTCATGGACGAACTCCGAGCTGCAAGGCTGCGTGCTCCTTGATATTTCCGATACCGGGGCCAGACTCGACGTCCAAGACGCCAGCGCCATCCCCGACCGCTTCGTTCTGTCGCTGTCAAGTCGCGGCCGGGCGCGACGCAAATGCCACGTGGTCTGGCGCGACGGCAAGCAGGTCGGCGTCGAGTTCGAACCGCAAGCTTCCCAGGCCCATCGGGCTGTGAAAAAATCCGGCGCGGCAAAACAAGCCTAGCCCGCGGTTGCCGCAACCGGAAACGGCAGCGGCGCATGAATTACTGCACCTGCGCCGTCACGCCTGCTGGATCGCCGAAAGAATCCAGTGACCACCGCTGCCCCGCATGAAGGTCCAGGCTTCGGTCGCTTCGTCCGGCCCGCCGCTGATCTGACGCCCGCTGTCACGCTCGACCCTGCGGTCGTCGAGCGAAAACCGCATGTCCACCGTGGCGTAGTCGGTCGTGCCTTCGCGCCATGCTTCGGCGAGGTCGCCTTGCAGCAGCTTCACGTTCTCGATGCGGTTGACTTCGCCGCGGCTCGCATTGGCGGCGAGATCCTCGGCGAAATAAGACAGCATCTCCGGCGTCACCAGCGCGCGAAGTTTCGTGATGTCCTCGGCGCTGTAGGCTGCCTGGATTTCCCGCAGCAGCCGGTCGAAGTCGTCGTAGTCCGATTTCTCGATGCTGATCGCCTCGCTCGCAGGCGCGTTGGCTCCAAAGCCGGTGCGCGCGTTCTCGTAAGGATGCTGCATGCTGGCCGCCGCCCCCGCCCCCGCTCCCGCCATCGCCGGGGTCGAGCGCCGCTGCCACCACTGAAACAATAAGCGCGCGACGATCACCACGATAATCAACTGAAGCGCGAGTCCGAGGAACGATGCCGCGCCGGCCATGCCGCCGAACAGGCCGGAGCCGAACAGGAGGCCGAATAATCCGGCGCCGAGGAAACCGGCAGCGAGTCCGCCGAACAGGCCGGAGCCGAAGAAGCCGGGCCGCGCAAATGACGCTCCACCCGAAGCCGCAGCACCAGGATTGGTCGGCTGGGTAACCGTGCGCTGGAGCGGCGTCGCCGCGTTGGGCGCGGTGCGCGTCGCCGGCGGGGCCGAGAACGTGCGGGAGCCGCGGCTGCCGCCGCTAAAGCCGCCGCCAACTCTGGCCTGGGCGTCGACGGCCGCAAAAATCAGCACCGCCACAACGGCGGTGAGCGTAAAAATCGAGCGCAATCGGATCATGACTTTGGCCTCCGGCGAAGCGTCGCTCAAGGTAGGCAGGCGCCAGGCGTTTGATAAGGCTTAAAGCGTGCCGGACCAAAATGCCGCAGGCCCTATTTGTCATGAATCCGGGCGGAACCAACGCCGGGCCAGCTTCGTTCTACGTTCTGGAAGGCATACGATGAAAGCCGGAATCATAGCGTTGGCGGCATTTCTCATCGGCGGCGCAACCCTCGCCGCGGTCACCCTGCCATCCGTGCGGGACGCCCTGCCGGTCCGCGCCAACTCGTCCCTGGCTTTGCCTTCGGACGTGACGATGTCGGAGCGCAACTACTTCCAGGCGCCCAGCGCGCCCGCTCAAAAGCCGCAGCGCTTGTGACGCCGGTCTAGTTTCCCGGCGCGGCCGCCATGGTTTCCTTCACCTTGGACACCAGTTGCTTGAGCGTGAAGGGCTTGGCCAGGAATTCGTACTGCTCGCCGCTCGGCAGGTTCTTCTGAAACGCCTCTTCGGCGTAGCCCGAGACGAAAATGACTTTGATGTGCGGATTGCGGCGCCGCAGTTCCTTGAGCAGGGTCGGCCCGTCCATTTCCGGCATCACGACATCCGACACGATGAGATCGACCTCGCCCTGTTTCTCCAGCACATCGATTGCCTCAACGCCATTGCCGGCCTCGAGCACCGTGTAGCCGCGCGAGGACAACCCGCGCGCATTCAGCGCGCGCAAGCCTTCCTCGTCCTCGACCAGTAAAATGCGGCCCTCCCCGGTGAGGTCGGTGGTCGCGGCGATGACGGCGTTGTCGAGATGTTGCAGAGCCCCGGCGATTGCTGGCGCATCGGAGATTTTCGGCGCGAGTTCCTCGGCGCCGGCGACGTGCCGCGGCAGGAAAATTCGAAATGCCGTCTGCCCGGGACTCGATTGCGCGTAAACGAAACCACCGGTCTGCTTGACGATGCCGTAGACCGTCGAGAGCCCGAGCCCGGTGCCCTTGCCGACTTCCTTGGTCGAGAAAAACGGCTCGAAGATCTTGTCGATGATGTGGTCGGGGATGCCGGTGCCGCTGTCGCTGACCTCGACCAGTACATAATCGGCGTCGGGCATGCCCTTGTAGCCGTAACGCCCGCATTCGGCGGCGGACACATTGGCGGTGCGCACCGTCAGCTTGCCGCCGTCCGGCATCGCGTCGCGGGCGTTGACTGCAAGATTGACGATCACCTGCTCGAACTGCGACAGGTCAGCCTTGACCGGCCACAGGTCGCGGCCATGCACCACCTCGAGCGTGACTTTCTCGCCGATCAGCCGCTTGAGCAGCATGCCGAGATCGCTCAGTGTCTCGCCGAGATCGAGGACCTGCGGGCGCAGCGTCTGTTTGCGCGAGAAGGCGAGCAGTTGGCGCACCAGCGCGGCGGCGCGATTGGCGTTCTGCTTGATCTGCATGATGTCCGAAAACGACGGATCGGTCGGCTTGTGGGCATTGAGCAGAAAATCCGTCGCCATCATGATGGCGGACAGCACGTTGTTGAAATCGTGCGCGATGCCGCCGGCAAGCTGGCCCACCGACTCCATCTTCTGCTGCTGGTTGATGCGGTTCTCCAACGTGCGCTGCGTGGTGGTTTCCAGCGCATAGATGATCGCCGCTTCGCCAGCGGTATCCTTGTCCTCGACCGCCGACACAAAAAACGTCGCCCAGCGCTCGCTCGAGCCGGCGAGCGCTGCTTCGACCGGCGTAATGTCGCCCTGGCCCTGCGCGGCCTTGGCGATGGCGGCTTCGAGCGCGCCGCGGTCGCGCGGCGCCACCACCGCAAGGATAGAGCGCTCGTCGCCCTTGAGGATGTCCTCGAAGGCGCGCGCGAACTGCGGATTGTGCCGCGCGATACCTCCGGCTTTGTCGACCGTGGCGATCGCCATCGGCGTGTTGTGAAAAAACCGCATGAAACGCACTTCGGCGTCGCGCTGCGGGTCTGCCTCGCCTCCCTCCTCGCGCGCGCGATTGAGAACAAGGGTGCGGGAAATCCCGGCCGCGCCATCGGCACCGAACGCCACCTTGTGAAAAAGCCGGACCGCCAACGGCTTGCCGCCGCGGGTCTTGAGGTCGAGATCGACGACTTCGGTCTTCACTTCGCCAGGCGCGGCGTTAAGCGTGGTCAGCAGCGCTCCGCCATCGCCGGCGACAATGTCCGCGAGCTTGAGGCCGCCCGAGCCGAACTGAGCGAGATCGTGATCGAGCCAGCCCGCCAGCGTCGCGTTCAGATAGACGATGTCGCCTTTGCCATCGACCGAGAAGAACCCGGCCGGAGCATGGTCGAGGTAATCGATCGCGTGCTGGAGTTCCTGGAATACATTTTCGTGCCGTTCGCGTTCCCGGCTGACGTCGGCGATCGACCACACCGTCATCTTGGCGTCTCGCCCGGTCTCGCCCAGCGGACGCACGCGCAGGCGCAGCCAGCGGCCGCGGCCCTGCTCGCCTTCCTTCGTTGCAGGGACGCGGACTTCCTCCTGCAGGCGGCGGCCTTCGCGCGCCGCCTTGAGCAAACGGTAAATCGATTCTGAAATCTCGGGGTCGCCGATGAAGACCCGCTCGATCGGGCGGACATCGTTCGCGTCGTCGGCGCCGATCAACGCCAAGTAGGTCGCATTGGCGTAAATAACCCGCCCGGCGGAATCGGTTACCAGTACGCCGTCAACGCCGCTATCGACGACCGACTTGAGCAACGCGCTTCCGTCTACCCCGCCCGTTCGCAGCAGCCCTGCGGCAATAGCGAACAGCGAGAACACTCCGACGGTGGCGAGCACCGCCAGCAAGATCAGGATGTAAAGTTCGGCCCGCTCGTGGTCGATATAAATCAGCCCGGCTACCGCGCCGGCGAGACCGGCCGCCACCACCAGGACCCAGGCGACGCTGCCGCGCCGGGTCGTGACCGCCGTGCGGTCGAACGCCGCCTGCTCCACCCGCTCGTTGCCGGAATCCTGCGTTGCCATGATGTGCCGAAACTAGCCTGAGGCGGCGTGATTTGTCCCGGCTTTATTGCTTAATGGCGCAGCGCGCGGTTGAGCCGCATCACATAGCCAATGACTTCGGCCACCGCTTTATAGTGCTCTGGCGTGATCGGGTCGTCTATTTCGACCGTGGCATGCAGCGCGCGGGCCAGCGGCGGATTTTCCCCAACAGGCACCGCATGCTCGCCGGCGATCTCACGGATCTTCAAGGCGAGTTCGTCGATGCCCTTGGCGACACAAATTGGCGCGTCCATGCCGGGCTCGTCTTTGAGGGCCACCGCGTAGTGCGTGGGGTGGATGATGATGACGATCGCCTTCGGCACCGCTTTGTGTCTGGGTAAGCCGACCCCCGTGAGGGGAGACGCCATCGCACCCGGGGCCGGTTCGAACCTCGGTGTGGCCAAATCGCGGATCGGTAACGCCGTGTCCCCGTTGGCGACGTTTTCGGGAGGACGCGCTGGCGCTCCTGGCGCCAATGCAGCCACGTCTTCAGTATAGAATTGGAAATATCGCGGATCGACAAGGTTGGCTCCCTCCCGGCCGTGGTTGCGCGCGGCAGACTTTTGCCGGTGTTCGGTTGGTGTATGGTTAATAGGCAGTAAAATTCGGCATTTATGGAACTGCCGCGTTAGTGACTTGTTAACCATGCAAGTTTGTTGGGAGTGGCAAAGCAGGTTTTGCCGCCGCGATTTTGTTAAATGTCTATGATCGTTTTTGGGCGGCAAATATGCGTAGTTAACTATTTAGCCGATTGCCGCCTGAAGCCCAGCCGCGAAATTCGGGGAGCGAAAACGCCAAATGTTTGACCTGTTCGGTGACCTGGGTACGCCGGCGAAGTTCTTCATCGCCTTTTCCATCGTTCTGGCCCTGATCGCACTGACGGCCTGGCTGGTGCGCCGCTTAGGCGCCGGCCGCCTCAACAGCGCGGCGCGCGGACGTCAGCCGCGGCTCGCGGTGATCGATGCAGCTTCGGTCGATGGTCGCCGCCGCCTCATCCTGATCCGTCGCGACAATGTCGAGCACCTTCTGATGATCGGCGGGCCGATGGATGTCGTCGTCGAGCAGAACATCGTGCGCGCAGTGGCCATGCGTGACTCGCCCCGCGTCGCGATGCCGGGTGACACGCTGCCGCGACCCCTTCCCGTCGGCGATGCCGGCTCGTGGCCGCTGCAACCCGAACCGATGCCGGTGCCAACACCGACCACGCGATCATACCGATCTGCAACCGATGAACCGTGGATCGCGCCGGAAACCCCTGCACGTCAGCGAACCGAACCGCCCGCTCCCTTATCGCCAGCTGCACTGCCCTCCGATCTGACCGGCAGGTTAGGCCCCGACCTCAGCGTACCATCCGCACGGTCGGCTCCGCCGATCGCCGCACCGTCGCGTGAGCGCGCGCCTTCGCCCGAGCCGATTTCGGCGCAAAGCGATCACAATTTGGCGGAGATGGCCCAGCGTCTCGAGGCGGCGCTGCGCCGTCCAGGCGCCGGTGAGATGCATCCACCGGTGACCGATCCTCTCGCCGCCTCCCCCTCAAACGCGCCGCGTGAAGCAAAACCCTCACGCAGCGAACCGCGGCTGGAATCAAGAGTCGAGCCACGCGTTGAGCCGCACGCCGAATCTCGGCCGGCGTCCGGCCAGAGTGCCTACGACAGCCTCGAACAGGAGATGGCCTCTTTGCTCGGCCGTTCTCCAGGAAAGACTTGAGTCCACCGCGTGCGGCCGCCGTGTTGGCCTGGTGGCGATCGCGGCCGGGGTAGCGGGAGTAGTTCTGCAGACGTCCCCGCCCTTCGCTCAAGACACGACGTCAATTTCGGTCAAGGGAGCACCCTGATCGAACGCGCCCTGCAGCATGTCGCGCTGCTCACGGCAGCCGTCTGGCGCCGTCCCTCCTGGTCATGATGACATCCTTCAACAGCATCGTCTTAGGCTGTCGTTGTGCGCATTGAGCCGCGCGCCCTCTTCCGGACGGCTTTAGTTATGGGGGCCGGCGTTACAACGCACCTATGACACCGGCTTATATCGATTGCCATGCGGCTAGCGCTGGCCAGGCGCGCCGACCTGAAGATGAAATCGCCAACAATTAAGGCCCGGCTTTATTTCGACCGGACCCGATTGCAGATCAAGACTTCATGGAACGCGCCGTGCGCGCCCAGTCTCTCACTCGTCGCGATAGATCCGCTCGCGGCGCTCGTGGCGCTCCTGCGCCTCGACCGACAAGGTCGCGATCGGGCGCGCTTCAAGCCGGCGCAGGGCGATCGGCTCGCCAGTTTCCTCGCAATAGCCGTAACTGCCGTCCTCGATACGCCCCAGCGCTTCGTCGATTTTGGAGATCAACTTGCGTTGACGGTCCCGGGCACGCAGCTCGATGGCGCGGTCGGTTTCCGATGAAGCGCGGTCCGCGAGGTCGGGGTGGTTCTGGTTCTCTTCCTGCAAATGAAGCAAGGTTTCCTTGGCTTCCTTGATGATTTCCTCCTTCCACGCTAACAGCCTGGCTCGAAAATAGTCGCGCTGACGCTCATTCATAAACGGCTCTTTTTCAGATGGCCGATAGGTCTTTGTTTTCGCCAACATCCTGCGACTCCTACCCTTTTATTCTTTTGCGAGACGCACCTTCCCCCGCGCGGCGAGCTTATATACGGCCCCCGCTTCCCCGACAATATGCGTCGATGGGCGGTAATTTAATGATTAGGGCGGTTTCTAAGGCTTTAGCCGAAAAGGGTGAGTTCCTACCGCACGGCGGCGAGGAGGAATTCGTGTCTTGCTCCGGTCGGTCTTCGCAGCCGCAATCGGCCTGGTTGGCGGAGTGCGTTGAGAGCGCCCTCCGTGCGTCTTTTCGGCACTGCGCGCGCAGGCCTATGCGCTTGATTTCGAGCCACATCGTATTCTCCACTGTCGCGTACGGCGCCCCCACAAGGACCGCCGCAAACCGCGTAGGCGGCATCGCAATCGCTTTTCAAATGAGATTAAGGCCGCAACGCCTCGCGGCATCGCGGCCTTTTCTGCCGTCGGCGGCATTTTTTTGCCGGTTTGGTTATGCGCCGGCCGGATTCAACGGGACAAATTTCAGCGCGACGCCGTTCATGCAATAGCGCAGCCCCGTCGGCGGCGGGCCGTCCTCGAAAACATGCCCCAGATGGCCGGCGCAACGTTCGCAGTGCACCTCGGTGCGGGTCATGAACATCGTGCGATCGGTCGTAGTGTCGATCGCATGGTCGAGCGGCTTGTAGAAGCTGGGCCACCCGGTGCCGCTCTCGAACTTGGTGTCCGAGGAGAACAGCGGAAGGTCGCAGCCCGCGCAAGCAAAGGTGCCCTTGCGCTTTTCCTTGTTGAGCGGGCTCGTGCCGGGACGCTCGGTCCCGTGCTTGCGCAGCACGTAGAACTGCTGATCGGTGAGCCGCTTCTTCCAGTCGGCTTCGCTCAAGGTCTTGAAATTGGCATCGGTCGTCGTGGCCATTGTCTGTGCCTGTCCTTTTTCTTTGTTGAAAGTCAGCGCCAGCATTGCCGCGCTGGCGCAAAGCAGACGTCGGCGATTGAGCATTCTATAAAACCCCTGACTGGCCGTTATGTGATCCCCTGATATACGCAATCGCGAGCCGTACAGACTTCAATTTGCCATCACGGCATCATCACTTCACTGCGATAATTTTCACCGCTAGGGTGGCTGTAAACCTGAGGAAATCCATGCGTTTTGAAGGCACCGAGGCTTACGTCGCGACCGAGGACCTCAAAGTGGCGGTCAACGCCGCGATCACGCTCGAGCGACCCTTGCTGGTCAAGGGCGAGCCCGGGACCGGCAAGACCGTGTTGGCGCTGGAGATCGCCAAAAGCCTCGGGGCGCCGTTGCTCGAATGGCACGTCAAGTCGACCACCAAGGCGATGCAGGGCCTCTACGAATACGACGCAGTGTCCCGGCTGCGCGACAGCCAGCTCGGCGACGAGCGGGTCAAGGATATCCGCAACTACATCAAGCGCGGCAAATTGTGGGACGCCTTCGTCGCCGAGGAGCGCCCGGTCCTGCTGATCGACGAGGTCGACAAGGCCGACATCGAATTTCCCAACGATCTGCTGCTCGAGCTCGATCGCATGGAGTTTTTCGTTTACGAGACGGGCGAAACGGTGAAAGCACGCCGCCGTCCGATCGTCATCATCACGTCAAACAACGAGAAGGAATTGCCGGACGCGTTCTTGCGACGCTGCTTCTTCCACTACATCCGGTTTCCCGACGCCGACACGATGAAGGCGATCATCGAGGTGCATTTTCCCGGCATCAAGCAGCGGCTGGTGGCGGAAGCGCTCAAGCTGTTCTACGAAATCCGCGACGTGCCCGGCCTGAAGAAGAAGCCTTCGACCAGCGAGCTGCTGGACTGGCTCAAGCTGCTGATGGCGGAAGACATCGGCCCGGAGATCTTGCGCGAACGCGATCCGAAGAAATTGATCCCGCCGCTGCACGGCGCGCTGCTCAAGAACGAGCAGGACATCCATTTGTTCGAGCGGCTTGCTTTCCTGGCGCGGCGCGAAGGACGCGGCTGATCACCACAGCCCGTGGACGTCGAACGAGTAGGTGACGCCGAAGCCGAATTGCACCTGATTGGCATTGCCGCGCATCGTGACAAGCGGCGAGCCCGCCGCGCTGCTGGCCAGACGTGCGTACTCCGCCATGAAATGCGTCGCCCATTGCGGCGACCACTCGTAGCGCGCCATCCCGCCGACGCCATAGGATTGCAGGCCGCTGCCCGCCGTGTAGACCGGCAGGCCGGAAGCCGCCGATTGCGTCGTGTTGATGCTGAAATAGGGATCGTTGGCGTTTGCCGTCACCAGCGTGACTCGCGGCCCGCCCGATAGCGTCAGTTGCGACGATACCGGCACGATCAAATCGGCCGAAAAGTCTCCCACCACGCCGTGATGTCCGCCAAAGCCCTGCCGGACATCGACGCGGGTGCGCAACCAGGTCACCGGATAATATTCGGCGAAAACGCCGGCCTCGAACGCCCATTTCACATCACCCAGACCGCGCAGGTCCGCATCGTCGGATTCGCGGCGCGGCATCTTGATCTTGCCGGTGAGGCCGACACGGACATTGCCGGTGTCGTAAAGGCCGATACTGGCGCCATCTCGCGCGTTGGAAAATCTTCGGGCGGTGCCAGCCCGACGCCAATCGAGCAGCGGTATCGGCCGCAGGACATAGCGGTCCGAGCCCTCATAGGAAGGCATCACGCGGCCTTCGACGCCGAGCGTCAGGGTCCAGTCGCCGGGGGCCGGGCGAACGGCGTCTGCGGCAGCCGGAACCGCAACTGCGGCGCACAGCACCGCCCCCACTCCGCTCCACCAACTCACGACGCCCCGCATCAGCTTTGATCCCCAGTCGCGCAGCCACAGCCTCGAACCAGCGATAGCATACCCTCCGAGGTGTTGTCCCAAACCAAGAGTGGGGTTGGGGAATCGGGTTCCTCAACGCGGTTTGGAACGTGCCTTGCGCCTGCGCGCTCTGCGTCCCGTCCCGGCCGGGGGCGCAGCGGCCACCACAACAGAAGCTTGGGGCGTCGGGGGCTTCGGGGACGCCGGTTGCTGCGAGCGTGCCGTCTGCCGCGCTTGCGCGCGTTTTCGCGCCCTCGCGCGGTAGCGCGCCCACACCTCTTTGACCGCCGTAACCGGGCGCGACCCGAGATAGACCGACTGCGCCACGAAGCGTCCGATTCGGCCGCCCGCCCATACAAGTTCGTAAGGCGCGAACAGGCGCCAGGTCTGATCGTTTTCCACAATGCCGCGCGCGATCAGTTCGCCGGCCATCGCGGTGGTGTTCAGGCCATGGCCGCCGAACGCACTCGCGACCCAGAGCCCGCGCTGGATTTCGCCGATCTGCGGCATTCGATGAATGGCGCGGCCCAGCGTGCCCGACCAGGCCTGCGCCACTTCGACCTTGCCGAGTTGCGGAAAAATCCGGCGGATGCTGGCGGCAAGACCGCGCGCAAACAGCCTGGGGGGGGCTTCCCACGTGGTCACCCGCCCGGACCATTGCAGCCGATCGCCGCCGAGGATCCGATAGTGGTTGTCGGCGCGCTCGCCGTCGCTGACCGCGCCGCGATAGCGCATCACGTCGCTCAGTTGTGGGATCGGTTCGCTGACGATCACATAAGTGGTGATGGGAATCAGCGTGGCGGCAAGCCGGGGCATCAGATCGCCGAGATGGACATTGCCGCAGAGCACGACATGCGCGGCGCGCACCAGCGCCGACGTCGTCTGCACCCGCTTGCGCACGCCGGCCGGATCGATGGTGACCGCGGGTGTTTCTTCGAAGATGCGAACGCCCGCTGCTTCGGCGGCCGCCGCGAGACCGAGCGTGTAGTTGAGTGGGTCGATATGGAACGCGCGCGGGAAAGCCACGGCGCTGAAATACCGTTCGCTCGGCAACACGTCGCGAACCCGGTCGACCGACCACGCCTCGACATCGGCGCCGATCCAGCGAAGTCGTTCGACCAGCGCCCGAGTCTCATTTTCGCCGGCAACCTTGGAGACCTTGAGCCAGCCATCAACCGGATCGACGCCCGGCATTGCGGTTGAACGGATCGTGTCGCGGACATAGGCGATACCCGCTTCCGACAACGCCCAAAGCTGCTTGGCGTGATCGAGTCCGATGCGCCCAACGATATCGTCGATGTCCTCGGAAAACCCGGGCAGCACGAAGCCGGTGTTGCGGCCCGACGCCGCCCAGCCGATCCGGTTGGCTTCGATAACCGCGACTGACCAGCCGCGCCGCGCCACTTCGCGCGCGGTCGTCAGGCCGGCAAGACCGGCTCCGATGATGCAGACATCGACATCGAGGTCGAAAGTGAGCCGCGGACGCTGCGCCCTGGCGACGCCGGTGTGCTCGTACCATGTCGCGTTGGCGGCAGACTGCTCGTCCATGGCCTTGACCGGTGAAAATGGGGAGGTGCGCTAAAACACTGTCATGTTAGACTGACAGCGCCGGAAAATCGACGCCGTTGCGGCTGAATATCCCGATGCGACGCCTGCTGCTGCTACGCCATTCGAAGGCCGACCGACTGCAACCGGGCACGCGCGATCACGCACGCGTGCTCACCGAGCCCGGCCGCGCCGACGCGGCGCGCATCGGACTTTATCTCGCGCGACACGAACTCTCGCCCGATCTCGCTTGTATCTCACCGTCCGTGCGCACGCTGGAAACGTGGGCGTTGGCCACGGCCGCTTTGCACCCTGCCCCGCCCGCGCGAACCGAGCAGGGTCTCTACGACGCGACGGCGCAAACCCTGTTCAAGTTGGTCGCGGAAACCCCGGCCGTTAGCCGGACCGTGATCCTGGTCGGCCACAATCCCGGCCTACACGAATTCGCTTTGATGCTGATCGCCTCGGGCGACATCGAGACGCGGGAACGCCTGCGCGAAGGACTGCCGACCAGCGGTCTCGCCGTCATCGATTTTGCTTTCGATGACTGGTCGCGGTTACATGGTCACGCCGGCCGCCTCGAGCGCTTTGTCACGCCACGCAGCCTCGAATGGAGTGCGATTTAATTTTTAGCCCGCCTTCGGCATCAGCAGTTCCGGCAAAGCATTTGGCAGATAGCGTGTTGGCCGGTTGCGGCGGAAGAAATTCCCGTTCCACAGATAGACGGCGACGAAGACGGCGATGATGGCGGCGCCTGACCAAGCTCCTTCCCTTAGCGAGCGCACGATCAGGTCTGTCAGTCCGAGTCCGATCGCGACATAAACGACAAGACCGGGCCAATATATTGCCGGTGTGACGCCCGCCGCGTATGCGATCGCGGGATTTGCGGCTGCAAGGCGTCTATGGAGCTCCGTGACGAAAGTCGAATAGGCGCTGTCGCGTCGCTCCGATTCCATCATGCTTTTCCATGAGGTTGAAGCGAACGTGAGTTTCGGCCCCTGCGTGCTCCAGATCTCGGTGACGAACCGGTGGCTTTGCATGGTGGCCGGGCGATAGGTCATCCGCACGCGCCTGACCGCCGCCAATTCGATCCGACCCTCATGACGACCCTTGTCCCAGAGGATGGCGTCGTCGGTCAGACGAAAATTCCACGCCGCGCCGAGCAGCGAGGTCTTGAAGCTGTAGGAAAGCTCTTCCGAGGTTGCCGCCACGTTACCTCCTCTCGCGGTTGAGGGATCTGCCTGGGGAGGCTTAGCCGCTGCGTTGTTGAGCGAAACGGCCGGCCATTTTTACCACAGCGCCGGGATTTCACGGATCGGCGCGAAGCCCCAGTGTTTCAATCGGCCATGGACTATAATATCTTAAGCTTGAGACCGCGGGTCGGGTACCGGCTTGGAGGCCGTTGCGTATGAGTAAGTTGTCGGATCTGTTCGGCCGGCGGGGCGCTGAAACCGGCGCCGACAAGCTCAGCACCCGGCCCAATGGCAAACGCGGCAACGGCGACAGCGACCATATTGCGGTTGAGCATTATTCCTCCGTCGGCTCCCGCATGGGCGAGGAAAACGAGGCGCTGCGCAACCTTCTGTTCGATACCGGCCGCAAGATCGGCGAACTCGACGACCTCAAAAGCGCCTTCGACAAGATCGTCACCCCCTTCAACAACGCGCTGCGCGCGCTCGAGGAAGAGAAGTCCCAAAATCTCAGCCTCAAAGGCACGTTGGCAGAGAGCCGCAGCGCCTACGAGACGCTGCGAGCCGATTTTTATCAGATCGAAAAACGCGCGACCCTGCTGGAATCCGAGAACGAACGGCTGCGCGAGGATCTCGAACTTTCGCGAGAAACCGTGCGTGGATTGGAGAGCAATCGGAGCGAGCTCAACAACCAGATTTCAAGCCAAACCACCCAGATCGGCGAGCTCGAACGCCAGCTTTCGCACGAAAGCTCCCAACGCCGCACTCTGACCGAAAACAAACGCACGCTCACCGAGCAACTGGACGCCGCCGAGAAACGGGCAATCGAGCTTGAAAGCAGGCTGGCCGCCGCGCGCGAATGTCTTGCGCTGCTGGAAGACGAAAAACGCTCGCTCCAGATCGCCTACGAGCAGGCCGCCAACGAAACGGCGCGGGTGTCGCGACGGCTTACCGAAAGTGAAAACACGCTGACCGCGACCCGCGCGCAACTCGGCAAGGTGGAAACCAGTTTCGCCGAAACCTATGCCGAAAGAGGCCGCCTCGGCGCGGTGCTCGACGAGGCGCGCGAGCAACATCAGACCGAACACACCAGCCTCAATATGCGGCTCGATGCCTTGCAGTCCCGCGCCGCAACCGCCGAGAAGCTTCTGGCGGAAGCCCGGCAGAACCTGATCGCCCGCACCGAAGAAGTGCGCGCCTTCGACCGCAAGGCGGTGGAGGCGACGATAGCGCGTAACTATGCCGACAAGCGGCTCGCTCAAATCGAATCCGGTCACGAATCGCGCGAGCGCCAGATCAGGGATCTCGAGCAGTCTCGCGCGGCGCTGGTCGAACGTGCCAACGCATTGACCAAGACCCTCAAGCTGCGGGAAACCGCGCTCGCCCGTTCCGAGGAAAAAAACCAGCAGCTCAGCGAACGTACCGGCCATCTCGAGGCCGACATTCAGGTCAACCGCACCAACATCGAGAAGCGCATCGAGGATCTGACCTCGGCCTTGCAGCGCGAGCGCATGGAGCGCGCGGTGGTTGAAGGCGCGCTGGAAGCCGCGCGCAAGGATAATTCTCGGCTGCAAAGCGAGGTCGGGGCACTGCGATCAAGCTTGCGGCGTGGCGTGCCCCCTGACGAAAACGCCGCCCGCCACGCCGAGCCCGAAGCGGCGCCCAAGACGAGACGCAGCAAGAGCGCCGACGTCGTCGAGCCGATTGTGAAGTCTTAGGCCCGGCTGGCGGAACTGGGCAACCGCCGGTCGCGGCGAGGCCGACGCCGGAAGGCGCGGTTTTCTCGTTCACCTGGCTGTCCCTACACCGGCTCGGGAATGCTGATTGCCGCGATCATCTCCGGGCTCCTGATGGGCTTCTCGCCGGTCAAGATCGTCAGCGAGTACGCCACAACCATCCGGATCTGCGCCTATTCGCTGCTCACGATCTCCGTGATGCTGGCGATCGGCACGCTCACCCGCCTGTCGGGGATCGACTCCACCCTCGGCCTCGCCTTCGCGGCAACGGGGTGCGCTACCCGTTCTTCGGCACGCTGCTCGGCTGGTTGGGCGTGGCGTTGACGGGTTCGGACACCGCTTCGAACATCCTGTTCGGCAACCTGCAGAAGATCACGTCGGAACAACTCGGGCTGTCGCCGATCCTGATGGACGCCGCCAACTCGTCCGGCGGCGTGATGGGCAAGATGATCGACGCGCAGTCGATCGTCGTCGCTTCGACCGCAACCAACTGGTTCGGCCACGAAGGCACCATTCTGCGCTTCGTGTTCTGGCATTCGATCACCTTGGCCGGCCTGGTCGGCGTCCTTGTGATGCTGCAGG
Source organism: Hyphomicrobiales bacterium (assembly GCA_038206695.1). GTDB lineage: Bacteria > Pseudomonadota > Alphaproteobacteria > Rhizobiales > Xanthobacteraceae > Pseudolabrys. The sequence continues at coordinate 57,307 of JBBRAN010000009.1, read as the reverse complement.
CCTATGTGTTGACCGGGATGATCGTTCACTGAAACGCCCTCCCTTGGGAATTTCAGTGCCCTGCCCCGCGTCGAAAGACGCGGGGCTTTTTTCTCCCTATATTCCCTTCCTTCAGCGCTAAATCGGGAAACCTATGTCCAAGACCCTAGTGCAAGAACAATTCGGCAAGACGGCCGCCAGCTACCTCACCAGCAAGCCGCACGCCCAGGGCAAAAGCCTCGAGCGCCTGGTCGAACTCATCAAACCGCAGAAGGATTGGCGCATGCTCGACGTCGCCACCGGCGGCGGCCACGTCGCATACACGTTTGCACCGCATGTCGGGCGGGTTTGGGCAACCGACATCACCGACGAAATGCTCAGCATGGTGCGCGGCGAAGCCGACAAGCGCGGACTCGTCAATGTTCGTACCGCCTACGCGAAAGCTGAAGCCTTGCCGTTCGAGGACGGTACCTTCGACCTCGTGACGTGTCGCATCGCGCCGCACCACTTCGACAGCATCCCGTTGTTCCTGCGCGAGTGCCACCGCGTGCTGGGCAAAGATGGCGTGCTCGCGCTGGTTGACAATGTCGTGCCGCTCGGCAGCGTCGGCGATTACATCAACGCCTTCGAGCGCTTCCGCGACCCGAGCCATCTGCGCGCCTGGGCCATGGAAGAATGGCGCGAAGCGCTCGCCGCTGCCGGCTTTGCGATCGGCCACGAGGAGCAAATCGACAAGACGATGGAGTTCTCGAGCTGGGCCGGCCGCCACGACGACACGATGCGCGCGCTCTTGAGCTCGATGTTGAGCCAGGCGACAGCCGACGTCGCCAAGACGCTCGATCCGAAGCTCAAGGACGGATCGTGGAGCTTCAGGCTGCGCGAAGGCGTCTTCATCGCCCGCAAGAACTAGCTCAACGCGCGGCAAGAAAAAACGCCGGAGCTTGCCCCCGGCGTTCTTCCAGAACAGGCAATCGCTCGCAAAACTACATCATCCGCTTTTTCTTGCGGTAGTGACGGTGCACCGGCTGCGGATTGTTGGCGTCGTAGATCGCCTCGGCGATGTAGCCGCCGACGATCGGAATGACGCAGGAACCCGTCAGCGTCCAGAATTCGCGCGGCGTGACAGGGCGGTTCATGATCGCCGAGGCGACGATCGGCGACAGCACGATGCAGCCCGCCGTTACATAACCGAACGCGCCCCAATTGTACGCCGAGGAATGCTTGGTCCAGCTCCAACCGATCGCGGAGCCATAGGCTACGGTCGACACGACACCGGCTCCGACTTCGACGGCAACGACCCGCCTGTCGGTTTTGCGCCAATGCGCGTCGGCGCTCGAACACGTCAAAGCAACGGTAGCAACGGCACATGCCAGTAGTGCGATAATACGTTTCATGATGTCCCTCAGCCTCCCCGAAAATCCAAAAAAGACTCGGCTTGAATTGGTGAGCCGGAACCCGATCGGAGTCGAGATACCCCGCCCCGCCGAAGCGATGATTTCACCGGCAATCGTCCCCGCAGCGCAGCAAAAAAGGACGGTCCAAAACTGCGACGAACGGCGATAAATATCTGAAATAAAACGCTTTCTCCCCTTCGCTGGCGCCTTGTTAACGTCTTGTTGACCCCGCGAATTCAGTCTGGCGCTATTCGTACAGCAAGGTGATTCGGCGTCGCTTCGGCCGGGCGGATCGGCGCATCAAGGATCCCTGCGATGAGCAAATTTGGCGGCTTTCTCGCCCGCAAGCCGGCTGCGTACAATGTGACGCCGCTACAAAAGCCGGTCGCACTCATCGACATCGAAAACCCGCTTGACCTCGACGAGGAATTGTTTTCCGCGCTCGGCGCCCAGCTCGGCGGCGACAATGAGACGTTGCGCAACTTGCTGCTCGACGCCAACAGCAAGATCGGCGAGCTCGACACCATCAAGGCCGCGGTCGGCAAGCTGGTCGATCCGGTCAGCAAGGCGCTGCGCGATTTCGAGACCGAAAAGAGCGAAAAGCTCAATCTTCAGACTGTGCTCAATAATACCCGGACCGCCTACGGCAAGCTGCGCAACGAAGTCAGCGACCTGGAAAACAAGGCGGCGAAGTTCGAAAAAGAATCGCACGCGCTGCGCCAGGAGATGGCGTTCGCGCAGAAAACCGCCAAGACGCTGGAGAGCACCCGCGCCGAGCTGGCCGTCGACCTCGCCGCACGGCGCGCCCAAGTTGCCGATCTCGAGGCGCAACTGGCCCAGGAAACCTCCGCCGCGACGACGCTGCGCGAGGAAAACCGGCGCTACAACGAACGTCACGTCACTCTCGACAAGAAGATCGGCCAGCTTGAAACCGAGCTCAACGGCACCCGCCAGAAGGTGGTGATGTCGGAAGACGAAAAGCGCTCGCTGCAAAGCTCTCTCGACAAGGCGGTCAGCGACACTGCTCGCCTCGCCCGGCGCCTCGCCGAGACGGAAACCAGCCTGACCGCGACGCAAGGCCGGCTGCGGCACGTCGAGGCGAATTTCGCCGAGCTCACCAGCGAACGCACGCGGCTTGCCGCCACGTTGGACGACATCAACGAACGCCACGCCAATGTGCTGACCACGCAGCAGATGCGCTTCGACGCGCTGCAAGCGCACGCGGCGGCGACGGACCGGCTGCTGGTCGAGGCGCGCGATCATCTCGCGGCTCGGGCCGACGAGGTCCGTACCGTGGATCGCCGCCTGCACGACACCACGCAGGAATGCGACGCGCTGGCGAACAAGGTCGCGGCGCTCGAGGCAGACCGGAAACCGCGCTGCGGCGTGAAAAGATGGAACGTGCCGTCGTCGAAGGTGCGCTCGAAGCCGGCCGCAAGGACTTCGCCCGCCTGATGCGGGAAGTGATTGCGCTGCAACGCCAGCGCTCGGCGGAAGAGCCGTCGCCACAACTGCGCTCGGCCAACGCGGCCTGAACCTACAGACCAAGAGTTCCGCTTCAAGCAGCGGATGCCAAGCCGTGCCGCCGCCGTGCGCGAGTTGCTCAAGCGCGGGCTCGCGGCGGAAGGCGATTTGGCCGCGGTGTTCGGCTCAAAATCGACCGACTATGGCGTGACCGGCCAATCGCCGAACGACGGTAACGGCGGCGCCAGGTCCAAGTCGAACGGCAAGTAGCCCTCAAGTTGCGCTAGCGCACCAATTCCCGCATTGCGCGGTCGAGGCCGTCGAGCGTGAGCGGATACATCCGCCCGCCCATCAGTAGGCGCACCATCGCGATCGACTGCGTGTAGCCCCAATCTTTCTCCGGCACGGGATTCAGCCACACGCAGGCCGGATAGGTCCGCGTCACCCGCTCCATCCAGGTCGCGCCCGCTTCGTCGTTGTAGTGCTCGACCGAGCCTCCGGTCACCGCGACCTCATAAGGTGACATCGAAGCATCGCCGACGAACACCACCTTGTAGTCGTGCGGATAGGTATGCAGCACGTCCCAGGTCGGCGTGGTGTGCTCGTAGCGCCGGCGGTTTTCCTTCCACACTTTCTCGTACAGGCAGTTGTGGAAGTAGAAATGCTCCATGTGCTTGAACTCGGTGCGCGCCGCCGAGAATAGTTCTTCGGTTGCCTTGATGTGCCAGTCCATCGAGCCGCCGATATCGAAGAACAGCAGCACCTTCACGGCATTGTGCCGCTCCGGCCTCATCTGGATATCGAGATAGCCCTTGTGCGCGGTGCCCTTGATCGTGCCGTCGAGGTCGAGCTCGTCGGGCGCGCCGGTGCGCGCGAACTTGCGAAGGCGCCGCAGCGCGATCTTGATGTTGCGGGTGCCGAGCTCGACATCGTCGTCGAGATCCTTGAACTCGCGTTTGTCCCAGACCTTAACGGCGCGGAAATTGCGGTTCCCGTCCTGGCCGATCCGCACGCCCTCCGGATTGTGGCCGTAGGCGCCATAAGGCGAGGTGCCCGCGGTGCCGATCCATTTGCTGCCGCCTTGGTGGCGGCCCTTCTGCTCCGCCAGCCGCTGGCGCAACGTCTCGAGCAATTTGTCGAGGCCGCCCATCGCCTCGATCTGCTTTTTCTCCTCCTCGGTCAGGAATTTCTCCGTGAGCTTCTTGAGCCATTCGGCCGGAATCTCGGCCTCGATGCCGTCGCTCACGAGTTCGAGACCCTTGAAGACATGGCCAAACACGCGATCGAACTTGTCGAGGTTGCGCTCGTCCTTCACCAAAGTCGCGCGCGCCAGATAGTAGAAGTCCTCGACGCGCCGCGACGCGAGATCGGCATCCATCGCCTGCATTAAAGTCAGATATTCGCGCAGCGTCACCGGCACGCCGGCCGCTTTGAGCTCGGAGAAGAAGGTGATGAACATGCGCTCAGGATAACTGCTGTTCTGCCGGTTGCGAAATTCGCCGCCCCGTCTGGCGTGCGCCCGGCCGTAGGGCGTAGGATCGAGAACGTGGGCGGGCTCAGAGGAGACGAGCCATGGCGAAGACCGACAAGCTGTTCGTGGGATCGATCCCCGAACTCTATGAACGACTCATGGTTCCCCTCATCTTTGAAAGCTACGCCGCTAATCTGGCCGACAAAATCGTGCGCGCCGAGCCGCAGGATGTGCTCGAGACCGCCGCAGGAACCGGCGTGCTGACCAGAGCGCTGGCGTCGAAACTTCCCGCGCGGGGCCGCATCGTCGCAACTGACCTCAACCAGCCGATGCTCGATCATGCCGCGACCAAGCAAGCCGACCGCAACCGGATCGCGTGGCGGCAGGCCGACGCACAGGCGCTGCCGTTTGAGGATCGAAAGTTTGACGCCGTCGCCTGCCAGTTCGGCGCGATGTTCTTTCCTGACAAGGTCAAGGGCTACCGAGAGGCCCGCCGCGTACTGAAGCCGCACGGCCGTTTTTTCTTCAATGTTTGGGACAAGATCGAGGTCAACGAGTTCGCCGCGACCGTCACCGACGCGTTGGCGACGGTGTTTCCCCAGGATCCGCCGCGTTTCATGGCTCGCACGCCGCACGGGTATCACGACGTCGCAAAGATTCGCGACGATTTGCGGAACGCCGGCTTCACCGACGTCGCCATCGAAACCGTGGAGCACCGGAGCAAGGCCGGATCGCCGCGCGCCGTGGCCGTTGCGTACTGCCAAGGCACGCCGTTGCGCAGCGAAATCGAGGCGCGCGATGCCTCGCGTCTCGAAGAAGCGACCGGCGCTGCGGCCGCTGCGATCGCGCGCCGATTCGGCTCGGGGGCGGTCGACGGTCTGATCAAGGCGCATGTGATCATCGCAGCCGGCTGACGATCAGCAGGCTGGTTGCCCCGGCGACAATCGGTTTACACTGGCGGCATGCGGCGACCCGGTGCGGCCCCAAGCGCGCAGCGTTACGCCTGGCCGTTCGCCGGGCTTGCAATGCTGTTGATCGTGCTCGTTCCAGCGCTATGGAACGGATTTCCCTTTATCTTCCCGGACACCGGCGGCTATCTGGCGCGCCCGATCGAAGGCACGCTGGAACTAGGCCGTTCGGCGCTGTACGGACTGCTCCTGCTGCTCGGTACCTCGCTGGATTTCTGGCCGGTGATCGCCGTTCAGGCCGCGCTTACAATCTGGCTGATCGCGCTGACGATGCGATGCCTCGCCCTCGCCCACCCGCTGTTCGTTCTCGCGGTCATCGCCGCGCTCACTGTGGCGAGTGCAATGCCGTGGTACGCCGACACGTTGATGCCCGACATCCTGCTGCCTGACGCGCTGCTGGCGCTCTATCTGCTCGCATTCCAGGCGGCCCAACTCGATCGCGCGGAACGCGTGGCGCTGATCGGCGTCATCGCCTGCGCCATCGCCAGCCACATGGCCACGCTGGCGCTCTGCCTCGTTTTGCTACCCGCGCTGCTCGCGGCCCGCTGGCTCGCTTTGCCGCGCGCCCGTTTGAGCTTCGTTAGCATCGCCGTCGCGTCCGGCCTCGTGCTGGCGCCGGTTTCCAACCTCGCCATTACCGGACAATTCGCTTTCACGCCCGGCGGCGAAACCTTCCTGTTCGGCCGGCTGGTGCACGATGGCATCGTCGCCCGCTATCTGGCCGACCGTTGCCCCGACCCGTCGATCAGGCTGTGCGCCTTCAAGGAGAATTTGCCGAAATCGGCCGACGACTGGCTGTGGGCGCCCGGCAACCCGATCGGCGAGCTCGGCGGCTGGCGCGCCTACCGGCCGGAGGCGCGGCGCATCATTTTCGACACGCTGCGGATGTACCCCGCGGTGCATATTGTCGAGGCCGTTCGCACCACGTTCGAGCAACTGCTGCTGATGAAAACCGAGGTCAGCACGGTGCCGGATTGGCTTGCGCCCGCAGTCGGCGCGCTCGACAAGCAGACCCCGGCGCTGATGCCGCGGTTGCGGGCGTCGCGGCAACTGGCGGCGCCCGGCCCGCTCGACGCGCTACTTGAGGCGCTCAACGTGCTCCATGTCGTCGTTGCCGCAGTCTCGATTGCCGGCCTGGCGATCATTGTCGCGTTGGCGCCGCGCCGCCTGATGCTGACGCCATCGGTTTCGGCGCTGGCCTTCGTCGTGCTCGCCGCACTGCTCGCCAATGCGGCGATCTGCGGCATTTTTTCCAATCCGGTCGACCGTTATCAGAGCCGGCTGGTGTGGCTCGCGCCGTTTGCGCTCGGGCTCGCCGCGCTCGGCCGCAGGACGGTCCCGGGAGCTAGCGCCGCCGGCGGCGGCTAGGCGATCTCCGGCGTGTGGATATGCTCGGGCCGGATGCCGAGCGCGATCACCCGCGCGGGAATGCGGTTCAGCAACGGCCATTGCAGCATTCGCATCAGCAGCGGCGCCTTCGGCCGCGGGCCGGTGCCCCGCAGCGCCGGGCCGATCAGGCTGTTTTGCAGGATCAGTTGCATCCGCTGCGTGGCGCGGGTCGGGAATTCGCGGCGCTTTTGCACGGCCGCCAGCGTGTCGTCGGTCACGGCGCGGCTGCGCAGCGGGGCGGCCAGGATGTTGGCGGCGGCCACCGCATCCTGCACCGCGAGATTGATGCCGACGCCGCCGATCGGCGACATGGCGTGAGCGGCGTCGCCGATGCAGATCAGTCCGGGCTTCCACCAGCGGCGCAGCACGTCGACCGTCACGGTCAAAAGCTTCACGTCGTCCCAATTATTGATCTCGCCGACGCGGTCGCTCACGTCGAACGGCGCCATCTCAATGACGGTCTGGCGGAATGGGTCGAGGCCGCGGCCCTTGACCTCCTCGATGCTGTTTTTCGGGATGACGTAGGCGCATTGCCAGTAATCGTTACGGTCGAGCATCACCAGCATGCGGCCGCGCTCGATATGGCCGACCACTTCCTCCCAGTCGCCTTCCTTGCGCGACATGCGAAACCACATCACGTCCATCGGCGCGCCGAGATCGTCCGACTTGAACCCGGCAAGATCGCGCACGGTGGAATGCCGGCCATCGCAGCCGACCACGAGATCGGCGCGGATTTCGAGCGCGCCCTCATCGGTCCTGCCCCGCAGGCCGACGACGCGCCCGTTGTCCTCGATCAGGCCTGTCGCCTCGGCGCGCATGCGCAGATCGAACGTCTTGTATTTCCTGGCCTGCTTGACCAGAAAATTCAGGAAATCCCACTGCGGCATGAAGGCGATGAACTTGCACACGGTCGGCAGGCCGATCAGCGCGATGCGGACACTGTCGGCGCCGATCTGCATGCTGAAATGGTCGACTTCCGAATGCGGCCGCTTGAGGAATTCGTCGAGCAGGCCGAGCTCATGCATCATCTGAAGCGTCGAGGGATGCACGGTGTCGCCGCGAAAATCGCGCAGGAAATCTTTGTGCTTCTCCAGCACGACGACCGGCACGCCGGCGCGCGCCAGCAGGAAGCCGAGCATGATCCCGGCGGGCCCGCCGCCGGCGATGCAACAGGTCGTGTTGATGGTCTGGTCCGCCACGCCATGATTAAAGCGCGCCGCTGCCGAACTTGCCAGAGCCGGTCAGCCGACGCCGAGCTTCTTCTGCAGGCTGGTCGAGGACGTCGTGTACTGGAACACGATCTTCTTGTCGGGGAACGCGTAATGCGCGGCCTTGCGCGACATCAGCGCGGCTTCGTGGAAGCCGGACAGGATCAGCTTCAGCTTGCCCGGATAAGTGTTGATGTCGCCGATTGCGAAAATGCCGGGCACGCTCGTCTCGAACGCCGAGGTTTCGACCGGGATCAGCTCCTCGTGCAGGTTGAGCCCCCAGTTCGCGATCGGCCCGAGCTTCATCGTCAGCCCGAAGAACGGCAGGATGGCGTCGCAGGCGATCTCGGCGGTCGTGCCGTCGTTCTTCTTGACGATCACTTTCTCGACCTGCCCGTTGGCGCCTTCGACTGAAGACGCCTGGCCGAGCACGAAATCGATCTTGCCTTCGGCCGCCAGCGCCATCGTCTTCTTGACGCTGTCCGGTGCGCCGCGGAATTCCGCACGCCGATGCAGCAGCGTGAGGCGGCCCGCGATCGGCGCGAGGTTGAGCGTCCAGTCGAGCGCGGAATCGCCGCCACCGGCGATCAGCACGCGTTGGCCGCGCAATTGCTCCATCTTGCGCACCGCGTAGTGCACCGACTTGCTCTCATAGGCCTCGATGCCGGGGATCGGCGGCCGTTTCGGCTGGAACGAGCCGCCGCCGGCCGCGATCACCACGACCTTGGTCTCGAAGACCGCGCCGCTTGTCGTCGTCACGCGAAACAGCGGCTCGCCAACTTTCTCGACGCTCTCCACCATCTCGTTGAGATGGAATTGCGGATTGAACGGCTTGATCTGCTCCATCAGCGCATCGACCAGGCCCTGCGCCGTCACCTTAGGCAGGCCGGGGATGTCGTAGATCGGCTTTTCCGGATAGAGCTCGGCGCACTGGCCGCCGATTTTGTCGAGGATGTCGACGAGATGCGCCTTGACGTCGACCAGGCCCAGCTCAAACACCGCGAACAGCCCGACCGGGCCCGCGCCGATGATCAATGCGTCGGTTTTGATCGGCTCGCTCATCGCGTCTCTATGTCATTGAAAGCGCCTGCGCGGCAACCCATGCGCGAGGCGCCGCGTCAGGCCTGCTTCTCGGGCGTTTGCACCACCAGCCCGTCGAGCTCCGGGCTCACCTTGATCTGGCAGGATAGCCGCGAGTTTTCCCGCACGTCGTACCCGAAATCCAGCATGTCCTCTTCCATGGGCGACGGCTCTCCGACCTTCGCGCGCCACGTCTCGTCGACATAGACGTGACAGGTCGCGCAAGCGCAGGCGCCGCCGCATTCCGCCTCGATGCCGGGAATATTGTTCTTGATCGCGGTCTCCATCACGGTCGCGCCGAGGTCGGCCTCGACGGTGCGCGAGGCGCCGCTGGATTCGATATAGGTGATCTTGGGCATAGGGAAAAATGCGGGGATGAAGGGCGTCCCCTATATAGGCACTTCCGCAGCCGCGCCAGCGCAGCCTCAGGCCAATATCCCGGCAATCGCCGAGCGCACCGCCGCCACGCTGCGGGCGAGACGGTCGAGCGCTACGCCATAATCGCCGCCGGTGCGCTCGACGCTCTCGGCGGCGGCCGCGACATTCCAGGCGCCGATGCCGCGCGCCGCCCCGTTCAAGGCATGCGCCAGCGCGCCGAGCGCAGCCGGGTCGGCCTGCCGCATGCGCTCGACCAAAAGCTCGGCCTGGCGGTCGAACAGCCGCAGCACTTCCCGTTCCAGTTCGAGATTGCCGAGCGTCATCGCGCGCAGGTGATCGCGGTCGATGGCATCGACGCCGTTTTGGGCGCTGTTTTGAAGCGGCGGGTGGGCGGCGGACTGCATCGGGCCTCGTAAGGACGCTCGCAAGACGGCAGTCTCGCTTTCCATCCGCCAAGGAGCGGTAAACCGCCGCCCGGGGCGGCCCGCGACCCGGCTTTTATGGTTAATAGATCGTTAACGATACCCGGGAACGGCGGTTTTCATTGATAGGACAAGCCGATAGGATTGCCTGACGGCAGGAAACTGCCTCGGTTGGGAGTCTAAAAACCCGACGATCCGTGCTCGTGGCGCGGCCCGTGAGCGTTCAGTATGTCCGGGCCGCAGTGCCTGTCCAGCGTAATGACGAGGCGAAGAATGGCGAATACCCCGACATCCAAAGACGCAGCCGAACAGGCGATGTCCGCTATCCAGGACGCGCTCAACGTGCGCGACAACGCGGCGGGGGGGCCGCCGGAACTCGATCGCCGCCGCAGCCAGGCCGGCGCGCCGCCGGTCAATGCCGATCTCTTTCACGACGACCCGCAGACCCGCGGCTGGCCGAACGAAGACGGCCCGGTTCGCCGCCCCGCCAATGACGACCGCGCCGCGATCGGCAAGATCCTGCAGACCTTGCAGCGCCGGCCGGCCCGCCTGCCCTATGTCGCCGCCGCCGCGCTGTCCGGCCTGTGGGCCGCCGCCGCCGCCTCGCTCGCATTGATCTACAAGTCCGACCTGATCGCCTATGCCTCGGCGCCGGAGATCGGTTTCCCGATTCTCGCCGGGCTGGCGTTCGCCGTCGTGATCCCGATCGCGTTCTTCTTCGCGCTCGCCCACACGGTGCGGCGCACCCACGACCTGCGCGTGGTGGCGCAGACCATGGCGGAAGTCGCGATGCGGCTCGCCGAACCGGAAACCGCCGCGCATGAGTCGATCGTCAATGTCGGCCAGGCGATCCGGCGTGAAGTCGCCGCGATGGGCGACGGCGTCGAGCGCGCTTTGGCGCGTGCCGCCGAGCTCGAGGCGCTGGTGCACAACGAGGTTTCGGCGCTCGAGCGCGCCTATAACGACAACGAAGTGCGTATCCGCGACCTGCTCGGGGAACTGACCAGCCAGCGCGACACTCTGGTCGGCCAGGCCGAACAGGTGCGCAATGCGATTGCCAGCGTCCATCTCGACCTGTCGCAGGACATCACCTCGGTCGGCGACATCGTCTCGGAGAAAGTGAACGAGGTTGCCCAGCGCATCACCCGTTCGCTCACCGAAAAGGGCGAGCACATCACGCTGGCGTTGGGACACGCCGGCGATTCCATGATCGACACTTTGTCCGAGCGCGGCAGCAACCTGCTCGACCGCCTCGAGACCACCAGCGACCGCGCCACCAATTCGATCTCGTCGGCCAGCGACCGGCTGTCCGCCAGCCTCAACTTCAAGACCGACCACATTCACGACGAGTTTGCCGACCTCGCCACCCGGCTGCAGCAGATGATGACATCGCGGCTCGACCAGGTGACGCAGACCTTCGCGCAGAAGTCGACCGGCGTCGTCGAGCAGATGGCAGGCCGTTCGCAGCAGATGACCGACGAGCTTACCGCCACCGGCGCCAAGCTGAGCGAAGCGATCGTCGCCCGCACCGCCGACGTCAACAATTCGCTGCGCACCGCGGGCGAAACGCTGGTCAGCGACATCAACCTGCGCGGCGGCGAGGTTGTCTCACGCATCGAGCGCACCGGCGCGCAGATCACCGAAACAATCGGTGAGCGCAGCGACAAGGTCGCCGAGACTTTTCAGGCCAGCGCGGAAGCGCTCGCCGGCTCGATCGGGCAGCACAGCGATGGCGTCAAGGACATGCTGGCGGCGCGGCTGCAGGCCTTCGAAACCGTGTTCGCGCAGGGCGGCACCGAGCTGTCCGAGAAGATCAACCGCGATTCCACCACGCTCGGCAGCCTGATCGTGCGCCACATCGGCGAGTTCGACCGCACCGTGAAGACCTATGGCGGCGAACTGGTCGAACGGCTTGGCACCCGCAGCCAGGATATCTCGGATTCGATGCGCCTTTATATCGACAGCTTCGACCAGCGCGTCACCAGCCGCGGCACCGAAATCAGCGGTTCGCTCGACGAGCGGCTGACGAAATTCGAAGGCCTGATGGGCTCGCATGTCGACAAGATGGCGCAGACCTTGGCGGCCGGCGGCAGCGAGGTGATCGCCGCGATCGACAAGCGCGTCGGTGACGTCGGCTCCGCGATCGAGCAGCGCGGCAGCGAGGTCGCCGCAACTTTGGGCGCCAAGATCGAGCACATCGACACCACGCTCGGGTCGCGCGCCACCGAGGTCGCCGGCACGCTCGACAGCCGGATCGGCCGGTTCGAGGAACTTCTGGTCGGCCGGGTGCAGAGCGTCACCGCCGAGATCGAAAGTAGCGGCAAGGCGGCCGCCGACGCGCTCAACGCGCGGATGGAGGAGCTCAGCCGCTCGATCAAGACCAATGCCGGCGAGGCCGAACGCGCGCTCGGCCAGCTCGCGGCCTCGACCACCAAGGCCATCACCACCAGCGCGGCCGACGCCGAGCGCAGCTTGACCGGCCTGAGCGCCGAGGTCGCCAACAGCTTCCTCGGCAAAGCCAACGAAATCACTTCGGCGGTCACCGCGCAGACCACCGCCCTCACCACCGTGCTCGCCGACAATACCGGCGGCGTCATCGGCGCGCTGACCGGCAAAAGCGAGGAGTTCGCCAGCCAGATCACCCGCGCCACCGGCACCGCGATCAAGTCGATCGAGGACAAGGGCATGGCGTTCAGCCAGGCCATGATGAACAACAGCCAGGAGCTGGCACGCATCATCAACGTCGCCGGCGAGACGGCGACCGGCGCGGTCACCCGCACGCTCACAGACCTGCAGTCGACCACGCAAAGCGTGATCGAGCAGTCGAAGCAGACCGCGGCGGCGACCGTCACCGAGATGTTGGAAACCCACGGCATGCTGCGCTCCGACTCGACGGCGTTGTTCGAGCGGCTGCGCGAAGCCAACATCATGCTGCAGGAGGTGTTGTCCGGCGCCCACGAGAACATGAGCGCGCTGGAAAATACGTTGATGCTGCGCGTCTCGGATTTCGTCTCGGCGATGCGCGAAGTGACGCAATCGACCGGCGCCGCAAGCAGCCAGGTCGAGATCAATATCGGCGAGTTCCGCGAGACTACCTCGCGGGTGCTGACCGATCTCGGCCAGTTGATCCGGCAGTTCGACGTCCATGGCCGCGAGCTGACGCGCGCCGCCGACATGATCGACCGCAGCAATCAGCGCACCGAGGAGACGGTCGGCGAGCGCCGCGTCGCCCTCGAATCCCTGGTTTCGACCCTCGACATCCGCACCGACGAGCTTGACCAGCGCCTCAAGCGCTTCTCCGGCCTGCTCGACGAGTCGCTCGAGTCGGCAACCACCCGCGCCCGCGAGATTTCCCGCGTCGTGTCGGAAACCAGCGTCGAAAGCGCCCACGTCATCACCGACCAGTTCGAGCGCATGCGAACCGCGGCCGAAGACGAGCGCCGCCGCACCAGCGAGGCGATGCGCTCGATCTACGAGCAGTCGACCGGCGAGAGCTACACTTTGCTGCGCGAGGCGACCGAGCGTTTCGCCGAACTTGTCGGCGGCATGAAGGAGATGTCGGGCGAAATGCAGCGCGAGCTTGAAGCGACCCGCGGCGAATTGCGCCGCGGCATCCTCGAACTTCCGCAGGAAACCGCCGAAAGCGCCGCGCAGATGCGCCGCGTGCTGGTCGACCAGATCGAAGCTTTGGCCGAGCTCAACCGCATTGTCGCTCGCCACGGCCGCAGCGTCGAAAACGCCGAGCCGGTCCGCCGCGCTCCGCGCGACGAAAGCACCTCCGCGCTCGCCCGCAGCGAGTCGCTGGCGCGGGCGCCGGCGCGCTCGATCGATCCCGCCAGCTTTGCCCCGTCATACCCGCGCACCGAACTTGGCCCGGCACCGGGACGGGCGCGCGCCGAGCCGCCCGCCGGTCCGGCGCAAGGAACCAACATCGGGACCAACCCCGGCGCCGGCGCCAACAACAAAGGCTGGCTCAGCGACCTACTAACTCGCGCCTCGCAGGAGGACAGCGGCCCGCCCCGCCCGATGGCGCGCGAGCCGAGCCGCGACGCGCCGCGCAGCGACGAGCGCACCGCCCGCCACAGCATCGAATCGCTGGATTCGCTCTCGGTCGACATCGCCCGCATGATCGACCACGACGCGGCCGCCGACCTGTGGGACCGCTACAAGCGCGGCGAGCGCAACGTCTTCACCCGCCGCCTCTACACCTTGCAGGGCCAGAAGGCGTTCGACGAGATCCGCGCCAAATACCGCGCCGACCGCGAGTTCAATCAGACGGTCGACCGTTACATCGCCGAGTTCGAGAAGCTGCTCGACGAAGTCTCGCGCGACGACCGCGGCCAGGTGGTGGCGCGCACTTATCTGACGTCGGAAACCGGCAAGGTCTACACCATGCTGGCGCACGCAGCCGGCCGCTTCGACTGAACGCCGCCCGCGGCGCTAACGGCATAAAAAAGGCCCCGGCAATGCCGGGGCCTTCTTCGTGGGCGGCCGCTTACGGGGTGCGTTTCGCGCCGCCACCGAACAACAGTGAACTCGGATTGTCGCCGATCGTCTTTGCCGCACGCTCGATCGCGTTGAGGGAGCGCTGGGCGTCGCGACCGACCAGTTCGAACTGGCGTGTCGCCGTCCCGGTGAACTTGGTGATGCCGTCGGTGATTTCGGCGGTGTGCTTGTCGAGATGGTCGGCGAGCGTGTGGATCGACTTCGCCGTCGCGTTGAGGTCGCCGCCTTTGCCGTCGGGTCCGCCGGTCAAGCCTTCCATGCCGGAAAGGATGTGGTCGACCCGCTCCGAATTGCGCGCCAGCGCCGCGGTGAAAGTTTCGATGTTCTTCAACGAAGCCGAGAACACCGTCTGGTTCTCGGCAATGAAGTTGTCGAGCCGGGCCAGCACTTCGCGGGCGCCTGTCGTGAGATCCTGGGTCAGCGCGCGGTTGCCCGGGATGACCGCCGGGTTTTCCCTGGTGCCGCCGAGCGGCGGCTTGCTCGGCGTGCCGCCGGTCAGGCCGACCGCGGCGATGCCGGTCAGTCCCTGGAATTCGATGCTGACCTGGGTGTCCTCGCGGATCGCAACGCCCTTGTCGACGGCGATCAGCGCGGTGACCTGGTCGGGCCGGTCGGGATCGAGCTTGAGCTGCGCGACTTCGCCGACGCGAAGCCCGTTGAACAGCACCGAACCGCCGGTGCGCAGCCCGCCGACCGAGCCAGAGAACACCACGCGGTAATACGACCGCTCAACGTGCCCGCCGAGGCTCTGGAACCAATAAACGAATCCGAACACGCCGACGACAACCGCCAGCGTGAACAGTCCGATCAAGGTGTAGTTGGCTCTCGTTTCCATTTGTCCCGCCTTACGCCATTACTTTCTGACCAACCCGCGACCGCTTGCCGCGGAAATACGCCTTGAGCCACGGATGCTCCGAGGCCAGCATTTTATCCATGGTGCCCTGCGCGATGACCTTGCCGTCCGCCAGCACCGCGATGCGATCGCACACCGTGTGCAGGCTATCGAGGTCGTGGGTCACCATGTAGACGGTGAGCCCCAAGGTTCGCTGAAGTGTCGCCACCAAAGTGTCGAATTCGGCAGCGCCGATCGGGTCGAGGCCGGATGTCGGCTCGTCGAGGAACACGATTTCCGGATCGAGCGCCAGAGCGCGCGCCAGCGCCACGCGCTTGGTCATGCCGCCCGACAGCTCGGAGGGATATTTCTCCTTCACGTCCGGCGGCAATCCGACCATCTCCAGCTTGGCGACCACCAGTTCGTCCATCAACCGCTCCGGCAGATCGAGATATTCGCGCACCGGAAACTGCAGGTTTTCCCGCACCGTCAGCGAGGAGAACAGCGCGCCGTTCTGGAACAGAATGCCCCAGCGCCGCTCGACCCCGCGGCGCGTGTCGTCGTCGGCGTTGACCATGTCGACGCCGAGCACCTCGATCGAACCCTCCAGCCGCGGCAACAGGCCGAGGATGGTGCGCATCAGCACGGACTTGCCGGCGCCGGAGCCGCCGACGAAGCCGAGAATCTCGCCGCGATAGACATCGAGATCGAGATGATCGAGCACCAGCCTGTCGCCGGACTTGTCGCCGAAGGCGACGGTGATGTCGCGGACGCGGATGACTGCTTCCCGGTCGGCCATGGTCACATTCCGATCGAGGCAAAGAAGATGGCGAACAGGCCGTCGAGCACGACGACCAGGAAGATCGACTCGACGACCGACTCGGTGGTCTGCAGGCCGAGCGATTCCGACGAGCCCTTGACCTCGAAGCCGGAGACGCAGGCGACGATGCCGATCACCAGCGCCATGAACGGCGCCTTGATCATGCCGACTTTGAAGTGATCGAGCGTGATCGCTTCCTTGAGGCGTTGCAGGAACACGTCGGGGTCGATGCCGCCGTACAGCCAAGCGACCAGGCCGCCGCCATAGAGCGCCGACATCGAGCCGATGAACGCCAGGATCGGCAGTCCGATGATGAGCGCCATGATGCGCGGCAGCACCAGCACCTCGATCGGATCGAAGCCCATGGTGCGCAGCGCGTCGACTTCCTCGCGCATCTTCATGGCGCCGAGCTCGGCGGTGAACGCGCTGCCGGAACGTCCAGCGATCATGATGGCGACGATCAGCACGCCGATCTCGCGCAGCACCAGGATGCCCACCATGTCGACCACGTAATTCTCCGCGCCGAACTTGCGGAAATGGAAGATGCCCTGTTGCGCGATGATGGCGCCGATCAGGAAGGTGATCAGCAGGATGATCGGCACGGCGCGCCACGCGACGTTGTCGAGATTGTGCACCATCGAGGTGATGCGGAAATCGCGCGGATGGACGATGACGCGAAGGAACGCGGCGACCACCGCGCCCAGCATGTTGACGTTGGCCTTGAACGAATGCGCGACAGAGGCGATCGTCAGCCCGATCGAGCCGAGCGCCCGCTCCGCCTCGGTCGGGCCGTCATCGCTCGGCGGCCGGTCGAGATTGACCTGGCGCACCTCGTCGAGCAGCGGCTGGTAGGTTCCCGACAGCCGCAAGACATTGGTCTCGGCGCCGCGCGCCTTCCACGACCGCACCAGCCGCTCCAAGAGCCAGGCGCCGAACGTATCGAGCCGCTCGATGCGGCCCATGTCGATATCGACGCGCTTGAAGTCGTCCGATTGCGACTGCGCCTCGATCAAGGTTTCGAGCTCGAGGGCCTGCGGCGCCGTCCACGAGCCGGCGGCGGCCAACACCAGGCGGTCGCCTTGGGCGCTGCCTTCGAGCAACATGGTTTCACTCACGCCGCAAACTCCGCCGATCCTGGCTTGGCGACAGGGGCTTCGACCCGCGCGCTCTGTGATACTTAATACCCGAACTGGAAGCCCGAACCCCAGCCGTTAACGAAAAAGCGTTAAAGTATATGGTTAACAGGATGTTGACCGTGCTCTCCGTCGTCAGCGAACGCTGGCCGATTGCCGGCTCTTTCACCATCAGCCGGGGCGCCAAAACCGAGGCCGCCGTGGTGGTGGCGGAGCTTTCCGAAGGGCCTCACCGCGGCCGGGGCGAATGCGTGCCGTACGCGCGCTATGGCGAGAGCATCGAGACAGTCACCGCCTCGATCGAAGGCCTGCGCGCCGCCATCGCCGGCGGGCTGGACCGCGCCGGACTGCAGCAGGCGCTGCCGGCGGGCGCTGCGCGCAATGCGCTCGATTGCGCGTTCTGGGATCTCGAAGCCAAGCGCGCCGGCCGGCCCGCCTACGCGCTCGCCGGCCTGCCGGCGCCGCATCGTGTTACCACCGCCTATACGATCTCGCTCGGGACGCCTGCCGCGATGGCGGCGGCGGCGGAACAGGCCGCCGGCAGGGCGCTGCTGAAAGTGAAGCTCGGCGGCGACGGCGATCCGGCCCGCATTGCCGCGGTGCGCCGGGCCGCCCCGAATAGCCGGCTGATCGTCGATGCCAACGAGGCCTGGTCGGAGCAAAACCTGGCCGCCAACCTCGCCGCCTGCGCCGATGCAGGCGTAATGCTGGTCGAACAGCCGCTGCCCGCCGACGCCGACCAGCCGCTCGGCGCGCTCAAGCGCCCGATCCCGGTCTGTGCCGACGAGAGCGTGCACGACCGCGCCTCGCTCGGCGCGCTGCGGGCCAAATATGACGCCGTCAACTTCAAGCTCGACAAGGCCGGCGGCTTGACCGAAGGCCTGTTGCTCGCGGCGGAAGCCGAGCGTATGGGTTTTGCCCTGATGGTGGGCTGCATGGTGGCGACATCGCTGGCGATGGCGCCCGCGCTGCTGCTGGCGCAGCGCGCCCGGTATGTCGATCTGGACGGCCCGCTTTTGCTGGCGCGCGACCGCGACAATGCGCTGATTTACCAGGGCAGCGAGGTTTTGCCGCCGGAACCCGCGCTCTGGGGTTAACCATACCGGCAAGGGCAGGCGTTTGTTCACGGCTTGTGCACAAGACTTTGGTTAACAAAGCCTTTCCAGCCTTAACTATGTTGGGCTAGGCTCTCCCCATAAGCGGCGCCAAAAGCCGCGGCGGCGTTGGATGGGGACGGGGGTCATGCGTTTGCGCAGTGCGCTTGCGGGCGCCGCGTTGTTGCTGGCAGGCGGAGCGTCCTCCGCGTCGGCGACCATGCTGATTTCCGAGGATCGCGGCGGTCAGATCGGCCACTACCTCCAGGCTTTCGCCACCCTGCGCTCGACCGGCGAGCGCGTCGTCATTGACGGTAATTGCCTATCGGCCTGCACTCTGGTGCTCGGCCTCGTGCCTCGCGAACGTATTTGCGCGACCCCGCGCGCCCGGCTGGGTTTCCATGCCGCCTGGATGCCGGACAACGACGGCCGCCCGGTGACTTCCCCGATGGGCACGCAGGCGCTGTGGAATATCTATCCGACCACGGTACGGCACTGGATCAGCCGGAACGGCGGGCTGTCGCGCCGCATGATCTTTCTGCAGGGCCGCGAGCTGACCAGCATCGTCGCGAGCTGCGGCAATTCGCGCGAAGCGACCGGCAGCACCCGGCGGTCATACCGCCAGGCCTCGCCGCAGACCATTCGCTACGAACGCGCAAGCGCCGCCGGCCGCCGCTACTAGCGCCATCGCCGCGTAAGCGCGACTGCCATATCCCGCATAGAGCCAGCCCGACAGGCTGATCGACGCCGCCATCATCAGGCCGAGCGCGATGGCGAGATGGCCTTGCGCGGTGGCGCCCTTGCCGGCCGGCGCGCGTTGCACGACGAAGCCCATCGCGCCGAGATGCGTCGCGCCGAACGACAGGCCGTGGAGGAGTTGCAGCCCGGGCAGCAGCACAGCGGGCGGATCGAACGCCATCGCCAGCCAGCGCAGCGCGCCTCCGGCCCCGCCGATCATCAGCAAGACCGCCGGCGTCACAAAGGCCGGCAGCCTCCCCTGCAATCCGAACAGCACGATCTCGGCACCGACGCCGAGCGCCCATAAAGCCGCGATGGTGGTGCCGTCGAAACCGGCGCGGCTCCAGTCCAGGGTCGAGAAGCCGTAATAGACGGCGTGGCTTGCCTGGATTAGGCCCGCCGCCGCCAGCACGCCGATGGACGCTGGATCGCGCATCAGGCTGCGCGCCGCCGGCTGCGGCGCGTCGTGGGTGAGATGCAACGGCTGGAGCGCGGCAGCCGCAACCGCATTGATGAGCACCGCGGCGACGATCAGCCAGATCAGGTCGCGCGCCGCGATGCTGTCGGCGGCAAAGCCCGCCGCGAACGTGCCGGCGACGAATGCGGCCGAGCCCCAGACCCGCACCGGCCCATAAGCGCGCTTGCGCGCGGCGAGCCCGCGCAGCGCGTAGGTTTCGGCCAGCGGCATCATCGGCGTGTTGGCTGCCGACGCGAGCGCGAACACGGCGAGGATCGCCACCGCCCCATCCGCGAAAGCGAGCGCCGTATAGCCGGCGAGCGTCGCCAGCGCGCAGCACAGGATGACGTTGCGCAAGGCATCGCGGCGGTCGGCGATGCCGGCCGCGAGCGGGATCGCGGCAACCCGCACCACCATCGGCACCGCGAGAACCAGCCCGATCATCTGCGGATCGAGCCCCTTGGCCTTAAGCCAGAGCGGAAAGAACGGCAGTTGGACGCCGATCACGCCGCAGATCGCCATATAGAATACGGCGACGCGCGCCGAAAAAGACAAAGACAGGGGAAAAGGCCGCGGGGAAAACGACATGACGGGGCGATCTTCGCGAATCAGCGGGCCTGATTGATAGACTGCGGGCCAGGAATTTCACACCACCGGATCGCTTATGGCCGAGCCGCTGCCGCGTTCCCCGGACCGACCCGAGCCGAGCGAGGCCGATTACGACGCGTTCTGCGCCACCGTGATGGCGTCGGCGCGCGGCCGCTGGTTCCTCGCCGAATATGCGCGGCGCCACCGCAAGGCCGACACCGACACGGTGCTCGCCGCGCTCCACCGCATCGAGGACCTGGTGCGGGCGACGCCGGAGGCCTCGCCGGTGACGCGGCTGCGCGACGAGTTGCGGGCGCTCGCCGCCCTCATCCGCGAGGCGAGGCGCGACCTCACCGCCGGCGGCGGCACGCTGTCGAGCGTCGCCAAAGTGATGGCGCTGCTCGATCTGCTGGAACAGCGCATCGAAGTCGCGCTCGCGCCGGGCGACGACCGCGCGCCGCTGCCGCCGCCAGCCGAGCCGGCATCGGCGTCGCCGGACATGGCGCGCTCACGGCTCACAGTGGTGGCGGAAACCGCGGCGCCCGCCGCGGCCCGCATCGACCCGTCGGTGTTTCCGTCGGCGGCCTTGTTGCCGGCGCTCGACCCGGCCGACGCCGGGCCCAATGTGGTGGTGATCGCGCGCACGTCATCGCGCGCGCTTGGCGCGCCCGCACCGCAGCCGTCGGCTTTGTTTCCCGAGCCGGCGCCGCTGGCCACCCGCCTGACGCCCAAAGCGCCCGACCTGCCGCTCAAACACGGCGCGGCGCCGTTTGCCGACGTCATGGCGCTGAGCGAGGAAGAGCGCGTCGCGCTGTTTAGCTGATCAGGCCGCGATCAATTTGTTGAACAGGTCGGTGTCGACATTGCCGCCCGACAGCACGGCGACCACGATCTTGTCCTTGACTGCGACCTTGCCGGCCAGGAGCGCCGCAAGCCCGATCGCGCCGCCCGGCTCGACCACCAGCTTGAGCTCGCGATAGGCGAACGCCACCGCGCGGCCGACCTCGGCGTCGCTCGCCGACACGCCGTCGCCGATCAGTTTGCTGGTGATCGGCCACGTCACCTCGCCGGGGATCTGCGTCATCAAGGCATCGCAGATCGTGCCGCTCAGCTTGGCGTTGGATTCGCGCTTGCCGCTCTTGAAAGAGCGCGCGGTGTCGTCGAAGCCTTCCGGCTCCGCGGTATAGATTTTGACGCCAGGCACCATCGCTTTCATGGCGAGCGAGGTGCCGGCGGCGAGCCCGCCGCCCGAGGCGCCGATCACGAAGATGTCAGGTTTGAGGCCGAGCGCGGCCAGATCCTCGATGATCTCGCGCCCGATCGTGCCCTGCCCGGCGATGATCATCGGATCGTCGTAAGGCGGCACGATGGTGGCGCCGCGCTCGCTGGCGATCTTGTGCGCGATCGCGGCGCGGTCCTCGGTGTCGCGGTCGTACAGCACGACCTCGGCGCCAAGCGCGGCGGTGCGCTCGCGCTTGGGCTTCGGCGCATCGGATGGCATCACGATGGTGGCGCGCATGCCGAGCAGTTTCGCGGCGGCGGCGACGCCCTGCGCGTGATTGCCGGACGAATAGGCGACCACGCCGGCGGCGCGCTTGTGCTCCGGGATCTGCGAAAGCTTGTTGTAGGCGCCGCGGAACTTGAACGAGCCGGTGCGCTGCAGCGTCTCGCATTTGAGGAAGACCCGCGCGCCCACGGCGGCGTCGAGCACGGCGAAATTGACCAAGGGCGTGCGGACCGCGACGCCCGCGATGCGCTTGGCAGCGGCCTCGACGTCGGCGGACGTCGGCAAGATTGCAGGTTGTTGTCCCATGGCGGCAAACTAGACCCGCGGCCCGCGTCGCGGCAAGGGTTGGCAAAGGGTCGCCAAGGTCCGGCGCTTGACGGCCCCGCCGGGAACGCGATCATGCCGCCCGCTCCGCTGCAAACGTGAGGAACGCCATGGATCTCGGAATTGCCGGCCGCAAGGCCATCGTCTGCGCCTCCAGCAAGGGGCTGGGCAAAGGCTGCGCCATGGCGCTGGCGCAGGCCGGCTGCGAGGTCGTCATCAACGGCCGTAACGAGACGACGCTGAAAGCCGCCGCCGAAGACATCGCCAAAACGACCAAGGCCAGGGTGCTCGCGGTCACCGCCGATGTCGGCACGCCGGAGGGCCAGGCCAAATTGTTCGCCGCCTGCCCGTCGCCCGACATCCTGGTCAACAACAATGGCGGGCCGCCGTTTCGCGATTTCCGCGAGCTGACGCGCCAGCAGATGATCGACGGCGTGATCGCCAACATGATCGTCGCGATCGAGCTCATCCAGAAAGTGATCGATCCGATGACGCAGCGCGGCTTCGGCCGCATCGTCAACATCACGTCGTCGTCGGTGAAGGCGCCGCTCGCCGGGCTCGATCTGTCGTCGGGCGCGCGCGCCGGGCTGACCGCGTTTCTCGCGGGCGTCGCGCGCACCGTCGCCGACAAGAACGTCACCATCAACAACATCTTGCCGGGCCCGTTCGATACCGACCGGCTGCGCGGCAATATCAAGACCACGGCCGAGAAGATGGGAAAGAGCTATGAGGAAGCCGCCAAGGCGCGCATGGCCACGGTGCCGGCCAAGAGATTCGGCACGCCGGAGGAATTCGGCGCCGCTTGCGCGTTTCTGTGCTCGGCTCACGCCGGTTACATCACCGGGCAGAACCTGCTGCTCGACGGCGGGGTGTTTCCGGCGGCGTTCTAGGCGGCCTGAAACTCCACCCCGAGCCGCGCTGTGGTGCGCCAGCGCACGTGGCACGGCTGCTTGAGGTGGTCGTGCTCGATCACCAGAACGAAATCCTCGGGAATGCCGAGCGGGCTTGCCACTTCGAGCATGGCGCCGGCCGCCGACATGTTGCGAACCTGGCAATCGATCCGCCCGGCGCCGTTGATGGAAATGCTGCCGGCCTTGAGCGTGCGATGCCGTATCACCTTGCGTCGTTCTTCCATGGTCTCCTCCCGCAGGCCGGTCGTGTCGCCTCCTGAAAATACCGCGGCCTGCTGCTTCGACGTTTCACCGCGCCATCATGAACGACAAGTTTTTCCGGAGTGTCAAAGTGATCGCAGAAATACGCCCGGTCGATTGGCAAATCGGTAACCAAATAAACCGCCGAGTTCCCTAGACAACCACCTGCGTTCCGACCTCGACCACCCGGCCGGTCGGGATCTGGAAGTAGTCGGTGGCGTCATTGGCGCTGCGCGCCAACGGATGATCTGCGTCGGGCGCAGGGCAGACGGCGAAAGAGCGAATGGCAGATTTTTACGGGGAATCGATTCCGGCGCCGTTTGAAAGCGGCGCCGGGATTTTTCTGCGTCAGCGCGCCTTGCTGTCGACGCCCGGACAGGACTCGCGCCACTTCTTGTTCATGCTGCTGAGGACATAATAGCAGCCGGGCTGCGAGGGCGCGGGCCAGTTGGCGGCATAATCGGGCACGCTGCCGGTATAGCCTTCGGTCCAGTAGCAGCGTTTCTTTTCGCATTTCCACGCCGGCGCTGCGTCGGACGGCGTATTGAATCCGAGCGCAAGCACGGCAGCGGCAATCATCCACCCAAGTTTTTTCATCGTTTCCTCCGGCAGGGTTTTTGTTGGTGCAACGGTAGTTCAGGCCGGCGCGATTTCAAAGCGCGGAAATAAAACGGGTTCAATAGGACTATTTCCATATTTTGCCTGTCGTCGCGCGCCCGCGAACAAGGCCGCTTGGCATGGCCGCATTGACCTTGCCCCTGCCCACACGCCGTCGCATGATCGGGCGCCGCCAAACCTGCCCTTTCCATCCAACCAAAAAACGTCAAGTGGGAGTGAAGACATGAAGCTCGTGCGTTACGGCGCCCCCGGCAAGGAAAAGCCCGGCATCATCGATGCCGACGGCAAGATCCGCGACCTGTCGCGCATCGTGAAGGACATCGATTCCGAGATGCTGAAGTCGGGCGGCCTCGCCAAGATCAAGAAGGCCAACGTCAAGCGGCTCAAGCCGGTGTCGGGCAAGCCGCGGCTCGGGCCCTGCGTCGGCAAGGTCGGCACCTTCATCTGCATCGGGCTCAATTATTCGGACCACGCCGCAGAAGCCGGCATGCCGACCCCGAAGGAACCGATCGTCTTCAACAAGCCGATCAGCGCGATCTGCGGACCGAACGACGACACCATCATCCCGAAGGATTCCAGCAAGCTCGATTGGGAAGTCGAGATCGGCATCGTGATCGGCAAGCGCGCGCGCTACCTGAGCAAGGACAAGGCCAAGGACGCGATCGCCGGCTATTTCGTCGGCAACGATGTGTCAGAGCGCGTGTTTCAGATCGAGCGCTCCGGCGGCCAGTGGGGCAAGGGCAAAGGCTGCGAGACGTTCGGGCCGATCGGCCCGTGGTTCGTCACCAAGGACGAGGTCAAGAACGTTCAGAACCTCGACATGTGGCTCGACGTCAACGGCCAGAAGCGCCAGCGCGGCAACACCCGGACCATGATCTTCAGCTGCGAGTATATCGTTTGGCACTGCTCGCAGTTCTTCGTGATGGAGCCGGGCGACGTCATCATCACCGGCACGCCGCCGGGCGTCGGGCTCGGCATGAAGCCGCCGCAGTTCCTGAAGGCGGGCGACGTCGTCACGCTCGGCATCGCAGGGCTCGGCGAGCAGCGCCAGAAGGTCGTCGCCGGCAAATACTAAGAGGGCCGCGGCAAAACAAAAACCCCGGGCCAAGGGCCCGGGGTTTTCATTTCGAGTTGCTCGCTTGCCGCGATCAGAAGCGGTAGTTCAAACCGGTGCGGACGATGCTGGTGTGATAGGTCACGTTGTCGACGCCCGAGGCGTTGCAGGCGCTGCAGTTGAACTTGCCGAGGTCGACGTAGAGATATTCGGCCTTGACGCTCCAGTTCGAGAACAGCGCGTATTCGAGGCCGGCGCCGATCGTCCAGCCGAGACGTGTCGTGCTGGTCGAGCCGAAGGCGCTGTTGGTCGCCTTGACGCCGCCGAAGGCCAGACCGCCGGTGACGTAGGGCAACCAGTTGTTCCAGCCACCGTAGCCGAGCCGGCCACGTGCCGTGCCGAGCCAGGTCATGGCAGATTCGCAAGTGCCGCCGCCACAGGCAGCGCTGCCCTTGGCTGCCGAGTAGTCGAGGTCACCTTCGATGCCCCAGACCCAGCTTCCGGTCTGGAGATTGTAACCGACGGTGCCGCCGATGACGGCGCCGCGCGGGGTCAGGTCGACGAGCGGACTATCCCAGTGCGAGTTGCCGAAGGCATAGCCGAGGTTCAGGCCGACGTAGAAGCCGGACCAGGAGAACACCGACGGAGAAACGTAGGCCGGCGCCTTGTAGCTCGGCGCGCGGGGTAAGTCAGCCGCTTGTGCAGCGAACGACGCCACGGCAAGAGCCGCTGCGACGATGCCGGATCGGATCATTTTCAGGTTCATGTCAGCCCTTCCGCGAGTGAAGCGAGCAACGGGCGATCAAGGGACCGACCCGGACGCAGGTTGATTCGTCACGCGCTCAATGCGCGCACCGACACACTGGCCGGTCGTGGTTAATGTCGGGTTAACGATAGAAAACGCCGTTAATTGCGGGCTTCCCCGTCAGCCCCGGGCGCCCAAAACCGCCTCCAGCGACACGCGCGACCACTCCGCGGTGCGGGCGCGAAACGCCAGATACGAATCATGCACCTTGCGGCTGATCGCGTCGCGGCCGGCGACTTCGCCCAGCACGTCGTCGGCCTGCTTGCGCGCGGCGCCGATCAGGTCGTGCGGAAACGCGCGCAGTTGGACGCCGTGCTGCCCGGTCAGCGCGGCGAGCGCATCGGCATTGAGGCGCTCCATTTCGGCCAGCGCGTAATTGGCCTCGGCGGCGCAGGCGTGCGCGACCACGGCCTTGAGGTCGTCGGACAACGCGGCCCAGGCCTTGAGCGAGACGATGCATTCTCCGGTGCCGTTCGGCTTGTTGAAGCCCGGGTAGTAGTAAAACGGCGCGACGCGATAGAGTCCGAGCGCGATGTCGGAGCCGGGTCCGACGAATTCCGCGCCGTCGATCACGCCCGACTGCAGGCTGTTGAGAATCTCGGCGGGCGGCGTGGTCTGCGGCGTCGCGCCGAGCCGCCGGTAGACTTCACCGCCAAGGCCGAGCGAACGCAGCTTGAGGCCGCGCACGTCGTCGAGGCTTTTGACTTCGCGGCGAAACCAGCCTCCCATGCAGACCCCGGTATTGCCGGCCATGAACGGCTTGACGCCGAACGGCGCGTACAACTCGTCCCACAATTGCTGCCCGCTGCCGGCCTCGACCCAGGCGACGTGCTCGGCCGGCGTCAGGCCGAACGGCACGGTGGTGAAAAATGCCGCGGCCGGCATCTTGCCCTGCCAGTAGAACGAGGCGGTGTGGCCGATCTGGGCGACGCCGTTGCCGACCGCGTCGAGCACCTCGAAAGCCGGCACGAATTCGCCGGCCGCCGATACCGCGATATCGAGACGGCCGCCGGACAGTGCGCGGATGCGCTCGGCGACGCGCTCGGCCGACATGCCGGGCCCGGGCAATCGCTTGGGCCACGACGTCACCATCCGCCACTTTATGACTTGGGGGCTGCCTTGGGCACGCGTGAGGTTCGGTGCGGCGAGCGTTCCCGCGCCGAGCGCGGCGACGAAGCTGCGGCGGGTGGTCATGACGGCCTCCAGGTGGCGTGAAAATGATGCAGCGGCCCGTGGCCGGACCCGACGGCAAGCGCATCGGCGCCGGCAAGCGCGGCGGTAACGTATTGCTTTGCCGCCTGCACGGCGTCGGACAGCTTCTGTCCCTTCGCCAGCCCGGCGGCGATCGCGGCCGACAGAGTGCAGCCGGTGCCGTGGTCGTTGTGGGTCGCGATGCGCGGCGCGGAGAGCCGGATGACTTCGCCCTCGCCGATCAGGAGATCGACGCTCTCCGGTCCTTCGCCATGGCCGCCTTTGATCAGGACACGCCGCGCGCCGAGCGACAGGATCTGGCGCGCCTGCACTTCCATGTCCCGCTCGTTACGTGCGAGCGCGGTGCCGGCGAGCGCGGCGGCTTCCGGTAGGTTCGGCGTCACCACCAAGGCGAAGGGAATGATCGCGCTTCGCAATGCCTCGACGGCGTCGTCGGACAGCAATCGGTCGCCGGAGGTCGCGATCATCACCGGATCGACCACGATGTTGCCGGCCTTGGAGCGGGCGAGCCCGCGCGCGACGGCTTCGATCGTGCTCTTGCGCGACAGCATGCCGAGCTTCACCGCGCCGACCGCGAGGTCCGAATAAACCGCGTCGATCTGCGCGGCGATTACCTCCGTCGGGACGTCGTGGATCGCCGTGACGGCGCGGGTGTTTTGCGCGGTCACCGCGGTGATGACCGAGGCGCCATAGACGCCGAGCGCGGCAAACGTCTTGAGGTCGGCCTGGACGCCGGCGCCGCCGCTCGAATCCGATCCGGCGATGGTCAGCGCAATCGCGGTCATCGCGGGCCTCGCTTCGCCGTCGCGTCATCGACGATCCGGCGCATGTCCCGCGCGGCCTTGGCCGGATCAGCCGCCCGCGACAGCGCCGAAATCACCGCGACGCCGTCGGCCCCCGCGGCGATCACATCCGCCGCGTTTGCCGCGTCGATCCCGGCAATGGCGACGACCGGCATGCGCGGCGCGCGGGAACGAACGGCGCGGAGGATGGTGTTGAAGCCGGCGAGCCCGACCGGCGGATCGAGATTATCCTTGGAGTGCGTGACGAACACGCCGCCGATCGCGACATAATCGAGCTGTTCGAGCGGCGCGGCGTTGGCTTGCGCGACCGTTTTGAGGCTGAGCCCGATGATGGCGTCGCGCCCCAGCAGCCGCCGCGCGTCGGCGGCGTCGAGATCGTCCCAGCCGACATGGACGCCGCCGGCCTGCGCCGCCAGCGCGACGTCGACCCGGTCGTTGATCAAAAGCGGTACGCGGTGCGGCGCCAGCACCGCGCGAATGGCTCGCGCCTCGTCGACCATGGTCCGCGTGCTGCCGGTTTTGTCGCGCAACTGGACGAGGGTGACATGCGGCGCGATCAGCGTCGCCAGTTCGCCGAGCGAGCGGCCGCCCGCCGTTTGCGGATCGAGCAGCGCGTAAAGGCGGAGTTCGGGCGCCATCACGACACTCTGGCCCGCTGCTCGATGGTGCCGACTTCGAGATTGAACAGCGCGTCGAGGATGGCGGCGGCAAAACTTCCCGGCCCGGAGGAAGTCTCGCCGGCAATCTCACCTGCGACAGCCAGGATCAGTAACGCGGCGGCGCTCGCGCGTCCGGCATCCGGCTCGACGGCGAGGCAGGCGGCCACCAGTGCCGAGGCGGCGCAGCCCATCGCGGTCACGCGCGCCATGTGAGGGTGGCCGTTATCGATCGCGGCAACGCGGGAGGCGTCGGCGATCAGGTCCGTCGCGCCGGACAGCGCCACCACGGTCGCCGCCGACTTCGCGAACGACATCGCGCCGGCTGCGTCGGGCGCGCCGCCCAAGGTGCGAAACTCCTGAGCATTGAGGCGAAGCGCCGCCGGCTTGCGGGCCAACAGCGACTTGGCAAATCCGGCGCGCGGCTCCGAGCGATTGATGAGAACGGGATCCAGCACCCACGGCCTGCCGTGGTGGCGCGCGACGTCGACGGCGACCAGCACGGCCTCGCGCCGCTCGCCGTCGAAGGTGCCGAGATTGACCAGCAATGCATCGGCCCCGGCGGCAAAGTCGCCGATCTCCGCCGGTGAAATCGTCATCGAAGGGATCGCGCCGGCAGCCAGCAGCATGTTGGCGGTGAAGGCCTGGGCCACGGTATTGGTGATGCAGTGGACCGCTGGCGCTTTGGTCCGCACGCGTTCGAGCGCGTCAGCCGCGATGCGTGGCATCGCGCCAAATGAAGCCTCGGAGGACGCCCGCATCTCTTCTCCCTCCGCCGGCATGACCCGGATCAGGTTCGTTGGGTTGGCCGCAGAAGCCTCTCAGTCCGCGCCGATGCGCGGACACCCCACGAGATTGCGCTGGAAAGCTAATGCGGGACCCTATTCCGCGCAAGACCGGCCGCGCTTGCCAGCGCCAAGCCTTTTTGCTGGATTGCGGGCGCATGGTCGCGAAAGCCGCAAACGATCATGCGCCGTTAAAAAGGCGCCGCGCATGACCCCGTTCTTCGTTCAGATCAAATGCCAGCTCGGCAAATCCTATCTGGTCGCCAGCAAGCTGGCCGAATCCGAAATCGCGTCCGAGATTTATTCCACCGCCGGCGACTTCGATCTGCTGGTGAAATTCTACGTCGAGCCCGGCACCGACATCGGACACTTCGTCAACGAGAAGGTACAGGTCATACCGGGCATCCAGGACACCCGCACCATCATCACGTTCAAGGCGTTCAACACCTGACGGTGGACGCTCAGGTCGTTTCCGGCTGGCCCTCGGCCTCGCGCTTGCGCTGCAATCCGAGCTGGCGCTCGCGCCAGATCACGAACAGGCCGGCGAGCGCCACGATCGCCGCACCCACGAACACCAGGAACGTCGGCACCTCGCCGAACATCCAGAACCCCAGCAGCAGCGCCCACAGCATCGAGGTGTAGTCGAACGGCGCGATCACCGAAGCGCTCGCGAAGCGGTAGCTTTCGGTCTGGAAAATATGGGCGAGCCCGCCGAGCATCCCGATCGTGACCAGGATCGCGAGTTCGCCCGCGCTCGGCGAATGCCAGGCGAATGGCAGCGTGACCGCGCCGGCCATCGCGCAGATCAGCGAGAAATAAAACACGATCGAGGATGTCGTCTCGCTCTGCGTCAGCCGGCGGGTCTGGATCACCGTGCCGGCGTTGCAGAACGCGCCGAACACCGCGAATGCGACGCCGACCGCAGCGACTGCGCTGGCCGGACCGGCAAACCGCCCGATGTCGAGATGGGGCAACAGCATGACGATCACCCCGACGAACCCGACGGCGACCGCCGACCAGCGATAGATCCGCACGCGCTCCTTCAGGACCGCGGCGGCAAGAGCAACCGTCATCAACGGCGCGGCAAACGATATCGCCGTCGCATCGGCGAGCGGCAGCCGCGCCAGCGCCGAGAAGTTGGAATACATCCCGAACACGCTGAGGGCGCCGCGGCCGAGCTGGCCGAGCGGCCGTTTGGTATAGACCGCGCCGCGCAGCTCGCGCCGCCAGGCGTAGATCACGAGAACCGGAACGATCGCGAAAAGGCTGCGGAAGAACACCACCTCGCCGATCGGCGCGATTTGCCCCATCATGCGCACGAGCGCCGACATCACGGCAAACAACAGCGCCGAGATGATTTTCAACCCGATGGCTTTGAGAAGATCCATGCCGCCCGACTGATGATGCGCCACCTTGGCCGAGCGGCGCCGCATCATCGCATGATGGCGCGGCGAAGCCAGCCCGCGGGCAATACTGCCTGAACTACCCAGACTACTTGGCGCGTCCCTCGACCGGCGCCAACGACTTGATATAGACCGCCATGGCCGCGCGGTCCTGCTCGCTGAGCTGCGACGTATTTGCCACCACCTCGATCATCGCGCCGCCGACCCGGTCGGCGTCGGCGGTCATGCCGGTGTCGAGCGTCTCCTGGATATCCTCGAGCGACCATTCCTTCAGCTTGAACTGCGTGATGTTGGGCACGCCGCCCTGGCCGTCCGGACTGCGGCCGCCGGCAAACCGCTTGCTCTCGACGATGGCGCCGAGAAAATTACGCGGCGAATGACATTCCGCGCAGTGGCCCGGGCCGTTGACGAGATAGGCGCCCCGGTTCCATTGGGCGGATTGCACGGCATCTGGTCGGAAGCTCTTGCCGTCGAGGAACAGCAGCTTCCACAGGCCGACCGCGCGCCGCACGTTGAAGGGAAACGGCACGTCGTGATCGCGCACCCGGCCCGCGACCGCCGGCAAGGTCCTGAGATAGGCAAACAGGTCACGCACGTCATTCCGGTCCATGCGCTGATAGGACGTGTAGGGGAAAGCTGGAAACAGATGCTGCCCGTCCGGCGACGTTCCCTTGATCATCGCGATGACGAATTGCGTTTCGTTCCAACTGCCGATGCCGTCCTTCGGATCGGATGAAATGTTGGGGACGTAGAACGTGCCGAATGGCGAGACGAGGCCAAGCCCGCCGCCGAGGCGCGTATGATCTTCCTGCTTCGGCACCGCGTGACACGACGAACAGCCGCCGGCCAGGAACATCGTCTTGCCATTGGCGAGATCGGCGGTGCGCGGCGCGAGCGCCTCAGGCGCGATCGTTGCGGGCGCGCTCAATACCCAAAGGCCCGCGGCGCCGAGCACCGCGGCCGCCACCAAGGCAATGACGAGATTGCGAAGCCGCGGGGACACAGGTCGCTACTTCATCGGCAATCGGTAGTCGGCATGGCAATTGTCGCAAGCTTTGCCGAGGACCGGGATCGCCGCCTTGAGCCCTTCGACCGAAGCCGCGCCTTGCGCCCGCGTGTCGGCCACCGTCTTGCCGAACGCCGCCGCCTTGGCGTCGAAGTCGGCCTTGGCCTGCCAGATTTTTGGCGAGGCATGGGTCTCGCCGCCGGTCTTCGAATTATCGGGAAACAGGGCGGGAAGCTTGGCGGCGGTGTCGGCCCATTGCCCGAATGCGGCGTCGATCTTGGCGCGGTCGAACGGTATGCGGCCGCGCATCATGCCGATGGCAACGCGGGCGCCTTCATCGTTTCCCTTCATCAGCGCCTTGCGCGCCGCGATCGGGTCCGATTGCGCCATCACCGCGGTCGTGACGATCGCCATCGCAAGCGTTGCGCCGAGCACGAAACGAAAGGTCATCGAAATCCCCTGTTGCCCGAACCAACATTAGGAGGGTTCGGCTTATTGCGCAAAGGCGCGGCCGCGCTCCTGCGGATGCTCCCGTCGGGCCTGCTCGATCGCGCTCCACACCCGTTCCGGGGTCGCCGGCATGTCGATGTGGGAGACGCGATAGCCCCGCCACAGCGCATCGATCACCGCATTGATGAGGGCGGGGCACGACCCGATCGCGCCGGCCTCGCCTGCGCCTTTGACGCCGAGCGGGTTGGTCGTGCACGGCACGTTGAGGGTCTCGAAGGTGAATTCCGGCGCGTCGGTGGCGCGCGGCAGCGCGTAATCCATCAGTGTCGCGGCCACCAACTGGCCGGACGAGCGGTCGTAGACGGTGTCTTCCATCAGCGCCTGGCCGATGCCCTGCACCGCACCGCCGTGCACCTGCCCCGCCAGCATCAGCGGGTTGAGCGTCATGCCGAAGTCGTCGACCACGACATAGTTGACGATATCGACGGCGCCGGTCGCCGGATCGACCTCGACTTCGATCGCATGGGTGCCGTTCGGATAGGTCGCCTCGCCGGGGGTCCAGGTGTCGGCCGCTGCCAGTTGCTCCGGCCTCGCCCGCACGGCGAGCTCTTCAAACGAAACGACCCGGTCGGTCCCGGCGACCCGCACTCTTCCGGCGTCGATCTCCATGTCGCCCGCCGCGGCTTCGAGCGCGTCGGCGGCGAGCTTCTTGATCTGCTCGGCGAGCTTCTTCACCGCGCCGTCGAGCGAATTGCCGCCGCACGGAATGGAGCTCGAGCCCCCGGTGCCGCCGCCGGTCTTCACGCGGTCGGTGTCGCCCTGGACCATGCGCACCATCTCGGGCGACAGCCCAAGCTGCTGCGCCACGATCTGCGCATAGGCGGTGCCGTGGCCCTGCCCGGTGCTCTGCGACCCGATCAAAAGCGTGACGCCGCCGTCCTTGTCGAGCCGCAAAGTCGCGGTTTCCGGTCCCAGATTGCCGCAGGCTTCGACATAGGTCGCAAGCCCGAGGCCGCGCAGCCGCCCGCGCTTCTTCGCCGCGGCGGCGCGCTTGTTGAAGCCGTCCCAGCCGACGATCTCCTTGGCGCGCGCCATGTGGCCGGCGAAGTCGCCGGAGTCATAAACCTTGCCGGTGGCGGTCTTGTACGGCATCGCCTTCGGCTTGATGAAGTTGCGCTTGCGGATGACGTCGGGCGCGATGCCGGCCTCGCGCGCGGCGGCATCGACCAGCCGCTCGATCAGATACGACGCTTCCGGCCGCCCCGCGCCGCGATAGGCATCGACCGGCACCGTGCTGGTGTAAACGCCGCGCACTCGGACGTGGGTTGCCGCGATGTCGTAGACGCCCGACGCCATGCCGGCGCCGAGATAGGGAATATAAGGCGCGTAACACGACAGATACGCGCCCATGTCGGCGACGATGTCGATCTCGAGCCCGACAAAACGGCCCTTGTCGTCGAGCGCGAGCTTCGCCGTGGTGATGTTGTCGCGGCCGTGGCTGTCGCTGAGAAAATGTTCGCTGCGGTCGGCCACCCATTTCACCGGCTTGCGTAATTTCTCGGCGGCGACGGCGGCGAGCGCGTATTCGCGGTACGGAAACAGCTTGGTGCCGAACCCGCCGCCGACGTCCGGCGTCACCACCCGCATCCTGTCGGGCGCGATCTTGAGCACGGCGTTGCACAGGATGTCGCGGATGATGTGGCTGCCCTGGCTGCCGAGGGTCAGCGTGTAGCGCTCGCCGTCGTATTCGGCGACCACGCCGCGGGTATCCAGGTAATTGGTGACGAGCCGCTGGTTGATGACCTTGAGGGTCACGGTCCGCGACGCGCTCTGGAACGCGGCATCGGCCGCCTTGGCGTCGCCCAGTTCGGCTTCGAAGGCGAGATTGCCGGCGCGATCCGGCCACACTTTCGCAGCGCCGGGCTTGAGCGCGTGTTCGGCGCCGATCACATGCGGCAGCGCCTGCCAATCGATCGACAGCGCCTCGGCGGCGTCACGCGCGGCCTCAAGCGTGTCGGCAACGACAAAGGCGACCGAATCGCCGACATGGCGGACGATGTCGCGCGCCAGGATATGATAGGGCGGCACCTTGATGTCGGGGCTGATGACGCCGGGGCACGGCAGATCGCCGAGCTGCGTGACGTCGGCGCCGGTCAGAACCAGCCGCACGCCCTTCATCTTGCGCACGTCGTCGGCATTGCCGATGCGAAACCGGGCATGCGCGTGCGGCGAGCGCAGCATCACCGCGCGCAGCGCTCCGTCCGGCGCGACGTCGGCGACGTAGCGGCCGCCGCCGCGCAGCAGAGGATCGTCCTCCTTGCGCCGCACCGACTGGCCGATCCCGAATTTCGGTGGCGCCATCAAGCCCCCTTAAGCACCTTTGGGCCGCGCCGGCCCTTTACCGCTCCGGCTGGACGGCGCCGGGGCGCCTTGCGCGCGCAACGCGATCCCGCGCGTCACCACATAGAACACCGGCGTGAAGATCAGGCCGAACGCGGTGACCCCGATCATGCCGGAAAACACCGCCGTGCCAAGCGTCTGGCGCAACTCCGCGCCGGCGCCGACCGCCCATACCAGCGGCGAAACGCCGAAAATGAAGGCGAGCGACGTCATCAGGATCGGCCGGAATCGCAGCCGCGCCGCTTCGACCGCCGCCTCGAACCGGTTGCGGCCCTCGTCCTCGATCTGCTTGGCGAACTCGACGATCAGGATGGCGTTTTTGGCGGCGAGGCCGATCAGCACCACGAAGCCCACCTGGGTGAGGATGTTGTTGTCCTGGCCGCGCAGCACGACGCCGATGATCGACGCCACCAGGCACATCGGCACGATCAGGATGACCGCGAGCGGCAGGGTCAGGCTTTCGAATTGCGCCGCCAGCACCAGGAACACGAACACCACCGCCAGCACGAAGGCGAACATCGCGGTGTTGCCGGCGCGCAGTTGCTGGAACGCCAACGTCGTCCACTCGTAACCGAAGCCCTCCGGCAAGGTCTGCTGCGCCAGCTTCTCCATGATCTCGATCGCCTGGCCCTGCGAATAGCCGGCGGCGGCGTTGCCGTCGAGTTCGGCGGCCGGATAGAGATTGTAACGCGGCACGCGATAGGGACCCGAGATGTCGCGCACGGTGGTGAAGGCGCCGAGCGGCACGGTGTCGCCGCCCGCATTGCGCACGCGGATCTTGAGCACGTCGCGCGGCTCGTTGCGGAATGGCGCGTCGGCCTGCGCGATCACGCGGAAGGTGCGGCCGAACAGGTTGAAGTCGTTGACATAGGCCGAGCCGAGATAGATCTGCAGCGCGGAAAACACGTCCTGCACGTTGATGCCGAGCAGTTGCGCCTTGGTGCGGTCGATGTCGAGATAGAGCTGCGGCGTCGAGGTCTCGAACAGCGAGAACACCTGCTGGAGACCGGGCGTTTGCGCCGCCCGCCCCATCATCGCGTAAGTCGCGGCCTGCAACGCCGCTGGGCCCTGCCCGGCGCGGTCCTCGATCATCATCCGGAAGCCGCCGGCATTGCCGACGCCGCGCACCGGCGGCGGCAGCACGACGAACACCGCACCTTCCTGGATCGAGGCGGCCTTCATGAACAGATTGCGCTGGATCGCGGCCGCCGACTGGTTGGGATTGCGCGCCCGCTCGTCGAATGGCGCCAGCACCAGAAAGATCGCGCCGGCATTCGGCGCGTTGGTGAAGGTGGCGCCGGAGAAGCCGACAATGTTGACGGCGCCGACCACGCCCGGCGTTTCGAGCGCGAGCGCGACGACGCGCCGGTTGATCTCGTCGGTGCGCGCCAGCGAGGCGGCCGGCGGCAATTGGATCACCGTGACCAGATAGCCGGCGTCGACCTGCGGAATGAAGCCGACCGGAGTCTTGCGGAATTCGTTGAAGCCGAACGCCAGCAGCGCCGCATAGGCCACCAGCATGACGACCGCGATGCGAACGGCCTTGGCGGCGACCCGGCTGTAGCCGGCCGCGAACCACTCGAATCCCCTGTTGAACACCCCGAAAAACCCGACGATCGGGCGCGACCACCAATAGACCTTCTTCTCGCCATGCGGCCGCAGCAGCAGCGCGCACAGCGCCGGCGACAAGGTCAGCGACACGGTGAGTGAAATCACGGTCGCCGCCGCGATGGTCAGCGCGAACTGGCGGTAGAACTGGCCGGAAATGCCGGTGATGAAGGCCGAGGGAATGAACACCGCGCACAGCACCAGCGCGATCGCCACCAGCGCGGCGCCAACTTCGTCCATGCTTTTGATCGCGGCCTCGCGCGGTCTGAGCCCCGCGGCGATATTGCGCTCGACGTTTTCGACCACGACGATGGCGTCGTCGACCACGATGCCGACCGCCAGCACCAGCCCGAACAGCGACAACGTGTTGAGCGTGAAGCCGAACATCGCCATGACGAAAAACGTGCCGATCAGCGAGATCGGGATCGCCACCAGAGGAATGACGGCGGCGCGCCAGGTTTGCAGGAAGATCACGACCACCAGCACGACCAGAATGATCGCCTCGAAGATCGTCTCCTGCACGGCGTCGACCGACTGCTGGATGAACTGGGTCGGGTCGTAAATGATGGTGTATTTCACGCCGGGCGGAAACCGCTTCGACAGGGCCGCCATGGTCTTGCGGATAGCCGTCGCGGTCGCCAGCGCGTTCGAGCCGGGGCGCTGGAACACCGCAAGCGCCACCGCCGGATCGAGGTTGAGATAGGAGTTCGAGCTGTAATCGAGCGCGGCAAGCTCGACGCGCCCGATGTCCTTGACGCGCACGATCGCGTTGGTCGTTTGCTTGACGACGATATTGGCGAACTCGTCTGGATCGGCAAGCCGCCCCTGCGTCTGCACCGCGATCTGGAACGCGCCGGGATTGTCGTTCGGCGGCGCGCTCAGCGTGCCGGAAGCGACCTGCACGTTTTGTGCGGATAGCCCGTTGATGACGTCGTTTGCCGTCATGTTGAGCGATTGCAGCCGGTCGGGATCGAGCCAGATCCGCATCGAATAGTCCCGGCTGCCGAACACCGTGATCGAGCCGACGCCGTCGACGCGCGTGACCGCGTCCTTGATCTCGAGAGTGGCGTAGTTCGAAATGAACAGCGGGTCGCGCGATTTGTCCGGCGAGTAAAGATGCACGACCATCATCAGGTCGGGCGAGCTTTTGGTCACCGTGACGCCGATATTGCGCACGTCGGTCGGCAAGCGGGGCTGCGCGATGGCGACGCGGTTCTGCACCTGGACCTGCGCGATATCCAGGTTGGTGCCGATGTCGAAGGTGACGGCGATGGCGAAACGGCCGTCCGCGGTGGCGTTCGACGAGACATAGAGCATGTTCTCGACGCCGTTGATCTGGTCCTCGATCGGCGAAATCACCGTGGACGCCACGATCTCGGCGCTGGCGCCCGGATATTGGCCGCTGACATTGATCACCGGCGGCGCGATTTCCGGATATTGCGCGACCGGCAGCCGCGCGAAGGCGACGCCGCCGAGGATGATGAAAACGATCGACACCACCGAGGCGAAGATCGGCCGGTCGATAAAGAAGTGCGAAATGTTCATGGGCCTGCCGATCTATTTCGGCGGCGCGGCGGCGGCTGGAGCGCCTGGCGGAGCGCCCGGCGGTGCGGCGCCTTCCCGCTGGGGCGTCACTTTTTGCCCCGGCCGCGCGCGCATCAGGCCGTTGACGATCACGCGGTCGTCGGGCCCGAGCCCGGACTTGACGATGCGCAATTTGTCGGGCGTCGACTGACCGAGCGTGATGTATTTCTGCGCGACGGTGTCGTCAGCCCCGGCCACCAGAACGAATTTGCGGGTCTGTTCGGTGCCGATCGCAGCATCCGGGATCAGCAGGCCTTCGTAGGGCTCCGAGCCGGGCACCCGGATGCGGCCGAACATTCCGGGCGTGAAAAGACCGTTGGGATTTTCCAGGACGCCACGGCCGCGAATCGTGCCGGTCGCGCGGTCGATCACGTTGTCGACGAAATCGAGCCGGCCGGCGTGGTCGAAGTCGCTTTCGTCGATCAGCCTGATCGCGACCGCGATGCCGTCGCCGCGACTTTTCGTGAGCTCGGCATTGCCCTTGGCGAGCCGCTCGTAGCGCAGATACGACGCCTCGTCGAAAGTGAATTCGAAGCGGATCGGCTCGCTCGACACGATGGTGGCGAGCAGCGTGGTGTTGCCGCCGGTGCCGCCGGTGACGAGGTTGCCGGGTGAAACGCGGCGGTCGCCGATCCGGCCGGCGATCGGCGCGCGCAATTCGGTGAACTCGACATCGAGCTCGGCCTGCCGCACGGCGGCCTCGTTGGCCGCGACCGCGGCGCGCGCGTTGCGCGCCGCCTGGGCGCGCTGCTCGAAGGTCTGGTCGGTGATCGTCTTGTCGCGCACCAGTTGCTGGCCGCGCGCCAGGTCGGCCTCGGTGAAGGACTGGTTGGAACTGGCCGAAGCGAGATTGGCGCGCGCCTGGTCGAGCGTGTTCTGGAACGGGCGCTTGTCGACCCTAAACAACAGGTCGCCCTGCTTGACGAGCTGGCCGTCGGTGAAATGCACCGCTTCGAGATAACCGGACACCCGCGCCCGCACCTCGACCGAATTGATCGCGATGAAGCGCCCGACATATTCGGCGTAGTCGACCACCGTGCGCTTGACCGGCTCGGCTACCGTCACCGCAGGCGGCGGCGGGCCCCCGGGCGGCTGGCTTTGCCCGCAACCGGCGAAGGCGAGCGGCAGCGCCGCCGCGATGGAAAGCCTAATGAGACGTCTGGAAATCATGCCCCGGACAAGCGGTTCCCCAAAACGAACCGTTCGTCCATAACGTTGCCGGCCTGCGATGTCTACCGCAATGCAACCAAGGCGGGCGGCGTCCTACGACGGGGCGGCCCCGCCGCGGAATGCCCGCAACCAGCCGCCGCCGAAAATCATCAGAATCGCGCCGCCATAGACCGTCCCGGCGATGGCCATCGACGCCAGCAATTGCAGCTCGTCGCGAAAGGGACGCCAGCCATCAAACAATTGTGACAACGGATACTGGGCGCCCCACAACGCCAACGCCAGAACGACGCCCGCCACCGCCAGCCAGAGCGCGGAGCGCCGCAGCCGCGCGTCGACGATCAGGTAGCCGGCGCGCCACGCGAACCAGATGACCAGGCCGAGATTGATCCACGCGCCGATCGATGTCGCGAGCGCAAGGCCGACCTGGGCGAGCGGCCCCATCAACGCAATCTTGAATCCGATATTGACGGCAGCGGCGATCAACGCCGCCTTGACCGGAGTCGCGGTGTCGCCGCGCGCGAAAAATGTCGCGACCACGCTGCGGATCAGAACGAACGGCAGCAGGCCGACGGCGTAGGCCGCGAGAGTGCGCGCCGCCGCGCTGGCGTCGGCGGTGGTGAAAGCGCCGCGCATGAACAACGCCCGCATGATCAGCTCGGGAATGACCACGAAAGCGACCAGGCACGGGATCGACAGCATCAAGGTGAATTCCACCGCGCGGTTCTGCGCATGCAGCGCGCCGCGCTCGTCGCCGGCGGCAAGCCTCCGCGCCATTTCGGGCAGGATGACGGTGCCGGCCGCGATGCCGATTACGCCGATCGGCAACTGGTCGATGCGGTCGGCATAATAAAGCGCCGACAGCGCGCCGGCCGGCAGGAAGCTGGCGATGATGGTGTCGGCGAACAGCGCGAGCTGCACGCCGCCCGAGCCGATCACTGCCGGACCGAGCGCACGAAAGAACCGCCGCACGTCGGCGTCGAGTTCCGGCCAGCGCAACAGCGGCAGCGCGCCGGCGCGCCAGGTATCGCCGGCGACCAGCAGGAATTCGAGGATGCCGGCGAGCAGCACGCCCCAGGCGGCGGCGTGGCCGGCGGTCGGAAAAAACGCCACCAGCAGCAAAGCGACGATCATCGACAAATTGAGCAGGATCGGCGCCGCAGCGGCGGCGGCGAAGCGTTGCAGCGAGTTGAGGATGCCGCCGTACAAGGTCACCAGGGTGACCAGCAGCAAATAAGGGAATGTGATGCGCGTGAACTCGACCGCGTAGGAGTAGCGGCCCGGATCGTTGGACAGACCCGGCGCCAGTAGGTCGATCACGGCGGGCGTGAACATCAACGCAAGCGCGAGCAGCACGATCTGGCTCGCCAGCAGCAGCGTGAAGATGCGGTCGGCGAACAATTGGGCCCGTGCCGCGCCGCCTTGCTCGCGGATTCGCGCATAGGCTGGCACGAACGCGGCGTTGAACGCGCCCTCCGCGAAGATCGCCCGGAAGTGATTGGGCAGGCGCAGCGCGACGAAAAACGCGTCGGCGATCGGGCCGGCGCCCAGCACGGCCGCGAGGATGATGTCGCGCACGAATCCGGTGACGCGCGACAGCAGCGTCAGCCCGCCGACCTTCAGGATGCGCCCGATCATCGCGCTTTCCTTCCGCCGGTCGCCGAATCGGCACCCGCGATGCGCAACAATAGCGGTGATTGCCGTCGATTTGCGGCCATGTGCGCCCCGCGACGAGCGGCCGTTACAGCCTCATCAGCCCACAACGACGCGGGGGGCCTGGCGCGGCGCCGGCGCTTCGGCGGGGCGTCCCGCCAGGCAGCGTTGCGCGATTTCGAGGCTGGCGACGCCCTCCTCGCCGGTCACCGCCGGCTTCTCGCCGGTGCGGACCGCATGCAGGAAAGCCAGCAATTCGGCGCGCAACGGCTCGGAATGGCCGACCGAAAGATGCCGCATCGAATAGCTGCCGTCGGGCTGGAAGCCGAAGCATTCGGTGACCTGGCGGGTCAGCAGGTCGCCCATCACGTACTTGCCGCGCGTCGCCACCACGACGTTGCGCGCCTTGAACGGCGTCAGCCAGTTGGTGTTGATGTGCGCGAGCACGCCCGACGCGGTGCGGAATTGCAGCAGCGCGATGTCCTCGCGCTCGGCGACCGCGCTGGACAATTGCGGCTGCACCTCGACGATTTCGGAATCGGTGAACCAGCGGATCAGGTCGATGTCGTGCACGGCGAGGTCGATTACCACCCCGACATTCGACATGCGCGGCGGAAACGGGCCGACCCGCGTGATTGCGATGGAGAGGATGTCCTCGTCGCGCACCGCTTCCTTGATGGCCTGGACCGCGGGATTGAAGCGCTCGACATGGCCGACCATCAAAGTGAGCCCGGCGCGCCGCGCGGCGGCGATGATCTCGTTACCCTCTTCGATCGTCGAAGCGATCGGCTTTTCGACCAGCACATGGACGCCGCGCTCGATGCAGGCCAGCGCAACGTCGCGATGCAGATGGGTCGGCGCCGCGATCGTTACCGCGTCGAGCTTGAGCGCGAGCAGCTCATCGACGCCGCTCACCCCGGCGCAGCCGAGCGTGCTGGCGACGAAGTCCGCCTGCTTGCGGTCCGGGTCGGCAACACCGACCAGAGTCGCGCCCGACAGGCTGGCGAAGACTCGTGCATGGTTGCTGCCCATGATGCCGACGCCGACCACGCCAATTCGCAACATGCGCTCGTTGTCGGGGGCCGCGGCCTGAGTCATCCGGGTGGAATTCCTGTGCTGGCGTTTTTCACTAGCATGCGTTCGCCATGCTGGCGACCGCCCCTGCGGGATGAGATGAACACCTTTGTTTTCAGAGCTTTACAGGCCGACCGCTACAGCGCGGAAAGTCCACGTTGCGCGCGGACACGGTCGCCCGACAGGACGGTGCCGAGCCGCGTTTCATTGGCGGCGAGATCGCCGCGCGGCGCCTCGCGATGCCAGAGATGGATCACGCCGGTGGCAAAGCCGCCGTCCTTGCGCCGCACACCGGCGTGCAGCAAGCGCACGAGGATGTCGGAATCTTCCTTGCCCCAGCCGCGATAGTCGGCGTCGAAGCCGTCGACGCGCTCGAGGTCCGCGCGCCAAATGCCGAGATTGCAGGAGCGCGCGCCCTGCCAGGTCCGCGCCCGCAATTTTCGCAGCGGGCCGAGCGGCAGTGTCACGATCACGGCAAGTCGGTTGACCCCGCCGCGCCAACGCTGCGCGATCCATTGCCCGAGCGTCCAGCTCTCCGGCGTCAATTTTCGCTCGAGCACGGCGCGCGTCAGCGCTTCCGACAGCAGCACGCGGTTGCCGGCGACGAACCAGCCGGGCTCGGCCAGCGCGCGATGCGCGGCGACGAAATCCGGGCGGGGAATGCAGTCGCCGTCCAGGAAGACGCAATACCAGCCATGAGACGCCAGAATCGCGCGGTTGCGGATCTCGGCGGCGCGAAAGCCGTTATCGCCATGACGGACGTGAACCAGTCCGGTGAAATACGGCCGCCACGTCCCGATCACGACAGCGGTCGCAGGCCCGGAGCCGTCGTCGGCGACGATTACCTCGAAATCGCGGTCGGTCTGGCTGGCGAGCGAGCGCAGCACCGCGTCGAGGGCATCCTCGCGATTGTAGGTGGTGACGATGATGGAGATGAGCTCGGCCACGCGGCCAAATTATACGGCATCCCGGCAAAACCGCGCCAGAGCGTCGTTGCGTGCTCGACGTGACATTGCGCGCCGGGCGAAGCGTGCGATACTTGACCCATATTTGGCTTTGCCCCGATATCGTCCAGCTTTGCGCCATGCAGAAAATATCAGCGTACATTCTCGCCTATAACCAGGCCGAGAAGATCCACGACGCCGTTTCGAGCGTACTGTGGGCCGACGAAATCGTGGTGGTGGATTCCAACAGCACCGACGGCACCGCGGCGATTGCCACCGCGCTCGGCGCCCGCGTCGTGCAGGTGCCGTTCAACGGCTTCGGCGAACTGCGCAATCGCGCGATCGAGGCCTGCACGCACGACTGGATCTTCAGCCTGGATTCCGACGAGCGCTGCACGCCGCAGGTGCGCGACGAGATTCTCGGCCTGCTCGCCGGCGCGCCGCCGTTCGAGATCTACCTAGTGCCGCGGCGCAGCTACATGATGGGACGCTGGATCCGCGGCTCCGGCTGGTATCCGAACTACCGCCAGCCGCAGCTCTTCCGCAAAGGCAGCATGCGCTACACGCTCGAGCCGGTGCATGAAGGCTATGAACCGACCGGCGGCAAGGCCGTCGGCAAGCTCGAGAACGCGATGTGGCAATACCCATTTCGCAACCTCGAGGAAGTCATCAGCAAGATGAACCGCTACTCCTCGCTCGGCGTGCCGAAGCTCGCCCAGAAGCGGGTGTCGATGGCAGGCGCGTTCGGCCACGGGCTCTGGTCATTCCTCAAGCATTATATTTTCAAGTTCGGCTTCATCGACGGCTGGGCCGGCTTTGTCATCGCGTTCGGAAATTTCGAGGGCACATTCTACCGCTACGCCAAGCGTTTCGAGCAGACCAAGGACTGGACGCCGCCGCCGGCGGAAACGGTGCGGCGCGACGACCGCAACTGATATCTGAAATCAGCGCGCGGTTTTGGCACGGGTGCGCGCCACCATGTCGCTGGTCGAATGGCCGGGCACCAGGTCGATCAGAACGATCTCGCCGCCCTGCGCCTCGACGATGTCGCGGCCGACCACCTCGTTGGGCTTGTAGTCGCCGCCCTTGACCAGCACCTTGGGCCGGATTTGCGCGATCAGTTTTTCCGGCGTGTCCTGATCGAACACGACGACCAGATCGACCGCCTCGAGCGCCGCCAGCACTTCAGCCCGCGCGTTGACGTCCTGCACCGGACGGTCGGCGCCCTTGAGGCGGCGCACCGAGGCATCGCCATTGAGGCCGACGATGAGGCGGTCGCAGGCGGCGCGCGCGCCGGCCAGCACCTTGATGTGGCCCGGATGCAGCAGGTCGAAGCAGCCGTTGGTAAAGCCGATCCGCAGGCCCTGCCGCCCCCATTCGGCCAGCCGCTCGTCGAGCACCACCCAGTCGAACACGATCTTTTCCTGGGGCGCCAGCGCCGCCGCCGGCAAAATGCGGGCGCGAAGCTCCGCGTTCGATACCGT
The DNA here is from genome assembly GCA_038206695.1 of Hyphomicrobiales bacterium. Taxonomy (GTDB): domain Bacteria; phylum Pseudomonadota; class Alphaproteobacteria; order Rhizobiales; family Xanthobacteraceae; genus Pseudolabrys. The sequence continues at coordinate 13,698 of JBBRAN010000009.1, read as the reverse complement.
CGCAGTGCCGCGTTTGCCGACCACCACCGCCGCCGCGGCGTTGGCGGCGCGCATCGCCGCCTCGAAGTCCGCGCGCATCGCCAGCATCGCGGCCAGCACGGCGACCACCGTGTCGCCGGCGCCGGAGACGTCGCGCACCCGCACCGGATAGGCCGGCACGTGAACCGGCGCGCCAGCGGCCACCAATGTCATGCCGGCTTCGCTGCGCGTCACCAGCACGGCCTTGGCCTGCATGGTTTGGCGCAGTCCGGCGGCTGCTTCGGCGACCTCGGCGTCGCTGACGGCGGCCTTGTGCGTGGCGTCGGCGAGCTCCTGGCGGTTCGGCGTAATCAATGTCGCGCCGCGATAGATCGCGTAATCGCGGCCTTTGGGGTCGACGATCACCGGCTTGCCGGCCTTGTTGGCGGCATCGATCACGGCGCGAACGACGCGCGGGGTCAGCGCGCCTTTTGCGTAATCCGACAGCACCACGGCGCCGGCCTGCGCGATGGCCGCAAGCGCATGAGCGATCAGCGCGTCTTCGCTCTTCGTCGATACCGGCTGGACGACTTCCCAGTCGGCCCGCAACAGATGCGTCGAATAATGCTCGGAGACGAAGCGGACCTTGCGCGTGGTCGGGCGTCCCGGCTCGACGACAAGACGCGCGTCGACGCGCGGCTCCGCCTTGAGCGCGCCGCCCAGCGCCCGCCCGGCGTCATCGTCGCCGACCACGCCGACGAAAATGCAGTGCGCGCCGAGCGAGGCGAGGTTGCGCGCGACATTGCCGGCGCCGCCGATCATCAGCTCGTTGCGCGTCACCGTCAGGACCGGGGCCGGTGCTTCCGGCGAGATGCGCGACACTTCGCCATAGACGAAATCGTCGAGCATCAGATCGCCGATGCAGAGCACGCTCTGTTGCGCCAGCGCGGAGAGTTGTTTGTCGAAATCGAACATCGTTGCGCTCAATGATACCGGTCGGGCCGGTCGAGATAACCGGTGACGTAGCGATCGACCGAGTCTTCCAGCGGAGTGAAGCCGGCGTTGTAGCCGGCGCGGCGCAGATTGTCGGTGCGCGCCTGCGTGAAATACTGGTACTGGGCGCGGATATTCTCGGGCATGTCGATGTATTCGATGTCGGCCTCGCGGCCGAGCGCCTTGAACATCGCGACGATCATGTCGCGGAAGCTGCGTGCCGTGCCGGTGCCGACGTTGAAGATGCCGCGCACCGCGGGCGCTTCGAGCAGCCAGCGTGTCACCGCAACCGCATCGTCGACATAGATGAAGTCGCGGCGCTGGTCGCCGTCCTCGACGCCGTCGCGATGCGACTTGAACAGGCGCACCGGCTTTCCCGCCTTGGCGCCCTCGAACACCTTAGCCAGCACGCTCGCCATGTGGCCCTTATGATACTCGTTGGGCCCGAATACGTTGAAGAACTTCAGCCCGGCCCAGTGAGGCGGCAGCGGCTCCTGCTTGACGAAACGGTCCGACACCACCTGATCGAACAGATGCTTGCTGGTGCCGTAGAGATTCATCGGTTGCAGCTTGCGCAACGCGTTGGGCGTCCAGTCGTCGTCGAAGCCCTGCGCGCCGTCGCCATAGGTCGCGGCCGACGAGGCGTAGATGAAGGGCACGCGGTGCACCGTGCACCAGTCGAGCAGCCGCAGCGAAGTGCGGAAATTGTTTTCCATCACCAGGTCGGCGTCGCTCGCCGTGGTGTCGGAGATGGCGCCCATATGAATGACGGCGTCGAGCTTGCGGCCGGTCAGCCAACGCATCAGGTCGGCCGGCGGCACGATGTCGGCGACCTGGCGCTTGGCGAGGTTGCGCCATTTGGCGTCGCCCTCGCCGAGCAGATCGTTGACGACGATATCGGTGCGGCCCGCTTCGTTGAAGCTCGCCACGATATTCGACCCGATGAAGCCGGCGCCGCCGGTGACCAAAAGCATGCAGCCCTCGCCGCCGCGCTTTTGCCCCAGACCGCCGCGGCACGCAACTTTTCGCGACGAAATGAGGCCAAATCGCGCGGAATTCGGTAAATTCGCCGGGCCGCCTCGCGCTTTTGAGCGGCGTCGAGCCCGAATTCAGGCATAACCACTCGCGCAATGACGAACGACCCTTCAGCAAGCAACGATCCCATCCTGATCGTGCCGTGGTTCTGGATCGGCGACTTCGTGCGCGTCCATTCGGTCGTGACGCTGCTGCGAGCGCAGGCGCCGCAACGCGGCGTCGACATGCTGGCGACGCCGCTCACCGCCCCGCTCGCCGATTACATGCCGGGGGTGCGCCGCGCCATCGTCGCCGACATGCCGCGCCGGCGCATCGCCGTCGCGCGCCAAAGCGAACTCGCGGAGCGTCTGAAGGCGGAACGCTACGGCCGCGCGCTGGTCATGCCGCGCACCTGGAAGGCGGCGCTGGCGCCGTGGGTCGCCGGCATTCCGCTGCGCACCGGCTTCTTCGGTGAGTTTCGCTTCGGCCTCATCAACGACCTGCGGTTCGGCGAGCGAACGCTGCCGCGCATGATCGACCAGATGGGCGCGCTCGCGCTGGTGAACGGCGCGGAGCCGCCGGCGCAATGGCCGCTGCCGAAACTCGACGTGCCGGCGCAGGAGAGCGCGGCGTGGCGCGCGCTGCGCGGTCTGATGCCGGACGGCAGACCGGCCGTCGCCTTCGCGCCGGGCGCCGTCGGCACCGGCAAGGCGTGGCCCGCCGCGAATTATGCCGCGCTCGCCCGCACTCTGGCGAAGGAGGGCCTGGCGGTCTGGGTGGTTGGCGGCCCGAACGAAACGCCGCTCGCCGCCGAAATCGTCAGGTCCGGCGGCGAAGCCGTGCGCGATCTCACCGGGCCCGATTTGCGCAACGCGATCTTCGCGCTGGCCGGCGCCGACGCGGCGGTCACTAACGATTCCGGCCTGATGCATGTCGCGGCTGCGATCGGCACGCCGACCGTCGCGATCTTCGGCCCCACCAGTTCGTGGCACTGGAAGCCGCTCAATCCGCTCGCCGCGATCCTCGAGCCGCCGCTCGATGCCGCGACCGCCGCCCGCGTCCAGACCGAAGGCAACCGCGCCGTGGCACACCGCACCACCGCCGATGTGCCGCCGGCACTCGTGGCAAAAAGCGTGCGCGCCGCGCTCGAGCGCCGGGCCTAGTCGACCACCCGCGCGAGCGCGGCCATCACTTCGACCGGCGTCGGCGCCGCGCCCTTGGTGCCGACCACCTCGATCGGCCCCGGACCGACGGGCCCGGTCAGGCGCGGCTCGCTGCCGCCGAAAATCGCGATCAGCGGCACCGCCAGCGCGGCGGCAAGATGCAGCAGGCCGGTGTCGACGCCGATCACGAAGCGCGCGCCGCCGATTAGTTGCGCCACCGCATCGAGCGTCATGCGTTCGGCGACACGCGCGCCCGGCAGCGCCTCGGCAATCTGGATCGCCCGCCTGTGCTCGCGCTCGTTGCCCCACGGCAGAACGAGGTCGACTTCGTTGCGCGACAGCCAGCGGCCGAGCTCGATCCAGTGCGCCACCGGCCATTCTTTTTCGGCGCGCGCCGAGCCGTGCAGCAACACCGCGTAAGGTGCCCCGCTGTCGCGCCAGGCATCGCGATCGAGCCCGTAATCCGGCGGCCCTTCCGGCGCATAGCCGAGCGACAGGCCGGTCAGGATGCGGTTGCGCTCGACGGCATGCAGGTCGCGCGGCACGCGATGCTGCACGTCATAAAACATCGTGGCCGCCTTCTCCTTGATGCTGGCGCTGTCGTAGCCGTGCTTGCGGCCGCGCGCGCGCCACACCACCACCGCCGATTTGAACAGGCCCTGGGTGTCGATCACCGCGTCATAGGGTCGCTCGCGCAGGCGCCGGTCGGCCTGCGACATTTGCTGCCATGTCGCGGGCCGGTAGAGACGCCAAGGCCAGCGCCGCAGCGCGACAGGAATGACGTCGGCCACGGCCGGGTGCTGCCCCACCAGCGGGGCGTAGGCTTCCTCGACCGCCCAGGCGAGCCGTGCGTCCGGGAAATGCCGGCGCGCTTCGGTCAGCGCCGGCATTTGGTGGATGACATCGCCCAAAGACGAGGTTTTGATGAAAAGAATGTCGGCCATTTCCGCTTCGGATTTTGGCGCTCCCGCGCCGTCATATACGCGGCGTTAAGGATGACTGCCAGAACCATGGCCTGCCCGGTGTGGCATAAGCGCTCTTTTACCGGCTCCACTTAGGGATAAAACCGGGTTCGAGGGACGGACATGACGATTCTGGTGACCGGGGGCGCCGGCTACATCGGCAGCCATATGGTGCACGAGCTGGTCGACGCCGGCGAGCAGGTCGTCGTGCTCGACAATCTGTCGACCGGATTTCGTTACCTGTTGCCGCCTTCGGTGCCGGTCACGGTCGGCTCGACCGGCGACCGCGAACTGGTGGGCCAGTTGATCGCGAGCCACCGCATCGACGCTATCGTGCATTTCGCGGCATCGATCGTCGTGCCGGATTCGGTGCGCGATCCGCTCGGCTATTACCGCAACAACACGCTTAACACCGCTTTGCTGCTCGACGCCGCGGTGGCGGGCGGCGTCAAAAATCTGATCTTCTCCTCGACCGCCGCGGTTTACGGCAATCCTCAGAGCATTCCGGTGCGCGAGGGCGACCCGACCAGCCCGATCTCGCCTTACGGCACCTCGAAGCTGATGTCGGAGATCATGCTGCATGACGCCGCACGCGCCCACGATCTGCGTTTCGTGGCGCTGCGTTATTTCAACGTCGCCGGCGCAGACCCGAAACTGCGCACCGGGCAGTCGAGCCTGGCGGCGACGCATCTGATCAAGGTGGCGGTCGAGGCCGCGCTCGGCAAACGCGACAAGGTATCGGTCTACGGCACCAATTACGCGACGCCGGACGGCACCTGCATTCGCGACTACATCCATGTCAGCGACCTGATCCGCGCGCATTCGGCGGCGCTCGGTTATCTGCGGCGCGGCGGCAAGAGCGCGACCTTCAACTGCGGTTACGGGCACGGCCACTCCGTGCTCGAGGTTCTCACCTCGGCGCGGCGCGTCAGCGGCCGCAATTTTCCCGTCGAGATGGCGGAGCGCCGGCCCGGCGATGCGGCCGAGCTGATCGCCGACGTCGCGCGCATCCACGCGGCGCTGGAATGGCGTCCGCTCTACGACGACCTCGACACCATCGTGTCCCACGCGCTGACCTGGGAACGCCGGCTTTCGAGCAAGCGCGAAGCGCGTTGACCGCGCGCCAGAGCCGGTTTCTGTAGGCCTCCGGCGTTTTGGCTTGAAAAATCGAACCGGGACGGGCAAGGAAACGGCACTTCCGTGCAGCGGCGGCGCATCTTGCATGCCATACGACGCCTCGCGCCCTGGCCCGAACAGCAGTAGCGAATGACCGATCACCTTCTGCCAAGCTCGGCCGACGAAGTTTACGGCACCGTCACGATGGTGCGCCGCCTGCTGTCGGAGCAGGGCCGCGCGCATTGGAAAAAATATCTGATCGCGTTTGTCCTGATGGGAATCGGCGCGGCGACCACGGCGTTGAGCGCCTATCTGCTCGGCCAGGTCGTCAACGAGGCCTACGTCCACCGCAACTTCTCCGGCGTGCTCAGTCTCGGCCTCGTCACTCTGGTGCTGTTCACGGCCAAGGGCCTCGCGACCTACGGCCATTCAGTGATGCTGTCGCGCATCGGCAACCGCATCATCGCGCTCAATCAGCGCCGCGTGTTCGCCAAGCTGCTCAACGAGAGCCTCGGCTATTTCTCCAACCGGCATTCCAGCGAATTCATCGCGCGGCTGACGGCCGGCGCCGCGGCGACCACCAGCGTTCTCAATTTGCTGATCACCGCGGTCGGCCGCGACCTGCTGTCGCTGATCGGCCTCATCATCGTGATGGTGGTGCAGGACCCGGTGATGTCGCTGTTCAGCCTGGTGGTCGCCCCGCCGGCCCTGCTGGTGCTGCGCCACCTGATTCGCCGCATCTATGCAATCGCGCGCAGCCAGTTCCATGGCGGCACGCAGGTCGTCGAAACTTTGCAGGAAACCTTGCAGGGCCTGCGCATCGTCAAGGCGTTCACGCTGGAAGACGTGATGCGCGACCGCTTCGAGCGTAACATCAAGGCGGTCGAGCACGAAGCCAACAAGATGGCGCGGGTCTCCAACCGCACCAGCCCGCTGATGGAAACGTTGGGCGGCATCGCGATCTCGCTCGCCATCATCTACGGCGGCTACCGCGTCATCATGACCGGCGCGACGCCGGGCGAATTCTTCTCCTTCATCACTGCGTTCCTGCTGGCCTACGAGCCGGCCAAGCGGCTAGCGCGGCTCAACATCGAGCTGAGCAGCGGACTGGTGGGCGTGCGCGTGCTGTTCGAGATTCTCGACAGCCCGCCGACCGAGCCGATCGACGACCACCAGCCGCCGCTGACTGCGACGGTCGGCCGCGTCGAGTTCTCCGGTGTCAGTTTCGCCTATCGCAAGGACGAGCCCGTGTTGTCTGACATGTCGTTCGTCGCCGAGCCCGGCAAGATGACGGCTTTGGTCGGCCCGTCCGGCGGCGGCAAATCGACAGTGTTCAACCTGCTGATGCGGTTTTACGAACTGAAGACCGGCAAAGGCAGCATCACGATCGACGGTCAGGACATCAGCCAGGTGTCGCGCCGCTCGCTGCGCCGCCATATCGCCTATGTCGGACAGGACATCTTCCTGTTCCGCGGCACGATTTCCGAGAACATCGCGTTCGGCAAACCGGAAGCCAGCGAGGCCGACATCGTCGCCGCGGCGAAGGCGGCTTACGCCCACGATTTCATCATGGCATTCCCGTCCGGCTACGACACGCCGGTCGGCGAGCACGGGCTGCAATTGTCGGGCGGCCAGCGCCAGCGCGTGGCGATCGCCCGCGCGCTGATCCGCAACGCGCCGATCATCCTACTCGACGAAGCGACCGCCTCGCTCGATTCCGAATCCGAGTTGCAGGTCCGCGAAGCGATGGAGCATCTGTGCGAGGGCCGCACCACTTTGGCGATCGCGCACCGGCTGCACACCGTGTCGCATGCCGACCGCATTCTCGTGGTCGAAGGCGGCCGGGTCGCCGAGACCGGACGCCACGAGGAATTGCTGCACAAGAGCGGCCGTTACGCGGCGTTCTACCGCCTGCAACTGGTCGAGCATGGCGGCGCGCGCCCGGTCAGCCCGCTGTCCGCCGCCGGCTAAGGCTTTCGATTCCCCGCCCCCCGATTGACGCCGACGCGCGGTATGGTAGGTGGCGTCTGAATCCACGCGCAGTACCAGAGTGAGAGCACCATGGCCGCCGAAGAGCGTTACGTCATTCCGCCCGCCCCCCAGCCGGCCATCGCGGTCGCCGGCACCTCGAAGACGTTTCCGGTGCGCCGCATCTGGTGCGTCGGCCGCAATTACATCGAGCACATCCGCGAGATGGGCCAGGACGAGCGCGCGCCGCCGTTCTTCTTCTCCAAGCCGGCCGACGCCCTGGTGCCCGACGGCGGCACCGTGCCCTACCCGTCGCTGACCAAGGACATGCATCACGAGGTCGAGCTCGTCGTCGCCCTCAAGTCGGGCGGCCGCAATATCCCGGTCGCCAAGGCCAATGACTGCATCTACGGCTATGCGGCCGGCATCGACCTCACTCGCCGCGACCTGCAGATCGCGTCGCGCGACCTGAAACGGCCGTGGGAAATCGGCAAGGCCTTCGACCATTCCGCGCCGTGCGGCGCGTTGCGGCCGGCGAGCGACATCGGCCATCCGGCCAAGGGCAAGATCGTGCTCAAGGCCAACGGCAAGGTCCGTCAGGACGGCAACCTCGACCAGATGATCTGGAACGTGCCGGAAATCATCTCCAAGCTCTCGGAAATGGTCGAACTGGCGGCCGGCGACATCATCATGACGGGGACGCCGTCGGGCGTCGCCGCCGCGGTGCCCGGCGACAAGCTCGAATGCGAGGTCGAGGGCGCCGGCAAGGTCGCCGTCACGATCGGACCGCCCGCTAAATAGGCAATGCGGGCGAGGCCCATAAGCCCAGCCGCTGAGCGGAACTGAACAGTTCGTGCGCCGTTAACGCCTTATAAAAGCCGGGCGTTCACACTGCGATTGCAAGCAATCGCGCGCAGGACCGTTTCAGGACCGTTCCATGGGCCTACTGCTGAAACCGCACGAACTGTTCGATACCGTGCCGGACGATCCAGTCTCGATGGCCTCCCGCTTGATGGAATTCGCGCCCGCCTCGGACGCCGAAGCGCTCAAGTTGCTGCGCGCCAGCTTCCCCGATGCGCCGTTGAGCCTGCGGGTCGCGGCGCTAGCGTTTCTCTCGCGCAAATCCTATCCGCACCACGCCGTGCAGCTCGTGCGCTCGCACTAGGCTCGCTTCCTCAAGCCTCGAATAATCGCTCGAGCGCGGCGGCGACGGCGAACAGCCGGCGGTCCTGACCATTGCGCGCCGTCAGCATCAGGCCGACCGGCAACTGGCCTTTTCGCGGCAGCGGCAGCGAAATCGAGCACAGGTCGAAGAAATTGCCGATCGACGTATTGCTCAGCAGCAGCGCGTTCTTGCGCGAAAACGTTTCCGGCACCTGCATCTCGGCGATGGTCGGCGCGACGATCGGCGTGGTCGGCATGATCAACGCGTCGAACCCGGCAAGCCGCGCATCCATCGCCTTCACCAGGCCCGCGCGCTCGCTCATCATCCAGTCGTAATCCGCGTCCGGAATGTTGCGGGCGCGCTCGAAGCGGGTCGCGATGTGGCGGTCGATCTCGCCGCCGCGGCGTCCAAACAGATCGCCATGCGCGCGGATGCCTTCGGCCGGCACGATGCCGCCTTTGGCGTTGACGCGCGCCATGTCGTCGAGCAGCGGCAGTTGTTCGCGCGATAGCGAAACGCCGTGGCGCGCAAGCGCTTCGAGAGCTTCGTTCCAGCGTGCCGCCACCGTGTCGTCGAGCTGGCGCTGCGGCAGCCCCTCGGCGATGCCGAGCCGCACCGTCTTGAGCTCGGCCGCCACCAGCGGCTGCGGCGTTTCACCGGCGAGCACCGCGTCGGTGTCGGCGCAATCTTCGACGTTGCGCGCCAGCGGCCCGATCGAGTCCAGGGTCTTCGAGATCGGCACCGCGCCGGTGGTCGGGATGCGCGATTTGGACGGCTTCCAGCCGACGATGCCGCATAGCGCGGCGGGAATGCGGGTCGAGCCGCCGGTGTCGCTGCCGAGCGCGATCTCGCACATGCCGTCGGCCACCGCGACCGCGCCGCCGGAGGTCGAGCCGCCCGGCACGCGCGCGCGATCGGCCGGATTGCCGGGCGTCCCGAAATGCGGATTGAGGCCGGCGGCGGAGAACGCGAACTCGACCATGTTGGTCTTGGCGACGATCACCGCCCCGGCCGCCCGCAGTCGCGCCACCACCGGCGCATCGTGCGCTGCCGGCCGGCCCTCGGCGGCAATCGCTTTCGAGCCGGCTTGCGTCACCTCGCCTACGACGTCGAACAGATCCTTGATGGTGAAGATCGCGCCGTCGAGCGGGCCGATCGGGCGGCCGTCGCGGTGGCGGGCGTCGGACGCCGCCGCCGCGGCTTTTGCCGCAGCGCGATAGACGGTGAGGCAGGCGCGCGCGCCCTCGCCGGCCGGATCGTCGATGCGCGCCAGCGCCTGTTCGAGCCGCTGTTGCGCTGATTTCTGCCGCATGGAACCCAGACCCGGCCGCACGTTGAAAAACGGACTTTATCAGAACCAGACCTGGGAGATTACCATGCGTAAGATGATTTTGGTCGTGGCGACGCTCGCGGCTCTGGCGGCAATGCCGGCGGGCGCCAATGCCCAGTCGAGCACGATCGGCGGCGCAATGATCGGCGCCGGCACTGGCGCGGTGATCGGCGGCGCGGTCGGCGCGGTGGTCGGCGGAACGACCGGCGCAGCGATCGGCGCCAATGCCGAGCCGCGTTATCGCCACGCCCGCCGTTGCTGGATCAATCGCTACGGCGAGCGCGTCTGCCGCTATCGCTAGAAACGGCGTTCATGCAGATGACAGGGCGGCTTCGGCCGCCCTGTTTTTTTGCGCTTGACAGTCTCGGCCGTATAGGACTATATTCACATAAACCGATCCGCGGGGGGGCGCTTCATGAGGCGTCATCGAGCGGGATCGGCAGCGATGGCCGGGCGCGTGACGCAACGCGCGCGGTAGAGGCCCAAGTCTGCGGCCCGCTGGCCGGCTGCCAGCGAAGAGATGGAGGTCTGTCCAACCGGGTAGACGCGAAGCAAGCCTGACAACCATCGCGCGCGGGACGCCGGTTAACCGGCGGACTTGCGGTTTTGACTTCGACGCGCCTCGCCGTCGCGAGGCGGCGAGGTCCGTGGGTCTTTCGGGACCCGGCGTTCCGCGCACCCCCTTTTTATGGGGGGACCGGAGGCTCCCGCTACGGTACCCGGCGCCGCCAACAATACGGGCGATGGGGCACGCCTCACCACAATTCGTCGGCCGTGATCGGCCGCGAGATCAGCTTCTGCGCCAGCGCATAGGACGCCAGCAGGTCGATGCACTTGCGGTTGGCGTCCTTGCCGAACGGCGTGGTGTCGATTTCGCCCTGTTGTCCCGCCGCCTTGCGTCCCGCTTCGAGCAGCCGGTACAGCTCGGCGACCGCCGGCGGATTGTCGCGCGCCAGTTCGGCGGTGACGGCGACCATGTGGTTGACCGACACCATTTTGTGCTTGGCGTACCACGCCTTGGCGGCATCGTCTGGATTCGGGATCACGCTTTGCAGGCGCGGATCGTCCGGCATCGCCGCGCCATAGATCGCGGCATCGAGCTCGCCGTCGATCAGCATCTGCGTCATGTCCTTGCCGCTGCGCGCCACGCCCGGCGGGTCGCCCGCCTCGGCGACATGGCCGTCCTCGAACGTCACCCATTGCACGCGAGTGAAATCGACGCCGTAATCGTTCGCCAGAATGCCGCGCAGCCAGGCGCCGGTGGTCTGGCTCCACGAGCGCACGCCGATCCGCTTGCCCGGCAGTTCGGACGGGGTTACGCGCCCCCGCTCGGCGTTGTAGAGCATCGTGTGGTGCTGGAAGCGTGCCAGCATCGCGGCCGGCAACAGCGTCAGGCCCTTGTTGTGCTCGTGCGCCTGCAGGACGATCACCAGCGCCATTTCGCTGGCGTCATAGGCATGCTCGCGCACCATCGGCTTGAAGGCGTGGTGTATCGGGTTGACCGCGACGAAATCGAGCTTGAGCCAGGGCGAGACGATCTCGCCGCGCTTGAGCGGCAAAGTGTGCGGATAATCGCCGATCGCAACGCGAAGCGTGGTGGTGGCGGGCATTGTCGCCGGATGCTATTGGAAAACCCCCGCGTTGAGAACGGAGTTGGTCTGAAATGCCGGAAAAGACCGGGCAAAAAACCGGACTCGTCGTCACGGCCCATCCGGGCGATTTCGTCTGGCGGGCCGGCGGCGCCATCGCGCTGCACGCCAAGCGCGGCTACCGCATGAAGATCGCCTGCCTGTCGTTCGGCGAGCGCGGCGAGAGCCAGTTCGCCTGGAAGGAGACCGGCGCGACGCTCGAGACCGTCAAGGCCGGCCGCAAGGACGAGGCCGAGCGCGCCGCCGCGCTGCTCGGCGCCGAGATCGAATTCTTCGACGCCGGCGACTACCCGCTGCGTCTCACCGGCAAGCATTTCGAGCGCATGGTCGACATCTATCGCGAGCTCAATCCGGCTTTCGTGCTGACCCACGCCTTGGAAGACCCCTACAATTTCGATCATCCCAATGCCGCGCATTTCGCGCAGGAAACCCGCGTCGTCGCGCAGGCCATGGGCCACAAGCCCGGCGCGAAATACAGCTACGCCGCCCCGCCTGTCTTTTTGTTCGAGCCGCACCAGCCCGAGCAGTGCAATTTCAAGCCGCAGGTCATCCTCAATATCGACGAGGTGTGGGAGACCAAATACAAGGCCTTCCAGATTCTCGCCGCGCAAAAGCACCTGTGGGCCTATTACGAGCGCGTCGCGCTCAACCGCGGCGTGCAGGGCGGCCGCAACACCGGCAAGCCGATGACCTACGGTGAAGCCTATCAGCGGCTGTTCCCGACCGCGGTGGAGGTGCTGGCATGAAGTCCGTGGTGGTTCGCAACATCGCGCGCGCTGACGCCAACGCCATCGGAACGTTCGCCGCGCTCGGCGTCTCGACCGTGCATGAGGCGCTTGGCCGCTCCGGCCTGATGAAGACCTACATGCGGCCGATCTGGGCCGGCGCGCAGATCGCGGGGCCCGCGGTCACCGTGCTGGCGCAGCCCGGCGACAACTGGATGATCCACGTCGCGGTCGAGCAGTGCCAGAAGGGCGACGTGCTGGTGGTCGGCTGCACCACCGACAACACCGACGGGATGTTCGGTGAATTGCTGGCAACCTCGCTGATGGCGCGCGGCGTCCGGGGGCTTGTGATCGACGCCGGCTGCCGCGACGTCAAGGCGCTGCACGAGATGGGCTTTCCGGTGTGGTCGCGCGCGATTTCCGCCAAGGGCACGGTGAAAGCGACGGCCGGTGCCGTCAACGTCCCCGTGGTGTGCGCCGGCGTCAATGTCGCGCCGGGCGATGCGGTGGTGGCCGACGATGACGGCGTCGTCGTCGTGCCGCGAAAACTCGCCGCCGAGGTCGCCGGCAAGGCGCAGAAGCGCTTCGATGACGAAGACGGCAAGAGGAAGCGCCTCGCCTCGGGTGAGCTCGGCCTCGACATGTACAACATGCGCGAGCCGCTCAAGAAAGCCGGGCTCATTTACGTCGACAAGCCGGACGACGTCTGAATGCCTCCCGAACCCAATATGGACATCGCCCATCTGGGGCATCTCGAACTGCTGACCCCGAAATTCGACGAGAGCGTGCGCTTCTTCATCGACGTCATGGGCATGACCCAGAGCGACGAGAAAGGCGACAGCGTCTACCTGCGCGGTTACGACGATTACGAGCGCTACTCGCTCAAGCTCACCGCCGCCAAGACCAACGGCATGAAGCACGTCGCCTACCGCACCCGCTCGCCGCAGGCGCTGGAGCGCCGCGCCGCAGCCCTCAAGGGCTCGGGTTTCGACATCGGCTGGAGCGACGGCGACCTCGGCCATGGCAAGACGTTCGTGTGCCAGGACCCTGACGGCCATGTCATCGAGCTTTACTACGACACCGAATGGTACGAGCCGCCGCCCGAACTCAAACCTTCATTGAAGAACCAGGCGCAGCGGTTTCCAGGCCGCGGCTGCAATGTGCGCCGGATCGACCACTGGAACGGGCTCGCCGCCGACATTCCCGGCTGCCGCAAGTTCTTCGAGGACTATCTCGGCTTCCGGCTGACCGAGCGCATCGTGCTCAATGACGGCAGCGAGGTCGGCATCTGGCTGACCGCGACCAACAAGTCCTACGACTTTGCCTATACCCGCGATCACACCGGCGCGCGCGGCCGTTTTCATCACGTCACCTACGCGCTCAATTCGCGCGAGGAGATCCTGCTCGCCGCCGACATCTTCCTCGAGAACGGCGTGTTCATCGAGACCGGGCCGCACAAGCACGCCATCCAGCAGACCTTTTTCCTGTACGTCTACGAACCCGGCGGCAACCGGGTCGAGGTCGCCAATGCCGGCGCGCGGCTCATCCTCGCGCCCGACTGGACCCCGATCCGCTGGTCCGAAGCCGAGCGCAGGAAGGGCCAGGCCTGGGGGCTGCAAACCATCGCCAGCTTCCACACCCACGGCACGCCGCCG
>JBBRAN010000008.1:0-98145 GCA_038206695.1 Hyphomicrobiales bacterium | reverse complement strand
GCGCATGAGTCGTTCGAGGACGAAGCCACCGCCAAGGTGATGAACGAGCTGTTCGTCAATATCAAAGTCGACCGCGAGGAACGGCCCGACATCGACCAGATTTATATGAATGCGTTGCATCTGCTGGGCGAGCAGGGCGGTTGGCCGCTGACCATGTTTCTAACGCCGTCGGCCGAGCCGGTGTGGGGCGGCACCTATTTCCCCAACACGTCGCGCCATGGGCGCGCCGCGTTTGTCGACGTGCTGCGCGAGGTCGACCGGCTGTTCCGCGAGGAGCCGGGCAAGATCGAGGGCAACCGCGCGGCGTTGATGGCGCGCCTCGCGGAACGGGCGCGGCCGGCCGGCAAGGTCGTGATCGGCGCGGCCGAGCTCGACAAGCTCGCCGAGCAGATCGGCGGCGCCTTCGATCCGCGCCACGGCGGCCTCGCCGGCGCGCCGAAATTCCCGATGGCGGCGATGTTCGAGCTGATGTGGCGGGCGGGGGCGCGGGAGGAGGCGCGGCGTAACCCTCCCCCTTGTGGGGAGGGTCGACGCGCCGAGCGCGTCGGGGTGGGGGTCGATGTCGGCTCCCTCACAACTACCCCCACCCCCGACCCCTCCCCACAAGGGGGAGGGGAGAAGAGGACCAACCGTTTCTTCGCCGTCATCGAAACGACGCTCGACAACATCTGCGAAGGCGGCATCTACGACCACCTCGGCGGCGGCTTCTCGCGCTATTCGGTCGACGAGCGCTGGCTCGTCCCGCATTTCGAGAAGATGCTCTACGACAACGCGCAGCTGCTCGAGCTCCTCGCGCTGGCGTGGGGGCGCGCCGGGAGAGAGCTTTACCGTGCGCGCGCGGCCGAGACCATCGGCTGGCTCGTCCGCGAGATGACGACGCGCGAGGGCGCGTTCGCGGCGTCGCTCGATGCCGATTCCGAGGGCGAGGAGGGCAAATTCTACGTCTGGTCGCTCGCTGAAGTGCTGGAGGTGCTCGGCGCGGAGGACGCTGCGCTCTTCGCGCCCGAGTACGACGTGACCGCACAGGGGAACTTCGAAGGCCACAACATTCTCAATCGCCTCGCGCGATTGGATCGCCCCCACCCTAACCCTCCCCCGCAAGCGGGGGAGGGAAGGGAGGGGGTTTTGCTGCCCATGGCCGACGATAAGCAGCGGCTCGCGATGTTGCGCGCAAAACTTCTGGCGCGCCGCGCGGCCCGCATCCGTCCCGGCCTCGACGACAAGGTGCTGGCCGACTGGAACGGCATGATGATCGCGGCGCTGGCACGCGCCGGCACGGCGTTCGGCGAACCGACGTGGATCGCAATGGCGGAGCGCGCGTTTTCATTCATCAGCGCATCGATGACGCACGGCGATCGTTTGGGCCATTCCTGGCGCGACGGCCGCCTGCTGTTCCCCGGCCTCGCGTCGGACTTCGCGCTGATGATCCGCGCGGCGCTTGCGCTCCACGAGGTCACCGGAAAGCCCGATTATCTGCAGCGGGCGCTCGCCTGGCAGCGGGCGCTCGACCGCCATTACCGCAATCCGGAAACCGGCGGCTATTTCCTCACCGCCGATGATGCCGAAGGTCTGGTCGTGCGACCCGCTGCGACCACCGATGACGCCACGCCGAACGCCAACGCGGTCGCGGCCGAGAACCTGGTGCGTCTCGCCGTGTTGGCCGGTGATGAGCAATGGCGCGCCGCGGCCGACGCGCTGTTCGACGGGGTGCTGCCGCAAGCCGCCGCCAACCTGTTCGGCCACGCGGCGTTGCTCAACGCGCTCGACCTGCGGCTGCGCACCGCCGAAATCGTGATCGCCGGCGAGGGCGCGCGCGCCGATGAACTGGCCGATGCTGCGCTGAAGCTGCCTTACCTCAACCGCGTCGTGCTGCGGGCCGCCAACGGCGACGCGCTGCCGGCGTCGCATCCCGCACAGGCGAAGGTGAGGGCGGTGAGTGAAGCGTCGGCATTCGTGTGCGTGGGTGAGACGTGTTCATTGCCGGTGACCGAGCCGGAAAGCATCGCGGCAGTCATTGCGAGCGTCTCGGCGACCTAGAACACCACTGCCTCTCAAATATTATAGTGGATGCAAAAACCTTTCTACCTCGGTCAGCAAGCGCTCAGGGTGTTCCTCCGGCGGCAAGTGTCCGCATTGCGGGATGAGACGCAGCGTGCCCTGAGGTAGGTCCCGCTCCAGTCTCCGTCCGACCTCCGGCGGAACGATTCGGTCGTTCTCCCCCCAGATGAGTAGCGTCGGCACAGTAACAAGCTTCAACTTGCTGAGGATAGTCTCGATGTTGTCGGGCACCAGTTGCTCGGCCGTCTTCGCCAGCGCGTAGCGTCCCTCCGCGGTCCTCAGAGGCCGGGCATATTCCTCGATCATGTCTTCCCGGATCTTATCCGGATCGAAGAACGCGAGCCTGCACGCCAACCGTACCATCCAGGTAGACGACACGAATGCCATTGCCGTCCTTGCAAGAAACGGAATGCGCAGCAGCCTCACAAAGAAAGGCATCGCTTGTGGATACATGATGCTGTCGATCAAGATGAGTGATCGCAGCCGTCGGTCGCCTTGCTCTGCAAGCCAGATCCCCAACAGGGCGGCAACTCCGCCGCCCATGGAATGGCCGATCACCGTCACGTCCCGCAGATTCCGTTCCTCGATGTACCCGCGAATGAGTCGGAGGTGATCCAGCAAGGAATACTGATTGTCGAAAGGCTTCCGGGACCTTCCATGTCCCTTGAGATCGATCAGATGGATCGCGAAGGAAAGCTCCAAATGCGGCGCGAGATAACGCCAGAGATACATCGTTTCACCCAGCCCATGCAGCATGACGATCGGGCGTCCGCTGCCTCGCTCGATGCAGAACAAGCCGGACTGAGTGAGGCTTCCGCTTGCATGATTTGCAAAATTCTGCATCATTTATCTCAGGTTTAAAACGTATGTAATGCAATCACACCAATTGGGAGTGCACATGCGGCACATTGGAATCAGGAAAGCACCATTGGGAGTCCCGGTGCTAGGTTTGTCTGCTCTGGCCCTGATGGCGCTGCTGAACCTCTGCCAGTTCGCATACGCACAGCCAATCGCGCCTGACGAAGTCCTGGCCCGCGTTGGCAACCAGCCTACGGGCATACAGCCAGAGCTCGCGAACTTTGGTCGCGTGACACGCAATCTGTATCGCAGCGCGCAACCCAACAGCGAGCACCTTAGAGTCCTGCACGAACGGTACGGCCTGCGTACCGTGATCAGCCTCAAGAGCACGGGCCACGACGAATATCTTATTAACGACCTGCCCGCGCGCGTGATGCGCTTCTCACTCAATCCCCAGCCCATCGGCATCGATACCGTGAGGCGAGACAAACCGAACATAGTCCGGGCATTACGCGCCCTGAGACATGCCGTCGTCCAAAAGCCCACGCTGTTGCATTGCACGAACGGTTCCGACCGTACCGGGCTCGTGACGGCACTCTACCGGATGATCTACGAGAACCTCCCCGCCGAAGCGGCGATCCGCGAGATGCGGCAATACGACTTCCACGGCTATCTCAGGGGCATTCCAGCGTTCATTCGGGAGGTCGACGTCGCCGCGCTAGGCCGCGAGGTCGGAGTTCCGTAGCGGCTCTTCGCTGGTTCCGGCGCAGAGAGTTTATGGGGGCATGCCATGGCCAGTCGATCACGAATGGGCATTCTCATCCTTACGCTCGTCGCTGTTATTGGCGGCGGCGGCGTGCTCGGTCTTCTGGCGTTCTTGCTAAAGGTCCCGACGGTTTTCTTCGCCGTAGGGTTATGCGTGTTGGTCAGCATGCTGTTGAGCGCGCTGCCCCTGCTCATTAGCTACGTCCAGACGACGTCGCGGGATCGGCAAATCGAAAAGCTCAAAAGCATCCGCGACCATGCCCTGGCGGCCACATCGTATTACCGCAGTCCCGGCGTCGCGCTTGAGTCCATCCGGCCCGCGCGGGTCACCGACATCGACTACGCCGTGCCGATCGTGAGCTTCTGTGTCGTCGTGATGTTCAGTTGCCTCCTGGTTTTCCTCGGCGGTTTTCCGGAGGTCGACGACCTGTTCAAGCGAAACACGTTCGTGCTCGGAGGCATGTACACGCTGAACGAGACGGACGGCGCCAAGATCGCAAATTACCAGAAGGGCACCTTGCTGGTCGCCAGCATTGCCTTTATCGGAAGCTATATTTACATGCTCGCGCGTCTGCTGGATCGGATCAACAATAACGACATCTATCCGATCTCCTACTACTATTACATCGTCCGGTTCGCGATGGCGGCCCTGATCGCGATGGTGCTCCGCCATGTTTTCACGCTGATGAGCAATGAGTCCGCGGCTATCTTGTTGGTCGCTTTCGCAATCGGCTTCACGCCTGATCTTTTTATCGCCGCCATGCTGCGCCGCGCCTTCCAGGCCATGAAGGTCACAGGAGCGCAAAATGATCCCGAAGAAAGCGTCCTCCCGACCAGCCTCAGCCTGCTGATGATCGAGGGCCTGAGCCGAGAGAAGATCGACCGGCTGATGGAGCTCGGCATTGATAATGCGCAGGTGCTCAGCCACCAGAACCCGTTCATCATATGGCCACGGCTACCTTACGGACTAGTACTGATCACCGACTGGATCGCGCAAGCGCAGCTCTATTGCTTCGCCAAGGAGGCAGGAACGAAAGCTCTGCGCGCGAAAGGCATCAGCACGATCTTCGATCTCCACACCGGGCTTAAAGATGGCGATTCCGCAAAGGATGTGGCGGCGGCGGCCGGTATCTCGCCCCCGATGATTGCCGCCAGTACTGCGAGCCTTGAGGCCAACCCTGCCTTCCGGCACCTGAAGGAAGTCCGGGACGCGCTGTAGAGCGCGCGCCAGTCTTTCACCTCCGCTGCATCAGCAACGTTCTGGCGTTCGAGTCAGTGGATCCCTTACGTATTCATGCTCTCGAAGAACTCGCTGTTGCTCTTGGTGTTGCGCAGCTTGTCGAGCAGGAAGTCGATCGCATCCATCGTGCCCATCGGGTTGAGGATGCGGCGGAGCACGTACATTTTCTTGAGCACGTCCTTGTCGGTAAGGAGCTCCTCCTTGCGGGTGCCGGAGCGCGTGATGTCCATCGCCGGGAAGGTGCGCTTGTCGGCGACCTTGCGGTCAAGGATCAGTTCCGAATTGCCGGTGCCCTTGAACTCCTCGAAGATGACTTCGTCCATGCGGCTTCCGGTATCGATCAGCGCGGTCGCGATGATGGTGAGCGAGCCCCCCTCCTCGATGTTGCGCGCGGCGCCGAAGAAGCGCTTCGGCCGCTGCAGCGCGTTGGCATCGACGCCGCCGGTCAGCACCTTGCCGGACGAGGGCACGACGGTGTTGTAGGCGCGGCCAAGCCGCGTGATCGAATCGAGGAGGATCACGACGTCGCGGCCGTGTTCGACCAGGCGCTTCGCCTTCTCGATCACCATCTCGGCGACGGCAACGTGGCGCGAGGCCGGCTCGTCGAAGGTCGAGGACACGACCTCGCCTTTCACCGAGCGCTGCATGTCGGTGACTTCCTCCGGCCGCTCGTCGATGAGGAGCACGATCAGGAAGCATTCCGGATGATTGGCGGTGATGGCGTGCGCGATATTCTGCAGCAGCACGGTCTTGCCGGTGCGCGGCGGCGACACGATGAGGGCGCGCTGGCCCTTGCCGATCGGCGCGACGATGTCGATGACGCGAGCCGACAGATCCTTGCGGGTCGGGTCCTCGTGCTCCATCTTGAGCCGCTCGTCGGGGTAAAGCGGCGTCAGGTTGTCGAAGTTGACCTTGTGCTTGGCTTTCTCGGGGTCTTCGAAATTCAGCGTGTTGACCTTGAGCAGCGCGAAATAGCGCTCACCTTCCTTCGGCGAGCGGATGTGGCCGTCGACGGTGTCGCCGGTGCGCAGGCCGAAGCGGCGGATCTGCGACGGCGAGACGTAGATGTCGTCGGGTCCCGACAGGTAATTGGATTCCGGCGAGCGCAGGAAGCCGAAGCCGTCGGACAGAACCTCGACGACGCCTTCGCCGATGATGTCGATTTCCTGGGTCGCAAGCTGCTTGAGGATGGCGAACAGCAGCTCCTGCTTGCGCAAGGTGCTGGCGTTCTCGACGCTGTTTTCCTCGGCGAACGCGACGAGTTCGGCCGGGGTCTTGGACTTGAGGTCCTGGAGTTTCATTTCCCGCATGGGGATATCGGTCCTTGGGAGGGAGAACCGCGGAGCCAAAAAAACGAAGGCTCACGCTGGTAATCGGAGGGAGAGGGACGTCGCAGGTCTGCGGCCGGAGGGGATTTTCTGAAAGAAGTCCCGGACCGGATGCCGCGATCGGCCTACCTAGCCGGAACGCCGCTGCATCGCCTGCTTTCGGAGGGACGCCAACAACATAAGAAAAGACGCGGTTTGGCGCAAGGGCGCCGTGCCGACCCGCTGTTAAAAAACCTGCGTTCAGAACGGCTTAACCACCGCTAGGATCACGATCAGGATCAGCGCGACGGTCGGTATCTCGTTGACAATCCGATAGAATTTCGGCGATCGCGTGTCGGCGTCGGTGACGAAGCGGCCGACGCACGAACTCAGGAAGCCGTGCAGCCCGGACATCACGATCACCAACGCGAGCTTGGTGTGAAACCAGCCGGCCATGAACCAGCCGCCCTGAACGACGAGCGCGATGCCGAGAATCCAGGTCGCGATCATCGCCGGCGTCATGATCCAGTTGAGGAGACGGCGCTCCATCACCTTAAAGGTTGCCGACTGCGCGGAGCCCGCTTCCGCCATCGCGTGATAGACGAACAGCCGCGGCAGATAGAGCATGCCCGCCATCCAGGCGATGACGGCGATGATGTGAAGCGCTTTGAGCCAGAGATACATGGGAAGGGGTTTACTCCGGTCCTACGCCGAAATCTCTCGCTGATTTTTCTTTGATGGATCGCCGGGTCAAGCCCGGCGATGACGAGGGGCGAGCCACCCTTCCCGTACCGGGGAAGGATTTCAGCGTCTCACCCGCTTCAACATCCGCTCGACATTCTCGACTGGCGTGTCGGGCAGGATGCCGTGGCCGAGGTTGAAAATGAACGGCCCGGCGGAAAACGCTTCCAGCACCGCATCGATCTCGGCGTCGAGCGCGACGCCGCCGGCGCGCAACACCTGCGGATCGAGATTGCCCTGCACCGGCACGCGCGACTGGATTTTTTCGTGCGCGAAATCGCGGTCGATCCCGCTTTCCAGGCTGACGGCATCGACCCGCGTTTCATCGACATAATGCGGGATTTTCGTGCCAGCGCCGCGCGGGAAGCCGATCACCCGAGCGCCCGGCACCTTCGCGCGTAGTTTCGCCACCAGCAATCGGGTCGGCTGCACGCACCAGCGCTCGAAGTCATCGGGCGGTAGTGTCCCGGCCCAGGTGTCGAAGATCTGCACGCAATCCACACCGGCCCTGAGCTGCTCGGCCAGATAATGCGCCGACCCATCGACCAAAGTATTGATCAGGCGCTGAAACGCGCCGGGCTCGTTCTGCGCCAGCTCCCGCGCCGGCGCCTGGTCCGACGTGCCTTGCCCCGCGACCATGTAGGTCGCCACCGTCCATGGCGCGCCGCAAAACCCGATGAATGTTGTTTGTTCCGAAAGCCGGGCTTTGACGCGCCCGATCGTTTCATAAACCGGCAACAGCATCTCATTGTCGATATTGCCGGGCAGACTATCGATCACCTGCGGGCCGCCGATCGGATCGAGCCGCGGCCCTTCACCTTCGACGAACCAGACCTTGCGGCCCAGCGCATAGGGGACGACCAGAATATCGGAGAATAAAATAGCGGCGTCGAAACCGAACCGCTGGATCGGTTGCAACGTCACTTCGGCAGCCAGTTGTGGATTGAAGCACAGGTCGAGGAAACCGCCGGCCTGCTGCCGCGTTGCCCGGTATTCTGGAAGATAGCGCCCGGCCTGACGCATCATCCAGACCGGAGGAATGGTGTGAGACTGGCCGTCGAGAACGGCGAGCAGTTTCTTTCCACCACTCTGCACTCGAATTCGCTCTTCCATAACTATCTTAGAATCTTAGCTGTTGAGTCTGTTACGTCGTGGGTTTGACTCATGACTCGTGCTCCACCAACTGTCCACACACCAGCAAGCCTCCATCCAGAGTCCCACAGCCCGGCTCTGTGTGGTTGACGTGTCAGTTGCCGGTGTCCGGCGTGGCTTATTTGATTTCGCCCACAGCGCAATCCCCAGCCGGCCGGCGATGTCGGAGGTTTTCAAAGCAGAGCCTGCCAAACGCCATCCCGCAGACAGCAATGTGGACGGCCAAACAGCAAGTCGGCGATCCGGCTTGCATGGCCCATTGCGGCATGGCCTCATCCTCAACAATTCACAGGCCGCGCGTGCCCTGTCCCAAGGATGACCGTGCCAGAGACGAAATACTTTCATCTACATCTGGTGTCGGACGCCACCGGCGAGACCCTGATCACGGTCGCGCGCGCCGCTGCGGCGCAATATGCCAATGTCGCGCCGGTCGAACATCTTTATCCGATGGTGCGGACCCAAAAGCAGCTCGAGATCGCGCTCGCCGAAATCACCGAGGCGCCGGGCCTCGTGCTTTATACCTTGCTCGAAGAGGACCTGATCGAACAGCTCGAGGTCAAATGCCGCGAACTGGGCTTCCCTTGCATGTCGATCCTGGGGCCGGTGCTGCGGCTGTTCCAGTCCTATCTGCGCACCGAAACGTCGCACCGGGTCGGCGCCCAGCATGTGCTCAATGCCGAATATTTCCAGCGCATCGAGGCGCTGAATTTCAGCATGATGCATGACGACGGCCAGCACGCCGAAGGCCTCAACGAGGCCGATGTCGTCCTGGTCGGCGTGTCGCGCACCTCCAAAACGCCGACCTCGATCTATCTCGCCAATCGCGGCGTCAAGACCGGCAACGTGCCGCTGGTGCCCGGCGTGCCGCTGGCGCCCGAGGTCGAGCGGCTCGACAAGCCGCTGGTGGTCGGGCTCTACGCCAGCCCGGAGCGCATCGTGCAGATCCGCGAGAACCGCCTCCTCGGGCTCAACGCGCACAAGGACGACGACCAATATATCGACCGCACCGCGGTGGCGGAGGAGGTGGCGTTTTCGCGCCGGCTGTGCGCCAAGCATAACTGGCCGATCATCGACGTCACCCGCCGCTCGATCGAGGAGACGGCGGCCGCCGTGATGCGGCTGTTGTCCGAGCGGCGCCGCCAGCCGGCGCCTTGAAGCTTTCAGGATCATCCGCCGATGGCGATCTGGCTTGCCGATAGACCGCTGGTGCTTGCTTCCAACAGCCAGGCGCGCAGGCGGATGCTGGAAGCGGCGTCGATCCCGCTGGTGGTGCGACCCGCCGCTATCGACGAGCGCGCGGTGGAGGCGAGCGAGAAACCGAATTCGGCGCGCCTCGCCGCCGCCGTGCTGGCGCGCGAGAAGGCCCGAATTGTGTCGCTGGCCGCGCCGGGCGAGCTGGTGCTCGGCGCCGACCAGACTTTGGCGCAGCGCGCGCCAACCGGCGAGCGGCGGTTCTCCAAGCCGAACAGCCGCGACGAGGCGCGCGACCAGTTGCGCGCCTTGTCGGGCACGGCGCATGAGCTCACCAGCGCCTGCGCGGTCGCGCTCGACGGCAAGGTGCTGACCGCATTGACCGACACGGCGCGGCTGTCGATGCGGATCTTGCAGGACGATTTCATCGAGCGCTATCTCGACGCAGCCGGCGCCAAGGTTCACGCCAGCGTCGGCGGCTATCAGATCGAAGGCCTGGGGGTTCACCTGTTCGACAAGATCGAGGGCGACTATTTTACCATTCTCGGCCTGCCGCTGTTGCCGCTGCTCGCTTATTTGCGGCGCAGCCGCCTGGTCGCGGAGTAACGCGCATGTTCGTGCTCGGCTTGACCGGCTCGCTCGGCATGGGAAAGTCGACCACGGCGAAACTGTTCGCCGACGAAGGCGTGCCGGTGCACGACGCCGATGCGGCGGTGCATCGGCTTTATGCCGGCGAGGCGGTGGCGCCGATCGAGGCGGCGTTTCCGGGCAGCGCCGTCGGCGGCAAGATCGACCGCACGATCTTGGGGACGCATCTCGTCGCGCATCCGGCCGAGTTCGCCAAACTGGAAGCGATCGTGCATCCGCTGGTTCGCCGGGCCGAGGAGAAGTTCCTGGCGCAGAACAAGGCTGCCCCGGTCGTCGTGCTCGACATTCCGCTGCTCTATGAAACCGGCGCCGAACGGCGCTGCGACGCCGTGGTGGTGGTGACGGCGCCGCCGGAAGTGCAGCGCGCGCGCGTGTTCCAGCGCCCCGGCATGACCGAGGAGCGGTTCGCCGCCATCCGGCAAAAGCAGTTGCCGGACGCGGAAAAACGCGCCCGCGCCGATTTCGTGGTGAATAGCGGGCATGGCGTCGATGCGGCGCGTGACCAGGTGCGCGATATTCTGCGAAAGGTCGCTACAATGCCGAAACGGAAAATCTGATTCGATCCGGGAACCGCATGCGCGAAATTGTTTTCGACACCGAGACCACCGGCCTCGATCCGTTCGACGGCCACCGCATCGTCGAGATCGGCTGCATCGAACTAATCAACCGCATTCCGACCGGCGCGAGCTTCCAGCGTTACCTCAATCCTGAGCGCGAGGTGCCGCCCGAAGCGTTCCGGGTCCACGGGCTGTCGGCCGATTTCCTCAAGGACAAGCCGCTATTCGCCGACGTCTGCGACGAGCTGCTGGCGTTTTTCGGCGACGCGCCGCTGATCGCGCACAACGCCTCGTTCGACTACGGCTTCATCTGCGCCGAGCTCGACCGCTGCAAGCGCAAGGCGCTGGCGCGCGAGCGCATCATCGACACCATCGCGCTGGCGCGGCGCAAGCATTCGGCCGGGCCCTACAGTCTCGACGCGCTGTGCGGGCGCTACGGCATCGACAATTCGCGGCGCACCAAGCATGGCGCGCTGCTCGACGCCGAGATCCTGGCCGAGGTCTATCTCGAGCTGATTGGCGCGCGGCAGGCCTCGCTGATCCTGGTCGAGACGATCGAAGGCGGCAGCGCCGCGCGCGGCGCTGCATTGGCGCAGCGGCCGATCGCGCTGCCGGTGCGGCTGTCCGACGACGACCGCGCCGCGCATCGCGACTTCGTCGCGACGCTCGGCGGCGCTTCGCTGTGGCAGGAATACCTGCCGCGCTAGATCGCCGGCGTTAAGCGTCAGGCCTGCGCGGGGGCGGCGGGCTGCATCTTCGCCAGGTTCTGGCGATACAGCGCGACGAAATCCACCGGATCGAGCAGCAGCGGCGGGAAGCCGCCATTGCTCACCGTGGTCGCGATGATCTCGCGCGCGAACGGGAACAGCAGCCGCGGGCATTCGATCATCACCACGGGATGCAGGCTGTCCTGCGGCACGTTCTGCACGCGGAATACGCCGCCGAAAGCCAGCTCGAAGTTGAACATCACCAGGCCTTCGGCCTCGGCCTTGCCCTCGATCTTGAGCACGACCTCGATGTCGGTGCCCTCGGCGGCGGAGGCGTTGACGCTGACCTGGATGTTGATCGCAGGCTGCTGATTAGGCCGAAGCGCCTTCGGCGCGTTCGGATTCTCGAACGAGAAGTCCTTGATGTATTGCGCCAGCACATTGAGCTGCGGCGGCGCGGCCTGTCCCGGCGCGGCGCCCTGCGGCTGCGCGGGGCCGCCATTGGTGCCGCCGTTGCCTGTCGTCATGTTCACTCCTGCTCACTTCTGGCTCAAAAGCCGCGGTTGGCTAACACAGGGGCCGTGGGTCGAACAAGCTTGGCTGCCTTATTCGCCCCGGCGGCGTTCGTCGGTCAGTTTGCCATCGGGCATCTGCCGCCAGTCTTCCGGCTCGAGATCGACGACGCCGGTGCTTTGCTCGGCGTGACGGCGTGCCGCACGATCGATGCGCGCGCCGATCCAGCGCTGCACCGGGGGAATCAGCAAAGCGAGGCCGATGACGTCGGTAATAAACCCCGGCAGCAGCAACAAAAACCCGCCCAGCACTACGAGTAGCTCGATGCCGTCGGCCTGAAAAACCGCCAGCCGCCGCGGCCCGTCGTCCAGCGCCCCCCGGATGCGCTCGATGTGCGAGCCGCCGGCCCGGCGTAGCACCACCGCGCCGAGCGCCGACGTCGCGATCACCAGCAGCAGCGCCCAACCAAAGCCGATCCAGCTTGCGACCAGGACGAACACCGCAAGTTCCGCGAACGGCAGCGCGAGGACGGCCAGCAGCATATATTTCGCCACAAACATGCGGTTTCCTGACGCGGGCCGCGTTATTGGCGCAGGCGGGCCAATCGTCTAAAGTTTCCCGGCGCGGCGCAACACTAGCCCCGCGGGGCCGCAAAAAGGCCTATGATACGGCTCGGCCGGGCCTCTGAATTGAGGCGTATGACATGAAACTTGCGGATTGCGATCCCGTTCGGTAACCGCCGAAAGCATGCGAGACGTGTTCGACATTTACACCATCATCTTCCTGGCGCTCGCAGTGTTCATTTTCCTGCGGTTGCGCAGCGTGCTCGGCCAGCGGACCGGCCGGGAACGGCCGCCTTACGATCCGTATGCGGCGCGCGAACCGGTGCGGCCGGCCACCGACAAGGTCGTCGCCTTGCCGCGCGCCAGCGACGCCAAGCCGCCGCCGGTGATCGACGCCGAAGCGGCCCCGGTCGAGCGCTGGAAGGATATCGCGCCCGCCGGCTCCGACGCGGCGCGCGGCCTCGACGCGCTCGCCGCCGCCGATCCGGATTTCGACGCCAAGCATTTCCTGACCGGCGCGCGCGCCGCCTACGAGATGATCGTGATGGCGTTTGCCGAAGGTGACAAGCGCACGCTCAGCAACCTGCTCGGCCGCGAAGTCTATGAAGGCTTCGAGCACGCCATCACTGAGCGCGAGTCGAAAGGCCACAAGGTCGAGACCCGGTTCGTCTCGATCGATTCCGCCGACATCGTCTCGGTCGAGCTACGTGGCCGCACCGCGCAGATCACGGTGCGCTTCGTCTCGCAGCTCGTTTCGGCGACGCGCGACAAGGACGGCAATGTCGTCGACGGCAATCCCGAGGCGGTGACGGACGTCACCGACGTATGGACGTTCGCCCGCGACCTGTCGGCGCGCGATCCGAACTGGAAGCTGGTCGCCACGGAAGCCGGACACTGAGCGGATGCGGGCGCGCCGTTTGCGAACTGCGACGGGATTTGGCGCGACGGTCCTGCTGCTCGCCGCAACGGTCACGCCGTCGCTCGCCGACAAGATCCGGTTGCCGCGCGCCACCGCCGAGCAGATTGCGTTCAGCGCGCTCGACGGCTGGGCCGATGACGATCACGCCGCCGCCTACGGTTCGTTTGTCAATTCCTGCAGGGCGATCCTCAAGGGCAACAAGGCGATGCGGCGCGCCCGGCCGATCTACGCCGGGCTGTTCGAGGTGTGCCTGCGTGCCTCCTCGTCGGGCAAACTCGACGGCGCCCACGCGCGCAAGTTCTTCGAGAGCAACTTCAAGCCGGTCAAGGTCACGCCATTCGCCGACCCGGAAGGGCCGTTCTACACCGGCTATTACGAAACCGAATTCGAAGGCTCGCGCTTTCCGAGTCCGGAATTCAACGTCCCGATCTATTCCAAGCCGTCGAACCTGGTGATGCCGGCGCGGCCCGGCGCCGGCAAGATCGGCCGCCGCTTCGGGCGCAAGAAGGTTCTGCCGTATTACGACCGCACCGAGATCGAGGAAGGCATCCTCGCCGGGCGCGGCCTCGAAATCTGCTGGGTGAAAAATCCGGTCGACGCGTTCTTTGCGCAGATCCAGGGCTCGACCCGCATCAAGCTCGATACCGGAAAGACGCTGCGGCTCAATTACGACGCGCATAACGGCATGCCTTATGTGCCGGTCGGCAAATTCCTGATCCAGCGCGGCATCGTCTCGAAGGAAGAGATGTCGATGGACAAGATCCGCGCGTTCATGGAAGCCAACCCGGACGAGGGCAAGGAGCTGCGGCGCAAGAACCGCTCGTTCGTGTTCTTCCGCGAAGTCGCGCTGGCCGACCACGAAGAAGGCATCGGGGCGCAGGGCATTCCACTGACCGCCGGCCGCTCGCTCGCGGTCGATCGGCACATCCACGTCTATGGCACGCCGATCTGGGTCGAGGCCGAGCTGCCGATCGACAGCGAGAAACCGGAGACGCGCTTCCGCCGCCTGCTGATCGCGCAGGATACCGGCTCCGCGATCGTCGGCCCGGCGCGCGCCGACATCTATTTCGGCGGCGGCGAGGAAGTCGGCCACGCGGCGGGACGCATCAAGCAGCACGGCAAGTTCGTCATGCTGGTGCCGACCACGGTGGCGATCACCAGCGACAGCAACGAGGTGCCGCTGCCGAAGTCGCGGCCGCTCGACGCGCCGGAAGCCAAGCCGGAGGCCAAGCCCGCTGAGCCCGCCGCGCAGGACGTCGTTGCCGACAACGCGGACGAACACGCCGCGGTGCCGCTGCCGAAGCCGCGCAAGCCGGGCACATGACCCCACCGGACCGCAGCCGCCGTCGCCTGAGCAAGGACGACCACGCGCTGTGGTCGCAATTCACCAAGAAAATCGCCCCTTTGCGCCAGCAGCCGGCGCCATCCGACGAGGCCGACGAGCCGGCCGCGACGCCGAAGCCGCAGCGGATCAAATCGCCGCCGGTCGTGCCAAAAACAGCGTCGCAGCCGGCGAAAACCGCCCCGCCGCTGGTGACGCTCGGCCGCCGCGAGAAGCAGCGCGTCGCGCGCGGCAAGGCGTCGATCGACGCACGGCTCGACCTGCACGGCCACACCCAAAGCGAGGCGCATTCCGCGCTCGCGCGCTTTTTGCAGCGCGCCAGCGCGCGCGAGGCCAAGCTCGTTCTGGTGATCACCGGCAAGAGCGGCGTGCTGCGCCGCCAGGTGCCGCAATGGCTGAGCCTGCCGGAATTGCGCGATTACGTGATCGGGTTCGAGACCGCGGGCATCGGCCATGGCGGCGAAGGTGCGCTATACGTGCGGGTGCGGCGGGCGCGCTGAATCTCTTTCACGGAGTTGGCGATGGCCAAGAAGAAGAAAAAGCAAAAGCCCCCGGCATCGGCAGCGAGCGCCGGGACGCAACGAAAAGCAAAGGCGGCGCGCAACGCCATGCTCGAGCGCAAGCTCGAAGAGGGCCTGGAAGAGACGTTCCCCGGATCGGATGTGGTCGCTGTTACGGAGCCCGCGCCGTCGCGGCGATCGTCGCGCAAGAAGCGGCACTGATTAAAGGATGAAGCGCGACAAATCGGCGTTCTTGGCAAGGTCGCCGATGTGCTTCTGCACGAATTCAGCATCGACCTTGACCGACTGACCGTCGAGGTCGGAGGCGCGGAACGACACGTCGTCGAGCACGCGCTCCATCACGGTCTGCAGGCGTCGCGCGCCGATGTTCTCGATCGAGGAGTTGACTGCGACTGCGATGTCAGCGAGCGCGTCGATCGCGTCGTCGGTGAATTCGAGGTCGAGCCCTTCGGTCTTCATCAGCGCAATATATTGCTTGATCAGCGAGGCCTCCGGCTCGGTGAGGATGCGGCGCATGTCCTCGCGGCTGAGCGGCGACAGCTCGACGCGGATCGGCAGCCGGCCCTGCAACTCGGGCAGCAGGTCGGACGGCTTGGCGATGTGGAAGGCGCCGGACGCGATGAACAGAATGTGGTCGGTCTTCACCGGGCCATGCTTGGTGTTGACGGTGGTGCCTTCGATCAGCGGCAGCAAATCGCGCTGCACGCCCTCGCGCGACACGCCGCCCTCGTAGCGGCCCTCGCGCGCGCAGATCTTGTCGATCTCGTCGAGGAATACGATGCCGTTCTGCTCGACCACCCTGATCGATTCCTGCACAAGCTGCTCGTCGTCGAGCAGCTTGTCAGATTCCTCGTTGACCAGGATCGGGTGCGAATCCTTGACATTGACGCGCCGTGTCTTGGTGCGGCCGCCCATCTTGCCGAAAATGTCGCCGATCGAGACCGCGCCCATCTGCGCGCCGGGCATGCCAGGGATCTCGAACATCGGCATGCCGCCGGCCGCCTGGACTTCGATCTCGATTTCCTTGTCGTCGAGCTCGCCGTCGCGCAATTTCTTGCGGAACGATTCCCTCGTCGCCGGCGAGGCGCCGGGGCCGACCAGCGCGTTGAGCACGCGGTCCTCGGCGGACTTTTCGGCGCGGGCCTGGACGTCCTTGCGCTTTCGCTCGCGCGTCAACGCGATCGAGATCTCGACCAGGTCGCGCACGATCTGCTCGACGTCGCGCCCGACATAGCCGACCTCGGTAAATTTGGTGGCTTCGACCTTGAGGAACGGCGCGCCGGCGAGCCGCGCCAGGCGGCGCGAAATTTCGGTCTTGCCGACTCCGGTCGGGCCGATCATCAGGATATTCTTCGGCAGCACTTCCTCGCGCAACCTGTCGTCGAGCTGCAGGCGCCGCCAGCGGTTGCGCAGGGCGATCGCGACGGCGCGCTTGGCATCGGTCTGGCCGACGATGAAGCGGTCGAGCTCGGAGACGATCTCGCGGGGAGAAAAAGAGAAGTCACTCATTACTGGCCTTTGTTGCGATACGCCACACGCCCGTCAGGCTGTCTTCAACGTCTCGATCGTGACGTTGCGGTTGGTGTAGACGCAGATATCGGCGGCGATATCGAGCGACTTGCGCACGATCGTCTCGGCGTCGAGCGGGCCGTCGAGCAGCGCGCGGGCGGCGGCTAGCGCGTAATTTCCGCCGGAGCCGATGCCGGCGACGCCGGCTTCCGGCTCGAGCACGTCGCCGGTGCCGGTCAGCACCAGCGACACTTTGTCGTCGGCGACGAGCATCATCGCCTCGAGCCGGCGCAGGTAGCGGTCGGTGCGCCAGTCCTTGGCGAGCTCGACTGCGGCGCGGGTGAGCTGGCCGGGATACTGCTCGAGCTTGGCTTCGAGCCGCTCGAACAAAGTGAAGGCATCGGCGGTCGCGCCGGCGAAGCCGCCGATCACGTCACCTTTGCCGAGCTTGCGCACTTTCTTGGCGTTGGCCTTGACGATGGTCTGGCCGATCGAGACCTGGCCGTCGCCACCGACCGCGACCAGCCCGCCTTTGCGGACCGTCAGGATCGTGGTGCCGTGCCAAAGGTCGGCCGATGAGCTCTGCTGCAAGTTCTGTTGCATGGGGAGCGATGTAGGCGGTGGCGGTGCCGGTTACAATCCGCCGCAAGCGGGCGGGCTGGACCGGGCGCAAGTTCTCATGTCATCCTATGACTAAGATCAACAGAACCGGCCCGAAAAGGGCCGCCACCGGGGAGAAAACGTCCATGAGGAAGCTTTCGATCGACCGCCGCTCGCTTTTGAAGGGCGCCAGCGCCATTCCGCTCGGCGCCGTTTTTGCGCCTGCCATCCTCGGCACCGCGAAAGCGGCGCCGATCAAGATGCGGCTGTCGTCGTCGCAACAGGACGACCCGAAATACGCCAATGGCCGCGTCTATTACGACAACCTCGTCAAACACATCAAAGGCGACGGTCTGTCCGAACAAGTCGAGGTCGCATTCTTCCCGTCGAACCAGCTCGGCCAGGAGATCGATGTCATCAACTCGGTCAAGCTCGGCGTCATCGACATGATGGTGTCGGGTTCGTCGATCTCGGCGAACCTGGTGCCGCTGGTCGGCGTGTTCGACGTCGGCTACATGTTCGACAGCTTCCCGCAACAGACCAAAGCGTTCGGTGCCGGCGCGGCGAAGCCGATCGAAGACGCGCTGCTCAAGGGCGCCAATATCCGCATCGTTGCCTGGGCCTACAACTTCGGCGCCCGTAGCGTGCTGTGCAAGAAGGCTGTGAAGGAGCCGGCCGATCTGACCGGCATCAAGATCCGCACGCTGCCTAACCCGATCATCACCGAATGTCTGCGGTTGATGGGCGCCGCCGCGACGCCGCTGGCGTTCGGCGAAGTCTACACCGCACTGCAGGCCGGCGTGCTTGACGGTGTCGAGCACGATCCGCCGACCATCGTCGCGAGCAAGTTCTACGAAACCTCGAAATTCTACTCGTTGACCCAGCATAATTTCTCACCGCTGGCGATCTACTTCAGCGATGCGACCTTCAAGAAGATGGAGCCAAAAACCCGCGACGCTTTCATCGCCGCCACGCAAAAAGCGGCGGCCGACACGCGGGCGCACGGTCTGGCGGTCGAGAAGGAAGCGCTCGCGCTGCTCAAGGAGAGGGGCGTCAGCGTTTCGGAATGCGATAAAGCCGCGTTCAAGAAGCGCTGCGAACCGCAGGCGGAAAACTTCATCAAGCAACATCCTGACGCCAAGGCGGTGGTCGACAAGATCAAATCGACCAGCGTCTGAGATCTTGTTCGTGGTGACTGCCACAACCACGCCGGAAGTCGGCGTTCGAATGCCATTGGGCCTGCTGCTCAGCTTCACCGACGCCGCTGCGGCGGTGTTGCTGGCGGCGGACCTCGCGGTCGTGATCGGCTCGGTGACGTTGCGCTCGCTGTTCAACGCGCCGGTGGAATGGTCGGATGACGTCGCTCGCGGCCTGATGGTCGGCTCGAGCTTCTTTGGCGCGGCCAGTGCGCTGGCGCGCGGCGAGAATGCTGGCGTGTCGTTTTTCGTTGATCGGGTTCCGTCGCAGGCGCGGCGGTTGATCGATGCGGTGGCCGGGCTGCTCATCGCGGTGATCTGTGGCTACGTCGCATATCACGCAATGGAGCTCGGTTATATCACGACCGGACAGACCACCGGTTCCGGCCTGGCGCTCGAATGGACGTTTTACCCGATGGGCGTCGGCGCCATCTGCATGACGGTGTTCGCGGTCGATCAATTCCTTCGCCGCGGAGTACGTGACGTGGCGCAGGCCTTTGCAATCGTCGGCGCCTTGCTCGTCCTGTGGTTTGCGTGGAACGCCGTCGCGCCGCGCAGTGTGCCACCCTCCGGCGTTCTGATGTTGCTTGGCTTTGCGCTCTCGATGTGCGGCGGCATGGCGATCGGCTTTGCGCTGGCGCTGGCGGCGTTGATCTACATCTGGGCGGACGGCGCGCTGCCGGGTGTGATTTTCGCCCAGCAGATGGCGCGCGGCATCGACAATTTCGTCCTGCTGGCGATCCCATTCTTCATCCTGGTCGGCTACCTGATGGAAGCCAACGGCATGTCGGTTCGCCTCATCGCGCTGCTCGAGCGGCTGATCGGGCGCATGCGCGGCGGATTGAATGTCGTCATGGTCCTGTCGATGGTGATCTTTTCCGGCATCTCCGGCTCGAAGATGGCGGACGTCGCCGCGGTCGGCTCGGTGCTGGTGCCGGCGGCGCGGCGTTCCAAGCAGGATCCCGGCAACGCCGTCGCGCTGCTCGCCGCCTCGGCGGTGATGGCGGAGGCGATCCCGCCCTGCCTCAACCTCATCATCCTCGGGTTCGTCGCCAATTTGTCGATCGGCGGCCTGTTCATGGCCGGCATAGTGCCAGCCGGAATCATGGCGGCGGCGCTGATCGCGGTCGCGATCGCGTTCGGCGTGCGCTCCGACATCCGCGATTCGACGACCGCGCATATTTCGCTCAGGCAATTATGGACCGGCGCCGCCGCCACTGTCGGGCTGCTGGTGCTGATCTTCGGCGGCTTCAAGTCGGGCTTTGCGACCGCTACGGAAATTTCGGCCTTTGCTGCGCTTTATGCGCTGGTGGTCGGCGCCATCGTGTTCCGCGAGCTCGGCTGGCGCGCGGCGGTGCGCAGCTTCACGCTCTCCGCGATCCGCTCCGGGCTCATCATGTTCATCGTGGCGGCCGCGCAATCGCTAGCCTTCGTGCTGACGCTGCAACAGATTCCGCACGCGATGGGCGACGCACTGGTCCACCTGTCGCAGACCAGCGGCACCTGGGTTTTCATGGTGCTGTCGATCGCGATCCTGATCGTGATGGGTTCGGTGCTCGAGGGCGCCGCGGCGCTGATCATTTTCGGCCCGATGCTGGTGCCGGTCGCCGCCACGCTCGGCATCGCCCCGCTGCATTTCGGCGTCGTCCTGGTGGTCGCCATGGGCATCGGCCTGTTCGCGCCGCCGCTCGGGCTCGGCCTTTACGGCGCCTGCCTGGTCGGCAATGTGCCGATCGAGAGCACGGTCAAGCCGATCCTCGGCTATCTCGGCCTGTTGACCGTGGTTTTGCTCATCATCGCCTTCGTGCCGGGCCTCACGCTCTGGTTGCCCAATTTGCTCGGTTATCATTAGCCGCCGCCGGGTAGCCGAACTGCGCAACCCCTGATAAAACGCGCGCGTCTTACAAGGCCATTTTGGATCATTCGCGATGCGGACGGCCACCGTGAAGCGCAAGACCAAGGAAACCGACATCGAGGTCGCGGTCGACCTCGATGGCAAAGGCACGTCGACGGTTGCGACGGGCATCGGATTTCTCGACCACATGCTCGACCTTCTGGCGCGGCACTCCCGCATCGACATCACGGTCAAGGCCAAAGGCGACCTGCACATCGATCATCACCACACGACCGAGGACGTCGGCATCGCGCTCGGCCAGGCGGTGAAGCAGGCGCTCGGCGACATGAAGGGCATCATGCGCTACGCCGACGTCCACGTCCCGATGGACGAGGCGTTGACGCGCGTCGCGCTCGACCTTTCGGGTCGGCCGTTTCTGGTGTTCAAGGCGGAGTTCGTGCGCGACAAGGTCGGCACGTTCGATACCGAACTGGTGCAGGAGTGGTTCCAGGCGTTCGCGATGAACGCCGGGATCACCTTGCACGCCGAATGCCTGTACGGCACCAACGACCACCACATCGCCGAGGCGTGCTTCAAGGGCCTGGCGCGGGCGCTGCGCGCCGCGGTCGCGATCGATCCGCGCGCCAAAGACGAGGTGCCGTCGACCAAGGGTTCGCTCGGCGGGTGATCGAGCATGCGCGCCTTCAATGCTTATATTGTGCGCTTCTCGATTCCGGGATGCCCGCGCTTGCGGGCCTGGCAAGCAGGTAACGAGTAAAGACAATGCCGACCTACACCGTGCACGAGCCGCCGCGGCGCAGAGCCGAAGCCGTTTCCGATCCGGAACGCTTCGTGTTCGTGCGCGACGGCTTCTATTTCTGGGCATTCCTGCTCGGCCCGGTCTGGATGCTGGCGCACCGGCTGTGGCTGGTGCTGATCGGTTATATCGCCGTCAACGTCGGGCTCGCCGGCCTGCTGCATGTGCTGGACGCAGGTTCGGCGCCGCGTTTTGCCGCGATGGCGTTGCTGGCGCTTTTGGTCGGCTTCGAGGCCGGAACGTTGCGGCGGTTTAGCTTGCGCAAATGGAAAACCGTCGGCGTCGTGGTGGCCGCCGATATCGAGAGCGCTGAGCGGCGGTTTTTCGCTCGCTGGGCCGCGCGCGAGCCGGTGACGCCCGTCGCCAAAGCAGCGCCCGCGCCGCCGCCGCCGTTGTTGCGCGGCGCGCCGTCGCCCGAACACGTGATCGGCCTGTTTCCGGAGCCGGGAGGCTCGCGATGAGCGTCGCGATCGTCGATTACGGCTCCGGCAACCTGCACTCGGCGGCCAAGGCCTTCGAGCGCGCGGCGCGCGAGAGCGGACACGATGAGCCGATCGTCGTTACCAACGACCCGGACGAGGTGGCGCGCGCGTCCCGCGTCGTGCTGCCCGGCGTCGGCGCCTTCGCCGATTGCCGCCGCGGGCTCGACGCCATCCCCGGCATGGTCGACGCGCTCGAGCAAAGCGTGCGCAAGAGTGGCAAGCCGTTCTTCGGCATCTGCGTCGGCATGCAATTGATGGCGGAGCGCGGCCGCGAATACGAAGTGACGCCGGGTCTCGGCTGGATCGCCGGCGAGGTCGACCGCATCGCGCCATCCACCCCAGCCTTGAAGGTCCCGCACATGGGCTGGAACACGCTGGACGTCGCGAGGCCACACCCGCTGCTCGACGGCATTGCGACCGGCGCGCAAGGCTTGCACGCCTATTTCGTGCACTCCTACGAGCTCAAGCCGTCGCGGCGCGACGATCTGGTGGCGCAGGCCGATTACGGCGGCGCGCTGACCGCGATCGTCGGCCGCGACAACATGGTCGGCACGCAATTCCACCCGGAAAAGAGCCAGAAACTCGGGCTCGCTTTGATCTCGAACTTCCTTAAGTGGAAGCCGTGATCCTTTTCCCGGCCATCGATCTCAAGGAAGGTCTCGCGGTCCGCCTCGAACAAGGCGACATGGCGCGGGCCACGATTTTCAATCGTGACCCAGCGGCGCAGGCGCAGGCTTTCGCCGCGCAGGGCTTCGAATACCTGCATGTCGTCGATCTCGACGGCGCGTTCGCCGGTAAGCCGGTCAACGCCGCGGCGGTCGAGCGCATCCTCGAGGTGATCGAAATTCCGGTGCAGCTCGGCGGCGGCGTGCGCGACATGGCGACGGTCGAAGCCTGGCTCGGCAAGGGGGTCGACCGCGTCATCATCGGCACCGCCGCGGTGCGCGATCCGGCGCTGGTCAAGCAGGCCGCCGGCAAATTCCCCGGCCGTGTCGCGGTCGGGCTCGATGCCCGCGACGGCCGCGTCGCGGTTGACGGCTGGGCCGAAGTCTCGCAACTGACCGCGCTCGATATCGCGCGCCGCTTCGAGGACGCCGGCGTCGCCGCGATCGTCTACACCGATATTTCGCGTGACGGTCTGCTGAAGGGTCTCAACCTCGACGCCACGATTGCGCTCGCGGAAGCCGTGACGATCCCGGTGATCGCGTCGGGCGGGCTCGCCTCGATCGAGGACATCAAGGCGCTGCTGGCGCCGCGTGCCCGCAAGCTCGCCGGCGCCATCGCCGGCCGCGCGCTCTACGACGGCCGGCTCGATGCGGCGCAAGCATTGAAGCTCCTGCACGACGCCACGGCGGCCTAGCCATGTTCAAGGACCGCATCATCCCCTGCCTCGACGTCAAGGACGGCCGCGTCGTCAAGGGCGTCAACTTCGTCAACCTGCGCGACGCCGGCGACCCGGTCGAATCGGCGATCGTCTATGATGCGGCGGGCGCCGACGAATTGTGCTTCCTCGACATCACTGCGAGCCATGAAAACCGCGGCATCATTCTCGATGTCGTGCGGCGGACGGCGGAAGCCTGCTTCATGCCTTTGACGGTCGGCGGCGGTGTGCGCACGATCGACGACATTCGCGCTCTGCTGGCATCGGGCGCCGACAAGGTCTCGATCAACACCGCGGCGGTGGCGCGGCGCGACTTCGTCAAGGAGGCCGCCGAGAAATTCGGCGACCAGTGCATCGTGGTCGCGGTCGACGCCAAGAAAGTTTCGAAGTCCGGCGCGGCGGAGCGCTGGGAGATCTTTACCCATGGCGGGCGCAACGCGACCGGGATCGATGCGGTCGGCTATGCCAAAGAGGTCGCCGCGCTCGGCGCCGGCGAAATTCTGCTGACCTCGATGGATCGCGACGGCACCCGCAAGGGCTATGACATTGCGCTGACCCGCGCGGTTGCCGACGCCGTCAATATCCCGGTGATCGCCTCGGGCGGCGTCGGCACGCTCGATCATCTGGTCGAGGGCGTGCGCGACGGTCACGCCACCGCGGTGCTGGCGGCCTCGATCTTTCACTTCGGCGAGCACAGCGTGCGGGAGGCGAAGCAATACATGGCGAAGGCCGGCCTGCCGATGCGGCTCGATCCGTGACGGCGGGAGTGCTATTCAGCCGCATGGCCAAGTTCACTCTGCACGATCTGGAAAAGCGCGTCGCCGCGCGCGCCAAAGCGGGCGCCGGCGCGTCCTATACGCGCAGCCTGCTCGACCAGGGCGTCGATGCTTGCGCGAAAAAGCTCGGCGAGGAAGCGCTCGAAACGGCGCTCGCCGCGGTCGGCGAAAGCAAGCAGCGGGTCGTCGCGGAGACCGCCGATCTGCTCTACCATCTGCTCGTTTTGCTCAAGGCGCGCGGCGTGGCACTCAAGGACGTCGAGTCTGCGCTTGCCAAACGCACCGGCCAGTCCGGGCTTGCGGAAAAGGCCGCGCGCAAAATCCGCCCGAAGAAGCGGCGCTGATCTGCTAGGCTTGGCACGGATGGAACAGCGCACCGACGACACCGTCTCGCCCTACCGCGTGTTTTCGCGCGCCGAGTGGGCGGCGCTGCGCAAAGACACGCCGATGACCCTGACCTCGGAAGAGGTCGTCAAACTGCGTTCGCTGCACGACCGGCTCGACATCGAGGAGGTCGAGCAAATCTACCTGCCGCTGTCGCGCCTGCTGTCGATCTATGTCGCCGCGACCCAGCGCCTGTTCCGCGCGCAGCAGGGCTTTCTTGCCACCGAAGACGTCAAGATGCCGTACATCATCGGCGTCGCCGGCTCGGTCGCGGTCGGCAAGTCGACCACGGCGCGCGTGCTGCAGGCGCTGCTGGCGCGCTGGCCGAACGTGCCGAAGGTCGAGATCGTCACAACCGACGGGTTTCTCTATCCCAACGCCGTGCTCGAGCGCGAAAGCCTGATGGAGAAAAAAGGCTTTCCGGAAAGCTACGACCTGCCGGCGCTGCTGCGCTTCCTGTCCGAGCTCAAGGCCGGCCGGCGGCCGGTGCGCGCGCCGATCTACTCACATCTCATTTATGACGTGATGCCGAACCAGTGGATCGAGGTCGACCGGCCCGACATTCTGATCGTGGAGGGTTTGAACGTGCTGCAGACCGGCCGTCTGCCCAAGGAGGGCAGAGCGATTCCGTTCGTGTCGGACTTCTTCGACTTCTCGGTCTATCTCGACGCCGACGAGAACGTGCTGAAGGCCTGGTATGTCGACCGCTTTCTGACCCTGCGCAGCACGGCGTTCCGCGACCCGAAATCGTACTTCCACCGCTACTCGAGCCTGTCCGATCAGGAAGCCGAAAACACCGCCACCACGATCTGGGACCGGATCAATCTCGTCAATCTGCACGAGAACATCCTGCCGACCCGCCAGCGCGCCGATCTCATCCTGAAGAAGAGCGCAAGCCACCGCGTCGAGGAAGTCGCGCTGCGGCGGCTTTGAATTAAATCAGGTGGCGTGGCGCTCGGCGCCGGCGCCGAAATGCGCGATGTAGCGCTTGTTGAGCGCGCTGATCGGCATCACGATCAGCACATCGGTGGCGCCGAACTGATGATCGACCACCGCGCCGTCGCCGATATAGGCGCCCAGCCGCAGGTAACCTTTGACCAGCGGCGGCAACGCGCGCAACGCCGCCTTCGGATCGATCGACTCTTTCGACATCCGGTTCATCTCGACATAGCGGCCGGGCAGCGCGCGGGCGCGCCAGGGCTCCGGCGCGCGCGCGTAGTGATTCAGGAACGACAGCGGCAATGCGAGGCGCTGCGGATCCGTGTCGTCGAGGCTGGCGCAGCCGAACATCACGTCGAGCCGGTTCTGCAGCACATAGGTCCAGATGCCGTGCCACAGCAGCTCGACGGTGCGCTTGTTGCGAAAGGCGGGCAGCACGCAGGAACGGCCGAGCTCAAGGAAATGCAGGTCGCGGTGCCGTTCGATCAAAGGTGCGACGTCGAATTCGGCCGACGTATAGAAGCCGCCGTAATCGTCGGCCACCTGCTGGCGCAACAGGCGGTAGGTGCCGACCAC
Organism: Hyphomicrobiales bacterium; assembly: GCA_038206695.1. Lineage (GTDB taxonomy): Bacteria > Pseudomonadota > Alphaproteobacteria > Rhizobiales > Xanthobacteraceae > Pseudolabrys. Next base: position 72,629 of record JBBRAN010000008.1, on the reverse strand, counting down.
TGCGGGCTGCTTGCCGCGGCGGTTGTCGCTCGCGGAATGATCGAGCACGAGGAGATGGTCGCAGATGGCGTCGAACGCATCGATGTCGCGCCGCGCGAACACCCGCGCCGGATCTGGCAGAGCCGAGCCTTCCTGGTAGAACACGCGATAGCGCAGTTTCTGCGCCTGGCGCACTTCAGCCGCGGTTTGCGCGAGACGGACCTCGAGCGGCCCGATCCGGCCGAGCGATTGCAGCGGGGCCTGCGCGCGCGCAGCCCAAGCCTGCAGCCCGCCATAGGCCTGCAATTGGGGCAGCAGGCCGGGAACGCCGGGCACAGGCGAAGGCCGCAGCCGTTCGAGCAGCCGGGGGGGAGAGGCTCGATCTTGCATCGTCGCTGGTTCTCTTTCGCGTCTCAGATACGAATCCGATTCGCAGGCGCATTTACACCATGCGCCGGCCGGCGGATTTATGACAATTTGTGCAGCGTGCCGCTAGCGCGCAAGTGCGGGCAAATCCGCGCGGACTGGCCTCGCCAGGCTGTGGAGAACCGCGCCGAGCGCATCGCGGTCGAGGGGTTTGACCAGAAGGCCGTCCATCCCGGCGTCGAGCGCCGCCTGCCGGTCGGCGTCGAACGCATTGACGGTGAGCGCGTAGATCGGCGTGCGGGGCCCGGCCCCGGCTTCCTGTGCCCGGATGCGGCGGGCGGCCTCGAGGCCGTCGAGCTCCGGCATGTGCAGATCCATCAGGACCAAATCGAAATCTTGCGCCAAGTTCCGCGCCGCGCTCCAGGCGGCAAGGGCCGCCGCGCCGTCCGCCACCACCGTGGATTGGTGACCGAGCCGGGTCAGCAGCGCGCGGGTCAATAACGCGTTGATCTCGTTGTCCTCGGCGATCAGAACCGACAGTTGTTTCGGCGGCGTGTCGTCGTCGGGGAAATCGCCGGCGATCGGCGGTGAAGGCTCGAGCGCCAGATCGGCCTCGGCGTGTTCGGCGCCGCCGCTGCCGGCAAGCCGCGCGGCGAGCGAGGCGGCGCGCACCGGCTTGATCAGGTAGTCCGTGAAACCCCCCGCGCGCAGCGCATCGAGCGCGTGGCGCTGGCCCGGCGCGATCAGGACGATCCGCCGCGCGGCATTGACCCCGGCGGGCTGGCGTACTGCCGACATCTGCGACGCCAGCGCATGATCGACCAGCATAGCGTCCCACGGCTGTTCGGCGAGCTTGCCGACCGCGGTGTGCTCGTTCGCGGCAATCGCAATGGTGGCGCCCCACGCCGCGAGTTGCCGCGCCAACAACGATGCCGCGGTAATTTCGGCGGCGACCACCAGATACGAGCGGCCGGCGAAATCCGGCGCCGGCGCTGCGGGCGTCTCGATCGCGGGCAACGGCAGGTTGAAGGAGAACGTCGAACCGGCGCCCGGCGCGCTGTCGAGACCGATCGTGCCGCCCATGCGCTCGACGATGCGTTTCGAAATCGCGAGCCCCAGCCCGGTGCCGCCGAACTTTCGTGTCGATGAGCCGTCGGCCTGCTCGAATTCCTCGAAAATGCGCGCCGGATCGGCGGTGCTCAGTCCGATCCCGGTGTCGCGCACCGAGAGACGCACGCGGTCGATCTCGCCGTCCGGCTCGGCCACCACGCTGATGCCACCGGCTTCTGTGAACTTGATGGCGTTGCCGATGAGATTGAGCAGGACCTGGCGCAATCGCGCCGGGTCGCCATGGACGCAGTGCGGCAGCCGCTCGTCGATCAGGCTGCCGATCTCGAGACCTTTCTCCTGCGCGCGGGGCGCCACCAGCTCGATGGTGTCTTCGAGCAGTTCACGCAGCGAAAAAGCCCGCGGCTCGACGTCGAGCTTACCGGCTTCGATCTTGGAGAAATCGAGCACTTCCTCGATCAGCGACAGCAATGTCTCGCCCGAGCGCCTGGCGGCATGCGCGTAGGTCGTCTGTTCCGGCGTCAGCGCGGTGTCGAGCAGCAGCCCGGTCATGCCGAGAATGCCGTTGAGCGGCGTGCGGATCTCGTGCGACACGGTGGCGAGGAAGCGCGACTTGGCACGGCTCGCCGCCTCGGCCTTCTCGCGCGCCAGCCCGAGCGCGCGCATCTCGGCTTCGTGCAGCTCCCAATTGCGGTCGGACAATTCCTCGATGCGCGCTTCGTGAGCGCGCGCGCGGATGCGGGCGAAGCGGAGCCGCATCAACAGGAATGCCGCCGCCGCCATCGCCGCGGCGCACAAGGCACTGGCGCCGATCGCATAAGCGTGAGGATCGTAGGCCGCGGCGCGCAGCCGGATGCCCGCGAGAAAGCCGAGCGTCATCGAAATCATCGCGAGCGTGGTGACGACGGCGCGGCCGAACAGGATCAGCGCGCGCCGGTTGCGCGCCGCGCGCACCGTGGGGTCGAGTTTGGGCCGCCGCATCCGCGCATTTGGCGCGCCGAATGTTGCGATACCCTTGCTATTGCTGGGCCAAAGGCGGGTTTTGCGCCGGCGCAGGGAGCGGCGCGTTCGAACGTGGTGAAGGCGCGGTTAACGATGCGGCGCGCTCAGGCCGCGCGCGGCGCACTTCATCGGCGAGCGCGCGGTACGACAGCGCCTCGGCGAGATGGACGCGGCCGAATTTGTCGGCGCCGTTTAGGTCCGAGCGTGCGCGCGACGCGCAGCACGCGGTGATAGCCCCGCGCCGAAAGCTGCATGGCGTCGGCGGGTATGCGCTAGGCCAGCGGCCTAGCCGCGCCGTTTTTCCTCGATCTTGTCCCAGACCGCCGCGGCGACATCCGGCCCGCCGAGGTTCTTGATGGCGCGGATGCCGGTCGGCGAGGTGACGTTGATCTCGGTGAGGAAGCCGTCTATCACGTCAATGCCGACGAACAGCAGGCCGCGCTGGCGCAGCGCTGGGCCAATGGCCTGGCAGATCTCCTTCTCGCGCTTGGTCAGCTCGGTTTCCTTCGGCGAGCCGCCGCGCACCATGTTGGAGCGCAGATCGTCGGGCGCCGGCACACGGTTGACCGCGCCGGCAAACTCGCCGTCGACCAGGATGATGCGTTTGTCGCCGTGCTTGATGTTGGGAAGGAATTTCTGCACCACCCACGGCTCGCGGAAGGTTGCGGCAAACAGGTCAAAAAGCGAACCGAAATTCAGGTCGGTTTTCTCCAGCCGGAACACCGCCTCGCCGCCTTTGCCGTACAGCGGCTTCATCACGATATCACCGTGCTCGGCGCGGAACGCCTTGATCTCCGCGAGATCGCGGGTGAGCAAGGTCGGCGGCATCAGCTCGGGAAACTCGGTGACGAACACCTTTTCAGGCGCATTGCGGACATGGGCCGGATCGTTGACCACCAGGGTCTTGGGGTGGACACGCTCGAGCATGTGCGTGGTTGAGATGTAGGACAGGTCGAATGGCGGATCCTGGCGCAGCAGGATCACATCGAAATCGCTCAGCAAACCGCGCTTGAAATCGCCCAGCTTGAAGTGGTCGCCCGCGCTGTCGCGCACGGTGATCGGCGCGGCGGTGGTAAAGGCCTTGCCGCCAAGCAAAGCCAGCCGGTCCGGCGTGTAATAAGACAGGCGATGGCCGCGCTTCTGCGCTTCCAGCAGCAAGGCAAAGGTCGAATCGCCGCGGATATTGATCCGCTCGATCGGGTCCATTTGCACGGCAACATTCAGGCTCATGGTCGCTTTTTGGCTATCGCTTTTGTGGCCCGGCCGGATTCTGGCGCTAACGCGTCGTTAAGGCAAACAAGTCGTTAACATTTTCTCCCCATAATCGCGAGGTTAGGCGCCTGGCTTTCAAGGTGGGGGATTCTTTGACTTTGCCAAAACTTTCGATCGCCGCAAAGCTCTATGCGATCTTTACGCTGATGGCCACCATCACCAGTGCGCTTGCGGTGGTCGCGGTCTTGAACGCGCGCCACCACGCAGCGCTGACCGATGAATTCGAATCCGCCAATGCCGGCACCCTCAATGTCGAGAAGGTCAATTCGCTGATTTACGCGGTGGTCATGGAATCGCGCGGCGTCTACATGTCGGCGGACCTCGAGACCTCGACGGTCTACGCCGAAGGAATCCGGAGGTTCAACCGGCAGATGGTCCAGGTGATCGGCCACTGGCAACGCTCGGTGCTTGCCGACGACGCAGCGTTGTTCACGCAGTTCTCCAAGCGGATAACGCAATTCGTCGAATTCCGCGACGAATTGGCGCGGCTCGGCACCGAGGTCAGCCCGGCGGAGGGTCGCCGGTGGGGCGACAACGAGGCCAACCGCAGCATCCGCAAGGCGCTCAACACGGACCTCGAGCAGCTCACAGATCTTTATACGCGGCGCGCCGAGCGCGTCTATGCCGCGCTCGACGAAGACATCGACCGGACCGCCTGGCTGTTGTCAGCGCTTGCGGTGTTTGCCGGTCTGCTGGCGGCGGCGGGCGCCCTGTTGATCTCGCGTGGCATCACGCGACCGCTGGAAAAAATTACCGATGTGACCGAGGCGGTCGCCGCCGGCGACGGCTCGATCGATGTGCCGTACAGCGAGCGGCGGGACGAGATCGGCGCGCTGGCGCGCTCGATTGCGGTGTTCAAGCGCGCGATGCAGAGCAATGTCGAACTCAACCGCACCGTCGTCGAAGACGCGCAAGCGAGGACGAAGCGCCAGGAAACGATGTCCAGCGAGATCGCGAACTTCTCCGCGGAGGTCGAGACCACGCTCGCCGAGCTCGGCCGGATTTCCGACCAAATGCTCGCGGCGTCGACCGAACTCGCCGGCGCCGCCGACGTTGCCGCCAAAAAAACCGGACGTGCCACGGCGGCTTCCGCGGAGGCCTCGTCGAATGTCCGCGACATTGCATCGGCCACCGACGAGCTTTCCGCCTCGGTCAACGAGATTGAGCGCCAGGTCGAGCAGGCCAATGGAATAGCCAGTAAGGCCGTCTACAACGCCGAGCGCACCAATCTCGCGGTCAAGGAGCTGGACGAAGCCGCGGCGCGGATCGGCGACGTGGTCAAGCTCATCACCGACATCGCCGAGCAGACCAATCTGCTCGCGCTCAACGCGACGATCGAAGCGGCGCGCGCCGGTGAAGCCGGTCGCGGATTCGCGGTGGTCGCCGGCGAGGTCAAGGCGCTCGCCGGGCAGACCGGTCGCGCCACGGAAGAAATCAGCGCGCAGATCGCCGGCATGCAGCACGCGACGCGCCGTTCGATCGAGGCGATCGGCGCGATCGAACGTACCATTCGCGAGATCGGCAACATCAGCGGCGCCATTGCCGCGGCGGTGACCGAGCAGGGCGCGGCGACGCAAGAGATTGCGCGCGGCGTCGAAATCGCGGCGCAGCGCACGGTGGAAACCGCCGAGGAAGTCAGCCTGTTGGGCGCCGCGGCCAACGATACGCGCTCGAGCGCCGACGGCGTGAAGTCGGTGGCGGACGATCTCGGCAACGTCGCCGGACGCATCAGAGCCCAGGTCGATCAGTTCTTCGATCGGCTGTCCGCTTAAGCTAGTTTCCAAATGCCGCCGGAATGTGCCCCGGCATCGTGCCGGGCGCGACCAGCATCGCGTCGAACCGCATGTCGAGCACATCCGGCTGCGGATAGTTCGCGAGCCAGGCTTCGGCGCAGGCCGCGATGCGCGCGCGCTGCCGCTCGCTGACGGATTGCGCGGCATCGTCGAGCGTGGCGCGCGCCTTGACCTCGACAAAGATCAAAGTCTTGCGCCGCCGCGCCACGATATCGAGCTCGCCGAGTGGGCTTTTACAACGCCGCGCCAGGATGCGGTAGCCCTTGGCGACCAGGTAGGCGGCGGCGCGGCTTTCCGCCGAGATGCCGACGCGAAACGCGGCGGCCTTCTCGGGTCGCGGCGCACGCGCGGGCCGGAGACTAATTTTGCGCGCCATCGCCCGCCGCTTTCGTCAACTCCAGCGCGCGCTGATAAATCTCGCGGCGCGGCCGGCCGGTCGCGGCCGCAACTTCGCCGACCGCGTCCTTAACCGAAACGCGGCCCAGCGCGCCGCGCAACAGATCGTCGAGGTCGATGGCGGCGTCCCGGCCGGGATCGGGCGGCTCGATCACGATGACGATTTCGCCGCGGGTTTCGGCGCCCTGCGCGTAATGACGCGCCAATGCGGCAAGATCGCCGCGCCGCACTTCCTCGTGCAACTTGGTCAGTTCGCGGCAGATCGCGGCCGAACGGGCACCCCATTGGGCGGCCAGATCGGCTAGCGTGGCGGCCAGCCGCGGCCCGCTTTCGAACAGGACGATGGTGGCCGGCATGCGCGCGAGCTCGGCGATTCGCTTGCCGCGTGCGACGTCTTTCGGCGGCAGGAATCCTTCAAAGAAGAAGCGGTCGGTCGGCAGGCCGGCGACGGACAGCGCCGCCAGCACCGACGACGCGCCCGGTATCGCCGTCACCATGTGACCGGCGGCGCTCACGTCGCGCGCCAGCTTGTAGCCCGGATCGGAGATCAGCGGCGTGCCCGCGTCGGACACCAGCGCGACGCTTGCGCCGCCCGCGAGCCGCGCCAGAATTTTCGGCCGCGCTTCGCCGGCATTGTGCTCGTGATAGCGCGTCACCGGCGTGCCGATCCCGTAATGCTCGAGCAGCCGCCGCGTTACGCGGGTGTCCTCGCACGCGATCAGGTCGGCCGCGGCCAGCGTTTCGAGCGCCCGCAACGTCACATCCCGCAAGTTTCCGATTGGCGTCGCAACGAGATAGAGGCCGCCCGGCAATGCCGGGGCCTCCGCTGCGACGCCGCCGACGCTGTAGCGGCGCGGCGCCGGCGCCCCGGTTTTCTGCGATTTGGCCATTGCGGCACTCTAGTCGCGCCGCCGCAGGGCGTCACCGCAAGACGAATTCTTTATTCTTTTCATTTACTTAACTTTTCGGCGACAGTATTTTACATGGCAGCACACTGAGGGCTGCGGGTCTGATCGACTAAGGTCGCAGGCCAAGTCGCTGGCCAAATCGCAGGCCTTTGGGGGGAGCGGCGATGCCGCGATTGTCGCGACACGATACGGCGACGGAGCGCGGCTTTGCGTGGCGTTCGGCATTTGCCGTGCTCGCCGTCTCGGCGCTTGCCGCCTGCGCCAGCACTTTCGGCCCGCCCGACGCGGCGGGGCCGCCGCCCGGCCAGCAGGTGATCGAGGGGCCGCCCGGCGGATTGATCGGCGACGGCCTGGTTCGCGTCGCGCTGATCCTGCCTTTGTCCGCGAGCGGCAATGCCGGCACCGCCGCGCAATCGATGAAAAATGCCGCGGAAATGGCGCTCGCCGAATTCAAGAATCCGGGCATCCAGCTTCTGGTGAAGGACGACGCCGGCACGCCGCAGGGCGCGCAAGCCGGCGCGCAGCAAGCGATCGCCGAAGGCGCGCAGATCATCATCGGGCCGTTGTTCGCTTCGTCGGTCAGCGCGGTCGGGCAGGTCGCGCGTCCGCGCGGCGTGCCGGTGATCGCGTTCTCGACCGACGCCAACGTCGCCGCGCGTGGCGTCTATCTTCTGAGCTTCCTGCCGGAATCCGACGTTCACCGCATCGTCGATTACTCGGTATCGCGCGGCAAGCGCTCGTTCGTGGCTTTGGTGCCGGACAACGCCTATGGCGCGGTGGTCGAAGCCGCGTTCCAGCAGGCGGTGGCGCGTCGCGGCGGGCGCGTCGTCGCGCTCGAGCGCTATCCGGCCGACGCGGCACGCATGGGTGAGCCGGTGCGCCGGATCGCGCAGGCGGCGAACCAGGGCGACGCGCTGTTCCTGCCGGACGGCGCCGACGCCGTGCCGCAGGTGGTGCAGGCCTTGACGACGGGCGGCGTCAATCTGCGTCGGCTGCAACTGCTGGGTACCGGGCTGTGGGAAGATCAGCGGCTGTTCGCGAATTCGGCGCTCAACGGCGGCTGGTATGCCGCGCCGGATTCGACGGGCTTTCGCGCTTTCGCGCAGCGCTATCGCGGCCGCTACGGCAACGAGCCGGTGCGCACCGCAACGCTCGCATACGATGCGGTCGCTCTCGTCGCGGCGCTGGTCAAGACGCAAGGGCCGCAACAGGGCTTCAGCGAGCAGGTGCTGTCCAATGCCGCCGGCTTTTCGGGCATCGACGGAATTTTCCGGCTGCGTCCTGACGGCACCAACGAACGCGGGCTGGCGGTGCTGCAGGTCAGTCCGTCGGGCAGCCAGGTCGTCAGCCCGGCGCCGCGGTCGTTCGCGCCCGGCACCTGACCTTACGCCGCAAGGTCGGCAACCACGGCGTCGAGCAGCGGGAAAGCGGCCTGCGTCACGCGCAGCCGGCCGGCGGTGGTGGTTTCGACCGCGCCTTCCGAATGCAGATTCGAAATCCGCAAGGGATCGAGCGGCCGGCCCGCGAGGTTCTCGAAATATTGCGGCGAGATGCCTTCCGAAGTCCGCAGCCCCATCATCAGATATTCGTCGGCCTCTTCAGTCGCCGTCAGTCGGTCGTCGACGGTGACGCCATGGCCGAGCGACTCGACGCGCATCAGCCAGGCTTCCGGACGCTTCTCGGTTTCGGTGGCGTGGCGGTGCGCGCGGATGTTGAGCCGGCCATGGGCGCCGGGGCCGATCCCGGCGTATTCGTGGCCGCGCCAGTAAACCAGATTATGCCGGCACTCGGCGCCGGGACGCGCGTGGTTGGAAATCTCATAGGCCGGCAGGCCGGCGGCGGCGCAGATCTCTTGCGTGACGTCGTATAGCTCGCGCGCGACGTCGTCGTTCGGCGTCGCCAGTTTGCCCGCCTTGTGCAGATTGAAGAACGGCGTCTCCGGCTCGATCGTGAGCTGGTAGAGCGAAAGATGCTCGGCCGCCTCGCCGATCGCGCGCTTGAGCTCGACCGACCATTGTTGCACGTTCTGGCGCGGCCGCGCATAGATCAGGTCGAACGAATAACGTTTGAAGATCGACCGTGCGACCGCAACCGCCTCGAGCGCCTCGCGCGCGGTGTGCAGGCGGCCGAGCTCCTTGAGCGCGACGTCGTCGAGCGCCTGGACGCCGAGCGAAACCCGGTTGACGCCCGCGGCACGGAAGCCGCGAAAGCGCGTCGCCTCGACGCTGGTCGGATTGGCCTCGAGCGTGACTTCGGCATTGGGCGACACGGTCCAATGCCGGGCCACCGCGTCGAGAATGGCGCCGACCGTTGCCGGCTCCATCAGTGACGGCGTGCCGCCGCCGAAAAACACCGTCGACACGGTGCGGCCGGGCACGCGCGCGGCGGTTGCCGCGATCTCGCTCTCGAACGCGCGCACGTAACGCGACTGATCGACGGCGGCGTGCCGCACATGGCTGTTGAAGTCGCAATACGGACACTTCGACAGGCAGAACGGCCAATGCAGATAAACGCCGAACTCCTGTCCGGACCGAAACGCCGTTTGCTCGACAATCATGTTAACCATACTAGCCCGCGCCGCATCTGCATTACAGGGGCAATGCAAAGATTGCTGTGCCGGATCGCTAAAATTGTAATGATCTCGAACTCCCGCAAGCTCAACGCAGACAGGCGTCCGCGAGTTCGACGAAGGCGCGCGCGCGATGCGACAGGCCTTGGCCGAGCGGCGGCAACCCATGTTTTTCCTGCGCGCTCATCTCGCCGAAGGTGCGGGCGTGGCCGTCGGGCAGGAAGATCGGATCGTAGCCGAAGCCCTGCTCGCCGCGCGGCGGCCACACCAATGTACCGTCGACCCGCGCCTCGAACCGTTCGACGTGGCCGTCCGGCCAGGCGAGACAGAGCGCGGCGACGAATTGCGCGCGGCGGTCGCTGGTTTTTTTCTCCTCGAGCAGTCGCTCGATTTCCGCCATCGCGCTGGCGAAGTCCTTGCCCGGCCCGGCCCAGCGCGCGGAATGAATGCCGGGCGCGCCGCCGAGCGCCTTGACGGCCAAACCGGAATCGTCGGCGAACGCCGGCAGGCCGGTGCTCTGCGACGCGGCGCCCGCCTTGAGGCAGGCATTGTCGGCGAAAGTTTTCCCGGTTTCGTCCGGCTCGGCGAGCTTCAATTCGCCGGCCGACACCGTCTCGATGCCGTACGGCGCCAGCAGATCGCGCATCTCGGCGAGCTTGCCCGGATTGTGGGTGGCGATGACGACCTTGCCTGTCAGTTGGCGGTGAGCGCTCTTCGTCATGTCAAAGCGCGCCGCGGCTACGCGACGGCCAGCTTCTGCAAGCCAACCAGGCGCTCGATGCCTTTGCGCGCCAGCTCGAGCAGCGCCAGCAACTGATCCTGGCTGAACGGGGTCTTCTCCGCGGTGGCCTGGATCTCGACGATGTTGCCGGTGCCGGTCATGACGAAATTGGCGTCGGTCTCGGCCTGCGAGTCTTCGGCGTAGTCGAGATCGAGCACGGCGGTATTCTTGAACACGCCGCACGACACTGCGGCGATGTGGTCGCGCAGCACCGGCGCGCGGATCATGTCGCGCGCCTTCATCCAGGTCAGGCAATCGGCGAGCGCGACCCAGGCGCCGGTGATCGAGGCGGTGCGCGTGCCGCCGTCGGCCTGGATGACGTCGCAGTCGATCGTGATTTGGCGCTCGCCGAGCGCCTGCAGATCGATCACCGAACGCAGCGAACGGCCGATCAGGCGCTGGATCTCGACGGTGCGGCCGCCTTGCTTGCCGGCGGAGGCTTCGCGGCGGGTGCGCTCGGCGGTGGCGCGCGGGAGCATGCCGTACTCCGCGGTGACCCAGCCGCGGCCCTGGCCCTTGAGCCACGGCGGCAGGCGCTCTTCGAGGCTCGCCGTCACCAAAACGTGGGTGTCGCCGAACTTCACCAGGCAGGAGCCTTCGGCGTATTTGACGACGCCCCGCTCGAGCGAAACGGGACGCAATTCGTCGGGTTGTCGGCGGCTGGGCCTCAAAGCGCTCTCCCGCAGGGCTTTATTGTTCTGATCGGCACCATAACCGTTGGCCCGACTTGAACAAGAGCCACCGAATGGTCAATTGTGCCGTGAACTGAAGGATTTGTGTGTGGCCTCCCACGACGTACCGATCGGCGCGACACAAGTGAGCCTCGCGGCGCTCAACGAGCGCTCGCGCGAGATCTTCCGCCATATCGTCGAGAGCTACCTCACCACCGGCGAGCCGGTCGGCTCGCGCAATCTGGCGCGCATCCTGCCGATCGCCCTGTCGCCTGCATCGGTCCGCAATGTGATGTCGGACCTCGAGCATCTCGGCCTGATCTGGGCGCCGCATACCTCGGCGGGCCGGCTGCCGACCGAGCTGGGCCTGCGTTTCTTTGTCGACGCGCTGATGCAGGTCGGCGACCTCACCGAAGTCGACCGCCGCAGCATCGAGGCGCAGGTCGCCGCCACCGGCACCGCGAAGTCGCTCGAAACGATCCTGACCGAAACCACGCAGATGCTCTCGGGCCTGACGCGCTCGGCCGGCATCGTGCTGACCGCCAAGGCCAATGTGCGGCTCAAGCACGTCGAATTCGTGCGGCTCGAGCCGGAGCGGGCGCTCGCCGTGCTGGTCGCCGAAGACGGCCAGGTCGAGAATCGCGTCCTGAATGTGCCGGCCGGCCTGCCGACCTCGTCGCTGACGGAGGCCTCAAATTTCCTGAACGCGCGCATCCGCGGCAAGACATTGGGCGATCTGTCGACCGAGATCGAACGCGCAGTCAAGCAAGGCGAGGCCGAGCTCGATCAACTCACCAAGAAGGTGATTTCGGCCGGGCTCGCTAGCTGGTCCGGCGGCGAAACCGACGACCGCCGGCTGATCGTGCGCGGTCACGCCAACCTGCTCGAGGATCTCAGGGCGGTCGAGGATCTCGAGCGCGTCCGATCGCTGTTCGACGCGCTGGAAACCCAGCGCAGCCTGATCGACCTGCTGGGCCGCGCCGACCGCGCCGAGGGCGTCCGTATCTTCATCGGTTCGGAGAACAAGCTGTTCTCGCTGTCCGGTTCCTCGACCATCATCGCGCCGTATCGCGACGGTTCCGGCCGTATCGTCGGCGTAGTCGGCGTGATTGGTCCGACCCGGCTGAATTACGCGCGGGTGATCCCGATGGTGGACTACACCGCCAAGGTGGTGAGCCGGCTGCTCGCGACCTGATTTTTGACCCGATCTTCTTCCAAAAGCCGGCATCGCGGTCCGGATCGCTTGATTTTTGGCCGCCAAACCCTGATATCCACGCCAAGCAGCATCGGGCGAAACCAATGAAGCCTCAGGACGCCGGAAACGACGAAGTCGCGACGCAGCCTGCCGAAGGCGCGGGGCAGGATCAGGCGGAAATGGTGCCTGCCGCCCAGGTCACCGCCGCGCTCGCCGCCGCCGGCGACTTCAAGGATAAGCTGCTGCGTACGCTCGCCGAAATGGAAAACCTGCGCAAGCGCACTGAGCGCGAAGTCGCCGACGCCCGCAGCTACGGCATCACCGGTTTCGCTCGCGATGTCCTCCAGGTCGCCGACAACATGCACCGCGCGCTCGAAACGGTCGGCGCCGAGCTGCGCAATTCGCTGGATGCCAGCGTCAAGGCGCTGGTGGAAGGCGTCGAGCTGACCGAGCGCGAGTTGCTCAAAGTGCTCGAGAAGCACGGCGTCAAGAAGTTCTCGCCGCTCGGCGAAAAGTTCGATCCCAACCTGCATCAGGCGATGTACGAATCGTTCGACGATTCGGTGCCGCCAGGCACTGTGGCGGAGGTGATCCAGGCCGGCTATTCGATCGGCGATCGGATGCTGCGCCCGGCTCTGGTGGCGGTGGCGAAGGCCGCGCCGAAATCGTCCGCCAACGACAACACGTCGGCCTGAACTTCGGCCTGATTTTATCGCGGCTCGATGCCGTCGCGCACCGCGCGGAAGCGGGGATACAGGTTGTCCCATTCGGATTTCGGCGCCACCGCGAGAATGACCAGGTAGCCGCCGCCGCCGAACCGCACCCATTGCACAACCGAGGCTTCGACGCCGTTGGCGTCGCGCGCCATGGCTTTGATCTCGAATCCGGCGGTGCCGCGAATCCGCATCGCTTCGCCCGACACGAGGCTCAACTCCGGAAGCTGCGCGTTTTGCAGCAGGTTGCGGGCAAACCGCGCGCGTTCGTCCGGTTGATCCGGCGCGCCGCCGCCGATCGAGATCACGACGCGGGCCCAGCCGTCCGGGCGGTCAGGCTCGGTCAGCAGTACGGCGGCAGGCAGCACGTCGCTGACTTTGAAGCCGCCGAAATCCGAAACGACGAACGGGATGAGGCCGAGCCGTTCCTCGATCGGCGGGTCGCGGACGGTGACGCTGGCGAGCGTGCGGCGCACGACATCTTCCGGATAGTTCTGCATCTCGCTCTCCGGCATCTCAAACGAAACGATGGCGGCCATTCCCGGAACGGAAAGCAGCAGGGTCGATTTGCGGTAGGCTACGCCGTCGACCACCACCCGCGCCGCGGCGTAGAAGCCGATGCCACTGGCGAACGGAAAACTTTCGCGCTTGACCATCGTCACCCCGGCCGGGGTCGCTTCGGCGAATATTTTTTTCTCGATCTCGGGGTAGGCCTGGGGCGGCAGCTCGATCACCGCGATGGCCGCCTTGGTGGCAGCATCCATGAACTGCATCGTACGGGGGTCGGGCTCCATGCCCGGCGGCGCTTCAAGCCCGATGCGCGAGCCCTTCGGGTACACGACCTCGGCCATTGCGGGGCGAATGGCCGGGCCGCTGGCCGTCGCCAGCAGCACGCCGGCCACCGCCGCCGCTCGCAACCAGGATAAAAGTTGTGTCGATTTCATCGCGTTGCACACCACACCGCCAGTCAGTAACCGGGCTGGCCCGTTACGGCAATCCAACAAAATTAACGCTTTCCGGCCTCGGCCGCAGGGGGGGGTGGGTTTTCAGAGCAGTCCCGCTTGCAGCGCCTGTGGAGCCTCCTATATGAGCAACGAAGCCGCAAAACTGCGGTCGAATGAGGAGTTTAGGGGGTCGGATCGGGGGACCGCGGGCTTGAACCGCGGGACTATTTCGGGCGCTTCATGGCCCGTCCGACCTGCCGCAAAAGAGAGGGACTGAACATGGGCAAGGTCATCGGTATCGACCTCGGCACCACCAATTCCTGCGTCGCAGTCATGGAAGGCTCGACGCCGAAAGTCATCGAGAACGCCGAAGGCGCGCGAACCACGCCTTCGATCGTGGCCTTCACCGACGACGGCGAACGCCTCGTCGGCCAGCCGGCAAAACGCCAGGCGGTCACCAATCCGGAAAAAACCATCTTCGCCGTCAAGCGCCTGATCGGGCGCCGTTACGACGACCCGATGGTCGAGAAGGACAAGAAGCTCGTCCCCTACAAGATCGCCAAGGCGTCGAATGGCGACGCCTGGGTCGAGGAGGACGGCAAGACCTATTCGCCCTCGCAGATATCCGCCTTCATCCTGCAAAAGATGAAAGAGACGGCGGAAGCGCATCTCGGGCACAAGGTCGAACAGGCAGTCATCACTGTCCCGGCTTACTTCAACGACGCGCAACGTCAGGCCACCAAGGACGCCGGCAAGATCGCCGGGCTCGAAGTGCTGCGCATCATCAACGAGCCGACCGCGGCGGCGCTCGCCTACGGCCTCGACAAGCAGAAGCAGGGCACCATCGCGGTCTATGACCTCGGCGGCGGCACCTTCGATATTTCGGTGCTCGAGATCGGCGACGGCGTGTTCGAGGTGAAGTCGACCAACGGCGACACCTTCCTCGGCGGCGAAGATTTCGACATGCGGCTGGTCAATTATCTCGCCGACGAATTCCAGAAGGAGCAGGGCATCGACCTCCGCAAGGACAAGCTGGCCTTGCAGCGCCTGAAGGAATCCGCCGAGAAGGCCAAGATAGAATTGTCGTCGACGACGCAGACCGAGCTCAACCTGCCGTTCATCACGGCGGACGCGTCGGGTCCGAAGCATCTGACGATGAAGCTGACCCGCGCCAAGTTCGAGGCGCTGGTCGACGACCTGATTCAGAAGACCGTGCAGCCGTGCAAGCAGGCGTTGAAGGATGCCGGCATCACCGCGGCGGAAATCAACGAGGTCGTTCTGGTCGGCGGCATGAGCCGCATGCCGAAGGTTCAGGAAGTCGTGAAGCAGTTGTTCGGCAAGGAGCCGCACAAGGGCGTCAATCCTGACGAAGTCGTTGCGATCGGCGCCGCCATCCAGGCCGGCGTGCTGCAAGGCGACGTCAAGGACGTGCTGCTGCTCGACGTCACGCCACTCTCGCTCGGCATCGAGACGTTAGGCGGCGTGTTCACCCGCATCATCGACCGCAACACCACGATCCCGACCAAGAAGAGCCAGGTGTTCTCGACCGCCGAGGACAGCCAGAGCGCGGTGACGATCCGCGTATTCCAGGGCGAGCGCGAGATGGCGGCCGACAACAAGCTGCTCGGCCAGTTCGACCTGGTCGGCATTCCGCCGGCGCCGCGCGGCGTGCCGCAGATTGAGGTTACGTTCGACATTGACGCCAACGGCATCGTCAACGTCAACGCCAAGGACAAGGCGACCAACAAAGAGCAGCAGATCCGCATCCAGGCCTCGGGCGGCCTGTCCGAAGCCGACATCCAGAAGATGGTGAAGGACGCGGAAGCACATGCCGACGAAGACAAGAAGCGCAAGGCCGCGGTCGAAGCCAAGAACCACGGCGAGGCGCTGGTTCACGCCACCGAGAAGGCGCTGTCCGAACACGGCGCCAAGGTCGGCGAAGCCGAGCGCAGCGCGATCGAGAACGCGATGGCGGACCTCAAGGAAGCCCTTAAGGGCGACGACGCCGCCGCGATCCAGGCGAAGTCGAATACGCTGGCGCAGGCTTCGATGAAGCTCGGCGAGGCGATGTACAAGCAACAGCAGGCCGAAGGCCAGCCGGCGGATACCAGCGAAAGCGCGACCGGCGCCGATGGCAAGAAAGAGGACGTAGTCGACGCCGAGTTCACGGAAGTCGACGACGACAAGAACAACAAGAAATCTGCCTGAGGCTTGTCAGCCGTGGCATCTTCCCCACCGACATAAATGTGATCACCCCCGGAGTCATCCGGGGGTGATTGTCTTTACGGACACCCGCATGGCCAAGCGCTGCTACTACGAATCGCTCGAGGTCGAACGCACCGTCGATGACGGCGCCCTCAAGGCAGCATTTCGCAAGCTGGCGATGAAATGCCATCCCGACAAAAATCCGGGCGATCATTCCGCGGAAATCCGCTTCAAGGAAATCAACGAGGCTTACGAGGTCCTCAAGGATCCCGACAAGCGCGCCGCCTATGACCGTTTCGGCCACGCCGCATTCGAGCAGGGCATGGGCGGCGGCGGGGCGCATGGCTTCGGCGCGGATTTCGCCTCGACATTCTCCGATATTTTCGAGGACCTGTTCGGCATGGGCGGTGGCCGCCGCGGCGCGCCGCGCGGCTCCGGCCGCGAGCGCGGCCAGGACCTGCGCTACAACATGGAGATCACGCTCGAGGAAGCGTTCGAGGGCAAGACCGCCAGCATCCGCATTCCAACGCCCGTCACCTGCGAAGTCTGCTCCGGCACCGGCGCCAAGGCCGGCACCAAGCCCAAGGCCTGCGCGACCTGCGGCGGTGTCGGCAAGATCCGCCACGCCCAGGGCTTCTTCACCCTCGAACGCACCTGCCCGGCCTGCCACGGCCGCGGCCAGACGATCGAGGATCCGTGCCCGGACTGCTCCGGCTCCGGGCGTATCACCCGCGAGCGCACTTTGTCAGTCAACATTCCGGGCGGCGTCGAGGATGGCACCCGCATCCGGCTCGCCGGCGAAGGCGAGGCCGGGGTGCGCGGCGGGCCGCCGGGCGATCTTTATATTTTCCTCTCGCTCGCGAGCCACGCCTTCTTCCAGCGCGATGGCGCCGACCTCTATTGCCGGGTGCCGGTCTCGATGGTCAGCGCGGCGCTCGGCGGTGAATTCGACGTGCCGACGATCGACGGCGGCAAGGCCAAGGTGAAAATTCCGGCCGGCACCCAGTCTGGCGGGCGATTCCGGCTTTCCGGCAAGGGTATGCCGGTGCTGCGCTCGAAACAAACCGGCGACATGTACGTTCAAGTCTCGGTGGAGACGCCGCAGAAGCTCAACAAAAAACAACGGGAATTGCTGAGCGAATTCGAACGGCTGTCGTCGCAGGAAAATCAGCCGGAATCCTGGAGTTTCCTGAGCAAAGTCAAGGAGTTTCTCGATGGTCTCGGAAACCGCGGCAGCCATGTCGGCTGACACCTTGACCCTCCCCCCCGCCACCTTTACCGATGCATGGAGCGGCCACGGACGCCGCGCCGGGTAGTGACTCAAGAAATGCCTTCACAGTCCTTCGCCCGCGTTGCCAAGAAGCCGCTGCGTCTCGATGACGACATGCGCTTCATCCGCTCCTGGCTCGAGAAGCCGTTGGCGACCGGCGCGGTCATGCCGTCGAGCCGCCTCCTCGCGCGCACGATGGCGCGCTATGTCGATCCCAATACCAAGGGCCCGATCATCGAGCTCGGGCCGGGCACCGGCCCGGTCACCGAAGCCCTGGTCGATCGCGGCATCGACCCGAGCCGGCTGATCCTGGTCGAATTCAATCCGGTGTTTTGCCGCCTGCTGCGCTCGCGCTATCCGGATGCCACCGTGGTGCAGGGCGACGCCTATCGCCTCAACGGGCTGCTTGAGACATTGGTGCGTGAACCGGCGGCCGCCATGGTGTCGGGTCTGCCGCTGATCACCAAGCCGCTGCGCACGCGGCTTCGCCTGATCTCCGACGCGCTCGGCCTGCTGGCGCCCGGCGCGCCATTCGTCCAGTTCACCTACGCGATGGTGCCGCCGATCCCGAAGGGCTTGTCCGGCATCAAGGCGGAAGCGTCCGAACTGATCTGGATGAACCTGCCGCCGGCGCGGGTATGGGTCTATCGCGGCCGCTGATCGTTCGCGCCGCTTCCCGGCTGAGGTTGCTCGGAGCCGCCCATGATCAATCCGAAAATCCTGGTGATCCCGGGCTCGCTGCGCACCGGCTCGCACAATGCGAGATTGGCCGCGCTCGCCGCCAAGGAATTGACCCTGGCCGACGCCGACGTGACCCGCATTTCGCTCGCCGACTTTCCGTTGCCGATCTACGACGCCGATATCGAAAGCCGCAGCGGCGTTCCGGCCAATGCCGTCAAGCTCAAGCAGATGATGGCGGTGCATTCCGGCATTTTCATCGCCTGCCCGGAATACAACGCCTCGATGACGCCGCTCCTCAAGAACACCATCGACTGGGTGTCGCGGGTGCGGGAAAAAGGCGAGGCGCCGCTCGCCGTTTTCAAGAACCGCGCCTTCGCGCTGGGGGGCGCCTCGCCCGGGCCGTTCGGCGCCATGCGCTCGATGCTGGCGATGCGCCAGGTGCTCGAGGTTGGCTGCGGTGCGCTGGTGATTCCGGAGTTCATCGCGGTGCCACGCGCCGATCTGGCGTTCGACGACAAGGATGAGCTGAGCGACGCGCGCGCCGCCAGCACGCTACGCAACGTCGCGCTGCGGCTGATCGAAATGGCGCGGCTGGTTGGCATCAGCGAAGAAGCGAGGCTGCCGTAATGCAGGCGCGCGAGCGATTGATCGTCGCGCTCGATCTGCCCTCGGTCGATGCCGCGCAGGCGATGGTGACGCGGCTCGGCGAGGCAGTCTCGTTCTACAAGATCGGCTATCAGCTCGGCTTCGCCGGCGGGCTCGCTTTCGCCGAGCGGCTGACCGGCTCCGGCAAGCAGGTTTTCATCGACCTCAAGCTGCACGACATCGGCAATACGGTCGAGAAAGGCGTCGATAGCGTCGCCCGAAGCGGCGCGACCTTCCTCACCGTGCACGGCTACCCGCAGACCATGAAGGCGGCGGTCGCCGGCAAGCGCGGCTCGAAGCTGAAGATTCTGGCGGTCACGGTGCTGACGTCCTATGACGACGGCGACCTGGCGGCGGCAGGCTACCGCATAAAGGTCGCCGAGCTCGCCGCCGAGCGCGCCAGGCAGGCGCGCGAACTCGGCATCGACGGCCTGGTGTGCTCGCCGGAGGAGGCCGCCGCGCTGCGCAAGATTGTCGGCGCCAGCATGATCCTCGTCACGCCCGCCATCAGGCCGGCCGGCGCGGCAACCGGCGACCAGAAGCGCATCATGACGCCGGCCAAGGCGATCGTGGCCGGCGCCGACTATCTCGTTGTCGGCCGCCCCGTGGTGGAAGCCGCCGATCCGAAAGCGGCGGCGCAGGCGATCGTCACGGAAATAGAACAAGCCAAAAGTTAAGGGAGACGAGGATGGCGAAGGGCTACTGGATCGCGATGGTCGATGTAAAAAATCCGGAGGGCTACAAGGGCTACACCAGCGCCTTGCAGGCAGTCCTGAAGAAATTCGGCGGCCGCTACCTGTCGCGCGGTGGCAAGACCGAGGTGGTCGAAGGCAAGGTCAAGCCCCGCATCGTCACCGTCGAATTTCCGAGCTACGAGGCGGCGATGAACTGCTATCGCGACGCCGACTACCAGAAGATCGTTCCGATCCGCACCGCCAATGCCGAGGCCGATCTCGTCGTGATGGAAGGCTA
Source organism: Hyphomicrobiales bacterium (assembly GCA_038206695.1). GTDB lineage: Bacteria > Pseudomonadota > Alphaproteobacteria > Rhizobiales > Xanthobacteraceae > Pseudolabrys. The sequence continues at coordinate 53,199 of JBBRAN010000008.1, read as the reverse complement.
CGACGGCGCCCAGCCGTAAGGCCCCGGTCGCCTTTTCGCCGCCGTCACGCTATACCCGCGCCTATCAAGGAGACCGGGTCATGTCCGAGATGCGGCTGATGGTCGCCGGCGCGGGCGGGCGCATGGGGCGCACGCTGGTCAAGGCGATCGCCGACAACAAGGGCTGCAAGCTGGCCGGCGCGCTGGAAGATGCGCGCTCGCCGCTGCTCGGCTGGGACGCCGGCACTTTGGCGGGGCTCGGCGAGAACAACGTCAAGCTCAGAGGCGATCCGACCAAGATCATCGGCGAGGTCGACGGCATCGTCGACTTCACCATCCCGACCGCGACCGTCGCGTACGCCGAACTCGCGGCCAAGCACGGCAAGGTGCATGTCATCGGCACCACCGGCCTGTCCGCCGATGACGAGGCCAGGATCATGGCGGCGGCCAAGACGGCGGTGATCGTCAAGTCCGGCAACATGAGCCTCGGCGTCAATCTGCTAGCGGCGCTGACTAAGCGCGTGGCAAAAACACTCGACCAGGGCTTTGACATCGAAATCCTGGAGATGCACCACAACCAGAAGATCGACGCGCCGTCAGGCACCGCGCTGCTGCTCGGCAAGGCAGCGGCGGCGGGCCGCGGCATCGAGCTCGACAAGCGCGCGGTGAAGAGCCGGGAGGGCCACACCGGCGCGCGCCGGCCCGGCGACATCGGCTTTGCGACCTTGCGCGGCGGCACCGTGATCGGCGAGCACAGCGTTATTTTTGCCGGACCGTCGGAGCGCATCGAACTCAGCCACAAGGCGGAAGACCGCCTGATCTTCGCGTCCGGTGCGCTGCACGCCGCGCTGTGGGCCCGCAGCCAGAAGCCCGGGCTTTATTCGATGATGGACGTGCTCGGGCTGGGGGATTTCTGAGCGGGCCATGACGTTCGGCATCAGGCAGAAATTCGGCTTTAGCGGCATTCTGATGCTGGCCGCGATCGCGGTGCTGGCGATCTCCGTGGCGTTGGTCGGCATTCCGGCCATGTCGCAGTGGAGCGGGATGAGCGAGACCTATGTCACCTATATCGCCGCCGGGATTTGCTTCGTCGTCGCGATTGTCGCCAGCCGGCTGGTGAAGAAAATGACCGCCGCAGGGGAAAGCTGATGGCGGACCGCGTCCTCGTCCTCGTTCGCCACGGCCAGAGCGAGTGGAATCTGAAAAACCTGTTCACGGGCTGGCGCGACGTCGACCTGACCGAGCAGGGCGTCAAGGAAGCGAAGACCGCCGGCCAAAAATTGAAGGCGCAGGGCATCGAGTTCGACGTCGCCTTCACCTCGGCGCTCCAACGCGCGCAGAAGACGCTCAACCTGATGCTGGCCGAACTGGGCCAGAGCAAGATCCCGGTGGTCAAAGATCAGGCGCTCAACGAGCGCGACTATGGCGACCTGTCCGGCCTCAACAAGGACGACGCCCGCAAGAAGTGGGGCGAGGAGCAGGTCCACATCTGGCGGCGATCCTATAACGTGGCGCCGCCCGGCGGGGAGAGCCTGAAGGACACGTTGGCGCGCACGCTGCCTTATTACGTCGAGCACATCCTGCCGCGCGTGCTGCGCGGCGAGCGCGTGCTGGTCGCGGCGCACGGAAATTCGCTGCGCGCGCTGGTGATGGTGCTGGAGAAATTGACGCCGGAGAAGATCCTCGAGCGCGAGATTGCGACCGGCGTGCCGATCATTTACCGGCTCAACGCCGACGCGACGGTGGCCGACAAGAAGGACCTGGCGGCGGCTTAGGCCGCGACTTGCCCGGCTTCCCAGCCGAGAATCGCGCGCTTGCGGGTCAATCCCCAGTGATAGCCGGTGATATCCCCGGATTTTCCGATCACGCGGTGGCACGGCACCACGAAGCAGATCGGGTTCTTGCCGACCGCGAGTCCGACGGCTCGCGCGCCTTTGGGCGAGCCGACTTCCGCGGCCAGCCCGGAATAGGTCGCCGCCGCGCCCATCGGGATGTGCAGCAGCTTCTCCCAGACCCGCACCTCGAAATCGGTGCCGATCATGATGATGCGCAGCGGGCGATCCTTGCACCACAGCTTCGGATCGAAGATGCGTTTCGCGGTTGCCGCCGTCGCCGCGCGGTCCTCGACATAGCGCGCCTTCGGCCAGCGCGAGCGCATGTCGCGCAAAGCCGCGCTTTCCTTGCCGGCGTCGGCGAGGCCGAGACCGCAGAGGCCGCGCGGCGTCGTCATCACCAGCGCAGTGCCGAACGGGCAGGGGTGAAAGCCGTAGCTGACGGTGAGGCCTTCGCCGCCGGCTTTCCACTCGCCGGGCGACATCGCTTCATGGGTGACGAACAGGTCGTGCAGCCGGCCGGGGCCGGACAGGCCGACCTCGTACGCGGTCTCCAGCACGCTGACCGACGAACGCAGGATCTCGCGCGCCGAGCTCAAGGTCAGCGCCTGGAGGAACGCCTTCGGGGTGAGCCCGCACCAGCGGCGGAACAGGTGATGCAATTCGCTCGGCGTGACGCCGGCGGCCTCGGCGACGGTTTCGATTTCCGGCTGCGAACGCCAGTTGCCGCGGATATGCGCGATGGCGCGGCGCACGATGTCGTAATCGCTCGACGCCGTCTTGAGCGCGGCGAGATCCGGCATGCCGGGGGCAAGGGTGAGGGAATGGGTGGGCATGGTGTGTGCTGTCATTGTCATGACCTGCATCTAGGCCGCAAGGGCGCGCCAAACCACCCGATTCCTGCCTGTCAGGGCAGGGCGGCTGTCGGGCCGCGCTTGGCCTCGCCCAACGCGCGGCCGAGTGCCAAGGCAAAGCTGGCTTTTTCCTCAGGTCCGAGGAAGCCGCCGATCGGCAGTTGCTTGCCGCGCGACACCAAAATGAGCCCCTGAATGCCGAAATCCTCGATCGTCACCTTCTCGAGCCGGACCCAGAGCGGGTTGAGCACCCATTCGCGAACCTGGCCGCGATGGCTGACCTTGCGGACCTTGAGGGTGGCCGCCGTCACCGTGATCTCCTCATACGCCGCCGCCGAGCGGTAATTCAGCCGGAACGCCCAATAGAGCAGCAGCACGTCGAGGCCGAAGAATCCGAACACCGGCCACGCCCCCATCACCAGGAACACCATGCCGGCGACGAAGCTGATCCCGGCCACCACCAGCATCAGCGCGATAAATCCGGCTTCGCCGAGCGAGCGGTGCGGCGTCAGCACGGCCGCGAAGATCGGTTCGATTTCGTCGCGATTGTCCGGCGTCATGGCGGCAGTATACGGTGAATGATGGTGAAAAAATCCCGCAAGGCAAAACCCAAAACCAAGCCCAAGCCAAAGCCAGTCAAGGTCAAGGGCCCGGACATGCGCGCCAAGGCCGACGCCAAGGCGGCGCTCGGCAAGATCAAGCCGATGTCGCCCGCCGAGATCGAGGAGATGTTTCGCCGCTTCAAGGCCGCGGTCGCCGAGCCGAAGGGCGAGCTCAAGCACACCAGCCCGTTCACGCTTCTGGTCGCGGTGGTGCTGTCGGCGCAGGCGACCGATGCCGGCGTCAACAAGGCGACGCCCGCTTTGTTTGCCGCTGCCGATACGCCGGAAAAAATGTCCGCGCTCGGTGAGGCGAAAATCCGCGACTATGTAAGGACGATCGGCCTGTACCGCACCAAGGCGAAAAATGTTGCCGCGCTCTCAAAAATATTGGTTCGGAATTATAATTCCGAGGTGCCCCGCACCCGTGAGGAGCTCGAGGCGCTGCCCGGCGTCGGCCGCAAGACCGCCAATGTGGTGATGAACATCGCGTTCGGCGCCGAAACCATCGCGGTCGACACCCATATTTTCCGGGTCGGCAATCGCACCGGGCTCGCCGAGGGCAAGGACCCGCTGGCGGTCGAAACGCGGCTGGAGGCTGCGGTTCCTGCACTATACAGGCGCCACGCCCACCATTGGCTGATCCTCCACGGGCGCTATGTCTGCGTCGCTCGCAAACCGCTGTGCGAAAAATGTATCATCAACGACCTGTGCCACTGGCCGGCCAAGACGCTCGTAACTTGACGCTGGTCCAATAAGAATGCGTGCGAAGGAGTGAGGCGATGGAAGGTTCGGCAGGCGCCCGAAGCGGCAACGCCCTCGGTCCCGAGGGCGTGCTCAAAAAATATCTCGGCGAAGCGGGCCTTTCCGCCAAAACTATTTCAAGCTGGATGAAGGCCGAGCCGCGCTTCACCGGCAAGTTCAAGCGCGACGCCGAAGCCGGAGAAAAATTCTGGCGCGACAGCGCCGCGTTGCTGGCCAAGCTGCCGGCCAAGCCGAAACGGAATCCGGACGAGGACGTCGCGGCGAGGTTGATTCTCGGACATGCCCGAGACGTGCGCGAGACGTTCCTGACGCATCATGCCGATACGATCTATCGCAAGCTCACCAACGATCTGGGCAGCTTCAAGCGAGTCGATGAACTTTGCTACGCCGCGTCGAAGCTCGTCGCGGGACTTGTGCCGCCGCGCAAGCAAGTCGACGCAGAAAGCGAACTCATGCAGGCGGAAAAGGACGGCTGCGAGATCGACCAAGGAATTTTTCTGGCGCACGTTCTCGCCGGCAAGGCGACCGGCCTGCATCTGTGTCACGCGATGTTGCTTCCAAAAAACGAGTCGGAGGATTTCGCGCTCAAATTCATGAATGGCGGCATGGTTGATCTCGGCCCGGCGCGACTTGAGGCACGGGGCAAGTCGGCGGTGCTGACGATTCTCAATCCGCGGGTTCTCAATGCGGAGGACGACGACACGCTTGAAGAAACGGAAATTCTGGCTGATGCGGCGATCCTCGATGTAACCAAACAGATCGGCGTCTTGCGCGGCGGCAAGGTCGATCATTCGAAATACAAAGACCGCAACATCTTTTCGGCGGGCATCAACCTCACGCATCTCTATCAGGGCAAGATTCCGTTCCTCTGGTACATCACGCGCGACATGGGCGTCGTCAACAAGATGTTTCGCGGGCTGGCGCGGCCCGATCGCAGCCCGGACGAAATGGTCGGCGGCACGATCGAGAAACCCTGGGTCGCGCAACTCGATACCTTCGCGATCGGCGGCGGCTGCCAGTATCTGCTGGCGATGGATTACGTCGTCGCCGGCTCCGACGCCTACATGACGCTGCCGGCGCGCAAGGAGGGCATCATCCCCGGCGCCGCCAACCTGCGGCTGACTCGCTTCGTCGGCGCCCGCCTGGCGCGGCAGGCCATCCTGATGGGCCGCCGGTTCGACTGCGAGTCGCCGGAAGGCCGCATGATCTGCGACGTCGTGGTGCCGCCCGGCGAGGTCGAGGCCGCGGTGATGAAAGTGTGCGACGACTTCACCTCATCGGGCGTCGTCAGCGCCGCCAGCAACCGCCGCGCCTTCCGGGTCGGCGAGGAATCGCTCGACGACTTCCGGCGCTACATGGCGGTCTATTGCCGCGAGCAGGCCTATTGCCATTTCTCGCCGGCGCTGATCGCCAACCTCGAAAAGCACTGGAACGCGGCGAACAGGAAAATCTGATGCCGGGATTAAAACTCAAAGGCGTCGACCTGACACCGCGCCGGGAAGACCTCGAGCCGGTTGAGACTGCCTCGCGCGACCAGATTTCGTCGCTGCAACTCAAGCGCCTGAAATGGACTTTGGCGCACGTCTACAGCACCGTCGCGCATTACAAGAACGCGTTCGACCAGGCCGGCGTTCATCCCGACGACCTCAAGTCGCTCGACGATCTGCGCAAATTCCCGTTCACCACCAAGGCCGAGCTGCGCGACAATTACCCGTTCGGGCTGATGGCGATGCCGCGCGAGCAGTTGCTGCGAATCCACGCTTCGTCCGGCACCACCGGCAAGCCGACCGTGGTGGGCTATAGCCGGCGTGACATCGAGACCTGGGCCGGCCTCCTTGCGCGCAGCATGCGCGCCGCCGGCTGCCGGCCCGGCATGCTGGCGCAGAATTCATACGGTTACGGGCTGTTCACCGGTGGGCTCGGCTTCCATCACGGCGCCGAAAAGCTCGGGCTCACGGTGGTGCCGGTGTCCGGCGGCATGACCGAGCGTCAGGTCAAGCTGATCGGCGATTTCAAGCCCGACATTATTTTCGTGACGCCGAGCTATCTGCTCGCCATCCTCGATGAATTCCGCGTGCAGGGCGTCGATCCGCGCCAATCCTCGCTCAAGATCGCGATGTGCGGGGCCGAGCCATGGACCAACGCGATGCGCGAGGAAATCGAACAGGCGTTCGAAATCCACGCCATCGACAATTACGGCCTGTCCGAGGTGATCGGCCCCGGCGTGTCGTGCGAATGCATCGAAACGAAAGATGGCTGCACGATCTGGGAAGATCATTTCTATCCCGAGGTGATCGACCCGCAGACCGGCGATGTGCTGCCCGACGGCGAGGTCGGCGAGCTGGTCTTCACCTCGCTGACCAAGGAGGCGATGCCGGTCATTCGCTACCGCACCCGCGACCTGTCGCGGCTGCTGCCGGGCACCGCGCGCAGCTTCCGCCGCATGGAGAAAGTGATCGGCCGCGCCGACGACATGATGATCGTGCGCGGCGTCAACGTGTTTCCGAGCCAGATCGAGGAAATCATCCTCGGCGACGAGCGGCTGGCGCCGCACTTCGTTATCGAGCTGCGCCGGCTCGACCGGCTCGACGATATCACGGTTGTGGTCGAAACCCGGCCGGAGGCGGGCGAGGATGTCGTGGTGATGTGCGAGCGCGATCTGGCCGGCAAGATCAAGGGATTGATCGGCGTCACCGCCAGCGTGCGGGCCGTCAAACCGGGTGGCATCGAGCGCTCGATGGGTAAGGCCAAGCGCGTCATCGACCTGCGCGGCAACGGCAAGGCCTAAGGCTCTTACGCTTTGATGGGTTCGAGCAGTTCGGGCCGCGGCCCCGACAGCCTTTTGTGGATGTGCACCATCATCGTCATGGCGAAGATCGGCGTCGCCAGGTTGACGATCGGGATTGAGACGAAGGCGGCGATCATCAGGCCGGCCATGAACAGATAGCCGGCGTTGCGCTTGCGCATTGCTTTGGCCTCGGCGACTGGCCGGAATCGCATCGCCGCCAGCTCGAAATATTCCCGGCTCAGAAGGTAGGCGTTGGCGGCGAACAGGATCAGGAAACCGAGGCCGGCGAACAGCACGAACGGCAGAGCGAACGCATAGACCAGCAGCGCGAGCAGCGCGATCTTGACGCCCTCGATCAGCGCGCGAAACATCGGCAGCGCGCGGCCGACCGGCTCCGCCGGATAATCGGCGCGCTCGATATGCTCGGCGATCTCATCGACAAAAAAGCTGCCGACGAATGCGGTGACCGCCGGCATCAGGAACAGGGCGCCGGTGATGATGCCGAGCGATGCCAGAATCGAGAACACCCAGACCAGCGCCGTCCAGGCGCCGTGCGGCGCCACGCCGACCGAAGCCTCCGCCCACTCGACGCCGCTCGCCGCGAGCCAGGCGAACAACCGCTGCAGCGCGATGCCGATCAGAACGATGAGAATGAGCGCAAGGCCGATCGCCTTGAACAGCACGGCGCGCAGCGGCGGGCTGAACATCTCGGACAGGGCTTTGGCGGCGGCGCTCAACATGCGCCACAGTTAGGGTCGGTTGCCGCGTGCGGCAAGGGGTTGCGGGGCCGGTCAGGCCGCGACGCAGGTTTCGTCTTGTTTGGCCGCGTCTTGTTTCAACTCGTCGGCCGGCGCCATCGGCGGCGCATCGGCCCAGCTCACCGTCTTGTAGTCGAAGCCGCGAAGCAGCGTCGGCTTGACCACCTCGAAGTAGGGCGAGATGTCGAAGTCGCGCGGCGCGTAGAGCGACGAGTGGCGGATTTCCAGGATCTCGCGCCGCGCCGCCTTGCTTTCGAGCCGCGTCACCTTCGGCAGGATCGGATAGCGCACGGTGTCGAAGGCTTGCGCGATCAGCGCCGAGCAGATGATGCGGGTCGGATGGCCGGAGCCGAGCGACATCATTCGGCGGCGCCAGCGCTGCGGCACCGGCAGCGGGAACAGATAGCGCATCAGGTCGAGGATGTTCTTAAGGTCATAATCGAAGCCGATGCGCTCGGCGGCGTAGCCGCAGACGCGCGCGGCGTCCTCGGCGGTGAGATTGGTCGGGCGGCAAATTCGCGTGTGGTAGCGCGCATATTTCGACAGCGGCGCTGCGACGACGCCCTGGCCGATATTGGCTTCGACCAAAGTCAGCGCCTCGCCGTTTTCCGTGACGCGGTCGCCGATCGGGCCGCAGTACAGCGCGGCATGTGACCAGGTCGATTGCGTCAGATACTTGATGACGCCCGAGATGTGGTTGTTGCCTTCGACCAGCAAAACGTCGCCGGGCTTGAGGACGGCGCGCAGCGCATCGGCCTCGCTCGGCGAGAACGGCTCGTAGCCGTGCTCCGGCTTCTCCAGATAGCGGGTCAGAAGGTGCCCGACCCCGTCGATAACCCGACCCATTTCCGCCCCGGCGACTTTTTTCGGCGCGCGATCTTTTGCCGCGCGTCTCTTTCCCCGGCAAGTTAGAGCGGACTCATTGCAATTTGGTTCATCGCCGAGCGATCGTCGTAACCTGGCGTTAGCCATCAGAATTGCGCAGCCACGCGCGTTCGGGCAGTGTCGCGGCTTCAAAGCAACGTTTCGTAGACCATGACGCGCCTCAGCCGCCGCACGTTTCTCGCCGCCTGCGCCGCCTCCGCGGCGGCCCAGGCGCGGGATATCGCGCAATTGTCGGCGTTCGGCGCGGTGCCGGCTTCCGGCGATGTCGATGTCGTCATTATCGGTGCCGGCGCCGCTGGTATTGCGGCGGCACGCCGCGTCGCCGCCGCCAACCAGCGGTTCGCGTTGCTGGAAGCTGCCGATCGCGTCGGCGGCCGCTGCGTCACCGACGCCCGCTCGTTCGGCGCGCCGTTCGACCGCGGCGCGCACTGGATTCACAAGCCCGATAGCAATCCGCTCGCCAGGCTTGCGACCGGGTTCGACATCTATCCGGCGCCGCGGGCGCAGAGCCTGCGCGTGCCACCGCGCGCCGCGCGCGACGGCGAACTCGAGCAGTATTTCTCGGCGCTGGTTCGCTCGAGCCGCGCCATCATGGATGCCGGCCGCGGCAAGGTCGACGTCGCGGCGCGCGCGGCGCTGCCGCGCGATCTCGGCGACTGGCAGGCCAGCGTCGAGTTCACGCTCGGGCCTTACAGCACCGGCAAGGAGCTCGCGCAGCTTTCCGCCGCCGATTTCGCCCGCGCCGGCGAACGCGAAACCGACGCGTTCTGCCGCCAAGGCTATGGCGCGCTGCTGGCGAAACTTGCCGCCAATATCCCGGTGCAGCTCTCCACACCGGTGACTGAAGTCGATTGGAGTAGCGGGCTCGAAGTCCGCACCCCGAAAGGCCGCATCCGCGCCCGCACCGCGATCGTCACGGTCTCGACCGGCGTGCTGGCGTCGGGCGCGATCCAGTTCACGCCCGCGCTGCCGAAGCGCCAGCTCGACGCGGTCAACGCGCTGTCGCTCGGCAGCTTCGAACACGTCGCCTTCGAACTGACCGGCAACCCGCTCGGCCTGCCGGCCGACGATCTGGTGTTTGAAAAGGCGGCCGGACCACGCTCGGCGACGCTGTTGGCCAATGTCGGCGGCAGCGCGCTGTGCATGGTGGAGATCGCCGGTCCGCTCGCCCGCGACCTCGCGCGCGAGGGGGAAGCGGCGATGACCGCCTATGCCAATGACTGGCTCGCCGGCGTGTTCGGGGGCGGCGCGCGCCGGATCACGCGCGCCGTCGCGACGCGCTGGAGTGTCGATCCGCTGACGCGCGGCGCGTTTTCCGCCGCGTCACCCGGCAATGCCGACACGCGCCGCACCCTGCTCGAACCTTTGCGTGAGCGGGTGTTTTTCGCGGGTGAGGCGGTGCACGACACTTTGTGGGGCACGGTGGGCGGCGCGTGGGAATCCGGCAACCGTGCCGCGGAGTCGGCGCTGCGCAAGATGGGCGCGTTGCGCGAGCCTGAAAAAGACAAACCGCGGCCGCGCCGCCGCCGGCGCTAGGCGCGCAGCGTTCCACCGGTCCGCTTGGTGACCTCGGCGACGATTTTTGCGGCGAGCGTCTCGATCTCCTGGACGGTCATCGTCTTGTCGCGGGGCTGGATCGTCACGGCGATCGCGATCGATTTCTTGCCGGGCTCGATGCCCTTGCCCTCATAGAGGTCGAACACGGTGACGCCGGCGATCAGCTTCTTGTCGGCATTTTGCGCGGCGCGAACGAGGTCGGCGGCCTTGACGGCGCGCTCGACCACAAAGGCGAAGTCGCGCTCGACCGGTTGGAACGGCGACAGGTCGAGCACCGGCCTGGCGCGGGTCGGCTTCGCCTTGGGTTCGGGAATCCGTTCGAGGATCACCTCGAAGCCGACCAGCGGGCCTTCGGCGTCGAGCGCCGTCAAAATGCGTGGATGCAATTCGCCGAAATGGCCGAGAACGTTCTGCGGTCCGATCTGAATCGTGCCGCTGCGGCCGGGGTGAAACCAGGCCGGTCCGCCGGGCACGACCTGGAGCGCCTGCATCGGCGCGCCGGCGGCGGCGAGTGCGGCAAATGCGTCGCCTTTGGCATCGAACGCATCGACCGGCTCGGCCGGCGTCGACCAGTGGCGGCCGTTGCCGGTGGCGGGGGCGAGCGCGCGGCGGATGCCGGTCGCGGCGGTGACCTGATCCTCGGTCATGTCGCCGGCAAAGATCTGCCCGACCTCGAACAAAGCGGTGTCGCTGAAGCCGCGGTCGGCATTCCTCTGCGCCGCGGCGACCAGACCGGGAATAAGGCTCGGCCGCATGTCGGACAGCTCGGCCGCGATCGGATTAGCGAGCGCCAGCTCGCTTTTGCCGCCGCCGAACAACGTCGCTTCCTTGTGCGACACGAACGACCAGGTGACCGCCTCAGTCATGCCGCGGGTCGCGAGCGCGCGCTTGGCGCGCCTGGTGCGGAACTGGATCAGCGTCAGCACCGGCTTTCGCGCGTTCTCGCCGCGCGGAAATGGCGTCGACGGCACGGCATCGACGCCGACGATGCGCACGATTTCCTCGACGATGTCGGCCTTGCCTTCGACGTCCGGCCGCCATGATGGCACCGCGACCTTCATCTTGTCGGGCGCGCCGGTGGCGAAGAAGCCGAGATGCTCGAGAATACCGCGCGCCTGCGGCTGCGCGACCTTGAGGCCGGTCAGCCGGGTGATCTCGCCGAGCGGGAAGTCGATGACCTTTTCCGGCACCTTGGCTTGCCCGGCGATCACGATCTCGGACGGCGTGCCGCCGCAAAGATCGAGCACCATCTGGGTCGCCAGTTCGAGGCCCGGCGCCATGAAGGCCGGATCGACGCCCCGCTCGAAGCGATAGCGCGCGTCGGAATTGATGCCGAGCTTGCGCCCGGTCTGCGCGATATTGAGCGGGTCCCACAGCGCCGACTCGATCAGCACGTCGGTCGTATTCTCGTGGCAGCCCGACTTTTCGCCGCCCATGACGCCCGCCAGCGACTCGATGCCGGTGTCGTCGGCGATCACGCACATTGCCTGATCGAGCGTGTAGGTTTTGCCGTCGAGCGCCAGCACGGTCTCGCCATTTTTGGCGCGCCGCACCACGAGATTGCCGTGCACTTTCTTGGCGTCGAACACGTGCAGCGGCCGATTGCGGTCGAACGTGATGAAGTTGGTGATGTCGACCAGAGCGTTGATCGGCCGCAGCCCGATCGCGGCGAGCCGCTTCTGCAGCCAGTCCGGCGACGGCCCGTTCTTGACGCCCTTGACCAGCCGCAACGCGAAGGCCGGGCACAGCGAAGGCGTCGCGCCGAAATCGAGGGTCACGGCGACCGGGCAGGGGAACTGGCCCTTCACCGCCTTGGGCGGGCGGTCCTTGAACGTGCCGATGCTCGCCGCGCCGAGGTCGCGCGCGATGCCGTTGACGCCGGCGCAGTCGGGCCGGTTCGGCGTGAGATTAATGTCGATCACCGGCTCGCCGATTCCGGCATAATCGGCGTAGCTTTTGCCGACCGGCGCGTCGGCCGGCAGGTCGATGATGCCGCCGTGATCGTCGGAGATCTTGAGCTCGGCGGGCGACAGCAGCATGCCTCGGCTTTCGACGCCGCGAATGGTGCCGACCGCGAGCGTGATGTTCTTGCCTGGGATGAAAGTGCCGGGCGCCGCGAACACGCCCTTCATGCCGGTGCGCGCGTTGGGCGCGCCGCACACGACCTGGACCGGCTTTCCGTCCCCGGTGTCGACCATGCAGACGCGCAGCCGGTCGGCGTTCGGATGCTTCTCCGCCGAGACCACCGAGGCGGTCACGAACGGCGCCAGCTCCTTGGCCTTGTCCTCGATCGCCTCGACCTCGAGCCCGATCATGTTGAGCTTGTTGACGATTTCGCCGAGCGAGGCGTCGGTGTCGAGATGCTCCTTGAGCCAGCCCAGGGTGAATTTCATGGGCTATTTCCCCGGCGACCAGAAAAACAGGAACGGCAGCCGGCGAACACAGCGATCGTGAGGGCGATCGCCGCCCTGTTGCACCAGGCGTAGAGCTCGCGCCGCAGGATCAACTCATGGTTGATCAACTCGCGCTTGTTGGTCGCCGAGGCCCAGAAATTCTCCGACCGCGAAATCGACAGGCAACCGATCGCGATCAGGACGTAGCAAGCGACCTCCGAAATCACGATGCCGATTTCGATCTGGTCGTCGACCACCAGCGGCGCGATCAGGCCAAGCCCGGCGATCATCATCGAGGTATGCGTCAACAGGCCGGTCGCCTTGGCGTCGATCGTCTGCAGCGAATTCGACACTGCCGGGGGAATGGCGCCGTCGTGGCGTTTGATCTTGTCGAAATAGCCGTCGATCCGGGCGCGATTCCAGTTGCGCGTCAGGGTCGAGAACGGCGCCCGGTCGAGCGTCGAGCCGGGCTTCTGCGTCTTCATGGGCTCAAGCCCCCGGCGAGGGTGGGAAAATCGAGCGGCCGGAAGCCGTAGTGATTGAGCCAGCGCACGTCGGCCTCGAAGAACGGCCGCAGGTCCGGCATGCCGTATTTGAGCATCGCGATGCGGTCGATCCCCAGCCCCCAGGCGAAGCCCTGCATGGCGTCGGGGTCGAGCCCGCAATTCCTCAGCACGTTCGGATGCACCATCCCGCAGCCAAGGATCTCCATCCAGTCGTTGCCTTCGCCGAACCGCACTTCGTTGTTGTCGCGCCGGCACTGGATGTCGACTTCCATCGACGGTTCGGTGAACGGGAAGAACGACGGCCGGAACCGCATCTTCACTTGATTGACCTCGAAGAACGCCTTGCAGAATTCCTCCAGGATCCATTTCAGGTGGCCGAGATGCGAGCCCTTGTCGATCACCAGGCCCTCGACCTGATGAAACATCGGCGTGTGGGTTTGATCGGAATCAGAACGATAAGTGCGGCCCGGAATGATGACGCGGATCGGCGGCTTCTGCGTCAGCATGGTGCGCACCTGCACCGGCGAGGTGTGGGTGCGCAGCAGCTTGCGTTTCCCGTCGCTGCCCGGCGGGAAGTAGAAGGTGTCGTGCATGTCGCGGGCCGGATGGCCTTCGGGAAAATTCAGCTTGGTGAAGTTGTAGTCGTCGGTCTCGATGTCGGGACCTTCCGCCACCGCAAAGCCCATGTCGGCGAAGATCGCGGTGAGCTCGTCGATCACCTGGCTGATCGGATGGATGCGGCCGGTTTCGGCCGGCGGCTCGCGCACCGGCAGCGTGACGTCGACGCTCTCGCTGTTCAATCGCGCGTCGAGCGCCGCGGCGCCGAGCGCGTTCTTGCGGGCGGCGATCGCGGCGGTGACCTTGTCCTTGAGCCCGTTGATCGCCGTGCCTTTGGCCTTGCGCTCGTCCGGCGTCATGGCGCCGAGCGTTTTGAGCAGCGCCGAAACCGAGCCGCTCTTGCCGAGCGCGGCGATGCGCACGGCCTCGAGCGCGGCTTCGTCGCCGGCCTTGGCGACGGCGCCGAGCAGTTCGGTCTCCAGTTGCGCGATCTCAGCCACGGCTACTCCGGCATCAGAAAAAGGTCGGTATCGCCGGGGTTGCCGCCGGCCTGAGTCAGCATAGCGTGAACCTGGCCCCGGTGATGAGTCTGATGATTGTAGAAATGCGTCACCAGCATCCACATCGGCTTGCTCACCTCGCGTTGCGCCGCGTTGGAGAACCACGTGTAATCGCTCGCCAGCCAATCGTTATTGGCGCTGTCGGACCAACGGATGATCTTGTCGTCCATCGCGCCGCGTTCTTGCTTCAAGATCTTCCAGTGCGGATAGAGGGTCTTCGAGCCGGCGATACCCACTGCCGGCTTGGGGACGTCGCTGAATCGGTTCATCCAGGTGCAGTCACCCCACAGCACATGCGAGAGCGTGCCGTGGATTGAACCGAAGAATGCGCCGCGCTCGCGCCGCCGCTCGTCGTCGCTCAAGCGGTCGGCAACGGCATAGAGATTTTCATTCTGCCAGCGATTGTAGCGAGCCAGCCGCTGGACGTAGGCGGCATCGATCATTCGTCATCCCGCAGGGCGAAAGTTCAGGCCGGCTTCACGGCCGCCTTGGCTTTTTCCACAAACGCGCCGAACGCCGCCGGCTCATGGATGGCGAGGTCCGACAGCACCTTGCGGTCCACCGTGATGCCGGCCTTCGCCAGCCCGTCGATGAACTTCGAGTAGTTGAGGCCGAACGGGCGCACCGCGGCGTTGATGCGCTGGATCCACAAAGCGCGGAACGTGCGCTTGCGGCGCTTGCGGTCGCGGAAGGCGTACTGGTTGGCCTTCTCGACCGCCTGTTTGGCGACCCGGATGGTGTTCTTGCGCCGGCCGTAATAGCCCTTGGCGGCCTTGTAGACTTTCTTGTGCTTGGCGTGAGCTGTGACGCCGCGCTTGACGCGAGCCATGGCTGATCTCCTCTGAACTCAGGAATATAGCGGTTGTCGGAAACGGATACCGGTCAGCCGTTCGGCATCCAGTATTTTTTGACGTTGTCGCCGTCGGTCTTGAACAGCACGCGGGTGCCGCGATGCTCGCGGATCTGCTTCGTGGTCCGCTTGATCATGCCGTGGCGCTTGCCGGACTGCTGGTATTTCACCTTGCCGGTGCCGGTTATCTTGAAGCGTTTTTTAGCGCCCGATTTGGTCTTCAACTTGTACGCTTTGGGCATTTGGCTCTCCTTTTACGGCACGTCGCCGGGCAGGCCCGGGTGGCCGTTTTAAATGCTCAGGATTGAGCGATATCGCCGCCACGGCAGCCCTTGATGGCCGGTCGGCGAAGGCGGCGTTATGGCAGAGGTGTTTCGAGTTGACAACCGCGCCACGACCGCCGGTTTGGCCCCAAAAAGCGGGCGGAACGAAGCTCCCACCTGGCGGTTTTCAACCGGACTGCCACGGCAAAATGCGGCGAACCACGAGGCTTTTCTCCAAATGCTCTCAATGCCCCCGATGCGAATGCTGACAGCGGCCGCACTTTCCTTGCTGGCCTCCACCATGGCCGCCGGGGCCGCGGGCGCCCCCTTCGACGGGCGCTGGAGCGTGCTGGTCCTCACGCAAAGCGGGCCCTGCGACCCCGGTTACCGCTACGAGGTCAATGTCTCGCAGGGCAAGGTGATCTACGCCGGCGACGCGGCGATCGGCATGCAGGGCACCGTGACGCCGAGCGGGCAGGTCAAGGTCAGCGTCGGGCAGGGCGGCCAGCATGCAAGCGGTTCCGGCCATTTGTCGGCGAACGCCGGCAGCGGCACCTGGCGTGGCGGCGCTTCTAACCAGCAGTGCTCCGGCCGCTGGGAGGCCGAACGGCGCTAGCCTCCGGTTCGCGCGGTATCTCCAAAAGAAATGGCCGGGACAAAGCCCGGCCAAGATGAAGTTCAAAGTAGACGTTCAAGACGAAGTTCAACGACGAAAATCAATTATCGCGGCGCCAGCATCATCACCATTTGCCGGCCTTCGAAGCGCGGCTCGGATTCGATCTTGGCGATGCTCGCGGTATCGACCTTGACCCGGTCCAGCAGCTTGTAGCCGAGCTCCTGGTGCGCCATCTCGCGGCCGCGGAAGCGCAAGGTGATCTTCACCTTGTCGCCTTCCTCGAAGAAGCGCTGCATCGAGCGCATCTTCACTTGATAGTCGTGATCGTCGATCATCGGCCGGAGCTTGATCTCCTTGACCTCGACGACTTTCTGTTTTTTGCGGGCTTCGGACGCCTTCTTCTGCGCCTGGAATCTGTACTTGCCGTAATCCAGAATCTTGCAGACGGGCGGCGAAGAGTTGGGAGCGATCTCGACCAGATCGAGTCCTGCCGCCTGGGCCATCTCCAGCGCGGTCTGGATGGGTGTAGGGCCGTGATTGTGGCCCGTGGTGTCGATCAGCTGAACCGCTGGGACGCGAATATCCTCGTTTATGCGCGGGCCGTCTTTCTGGACGGGTTGCGCGGATCTCATCGGACGACGAATGGGTTGTTTCTCCTCAAGCTGTTGCGACGAAGTTGAACGGGGAAAGATTGGTAGAAAGCGCGGATAAGTCAACGCGGTTCCGCGGCGGCACAGAAGAAAATCCGGCCCGGCGCCTCAAGCTGTTCAAATTGTTCAGGTTTAGGGCGCCTTGGCAATGAAGCGCTCATACAGGCCGAGCGTTTGTTCCGCGACGGTTTGCGGGTTGAAATGCTCGAGCACCCATTTGCGGCCGCGCGCCCCGATCGCGCGGCGGATCGGTTCCGGCATCGCAAACAGCCGCAGCAACGCGGCGGCCAGCGCATCGCCGTCATCGGCCGCAAAACGCAGTCCGGTGATGCGGTCGTGCGGCACCGCCGGCGGCGACAGCACGACGTCGGCTCCGGCGGCGAGGTCGGAAACGATCACCGGCTTCGCCATCGCCTGCGCTTCCAGAATCGCGCGTTGCAGTCCTTCCGGCTGGGCCGCGGCCGAAACCACCACCGATGCGGTGGCGTAAGCCGCCGCCATGTCGCTGACGGGCGACGCCATGCGGATGACGTCGACGGTGTCGGTCGCCAGCACCAGATCCCACAGCTCGCCGGTGTAATGCGAGCGGCCGCGGTCTTCGCCGACGAACACCACCAGGAAATTCTTGAGGCCCTGCTGCTTGAGAAGCTGCGCGGCGCGCACGACGGTATGATGTCCTTTGCGGCGCAGGATGCGGCCGGTGACCAGGATCACCTTGGTGTCGCGGTCGATGTCCCATTTGCGCTGCATCGTCTCGACGCGATCGAATGTGACATTCTGCGGATTGAAACGGTCGACATCGATGCTCACCGGCAGGACGGTGATGCGGTCCCAGATCTTGTTCTTGGGCGTGCCGTAGCGGTCGTTGATGAGCTGGGCGATCTGCTCGCTGACCGCGACGATATGGTCGCCGCGCGTCATGATGCGGTTATACGCGCGCTTGAACGGATTCTGCTCGCGGAAGCCCTTGTACCAACTGGTCAGGAACGGCGTGCCGGTCAGCCGCGCGGCAAGGAACGCGCTCCACGCCGAAGCGCGCGCCAGCGCGTGCACCGCCACGCAACGGCGTTCGCGAATGAGGCGGGCGAGGGTCGCGCTGTTGCGCAACAGTGCGAACGGATTTTTCGTGCCGGTATTGAGCGCCACGAACTCGCCGCCCGCCGCGGTGATATCGGACACCAGACGTCCGGCCGCCGCCGCGACGATCGGATGGTAGCCGCCATTCACCAGGATTCGCACCAGCTCGACCGCGCCGGCATCCGACGCGCCGCCCTCGAGGGTCGGCAGAACGATCAGGATGTTGCGGGCGTCCTGCGCGCGCCGCGTCGTGGCGGCGGAATTCGAAAGCTGGAATACGGGGAGGCTCGACATGCAGGCAACCGCAAATAGCCGGAATACGAATTCAATGGCTCAGGTGTGGCGCGCAAGCAGCGAAGTGTAGACGCCACGGATAGCTACGGCTACCGATTGCGGCGAAAACATGAATTCGGTGAATTGCCGGGCCCGAGCCCCGAGCGCGTGATAGGCGGCATCGTCGAGCGAAAGCGCGGCGGCGATGCCCCGGGCGAGGTCGCCGGCATCGCCCGGCCTGGCGACCCAGCCGGTGCGCAGATGGGCCGGCATCCGCGGCGGCGCCAGCACGTTCTCCGGCAGCACCCCCACGGCATTGGTGACGACCGGGCGGCCCATCGCCTGGGCCTCCGCGACGACGCGGCCCGCCAGCGGCGGCTTCAGCGCCGCGATCACCACGACGTCGGCGGCGGCAATCGCCGTCGGCATGTCGGGCGGATGCCCCACCACGCGAAACAAGGTGTCGACGCCGTGCGCCCGCGCGCGCGCCAGCACCGCTCTGGTGTAGCGCGGGTCGATCCGGTCATCGCCGGCCAGCACGAACACGACATTGCGTTCGCCGTTGCCGCTGACGAGCCGCGCGGCGTCGGCCACGCCGATCGCGCCGTTCCAGGGCGTCAGGCGGCCCGGCACCAGCACGACGCGGTGGTTCGGCAGGATGCCCCAGGCGCGACGCTGCGCCGCGATACGATCGCCATGGACCGCCGCCGGGCTGAACGCGGCGATGTCGATCCGGCGCGGGATCACGGTGATCTTCGAAGGCGGTATCCGGTAGCGTGCGATCATCGCATTGGCGACATAGCTCGACGGCGCGATGACACGGTCGCCGCGCGCCAACGCGCTTTCGAATCGGTTGGCCAACCAGGAGCCGGTCGGCAGCCGGTCGGGAAACGACGTCACCAGCCATACCGGCATGCGTTTGGCCGCCACGATCGCGCTCCACGCGGCGGCCGCGCTTTGCGCGTGAACGATATCGATCCGCTCGGTCTGGATCAGCTCGCGCAGCTTTTGCGCGCTGCGGCGAAGATGGAAGGGATTGCGGCCGGACTCCGCCATCGGCATCCATTCGCCGCCGAACGCGCGCAGCGCGCCGACCAGGGGGCCGCCATCGCCGGCCACGATGGCGCGCGCGCCGGCTTGCACCAGGGTTTCGACAATATCGAGCGCGGCATGGCCGGCGAGATCGTCGCCGAGGCTCGGCACGACCTGGAGGATCGTCGCGCCGGCCAACGTGCGCACGGCGGTGGGCGCCGGGCGGTTCGCCGGCTCCAGCCTCTTGCCTTTGAGGTCGTGTTGCGGCGAAACAGCATACGATACCGGCTCGTCCCGACGCAGGGGCAAAGCCTGTTGCCTGGCCAGAGTCCTTCGCATGACCTCATCCATAAATGATTCGCAGCCAAAATCGTTCATTGTCGGTGGAGAGGCGGCGGCCCGCACGATTTGCGTGCGCCAGCGCGACGGCGGGGCACCCGGCCTGTTCTGGCTGGGGGGCTTCAAATCCGACATGAAAGGCACCAAGGCGGAGGCGCTCGACCGCTGGGGCGCCGAACGCGGCCGCGCGGTGACGCGGTTCGACTATTCAGGCCATGGCGAATCCGGCGGCGCGTTCACGGACGGTACAATCGGCCGCTGGCTCGAGGAAAGCCTCGCCGTTTACACGCAATTCGCCAAAGGCCCGCAGGTCCTGATCGGCTCGTCGATGGGCGGCTGGCTGGCTTTGCTGCTGGCCAATGAGCTGCGCGGCCAGGCCGGGGCGGCGCCGCTGGCCGGCATGGTGCTGATCGCGCCCGCGGTCGATTTCACCGAAGAGCTGATGTGGAAGACGTTCGACGCCGAGGTGAAGCGCGAGATCAAGCTGAAGGGCTCGTGGTCGCGGCCGTCGGAATATTCCGCCGAGCCTTATGTCATCACCCGCAAGCTGATCGAGGAGGGCAGGAAGCATCTGCTGCTCGACGGCTTGATCGAGACCGGCTGTCCGGTGCGCGTGCTGCAAGGCGTCCAGGATCCGGACGTGCCGTGGCAGCACGCGGTCGAACTCGTCTCGCGCATGGCCCGCGGCGACGTCGTGCTGACCTTGGTGAAGGACGGCGATCACCGGCTGTCGCGGCCGGAGGATCTCGAGCGGCTGATGGCGGCGGTGGCGGAATTCTAGCTTTTCGTCATGCCCGCCAACGGGTCCGGCCGAAGGCCGGCCCGATGACAGGCTCCAGCGGGCATCCAGTATTCAATGAGTCAGCGATCAAAAACTAACTTTGACGTTACTAGACCCCCGCCTTCGCGGGGACGACATTATGCAAATGCAGCGGTCCACTCCTCAGCGACGGAGGCATCTACGTCTTCGCGCTTTAACACAGCGAATTTTTCGCGCGGTAACAGCCGCGACAGCGCCCACACCGCGGCGCCGCGCACCAGCGGCGAGGCGTCGTCGAGCAGCCGCTCGGCTTCCGGCGCCAGCGCGATGTCGCCGGAGTTGCCGATCGCGATTAGCACATTGCGCACGAAACGGTCGCGGCCGGAGCGCTTGACGGCGGTCTTTGAAAACATCGCGCGGAACGCGGCGTCGTCGAGGCGGGCGAGCTCGTTGAGTTTCGGCGCGCGCAGCGTGTCGCGCGCGGCAAATTTCGCGTCGTGCGCGACCTGCGCAAACTTGTTCCAGGGGCAAACGGCCAGGCAATCGTCGCAGCCGTAGATGCGATTGCCGATCGCCTCGCGGAATTCGCGCGGGATCGGACCCTTGTGCTCGATGGTGAGATAGGAGATGCAGCGCCGCGCATCGAGATGGTAGGGCGCCGGAAACGCCTGGGTCGGGCAGATATCCACGCACGCGCGGCACTGCCCGCAATGATCTTTGACCGCCTCGTCGTGGGGCAGTTCGAGGGTGGTGAAGATCGCCCCGAGAAACAGCCAGGAGCCGTATTCGCGCGACACCAAATTTGTGTGCTTGCCCTGCCAGCCGACGCCCCCCTGCTGGGCCAGCGGCTTTTCCATCACCGCGGCGGTGTCGACGAACACCTTGACGTCGCCGCCGCCGTTTTCCACCAGCCAGCGCGCGATCGTCTTCAGCCGCGGCTTGATGATGTCGTGATAATCCTCGTTGCGGGCATAGACCGAGATCGCGCCGCGATCGCGCCGCTTGAGGATCGCGAGCGGATCGCCCTCGTCGGGCCCGTAATTGAGCCCGAGCATGACGACGGAGCGAACCTCGCTCCACAACACGCGCGGATCGCCGCGCCGCTGCGCGGTCGTCTCGAGCCAAGCCATGTCGCCATGCGCGCCGTCGGCGAGGAAGGTCTCGAGATGCTGCTTCGCCTCGGCGATGGAATCCGGCGACGTCACGCCGACAACGCCGAAGCCTTGCGCGCGCGCCTGCGCGATCAGCGCCGCCTTGATCGCGGCCGGGTCCGCTAGAAGTCCAGGTCGGCGTAATTCTTCGCCGGGGGGATACCGCCCAGCGAATCCGCCAGGATGGCGCGGAACGACGGCCGCGACTTCACCCGCGCGTACCAGCTCTTCGCGGCGTCGTCCTCGTTCCACGGCACATCGCCCAGATAGTCGACCGCGGACAAATGCGCCGCCGCGGCAAGATCGGCGTAGGTCAGACGCTCGCCGGCCAGCCAGTCGCGCGTCTTCACCAGCCAGCCGATATAGGCGAGATGATAGCGGATATTGTGGCGCGCGGCGCGGATCGCGTCGGTGTCGGGCGGGCCGCCGCCCTGTTCCAGGGTCATGAAGCGCTTGAACACGCGCTCCGTCACCAGCGGGCCGCTGACTTCGGCGTGGAATTTGTCGTTGAACCACGCCGCGAGCCGGCGCACCTCGACGCGCGGCCCGGCGCCGGCCGGCAGCAACGCTTCGGCCGGCTCGGGGCCGTTGTGGCGCTCGGCCAGATATTCGGCGATCACCGCCGCGCCAGGCACCGCCGGCTGGCCGTCCTCGACCAGCACCGGAATCGTGCCGGCCGGGTTGAGCGTCATGAAGTCGTGGCGCCGCTCCCAGAACCGCTCCTCGACGTAGCGCGCGGCGATGCCGTATTCGCCGAGCGCCAGGCGCACGAAACGCGACAGCGGGCAGAGCGGTTGGTGAAACAAAGTCAGCATGAGGGGGAAGGGATAAGGGAATCGGCCGCCGCATCATAGCCATTTTCGGCCCGCTAGCTGTTGACCGCCCCGGTTTTTTCGTTGCCCCTGCGGCATCGTTGCGCCAAAGCTCGCCGGGTAGCCGAGCCGGAGCTTTCTCATGACCGCGATGCTCGCGTCGATCAGCGCCTATGTCTCGGCGCACCTCGATCTGTTCAAGGCCTCGATCCTCGGCGTCGTCGAGGGGCTGACCGAATTCCTGCCGGTGTCGTCGACCGGGCATCTGCTGCTGATGGAGCATTTCCTCGGCTGGGACGACGAGGCGTTCGGCAAGTCGTTCGCCATCCTGATCCAGCTCGGCGCCATCCTTGCGCTGCTGACGATCTACTTCACCCGGCTGTGGAACCTGGCGCTCAACATGTTCACCAGTTGGCCGGCGGCCCGCTTCGTGATCGGCATCCTGGTCGCCTTCCTGCCGGCCGGGGTGATCGGCGCGCTCGCGCACGGCTTCATCAAGGAGAAGCTGTTCGACGTGCGCATCGTCTGCATGATGTTCATCCTTGGCGGCTTCGTGCTGCTGTGGGTCGACCGCATGAACCTGCAGGCGCGCCGCCACGACGCCACCGAGTTCTCGCTGCCGATGTATTTCGGCATCGGGTTGATCCAGTGCCTCGCCATGATTCCCGGCGTGTCGCGCTCCGGCGCGACGATCGTCGGTGCCATGCTGCTCGGCGCCGACCGCCGCTCGGCGGCCGAGTTCTCGTTCTGGCTGGCGATGCCGACCATGATCGGCGCGTTCGCTTACGAGACGTTCAAGAGCCGGCATGAGCTGGCCGGCGCCAATATCACGCTGATCGCAGTCGGCTTCGTCATGTCGTTCATTTGCGGCTGGATCGTCGTCAAGACGTTCCTGCGCTTCGTGCAGCGCCACAGCTTCGCGGTGTTCGCCTGGTGGCGGATCCTGCTCGGCACCGCCGGGCTGTTCATGATCTATTTCGGCCCGCGCTGACTTTAGCGCGACGCGCGTATTGTTCTTAAATGTTGCTGCCAGCAGGCGCGCCGCCGGCATAGAGCATGTCGCGGCTGACGTCGCGGACGTCCTGCACGCCTGCGAGCGACATCGTCACCTTCATCTCCTCGCGGATCAGGTCGAGCGCGGTGGTGACGCCCTTTTCCCCCATCGCGGCGAGGCCATAGACGAAAGCGCGACCGATCAGGCAGCCTTTGGCGCCGAGCGCCAGCGCCTTGAGCACATCCTGCCCGGAGCGGATACCGCCGTCGAACAACACCTCGATGCGCTCGCTGACCGCTTGCGCGATCTCCGGCAGCACCGTGATGGTCGCCGGCGCGCCGTCGAGCTGGCGGCCGCCATGGTTCGATACGACGAGAGCGTCGGCGCCGGCGTCGGCGGCGATGCGCGCGTCGGCCGGATCGAGCACGCCCTTGATGACGAGCTTGCCCTGCCAGTTCTTGCGCACCCATTCGACGTCGGCCCATGACAGCGTGCCGTCGAAATTGGTGTCGGCCCAGCGCGCGGTGTCCATCATGCCGCCATTGGTGGTTTTCTTGATGTAGGTGTCGATGTTGCTGAAGCTGCGGCGCTTGGCCCGCAGCATGCCGAGCGACCAGCCGACCTTGGTGAAAAGATCGAAGGCGTTGCGCGCGGTCAGGCGCGGCGGCACGTACACGCCGTTCTTGAGGTCGCAGTGGCGCTGGCCGCGCATCGGCAGGTCGACCGTGAGAAACAGCGCCGTGCAGCCGGCGTCCTTGGCGCGCTGGATCACCGATTCGCTGAAGCCGCGGTCGCGGAACACATAAAGCTGGAACCAGAACGGTGCCGTGGTGGCTTGCCGCACGTCCTCGATCGAGCAGATCGACATCGTCGACAGGCACATGCGGATGCCGGCCGCTTGCGCGGCGCGGGCGGCGAGAACTTCGCCGTCGCCATGCGTGAGGCCGCACATCCCGATCGGCGCCAGCGCGACCGGCATGGCGACCTTCTCGCCGAGCATGGTGGTGGCGAGCTGGCGGTTGTCGGCGTTGATCATCACGCGCTGGCGGAAGCGGATCGCCTTCAGCTCGTCGCGGTTGGCGGCCAGAGTGACCTGGTCGTAGGAGCCGTGGTCGACATATTCGAACACCGCCTTCGGCACCTTGCGGCGCGCAACCTGCCGCAGGTCTTCGATGTTGGTGATGACCGGCATCGGTGCGGCGCTAGACCGTGCGGCCGCGAAACTGGCCGGTCTTGCGGAAGCGCCACAGATAGGACGGCACGACCGACGCGATCGAGGTTGGCGCGATGCCGAGGCCTTGCAGCGTGCGGCCTTCGCGCATTGCCGCCTCCGACACGACATTGTCGGCGCGCAGCAGATCGACCTGATCGGGCGTCAGCGGTGCGTTCGGCAGATATTGCAGGAACCTCGCTTTCAGCCGGGCGAGGCCGAACGGCAGCGGCACGAGGAGCCGCTTGCGCTCGATGGTCGCCAGCACGAATTGCATCAGCTCCTTGAACGTCGTCACGTCGGGCCCGCCGAGCTCGTAGGTCGCGCCGAGCTTGGTCTTGCCGTCGGCGGCGTCGGCGATTGCGAGCGCGACGTCGCCGGCAAACACCGGCTGGAAGCGCGTTAGCCCGCCGCCGATCAGCGGCAGCGCCGGCGCAAAACGCGCCAGCGCGGCAAACCGGTTGAAGAAACTGTCCTCCGGGCCGAACACGATCGAGGGGCGCACGATGATCGCCTGCGGCACTGCCGAGCGCACGAGGCTTTCGGCCTGCGCCTTCGAGCGCGCGTAATGCGACGGCGAATCCTCGGCGGCGCCGATCGCGGAGACGTGGATCAGCCGAGTGCCGTGCGCCGAGGCGGCGAGCGCCACCTGCTCGGCGCCGTAGCGGTGCACGGCGTCGAACCGCTGGCGGCCGCGTTCGTGCAGGATGCCGACCAGGTTGATCAGGATGTCGGCGTCGCGCGCCGCGGCGTCGACCGACGGCGCATAGCGCAGGTTGGCCTGCACCGCGTGAATCTGCCCGACCCGGCCGAGCGGCTGGAGGTGGCCGGCCAGTTCCGGCCGGCGCACGGCTACACGGATGCGGTAGCCGCGCCGCGCCAGCTCGCGCACGACATGGCGGCCGAGAAAACCCGACCCGCCGTAGACCGTCACCAGCCGCTCGAAGTTGCTTTTTGCGTTCATTTTTTTGCGTTCGCCGCCGCTCTCGGGAAAACGGCCATCGAGGGCCGCAGGGCCAATAGCGGATCGGCCTTGCAGTGTATAGGGCCGCGCGCCGCGTCATTTGACAAGGCCGGAGGGCATCCGTACCTAGACCGCGCAAACCCAAGCCTTTGCCCTAAACCTTTGCCCAGGTGGCGGAATTGGTAGACGCACTAGTTTCAGGTACTAGCGGTGAAAGCCGTGGAGGTTCGAGTCCTCTCCTGGGCACCAGCGCCAAGCTCGATTAATACTGGCGCAGAGATTTTTGGATCATGACGATTCGCCTGCATCGCGGCGACCTGCCAAGCCTCTCCGCCTACAAAGGCGCGGTGGCGATCGACACCGAGGCGATGGGGCTCGACCCCAATCGCGACCGGCTCTGCGTCGTGCAGCTTTCGCCGGGCGACGGCTCGGCCGACGTCGTGCAGATTCCGGCGCGCACGCCGGACGCACCCAATCTCAAGAAGCTACTCGCCGACAAGTCGGTCCTCAAGATTTTCCATTTCGCCCGGTTCGACGCCGGCCTCCTCTACAAGACCTTCGGCGTGATGCCGGACCCGATCTATTGCACCAAGATCGCCTCGCGGCTGGCGCGCACCTATACCGACAAGCACGGGCTCAAGGATCTGACCCGCGAAGTGCTCGGCATCGACGTGTCGAAGCAGCAGCAGGCGTCCGACTGGGGCGCCAGCGAGCTGACCGACGCGCAGGTTTCCTACGCGGCATCCGATGTTCAGCACCTTCATGCGCTGAGGGAGCGGCTCGACGCGATGCTGGCGCGCGAGGGCCGCGCCGAACTGGCGGCGGCGTGTTTTCGTTTCCTGCCCGACCGGGTCCGGCTCGACCTCGCCGGCTGGGGCGAGCAGGACATTTTCTCGCATTCGTCGTGACCGGCGGGTATTAGGCTTGGTTTCGAATGGGTTTCGGCTTGGTTTTGTGCGCTATTTTCGCGTCAGGGCGCCGCTCGCGGGCCTTATTCATGCCGCATGGTAATCGGGCGTTTCGACCAGTACCGCAGCCCGCAACAGGACAGGCACCGCTCCCGACATGAATCCGCAGGTCGCAGCCCGAGCCGACGAACAGGCCGTTCGCGCCTACTGGACCACCGGGCGCAACGGGGCCGACCGCGCATTCGCTGCCGCGCGCAAGCACAGCCGCCGCGTGCGCCAGCTTCGTATCGCCATTCCCGCGGCGGTGCTCGCCGTGTTCGGTCTCATGGTTTTGTGGAGCTGGCTCAACCCGCTTCGCATGCTCGAGCAGTTGCCGTTGAAGATCGGCGACACCGTGATCTCCGGCACCAAGATCATGATGCAGGCGCCGCGGCTGTCCGGCTTCACGCGCGATTCCCGGCCTTACGAGCTCACCGCCGCGTCGGCCTCGCAGGACTTCACGCGGCCCGACGTCGTCGAGTTACGCGACATCCGCGCCAAGCTGCAGATGCAGGACAACGCAACGACCGAATTGACGGCGCGCAACGGCGTCTACGACAGCAAGAAAGAAGTCATCACGCTCGGCGATGACGTCTACCTGGTCACCACCAGCTACAAGGCCTGGCTCAGCAACGCCGTGGTCGACGTGCGCACCAGCAACGTTTCGACCGACAAGCCCGTCCGGGTCGAGATGCTGCGCGGCAATCTCACCGCCAACCGGCTTCAGGTCTCCGAGTCCGGCGACCTGATGACGTTCGACGGCGGCGTGGTGATGGATCTGAAACTTGAGGGCCCCCCGCGCCAGGAAGGCGCCGTGGCGCCGGCGGTGCCGAAATGATGGTGCGCGCTCTCCTCATCGTTGTGCTCGGTGCGTTGACGCTCACTTCGTCGCTCACTTCGGCGCTCGCCGCGCCGAAAAAGGCCGATGCCGTCAGCGGTCCGCCCAATGCAATGCAGGGTTTCTCGCAGAACCGCGACCAGCCGGTGCACATCGAAGCGACCCGGCTCGAAGTGCGCGACAAGGACAAGGTCGCGACCTTCACCGGCAACGTCCAGGTGATCCAGGGCGACACCGAAATGCGCTGCAAGACATTGACGGTGTTCTACGAGCAGGATCCCGACAAGCCGGGCACCGCCGTTCGCACCGCGACTCCCGGCCCGGGCGGCGAGCAACGCATCAAGCGGCTCGAAGCCAAAGGCGGCGTCGTCGTCACCCAGAATGACCAGGTCGCCACCGGAGAGACGGCGCTGTTCGACATGCATTCCAACACCGTCACGATGCTCGGCAAGGTCGTGGTGACGCAGGGCCAGAACGTCCTGCGCGGCGACCGCCTGGTGGTCGACATGACCACCGGCCTGTCGCGCGTCGAATCCGGCGACAAGGGCGAAGGCCGCGTCCAGGGCCTGTTCCTGCCGGGGAGCGCGACCGGCTTTCCGGGCGGCCCGCCCAAGGCGAATACCGGCAGCGCGCCGCCTGCCGCGCCGGCGGCCGCGCCGCGCGCGCCCGCCCCGCAGCGCATTTATTGAGACCTCAAAACGTGGGGTTTGCCCCGGACAGCGCGCCGCCGTCACGGCACGGCCCGCGGGAATCAGCTAGGGTCGCCTCCACATCGGCCGGGTCGCACCACGCGCCGGAGGTCTTCCGTTGAACATTATCTCGCTGTTCCGACGCCGCGCGCCGGCCGACCGCCGCGCGCAGGGCCTGGCCCCGCCGGCCCCGCCGGCCCCGCCGGGCGCGCGTGCCGCCGGCGCCGCTGCCGCCACCGCGACGCAACCGCGCGCCGCCGCGGCTGGGAGCGCCGCGCCGCGCCGCGAGGCCGACAGCCGGCAAAATCCGCGGCATGGCTATCTCGCCGCCCACAGCGTGGAAAAGAGCTTCGGCGGCCGCACCGTGGTCAAGGGCGTCACGCTCTATGTCCGGCGCGGCGAAGCGGTCGGCCTGCTCGGCCCGAACGGCGCCGGGAAGACCACGGTGTTCTACATGATCACCGGCTTGATCGCCGCCGACAAAGGCCGGATAGAGCTCGATGGCTACGATGTAACCCCGTTGCCGATGTACCAGCGCGCGCGGCTCGGCGTCGGCTATCTGCCTCAGGAAGCTTCGATTTTCCGCGGCCTCAGCGTCGAGGACAACATCCGCGCGGTGCTCGAAGTGGTCGAGCCGGACCGCCGCCGCCGCGACGCCGATCTCAATGCGCTGCTTGAGGAATTCAACATCGCGCGGCTACGCAAGACGCCATCGATCGCGCTGTCGGGCGGCGAGCGCCGCCGCGTCGAGATCGCCCGCGCGCTCGCCACTCGCCCAAGCTACATGCTGCTCGACGAGCCGTTCGCCGGCATCGACCCGATCGCGGTCGGCGACATCCAGGCGCTGGTGCGCCATCTCACCAATCGCGGCATCGGCGTTTTGATCACCGACCACAATGTGCGCGAGACGCTCGGGCTGACCGACCGCTCCTACATCATCTATTCCGGCGAAGTGCTGATGGAGGGCCGCGCCGAGGATATCGTTAATGACCCCGATGTACGGCGGCTCTATTTGGGCGAGGAATTCCGCCTCTAAGAGCATGACGGCCGTGGCGGCGCGGGGCCTGCCGGCGAACTCGCATAGTGCGGCGCACCCCGAACTGCTATAAGCAAGAATCGGACCATTTTTAAGCCGGCCGGGGTTATGGCGCTTTCGCAACGACTAGAGTTTCGCCAGACGCAAGCACTGGTGATGACGCCGCAGCTGATGCAGGCCATCAAGCTGCTGCAGCTGTCGTCGCTCGACCTCGCCGCCTATGTCGAGAACGAACTCGAAAAGAACCCGCTGCTCGAGCGCGCCAGCGACGACGACGGCCCGGCCGCGCCCAAGGCCGAATCAGACCAGACCGACGCGCAGATTCAGGCCGCCCAGGAGCCGCAGGCGACCGATTGGAGCGCCGACGAGTTCGAGACCAGCCGCAGCTCGATGGAGCAGGGTCTCGGCACCGAGCTGGAAAATGTTTTCCCCGATGCCGATTCCGGCGCCGCCGAGAAGGCCGCGCCGCCCGAGCAGCAGCCCGGCGGCTACTCCGAATGGTCGGGCGCCGGCACCCGGGGCGGCGAGGATGGCGGGTACAATCTTGAGGCCTTCGTGTCGGCCGCGACGTCGCTGGGGGATCATCTGGCCGAGCAGATGACGCTGGCGATCACCGACCCGGTGCGCAGAATGATCGGCCAGTACTTGATCGACATGGTCGATGAAGCCGGATACCTCGGCGGCGAGCTTGCCACCGTCGCCGACAAGCTCGGCGCCCCGCTCGCCGAGGTGGAAGCCGTGCTCGCCATCCTGCAGACCTTCGACCCGGCCGGGGTATGCGCCCGCAGCCTGAACGAATGCCTGGCGATCCAGCTCAAGGAGCGCAACCGGTTCGACCCGGCGATCCGGGCCTTGCTCGACAACCTGGCTTTTCTCGCCAAGCGCGATTTGCCTGCGCTGCGCCGCCTGTGCGGGGTCAACGACGAGGACCTCGCCGAAATGATCGCCGAGATCCGCAACCTCAACCCGAAACCGGGCCTCGCATTCGGCTCGACCAACGTGCAGCCGATCGTGCCCGATGTGTTCATCAAGGCGGCGCCCGACGGCACCTGGCAAGTCGAGCTCAATTCCGACACTCTGCCGAAAGTCCTGATCAACCAGCGCTACTACGCGACGGTGTCGACGACGGCGAAGAACGACAAGGACAAGAGCTATCTCGCCGATTGCCTGCAGACCGCCACCTGGCTGGTGCGGGCGCTCGACCAGCGCGCCAAGACGATCCTGAAGGTGTCGAGCGAGATCGTGCGCCAGCAGGACGGCTTCTTCGCCCACGGCGTCCAGCATCTTCGCCCGCTCAATCTCAAGACGGTGGCCGACGCGATCAGCATGCACGAATCGACCGTCTCGCGCGTCACCGCCAACAAATACATGGCGACCAGCCGTGGCATTTTCGAACTCAAGTATTTCTTCACGTCGTCGATCGCCTCGGCCGACGGCGGCGAAGCGCATTCCGCCGAAGCGGTGCGCGACCGTATTCGCCGGCTGATCGACGCCGAGCCGACCGGCGACGTGTTGTCCGACGACACCATCGTCGAAAAATTGCGCGAAGCCGGCATCGACATTGCGCGGCGCACCGTCGCGAAATACCGCGAGGCGATGCGCATTCCGTCCTCGGTGCAGCGCCGGCGCGACAAGCAGCAGGCGGCGGCGTCCTGAAGCCGCGACTCGGCGGCGGCGCGTGAAGTGCATTAAGCCCGCAAATAGCAGCCAAATCGCACCATTGACGCCGCCTTGGTCGGTGCCTATGGTCCGCGCCTTTCCAAGACCAATCCGGAACTTTTATGCCGCTCACCGATCTCGTTGCGCCGAACGCCGTCATTCCGGCGCTGAAGGTGAACAACAAGAAGCAGGCGCTCCAGGAACTCGCCGCCCGCGCCGCCGAACTGACCGGTCAGAGCGAGCGGACGATTTTCGAAATCCTGCAGCAACGCGAAAAGCTGGGCTCCACCGGGGTGGGCAACGGCGTCGCTATTCCGCACGGCAAATTGCCGAAGCTCACCCAACTGTTCGGCCTGTTCGCGCGGCTTGAACGCGCCATCGATTTCGAGGCGCTCGACGGCCAGCCGGTCGATCTGTGCTTCCTGTTGCTCGCGCCGGAAGGCGCCGGTGCCGACCACCTCAAGGCGCTGGCCCGTGTCGCACGGCTGCTGCGCGACACCGAGGTTGCCCGCAAGCTGCGGGACTCGCGAAACGCCAACGCGCTTTATGCCGTGCTGGCGATGCAGTCGGCCAGCGCCGCCTAGCGCACAGCCGTCATCGTCCGCGCGAACGGACGATGGTTTTTCTCAACTGAGTTTGGGCAGACGCTGCCCGCCAGCCTGTGTTTAGTGCACGCTGACCGCCTCGAGCTCCTGGCTCCAGGCGTTGGCAAGCGCGGCTTCGCGCGTGTCGGTCAACATGATCGGCGTGCCGTTGGCGGCATTGAGCGTGAACAACGTGATGCCGGCGGCCATCTTCGGCGCCTGCGGAAACAGCTTGCGGACGTCTTCCGAACGGATCGCTTTGACATAGGCGACCTGGCCCTCGCCGAGATGCGCGAGTGCGTCCTGGCTGATGGCTTGGGTCGTGATCGTCTGCTCGGTGGTCTTTTCAGTCATTTGCTTGTCGGCGGTCATGGCCCCCGACTCCTTTCATTACGTGACGTGTCGAGTCCTGTTTCAATAGAATCCCTTACTCGTGCTCGACGATCGATACCGTCTTGACCACCCTGTCGGGTTCAGGCCGGACGAGATCGATCGACAACAGGCCGTTCTTGAGGTCGGCTCCCAGCACCTCCATACCTTCCGCCAGCACGAAGGTGCGCTGGAATTGGCGCGCGGCGATGCCGCGGTGGAGATACTGCCGGCTCTTGTCGTCCTGTTGACGCCCGCGGATCACCAATTGGCTTTCCTCGATTGTCACGTCGAGCTGGTCGCGGGTGAAACCCGCAACCGCCAGCGTGATGCGCAGGCGATCGGGATTTTGTCCGTCACACGCCACGCGCTCGATGTTGTAGGGCGGGTAGCCGTCCGCTCCCTTGGCGACACGATCGAGCACGCGCTCGATTTCGTCGAAGCCCAGGAGAAACGGGCTTGAGAGAGAAGGAACTCTCGACATGGACCTCAAAGTCCTCATTCGAAGCGACTTTGACGGGGCCCAGAAGAGAGGCGCCCCGACGCCGGCTGCTGGATCGAAATCCCGCCTCCGGTCCCCACAAATATGGGGAACCGGGGTTAAAGCTTCAAGAACGAAGGTTTCATGCGGTGGTTGGCCTATATTCGCGGGTCACCGCCCAGCCGGAGCGCGCAATGCCGTCAATGCCGCAGGTGCCGGAGCTCAGCGTTCGCGCCGTGCGCGCCACGGCCGTCGAGGTGCCGCTGCGTTTCGGGCTCGGCACCAGCCAAGGCGCGATCCGGCAAGCCACGCTGCTGCTGATCGATGTCGAGACGCAGGAGGGGCTGACTGGACGGTCTTATGTGTTCGCCCACATGCCGGCGATTGCGCAGGCCATCGCCGTGATGCTGCGCGAGATCGAGGCGCAGACGCGCGGCCAGCGCGCCACGCCGGACGCGCTCTGGCAACGCCTGATGAAGCGCTTCACGCTGGTTGGCGTGCAGGGCGTCCTGCGCATGGCGATCGCCGGCTTCGACGTCGCGATGTGGGATGCCGCGGCGCTCGCCGCCAAGCTGCCGCTGTGCCGGCTGCTCGGCGCCGATCCGCGCCCGATCCGCGCCTATAACAGTTGCGGTCTCGGGCTCGCCGCCGACAAGGATGCGCTTGCGGCCGAGGCCGAGCGCCTGCTGGAGCGCGGCTTCGGCGCGGTAAAACTGCGGCTCGGTTATCCGGACCTCGGCGAGGATCTGGCCGCGGTGCGCGCCGTCAAGCGGCGGATCGGCAAGGCCGCGCTGATGGTCGACTATAACCAGGCGCTGTCGCTGGGCGGGGCGCTGCTGCGCGGCGCCGCGCTCGACGCGGTAGGCGGCATCACCTGGCTGGAAGAGCCGATCCGCCACGACGATTACCGCGGCGCCAGCCGGCTGCGCGACGCGCTGCAGGTCCCGATCCAGATCGGCGAGAATTTCAATGGGCCGTCCGGCATGAGCGATGCGCTGGCCGCCAACGCCGCCGACTGCGTGATGCCGGACCTCGAGCGCATCGTCGGCGTCAGCGGCTGGCGGCTGGCGGCCGAACTTGCCGCGGTTAACCGTATCGAGATGTCGTCGCATCTTTACCCGGAGGTCAGCGCGCACCTGCTCGCCGCGACGCCGACCTCCCACTTCCTCGAATATGTCGATTGGGCCGACGTGCTGCTCGAAACCCCGCTGATCGTCGAGAACGGCCACGCGTTAATTTCGGATCGGCCGGGTAACGGCATGACGTGGCGCGCGGGTGCCGTGAAAAAATTCCGGCTGCGCTGAGCGCGAAGAATTTTCGCGGCGAAATTAATCCTGAAAATTAATCCGCGGCGACGTCCGGCATTTGGTTAAATTAAACATCTCCATTTTCCTTGTTTGGCTAAAAATTTCCTAACACCCGGCGCTTTTGCAGATTCCGCATGTATGGTCCCGCGCAGGGACGAGGCGGGGTTTGAATAAAAGTGTACGGGAGTGCCGAGTGATCGCGCGCAGCATCGAAGTCGATCTCGATCCGTTCAAGCCGTCCATCGAAGAGAAACTCTTCGCGTTGGCCAAGCGCGCCTGCCTCGGCTTTGCCGGGGTGGCGCTTGTGCTGGGCGCGCTCGACGTCGTCGGCATCCACTCGTTCGCGGAAGCGAAAAATTTCTGGGACTTCGGCCGCGCCAACGTGCTCGCGCTGGGCGACACCGTGCGGGCGGGCGTGCAGAACATTTCCATCACGCCGGCCTCGCTATCATTCACGTCCGCGTCGGTGCCGGAATCGATCACCGTGCGCATTCCCTCGAGCGCGACGCCTGAAGTCTTTGCCAAAACGCCTGAAATCGCGGCCAAGAAGCCTGAAATCGCGGCCAAGAAGAATGTGAAGAAGTCCGCTCTGCCGGAATCGCCGGTCGCCGCATTGTCGGCTGCGCGCACCCAGGATGCCGTTCAGGTGGCAATGGCGGGTCCGATGCCGCGCCTGAGCGCCAAGCTCGAGGCGCCGACCGCGAATATCGTCGTCGCCGATCCGCTCAAATCCTATCTGCCGGCTGAGCCGCTGGCGCAAAAGCCGGTGCTGGCCGCTTTGACGGCCGCCGAGCCGGCCGCCTCCGCGCCGGCGACGCCGGCTCCGATGCTCGCGTCACTCGAGCCTGGCATTCCGCTTTCGATGGTTCCGTTGCCGCGCGCCGCTCCCGGCGTCCCGCCGCCGTCGCCGGCCGAGCGCCTCGGCCTCAAGGGCAAGGATTACACCAAGGCCGAGCAGTGTCTCGCCAACGCGATCTATTTCGAAGCGCGCAGCGAACCGGTGCGCGGCCAGATGGCTGTGGCGCAGGTCGTGTTGAACCGGGTGTTCTCCGGCTTCTATCCCGACGACGTCTGCTCGGTGGTCTATCAGAACGCCGGCCGGCATCTTGCCTGCCAGTTCACCTTCGCCTGCGACGGCAAGCGCAAGGTCATCAACGAGCGCGGCGCCTGGGCGCGCGCCAATCGCATCGCGCGCCAGACTTTGGAGGGGCAGATCTACCTTCCCGAAGTCGCCAAATCGACGCACTACCACGCGAATTATGTCCGACCGAAATGGGCGCGCGAGATGAAGCGGCTCGCGCATTTCGGGCTGCACTCGTTCTTCCGGCCCTACGCCTGGGGCAAAGGCGACGAGGATCCGGCCTGGGGCTCGGGCGCGCTGGCGCAGGCGTCGGCCAAGAAGTCCGACAGCAAGTAACCGCCAACAAGTAATGGCGCGTCCCGCGCGCCGTTACGCTACAGCCGAAACAGCGCGACGGCGTTGTCGCGCGCGATTTTCGTCTTGTCGGCCGGCGCAATGTCGGCGCGGTCGAGCCACGCACAGCCTTCATCGATCGCCTCGAACGGCCAGTCGATCGAGAACATCACGCGATCGGCGCCCATTTCCGCCACCGCATTGTTGAGCGCCGCGGTGCTGAAATTGCCGGACGTCGTCAACCAGAAGTGCTTGCGGAAATAATCGGCGACGCCGTGCTTGGCGGCATATTTGTGCGGCGCCTTCATCCAGCCGTTGCGGTGATCGAGCCGCCACAGCAAAGCCGGGATGCCCTCGCCGAGATGGCCGAGCACGATCTTGAGCTTCGGAAATTCGTCGAACAGGCCGCTCGCGATCAGGCGAAGCGCATGCACCGATGTCTCGGCGTTGAACGCCCAGTTCGGGCCGAGCAGCCAGTTGTGGCCTTGGTAACCGGGGATCGCGCCGGGCAACGGATTGCGCGGGTGCAGGTAGAACGGCACGTCGAGCTTCTCGACGGCGCGCCAGAACGGCCGGTACTGCGGCAGATCGTAATAGAGCAGGTTGGCGGGATCGCCGGTTTCGGAAAATCCGTTGACCAGCGCGCCGACGAGGCTGAGGTCGTCGATGCAGCGCGCCAGCTCGCCGGTCGCGGCCTCGGCGTCCTGCATCGCCAGCGCGGCGAACCCGGCAAAACGGTCCGGCTTTTTTCTCACCACTTCGGCGAGCAGGTCATTGGCCCTACGCGCGACGTCGGTAGCCTGTTTGGCGTCGGCGATCGCCTGCACCGCCGGCGCATTGAGCGACAGGATCATCTTCTCGACCCCGCCTTTGTCCATCTCGCGCAGCCGCATGCCGGTGAAGTCGAGCAGCCGCGGGCGCAATTCGTTCCAGACCTCGGCGCCGAACACCCGGGAATCGCTGAGCGTGTCCTCGATCGCGAAATGATCTTCGAGCGTGATTTTTCCCGTGACCTGGCCCGGCATGCGTCCCTCGATTTTTTTCCATCATGAGACGCGGTGGCGGGGAAGGGAAGCGGTCCACAAAAAAACCGCCCCGAAGGGCGGTTGGATTTGGTGGAGCCAGGCGGGATCGAACCGCCGACCTCCTGCATGCCATGCAGGCGCTCTCCCAGCTGAGCTATGGCCCCAATTTCCTAAATCGTCGACGCCGGATTGCTAACGCAAGCCGGCGCTCAGGTCTCCTCTTCCTTCTCGCCGACGTCGCCGACGATGTCGGTCACGTCGGGATCGCCCTCGTCCTGCTCCTCAATGAAGATGGCGTCGTCAGCGGCGTCCTCGGCAGTCTCGCCCTCGGCGGCGGCCGGCTTCTTGCCGGTGGCTTCGGCGTCGGCGTCCTCGAGCGAGACGAATTCGGCGTCAGCGGTTTCCGGCTCGACGGCAACGACCACGGGGGCCGGCTTGACGGGGGCCAGCTCGACGGCGCGCGAGCGCGACGTCACCACCGGAACGACAAACACGGTTTCGCATTTCGGGCAGACGATCGGATTCTTGTCGAGATCGTAGAACTTCGCGCTGCAATTGCCGCACAGGCGCTTGGTGCCAAGATCGGGTTTCGCCACGAGGTATGTTCCTTAGATGTTCTTTTGAAAATTGGTGCTTCACTTGGCTAGTTGCGGCGTCCCTGTCAATAGCGCAAAGGCCGTGAATTCGGGCTCGGCCGGGCCGGCGCGCGGCGGGATGACGCGGCGCGCGAGCGCATGGTAGGACGGCGCGCCTCGCTGTTGTCGAGCCGAAGGGCCCTAAATTGACCGGCGCCACCTCCGACACCGTGCCTTCGCCGATGACGGCCCGCCGCGGCGGCCCGCTTGCCGGGCGGATCCGCGTGCCGGGCGACAAATCGATCTCGCACCGGGCGCTCATTCTCGGCGCGATGACGGTCGGCGAGACGGTGATCAGCGGCCTGCTCGAAGGCGCGGATGTCCATCATACCGCCGCCGCGATGCGGGCGCTGGGCGCCAAGGTCGAGCGCGGCGACGACGGCATCTGGCGCATTCATGGCGTCGGCGTCGGCGGGTTTCGGGCGCCGCGCGCGCCGCTCGACTTCGGCAATTCCGGCACCGGCGCGCGGCTGGCGCTCGGCGCGGTGGCCGGCTCGCCGGTCACGGCGAGCTTTGATGGCGACGCCTCGCTGCGCAAGCGCCCGATGCGGCGCGTGCTCGATCCGCTGATGAAGATGGGCGCCCGCCTCGTGTCGTCCGATGACGGCCGGCTGCCGCTGACATTGCAGGGCGCCGCCGATCCGATTCCGATCGAATACGAGTCGCCGGTCCCGTCCGCGCAGCTCAAGTCGGCGGTGCTGCTGGCGGGGCTTGCCGCGCCGGGCGAAACCATTGTGATCGAGGTCGAGGCGACGCGCGATCACACCGAGCGCATGCTCAAGCATTTCGGCGCCAAGGTCAGCGTCAAGTCGTTCGGCGATCACGGCCGCCGCATCGTGCTGCAAGGCCAGCCCGAACTGGAGCCGGCGCCGGTCGTAGTGCCGGCCGATCCGTCCTCGGCGTCGTTTCCGCTGGTCGGCGCGTTGATCGTGCCGGGCTCCGATCTGATCCTCGAAAGCGTGATGACCAATCCGCTGCGCACCGGCCTGTTGATGACCCTCAAGGAGATGGGCGCCGTGATCGAGGCGGTCGAAATCCGCGACGATGGCGGCGAGGAGGTGGCGGACCTGCGCGTGCGCGCCTCGACGCTTAAGGGCGTCGAAGTGCCGGCCGAACGCGCGCCCTCGATGATCGACGAATATCCGGTGCTGGCGGTCGCGGCGGCGTTCGGGCACGGCCCGACCATCATGCGCGGCTTGAGCGAATTGCGGGTCAAGGAGAGTGACCGGCTGGCCGCCACCGCCGACATGCTGCGCGGAAACGGCGTCGACGTCACGATCGAAGGCGACGACCTGATCGTCAACGGCAAGGGCAATGTCGCGGGCGGCGGCGTGGTCGCGACCCACATGGATCACCGGCTGGCGATGTC
Organism: Hyphomicrobiales bacterium; assembly: GCA_038206695.1. Lineage (GTDB taxonomy): Bacteria > Pseudomonadota > Alphaproteobacteria > Rhizobiales > Xanthobacteraceae > Pseudolabrys. The sequence goes on along the minus strand of JBBRAN010000008.1, from coordinate 15,821 downwards.
GGCGCTGGTGATGGGGCTCGCCAGCGAGCAGGGCGTCCAGGTCGACGATGTCGCGTTCATCGCGACCAGCTTTCCCGGCTTCACCGAATTGATGCACGCCATTGGCGCGGATCTGGCGTGAGCATCGCTCAATGATCATTGCAATTGACGGGCCGGCGGCGTCGGGCAAGGGCACCTTGGGCAGCCGGCTGGCGCAGCATTACGGGCTGCGTCATCTCGATACCGGACAGCTCTACCGCGCCGCCGCCAAGGCGGTGCTCGACGCCGGCCTGTCGCCGCACGACAGGGACGCCGCGGCCAAGGCCGCCCGCGCGCTCGATCACGAGCATTTCGATCGCCACGCCCTGCAATCCGATGCGATCGGCACCGCGGCCTCGATCGTCTCGGCCTTCCCGGAGGTCCGCGCCGTGCTGGTTGAGTATCAGCGCGCCTTCGCGGCGAAGCCGCCGGGCGCGGTGCTGGATGGCCGCGACATTGGAACCGTGATCGCCCCGAAGGCCGAGGTGAAGATATTTCTCACCGCCTCGGCGCAGCAACGCGCGCTCCGGCGCACCAAAGAGATGGAAAAGCGCGGTGAAAAGGCCGATTTCGACGCTATTCTGGCCGACATCCGCGCGCGCGACGAGCGCGACACGACGCGGCCGATTTCGCCGCTGAAAGCCGCGCCCGATGCGCACTTGCTCGATACCACCCATTTGGATATAGACGCCGCAATCCGGGCCGCCATCGACATCGTCGAGGCCACCCGAACGGGCCGAGGCCGCGGTTAACCGCTCCTCGTTGTTGGAGGACAAAGCCCCGTTCGAGCCTCGCCGCACGGCAAGCCTGACGCAATCCAACGTTCCGTACGCACGGCATCATAGCGCCGGCCATCCGGTATTCCGGGGGCCGCCGAAGGTCTTGTGAAAGACCTTTGGCCCGCGCGGCCGGAACGCAATTCAAACCGCCGGCGCATCCGTTTAGGAGAGTTCATGGCTACCGCTACCGCTACCGCCGCGACGCCGTCGCGCGAAGATTTCGCCCAGATGCTCGAAGAGTCGTTCGTCCAGGGCAGCCTGCAGGAAGGTACCGTCGTCAACGGCAAGGTTGTCGGCATCGAGAAGGACATGGCCGTCATCGACGTCGGCGCCAAGACCGAGGGCCGCGTCGCGTTGCGCGAGTTTGCCGCGCCCGGCCGCCAGTCCGAGATCAAGATCGGCGACACCGTGGAGGTTTACCTCGAGCGCGTCGAGAACGCGCTCGGTGAAGCGGTGCTGTCGCGCGACAAGGCGCGCCGCGAGGAAAGCTGGGGCAAGCTCGAGAAGGCCTTCAACGCCAACGAAAAGGTGCAGGGCGTCATCTTCAATCAGGTCAAGGGCGGCTTCACCGTCGATCTCGACGGCGCGGTGGCCTTCCTGCCGCGCTCGCAGGTCGACATCCGTCCGATCCGCGACGTCACCCCGCTGATGAATTCGCCGCAGCAATTCCAGATCCTCAAGATGGATCGCCGCCGCGGCAACATCGTGGTGTCGCGCCGCACCGTGCTGGAAGAAACCCGCGCCGAGCAGCGCCAGGAGCTGGTGCAGAACCTCGAAGAGGGCCAGGTCATCGACGGCGTGGTCAAGAACATCACCGACTACGGGGCGTTTGTCGATCTCGGCGGCATCGACGGCCTGCTGCACGTCACCGACATTGCGTGGCGCCGAGTCAACCACCCGACCGAGGTCCTCAACATCGGCCAGTCGGTCAAGGTCAAGATCATCAAGATCAACCACGAGACCCACCGCATCTCGCTCGGCATGAAGCAACTGCTCGACGATCCGTGGCAGGGCATCGAGGCGAAATTCCCGGTCGGCGCCCGCTACAAGGGCCGCGTCACCAACATCACCGACTACGGCGCGTTCGTCGAACTGGAGCCGGGTATCGAGGGCCTGATCCATGTTTCCGAAATGTCGTGGACCAAGAAGAACGTTCACCCCGGCAAGATCGTCTCGACCTCGCAGGAAGTCGAAGTGCAGGTGCTCGAGGTCGATCCAGTCAAGCGCCGCATTTCGCTCGGCCTCAAGCAGACCATGCGCAATCCGTGGGAAGCGTTCGTCGAGAAGTATCCGCCGGGCACGACGGTCGAAGGCGAGGTCAAGAACAAGACCGAGTTCGGCCTGTTCCTCGGCCTTGACGGCGACGTCGACGGCATGGTGCATCTGTCGGATCTCGACTGGAAACGTCCGGGCGAGCAGGTCATCGAGGAATACAAGAAGGGCGACATGGTGAAGGCGCAGGTTCTCGACGTCGACGTCGAGAAGGAGCGCATCTCGCTCGGCGTCAAGCAGTTGGCGGGCGACCCGATGGCTTCCGGCGCGACCGGCGAGCTCAAGAAGGGCGACGTCGTGACCTGCGAGGTCACCAAGGTCGAGGAAAACGGCCTCGAGGTGAATGTCGTCGGCACCGAGCTGACGGCCTACGTCAAGCGGGGCGATCTGGCCCGCGATCGCGGCGACCAGCGCACCGACCGCTTCCAGGCCGGGCAGAAGTTCGACGCCCGCGTCACCCAGGTCGACCGCAAGACCCGCAAACTCGCGGTTTCCATCAAGGCCCTGGAAGTGGCCGAGGAAAAGGAAGCGATCGCGCAATATGGCTCGTCCGATTCTGGCGCCACTTTGGGCGATATCCTCGGCACCGCGCTCAAGCAGCGCGACGACGCTCCGGAAGAGGAAAAGGCCGGCGAGTAAATCGACAAGGGCGGGCGCTTGGCGCCCGTCCGATCTCCTCCACAGGGGCGCATGATGTCGCTCGATGCCGATACCATCGTCGATCGCCGCCGGATGCGGCGCAAGGTGACGTTCTGGCGCGTTACCGCCGCCATGGTGGCGGTGCTGGCCGTGGCGGGTCTCGCCCTGACGTTCGGGCCGGGCCGCGCGCTGATGGAGCCGGGCGGCCACGTCGCCCGCATCACGATCAGCGGGCTCATTCGCGGCAATCAGGAGCGCGTCGCGGCGCTCGACCGGCTCAGCCGCTCGTCGGCGCTCGCCGTCATCGTCCATCTCGATTCGCCGGGCGGCACCACCGCCGGCTCCGAGCAGCTTTACGATTCGCTGCGCCGGCTGCAGGCCAAGAAGCCGATGGTCGTCGTGATCGACGGTCTGGCCGCCTCCGGCGCCTATATCGCCGCGCTGTCGGCCGACCACATCATCGCGCTCGACACCTCGCTGGTCGGGTCGATCGGCGTGTTGTTTCAGTATCCGAATTTTACCGACGTGCTGAAAACGATCGGGGTCAAGGTCGAGGAGATCAAGTCATCGCCGCTCAAGGCGGCTCCGAACGGCTTCGAGCCCACCAGCCCGGAGGCGAGGGCCGCGATCAACGCCATCGTCATGGATTCCTATGACTGGTTTCGGAGCCTGGTGAAGGAGCGCCGCCGGCTCGACGACGGCCAGTTGGCCACGGTGGCCGACGGGCGGGTATTCACCGGCCGGCAGGGTATCGGGCTCAAACTGGTCGATGCGCTGGGTAATGAACAAGACGCACTGGCCTGGCTGGAACGCGAAAAGAAGGTCCCAGCCGATACGCCGGTGCGCAATTTCTCCCTGCAACCGCGCTTTGGCGAGCTTTCCTTCCTGCATGTCGCGGTCTGGACGTTCGACTCGGTCGGTTTGAGCGTTATTGCGCGCCGCCTCGAGGAGTGGGGTGCGCTGCAAGCGATCGAGCGTCTCAATCTTGACGGCCTTTTGGCGCTTTGGCACCCTGCGTCTCCCAATTGAGCCAGCAAGGCGTCAAGACGATGATCAAGTCGGAATTGGTTCAGCGCATCGCTTCCCAAAATCCGCATCTTTATCAGCGCGACGTCGAGAACATCGTCAACGCCATCCTGGGTGAGATCACGACCGCCATGTCGAAGGGCGACCGGGTCGAGCTGCGCGGCTTCGGCGCCTTCTCGGTCAAGCAGCGCCCGGCCCGCACCGGCCGCAACCCGCGCACCGGCGCCCACGTCTCGGTCGGCAAGAAATCCGTGCCGTTCTTCAAGACCGGCAAGGAGATGCGCGAGCGGCTCAATGCCGATGGCACGCCTGTAACGGCGCCCGCGCAGGCGGCGCCCTGACGCTGGCGCGCAATCGGCGCCGGTGAGATGATATGATCGCGGCCGGCCCGGTGCCGGCCGTTTGCTTTTGGAGGGGAGCCGCGATGCTGCGCAAGATCGTCACCGCGATCGTCCTCATCCCGCTCGTCATTATCCTGGTCGGCTTTGCGGTCGCCAACAGGCAGATCGTGTCGGTGTCGTTCGATCCGTTCGATTCGACTCACCCGGCCTTCGCGCTGACTTTGCCGTTGTTCGGCATCGTGTTCGTGTTGCTGATCGCCGGCGCCATCATCGGCGGCGTCGCGGCGTGGCTGCGGCAAAGCCACTGGCGCCGCGCGGCACGCCGGCTCGATGCGCAGTTGCGCGCGTTGCAGGACGAGTGCGTGGTGTTGCGCGCGCAGTCGGCGCCGCGCGAGCCGCCGCCCGAGCCAGCGCCGCCGCTGATGCTGCCGCCGTTGGCATGACCGGCGCGGGCGCGCCGCGCTTTGCCATTGCCGGAACGAGGCGGTAGAACCCCCGGGCCATGGCTTTGACGATCAAAATTTGCGGGCTCACGACCCCGGAAGCGCTTGATGTCGCGCTGGAATCCGGCGCGGACGAGCTCGGCTTCGTGTTCTTTGCGCCGTCGCCGCGCAATCTCGGCGTCGAGGCGTCGCGCGCGCTTGGCAGCCGGGTCAAGGGACGCGCCCGCAAGGTCGCGCTGACGGTCGACGCCAAGGACGAGACGATCCATGCCATCGTCGCGGCGCTCAAGCCCGACATGCTGCAACTGCACGGCAGCGAGTCGCCGGACCACGTCGTCACGGTGCGCACCCGCTTCGGCCTGCCGGTGACCAAGGCGCTGCCCGTTGCGCAGAAGAGCGACCTGTCGCAGATCAGGCTCTTCGCCAATGTCGCCGAGCGCCTGCTGTTCGATGCGCGCGCCCCGCAGGACGCGACGCGGCCCGGCGGACTGGGCAAGGCGTTCGACTGGACCCTGCTCAAGGACATCGATCCGAAAATCGTCTTCATGCTGTCGGGCGGGCTCGACGCCGGCAATGTCGCGCAGGCGCTCGCCATCACCCGCGCGCCGGGTGTCGACGTGTCTTCGGGTGTCGAGCGCGCGCCGGGCCAGAAGGACACCGACAAGATCCGGGAATTCATCCGCGCCGCGCGCGCGGCGGAAAAGGCGATGAAGGCGCTCGCGAGTCCGGCAAGGACTTCGGCATGACCGTGCAGCGTCCCAACTCGTTCCGCACCGGTCCCGACGAGCGCGGGCATTTCGGCATCTATGGCGGCCGCTTCGTCGCCGAGACCTTGATGCCGCTCGTCCTGCAGCTCGAGCAGGCCTACAACGACGCCAAAGCCGATCCCGCCTTCCAGAAAGAGATGGACGGCTATCTCAAGCATTACGTCGGCCGTCCGTCGTCGCTCTATTTCGCGCAGCGTCTCACCGCGCATTTCGGCGGCGCGAAAATCTACCTGAAGCGCGAAGATCTCAATCACACCGGCGCGCACAAGGTGAACAACGTGCTGGGCCAGATCATGCTGGCCATGCGCATGGGCAAGAAGCGCATCATCGCCGAGACCGGCGCCGGGATGCACGGCGTCGCCACCGCGACGTTGTGCGCGAAGTTCGGCCTCGACTGCATCATCTATATGGGCGCGGTCGATATCGAACGGCAGCGTCCCAACGTGCTGCGCATGCGCATGCTCGGCGCCGAGGTGCGGCCGGTGACGTCGGGCGCCAACACGCTCAAGGATGCGGTGAACGAGGCGTTGCGCGACTGGGTCACCAATGTCGCCGACACGTTCTATTGCATCGGAACGGTGGTCGGTCCGCATCCTTACCCGGCGATGGTGCGCGACTTCCAGAGCGTGATCGGCCACGAGACCCGCGTGCAGATGCAGGAGGCGGAAGGCCGGCTGCCGGATTCGCTTATCGCCTGCATCGGCGGCGGTTCGAATGCGATGGGGCTGTTTCATCCGTTCCTCGACGACACTGCGGTCGAGATTTACGGCGTCGAGGCGGCGGGCCATGGCCTCGGCAAGCAGCACGCCGCGTCGGTGGCGGGCGGCAAGCCGGGCGTGCTGCACGGCAACCGCACCTATTTGCTGATGAACGGCGACGGCCAGATCGAGGAGGCGCATTCGATCTCGGCCGGCCTCGATTATCCCGGCATCGGGCCTGAGCACGCCTGGCTCAACGATATCGGCCGCGTCAAATTCCTGTCCGCCACCGACGACGAGGCGGTCGCGGCCCTGCAATTGTGCAGCAAACTCGAAGGTATCATTCCGGCGCTCGAATCCTCGCACGCGTTGGCGCGGTTGCCGGAGCTCGCAGGCGGCAAGCCGAAAGACCACCTCGTCGTGGTCAACCTGTCCGGGCGCGGCGACAAGGACCTCGATTCGGTGGCGAACTACCTCGCCGCGCGCGACTAGGGTAGCCTTGCGATGGACCGCCAGAAAATCGTCGGCTGGATCATGGTCGTCTGGTCGGTCGGCTACATCGTCTACATGCTCAAGGCGCGCCTGCTGATCGAAGGGCCGCCGATCGAGCGCAAGGAATGGGTTTATTTCTGGATGGCGTGGGGCGGCGTATTCCTCGGCACGATCAATGTCCGGATGGCGGCGGCGCGTGCGCGCCGGAACACGCCATGACCACCCGCATCGATCGCCGGTTCGCCGAACTGAAAAAACAAGGCCGCGCCGCTCTGGTGACCTTCACCATGGCGGGCGATCCCAATTACGCCACGGCGCTGGCGCTCGCCAGGGCGCTGCCGAAAGCCGGCGCCGACGTGATCGAGCTCGGCATGCCGTTCACCGACCCGATGGCGGATGGGCCGGCGATCCAGGCCGCCGGCCTGCGCGCCCTCAAGGACGGGCAGGACATGAAGAAGACATTGGCTCTGGTGCGCGAATTCCGCAGCGGCGACGACGCGACCCCGATCGTGCTGATGGGGTACTACAACCCGATCTATATCTACGGGGTCGAGCGCTTCCTGGCCGACGCGAACGCGGCGGGCGTCGACGGTCTGATCGTGGTCGATCTGCCGCCCGAGGAAGATGAGGAACTGTGCCTGCCGGCGCTCAAGGCCGGCCTCAATTTCATCCGGCTCGCGACCCCGACCACCGACGACAAACGCCTGCCGGCCGTGCTCGCGAACACCTCGGGCTTTGTCTATTACGTGTCGATCACCGGCATCACCGGCGCGGCGACGCCGGACTACTCCAAGGTCACGGCGGCGGTCGCGCGTATCAAGCGCCACACCAAATTGCCGGTCGCGGTCGGTTTCGGCGTGCGCGATGCCGCTTCGGCGCGCGCCATCGCCAACGGCGCCGACGGCGTCGTGGTCGGCTCGGCGCTGGTCGATGCGTTGCGCGGCTCGCTGGTCGACGGCAAGGCCTCCCCGCACACCGTCAAGGCGGTGACCGACCTGGTCGCCGCCCTGGCGCAGGGCGTGCGTTCCGCCGGCAAGGCGGCCGCCGGTTGATTGCGTCGCTCTAGCGCGGCGGAATCTGGATCAGGTCGGCGAGCTGCTCCTGCGTCAGCGGCGCCGCGGTGAACTTCAATTCGACCGCGTCCTTCACGATCGTATCGAGCCCGGTGATGCGGTCGGGGTTGATGGCGTCGCCCGGAAAGAAGTCGTCGCGGGTGCGCTTCGCCTTGGCTTCGGTGATGCCGAGCCATTCCGAGTATGTCTTTAGCCCGGCCGGGTCCTTGTACATGTAGTCGATCGTCTCGCGGTAGGCCGTCATGTAGCGCACGACGACGTCCTTATGCGCCTTCAGGTATTCGGCGTTGACGATGTTGAGCCGTACGGTCTGGCCCTTGAACACCGTGGCGTCGTTGCCGCTGGCGATGATGCGGATCTCCTTCTTGTCGAGCTGGTCGAGCCCGAACGGCGGCGCGGCCCAGCCGACATCGATCTGCCCCGACATCACCGCGGTCAGGTTCGCCGCCGGCCCACCCATCGCGGTCGGCTTCGCCTTGAGGTCGTATTGCTTCATGAACGCGCTGACGATGCCGTGGGTCGAGGAGCCGTTGGTGGAGTAGGCCAGGATTTTGCCGTCGGCGTCCTTCAGCGTCTTGATCGGTGAATCCGCCTTCACGTACCAGTAAAGATCGCCGGCGCCTGTCGTCTCGGCGCTGATCACGCGCACCGGCGCGCCTTTGGAGTAGGCGCTCAGCACACCCATCACCCCGGCCGCGATGCCGATGTCGACGCTGCCGGAAATCACCGCCTGCTGCGTCTCGCCGGCGCCCTGCGTGTAGACGATCTCGAGCACCAGGCCGTGCTTCTTGAAGATGCCGGCGCGCTGGCCGATTTCCGAAACCGAGGTATCCCAGTTGCCGCGCTGGCCGATCGCCAGCTTGACGGTGTCATCGGCGGAGGCCGCGCCCGCCGTCATCATCAGCGCGATCATGGCGCCGGTTAGTGTCAACCTCATCGTCATCCTCCAAAGTGGCTTTGTGGCTTTTTGATCTATGCCCTTGCTTGACGCGCGCTTCGCCCGCTCGGCGCTTCGCTGCCGCCGCCGAGTGTGCGCCAATTCGTGGTCTTCGGCACTACCCCTTCGAACGAGCTGATCGAGGCGTGGGCGATGCGCGGCTGCGTCGTGCCGATCGCCGGTTCGCCATTCTGCACGGCGCGCGCCGCCTCGACCATCAGCCGGCGGAACGCGACCACCGCGACGTCGCTGGCGCCGATGCGCTCCTGCGAGCGGTCGCTGCTCGGGCCCATCGATTCCCACATCGCGATGTCCTGGGTCGGGATGCCCTTGATGCCGGTGAAATTGCCGTCCTTCATCGCCGCGCGGTCCTGGCCGTACAGGTTTTCGCGCTGGCGGATGCCGTTGAAGTCCTTGTCGACGTCGATGCCCCATTGCAGCACGTTGAACTTGCGCCAGGCGTCGGCGTCGATGCCGGCCTTGTCGGGGCCGTTCCAGGCGATGAAGTAGAAGATCGTGTGGGTGTCGTCTTCGGGTGTCAGCAGCGTGGCGACGTTATGCAGGTTGTTGGGCGGAATGAGCGCTGTGTACGGCGCGATATAGACGGTGGTGCGGATGTAATCGTGCGTCGCCTCGTTCTTGATCGGGCGGCGCACCGCGGCGTAGCGGAAGCCGTAGCCGGTGCGCTCGATCTGGAAGCGCGGTGCCTTGTCGGTCGACGGCCGCAGCCAGGTCTCCTCGGTCGCCTCGGCGCCCTCGACCTGCGCCGGCACCATGTCGGAGGAATGCAGGGTCGACGAGTGCGCGGAATCGATCTGGCCCTCGAGGATCTGCGCCCAGTTGCAGCGCACCCGCACCTTGGTGGCGCTGACCCGCGCGTCCGGGGTCGGCGCGAAGGCCGGCGGCTCGAACTCGGTCATTTCGTCGGCCGGTCCCATATAGGCCCAGACGAAGCCGCCGGCTTCGCGCGCCGGATAGGCTTTCTGCCTGACGCGTTCCGGGATCGTGCTGCCGGGCGGCTCCGACGCCATCTCGATGACGTTGCCGTCGACGTCGAATTTCCAGCCGTGATAGAGGCAGCGCAATCCGCACTCCTCGTTGCGCGCGAACACCAGCGATGCGCGGCGATGCGCGCAGTATTCGTCGAGCACGCCGATGCGGCCCTTGCTGTCGCGAAACACCACGAGGTTTTCGCCGAGCAGGCGGACCTTGAGCGGGGCGCCGTCCGGCTCGGCCACTTCCTCCGACAGGCAGGCCGCGATCCAGTGCCGCCGCATGATTTGACCCATCGGCGCGTCGCCCTCGACGCGGCACAGCAGGTCGTTTTCTTCCGGGGTCATGGCGTCCTCCGCTCGGCGCTTTGCGAAGCGCTCTATCCGCCGTATCTTAGATATCTAAGGATAGGATGGCGGCGTCGGGTTTGTCGAGGCAAGCAAATCTCAAGGAAACGCTAGGAAATGTCTTGAACGGCGGGGCAAAACGCAGGCTTAGGATCGGTGTGGCGGGGCTCGGCCGCGGCTTCACGCTGTCGCTGCCGACTTTGGCGCGCGACCCGCGCGTGACGTTGGTCGCCGCCGCCGACCTGCGGCCCGAGGCGCGTGCGCTGTTCGCGCGGGAATTTTCCGCCAAGACCTTTGACAAGGTCGACGCCTTGTGCGCCGATCCCGATGTCGAGATCGTCTATATCGCGACGCCGCACCAGCATCATGCCGCGCATGCCGCGCTGGCGGCCGCGCACGGCAAGCATCTTCTCATCGAGAAGCCGATGGCGCTTCGCCTGGCCGACTGCGTGGCGATGATCGCGGCGGCCCGGCGCGCCGGCGTGCAGCTCGTCGTCGGGCCCAGCCACTCGTTCGATGCGCCGGTCTTGCGCACCCGCGCACTGATCGAGCGCGGCGAGTTCGGCGCGGTGCGCATGATCGCCGCGCTCAATTACACCGACTTCATGCACCGGCCGCGGCGGCCGGAAGAACTCGACACCGCGCAGGGCGGCGGCACGATCTTCAGCCAGGGCGCGCATCAGGTCGACATTGTGCGGCTGATCGGCGGCGGGCGGATCAAGACCGTGCGCGCCGCAACCAGCGCCTGGGACCGGACGCGGCCGAGCGAAGGCGCCTACACCGCGTTGCTGACGTTCGAGCACGGCGCATTCGCCAGCCTGAGCTACAATGGCTACGGCCAGTTCGATTCCGACGAATTCCAGAACTGGATCGGCGAACTGGGGCAGCGCAAGGAGCCCCATGCCGCAACGCCGCGCCCGCGCTTCGCAAGCCCGGCCGAGGAGGCCGCCTTCAAGGATGCCCGCAACTACGGCGGGAGCGCCTATCGGCCCGCCGCCGCGCAGGATCTGCAGCATGAGCATTTCGGCACGGTCATCGTCAGTTGCGAGCGCGCCGATCTGCGGCCGGTGCCGGATGGCGTGATGATCTATCGCGACGGCGTTGGCCGCCTCGATCCGCTGCCGCCGCCGCCGGTGCCGCGCTCCGGCGTGATCGACGAACTTTATGCCGCGGTGGTCGACGGCAAGCCGCCGCTGCATGACGGCGCCTGGGCGATGGCGACGCTGGAAGTCTGCCTTGCGATGCTCTCCTCGGCGCGCGAGCACCGCGACATCGCGCTCCAGCATCAGGTCGCGCCGCGATGACCAAACAGGCCGGCGACGCCCAGGCGATCCTGCAGCACTGGCGCGAGGCGGTGCCGAACGACCGGCTGGCGCATCTGATCAAGGACGCGACCCGCGCGCTGGTGCGCGCGCTGCAGGGCCGACTCGCCGAGCATCACGTTTCGTTCGGGCACTGGACCTTTCTGCGCATCCTGTGGGAGGGCGACGGGCTGAGCCAGCGTGCGCTCAGCGAGCGCGCCGGCGTGATGGAGCCGACGACATTCGCCGCGCTCAAGGCGATGCAGCGGCTCGGCTATATCGAGCGGCGCCGGGTCGGCGGCGACCGCAAGAAGGTCTATGTCTTTCTCACGCCACGGGGCCGCGCACTGAAGAACCGCCTGGTGCCGCTGGCCGAGCAGGTCAACAACATCGCGGTGCGCGGGGTGAAGCCGGCCGACGTTGCGATGACGCGGCGCGTGCTGCTCGCGATGATCGAGAACCTCGCCGATGACGAGCGCGTCTCCGACACGCGGGTGCCCTCGACGCGCTCGCTCGCCCGGCTGCCGGCGCCGCGGCCGGCGCGAAAACGCGCGTAAAAGCGCCCACTTCTCGCGCTTTCGAATGAGTAGATTTGTCGGCGTTTCAGGCTTACATCAGGCGTCATGAACTGGATTTCCAACGTCGTGCGGCCGAAGATCCGCAGTTTCCTCAATCGCCGGGAATCGCCGGAAAATCTTTGGATCAAGGATCCCGAAACCGGGCAGCTCGTCTTCTACAAGGACGTCGAGGCCAACCAGTTCGTCATCCCGGCCTCGAACTATCACATGCGCATGAGCGCGACGGCGCGGCTCAAGACCTTGTTCGACGGCGGCGAGTTCGAGGACATCGTCATTCGTGAAGTGCCGCTCGATCCGCTCAAGTTCCGCGATGAGCGACGTTACGCCGACCGGCTCAAGGAGGCCCGCACCAAGACCGGCATGCCGGATGCCGTGAAGGTCGGCTTCGGCCGGCTCGACGACCTGCCGGTGACCGCCGCGGTGCAGGATTTCGATTTCATGGGCGGCTCGCTCGGCATGGCGGCGGCGGAAGCCGTGATCTGCGGCATGGAAACCGCGGTATCGCGCAAGACGCCCTTCATCATGTTCGCGGCGTCGGGCGGCGCGCGCATGCAGGAAGGCATCCTGTCGCTGATGCAATTGCCGCGCACCACCGCCGCGGTGCTGTCGCTGCGCGATGCGAAGAAACCTTACATCGTCGTCCTCACCAATCCGACCACCGGCGGCGTCACGGCGTCCTACGCCATGCTCGGCGATGTCCAGATCGCGGAGCCCGGCGCGCTGATCGGTTTCGCCGGTCCGCGCGTCATCGAGCAGACCATCCGGGAAAAGCTGCCGGAAGGCTTTCAGCGCGCCGAATATCTCGAAAAGCACGGCATGGTCGACATGGTCGTTCACCGCCACCAGTTGCGCGCCGTGCTGTCCGGCCTCTGCCGCATCCTGACCAAGGCGCCGGCCGCCAGCGGGCCAGCGGCGCGTTTGCCGGCTCCGGCGTGACTTCACGTGCCGCGTCATCATCCGCGAAAGCGGATGATCCAGTAATCCCAGTACTTACGTTTGAAGACGAACGATTACTGGATGGCCGCTGGAGCCTGTCATCGGGCCGGCCTCCGGCCGGACCCGTTGGCGGGCATGACAGATAAAGATATGAACTCGGTCGACTCCATCGTCGCGCGGCTCACCGCGCTGCATCCCAAGCGCATCGATCTGTCGCTGGAGCGGATCGAGCGCCTGCTCGCCGCGCTCGGTCATCCCGAACGCAGGCTGCCGCCGGTCATCCATATCGCCGGCACCAATGGCAAAGGCTCGACCCTCGCTTTCCTGCGCGCGATGCTGGAGGCCGCCGGCCAGCGCGTCCACGCCTACAGCTCGCCGCATCTGGTGCGCTTCAACGAGCGCTTCCGGCTGGCGGCGGCTGGCGGCGGCCGGCTGGTGACCGACGACGAGCTGTCGGCGGCGCTGGCGGAGTGCGAGAGCGCCAACGCCGGCGCGCCGATCACAGTGTTCGAGATGACGACCGCCGCTGGGCTGCTGCTGTTTTCGCGGCATGACGCCGACGTGCTGCTGATGGAAGTCGGGCTGGGCGGACGGCTCGACGCCACCAACGTGATCGACCGCCCGCTCGCCTGCGTCATCACGCCGATCTCGGTCGATCACACAGATTTTCTCGGCGACAATGTCGAGAGCATCGCTGCCGAAAAGGCTGGCATCATCAAGCGCAACGTGCCAGTGATCGTCGCCGCGCAGCCGCGCGACGCGCTCGCGGTGATCGAGCGCCAGGCGACGCGCCTTGACGCGCCGGTCAAGATCGCCGGCGAGGACTGGACCGCGACCGAGGAGCGCGGCCGGCTGGTCTATCAGGACGATGACGGCCTGATCGATCTGCCGGCGCCGAAGCTTTACGGCCGGCACCAGTTCGAGAACGCCGGGCTCGCCATCGCGACATTGCGCGCCATTCCCACGGTCAAAATGACGCCGCAGGCCTACGAAAACGGCATGGTCAAAGTCGAGTGGCCGGCGCGGATGCACCGCCTGTCGCAAGGCCGGCTGGTCGAGCTGACGCCGCCTGGCAGCGAGTTGTGGCTCGACGGCGGCCACAATCCCGACGGCGGCCGCGCCATCGCGGCGGCGCTCGCCGACCTCGAGGAGCGCGTCTCGCGGCCGCTGGTCATCATCGCCGGCATGCTGTCGACCAAGGACAATGCCGGTTTCCTGCGCAATTTCGCCGGGCTCGCCCGCAAACTGATAGCGGTGCCGGTGCCGCAGGCGGAAAAGGGCGTGCCGGCCGAAATGCTGTCGGAGGCCGCACGCCAGATCGGCCTGTCGGCGACCAGCCGCGACACGGTCGAGGAGGCGCTCGCCGCCGCCGCCAAGCTGGAGCTCGACCCGGCGCCGCGCATCCTGATCACCGGCTCGCTCTATCTGGCCGGCGAGGTGCTCAAGGCCAACGGTACGCCGCCGCAATAGTTATTTGAGCAGCTTCATCAGGTCGCCTTTCTTCTGCGCGACCTGGTCGATCGTGCATTGCTTCGGCGACTTGTCCGGCCGCCAGCGCAATAGCCGCGTGCCGTGACGGAAGCGTCCGCCGGTGAAGTGGTCGTAGCAGACCTCGACCACCAACCGGGGCCTGAGCGGCTGCCACTCCGACGAGCGCTTGGTCGACCACCGGCTCGGCCCGCCGGGCTTGTCGCCGGTGAAGCCCGGGCCGCCCACGAGCTTCTCCAGTTTCGCGGTCAGCGCCTTCTTCTCATCGGCCTTGAGCGAGGAGGTGAAGCCGACATGGTTAAGCAGGCCGGCCTCCTTATAAAGCCCGAGCAGCAGCGAGCCGACAATCTTGGTGCCTTCGTTGTAGCGAAAGCCGCCGACCACGCAGTCGGCGCTGCGGTAGTTCTTGATCTTCTGCATGCCGGTGCGATTACCGGACTGGTAGGGCAGGTCGCGGCGCTTGGCCACGATGCCGTCGAGCGTCGCGCCGACGCGGCTCAGCCACTTCTTGGCGTCGGCGAGTTTGACGGTGGCCGGCGACAGCCGGATGCTTTTGTGGCCGCGAAGGTATTTCCGCGCGAACGCCTCGAGCGCCTGGCGCCGCTCCGGCAGCAGCCTTCCCGTCAGCGCCTTGCCGTCTTGCGCCAGCAGATCGAACACGATCAGCAGCGCCGGCGTCTCGACCGACAGTTTGTTGACGCGGCTCTGCGCCGGATGGATGCGCTGCAAGAGGTCGTCGAACGAGAACGCGCGGCCGCGCGGCACCACGATCTGGCCGTCCAGCACGAAGTTGCCGGCCTTCAGCGCGCCGATCGCCGCGACCAGCTCGGGATAATAACGCGTCAGCGATTGCCCGGACTTCGATTGCAGCTCGACCTTGCCGCCGTCGCGAAACGCCAGGCAGCGGAAGCCGTCCCATTTCGGCTCGTATTGCCATTGCCGCCCGGCCGGGATCTCGTCCACGGATAGCGCTTCCATCGGCGGGTAAGGGCGGCGCAACGCGATGCTCATCGTCTCCTCAACGCGAACGGGGCCTTTCGACCGCCCGCGAAGCAAAGATTCAGGGCCGGCCGTCAGGTCGTTCAGACCCCGGCGGTGATCCACTGCTGCAATTTCTGCTTCGGCGCGGCGCCGACCTGGCGCGAGGCGAGTTCGCCGTTCTTGAACAACATCAGCGTCGGGATCGACATCACGCCATATTTCGAGGCCGTCGCCGGGTTCTCGTCGACGTTGAGCTTGACGATCTTCACCTTCTCGCCGAGCGAGCCGGCGATCTCTTCCAACGCGGGCGCGATCATACGGCAAGGCCCGCACCATTCCGCCCAGAAGTCGACCACCACCGGCTGAGTGGACTTCAGGACATCGGCCTCGAACGTGGCGTCGGAGACTTTCCCAACTCCCATGGAACACCTCGTGATTTTGGAAAGCGCATCCGGCGCCCGCGGATAAGGTCCAGATACCTATGTAGCGCCTCCGGTAGCGTCAAGCCGCGCTCACTCCGTAGTGTGCCGCCAAAGCGGCATCGAGCATCGGCCCGGGAAGCTCCATCAGTTCCGGCGTCTGCGTCCAGATCAGTGCTGCCCGCACCTGCCGTCCTGGGTAAAGCCGGGAGAGCACCGCGCGGTAGTGCGCCAGCTGGGTCCGGTAGGCGGGTGAAACGTCCTGCAGCCGCCTTGGCGGCAGCCGGTCGGTC
>JBBRAN010000007.1:0-100277 GCA_038206695.1 Hyphomicrobiales bacterium | reverse complement strand
CGTCGCCGGAGCCCTCGCAGTTGACGCAGGCTTTCAGGATCGCCTTGAGGTGGCGCTGGTTGATCTTCGAGCCGGTGACGAGCGCCGCCACCTTCTGCTCTTCCATCACCTTCCAGTCGATATAGGTTTCGATGTCCGGATGATCGACATCGACGATCACCATCTTGGCGGCCCGGCGCGTCGTGCCGCCCGACTTGATGGCGCCCGCGGCGCGGTCGCCGATCTTGAGGAATGACATCAGGCCGGATGAGCGGCCGCCGCCCGACAGCTTCTCGCCTTCGCCGCGCAGCGCGGAGAAGTTCGAGCCGGTGCCGGAGCCGTATTTGAACAGGCGCGCTTCGCGCACCCACAGATCCATGATGCCGCCTTCGTTCACCAGGTCGTCGCTGACGCCCTGGATGAAGCAGGCGTGCGGCTGCGGATGCTCGTAGGAGGATTCCGACTTGGTCAATTGGTGCGTGAAGGGGTCGACATCGACCACGACCATCTTGGCGGCGCGGCGCGTCGTGCCGCCCGACTTGATGGCGCCAGCGGCGCGGTCGCCGATCTTGAGGAACGACATCAGGCCGGATGAGCGGCCGCCGCCCGACAGCTTCTCGCCTTCGCCGCGCAGCGCGGAAAAGTTGGTGCCGGTGCCGGAGCCGTATTTGAACAGCCGCGCTTCGCGCACCCACAGGTCCATGATGCCGCCTTCGTTCACCAGGTCGTCGCTGATGCCCTGGATGAAGCAGGCATGCGGCTGCGGATGCTCGTAGGACGATTTCGACTTGGTCAGCTTTTCGGTGAACGGGTCGACGTAATAGTGGCCCTGGCCGGGGCCGTCGATGCCGTAGGCCCAGTGCAGGCCGGTGTTGAACCATTGCGGCGAGTTCGGCGCGCACATCTGCGCGGCCAGCATGAAGCGCAGCTCGTCGAAGAACGCCTGGGCGTCGTCCTCGGAGTCGAAATAGCCGCCCTTCCAGCCCCAATAGGTCCAGGTGCCGGCCAGCCGATCGAATACCTGCTTGGAGGATTGCTCGCCGACCGTGCGCCCCTTCTCGGGCAAGGCCTCGATCGCGCTCTCGTCGGCGACCGAGCGCCACAGGAACGAGGGCACCGAATTCTCTTCGATCGTCTTGAGCCGGGCAGGGACCCCGGCCTTGCGGAAGTATTTCTGGGCGAGGACGTCGGAGGCGACCTGCGACCAGAATTCCGGCACCTCGACATTGTCGAGCTTGAACACCACGGAGCCGTCGGGATTGCGGATCTCGCTGGTGACATGACGGAAGGTCAGGTCCGCGTAAGCCGACTGGCCCTGTTTGGTGTAGCGCCGTTCAATCCGCATTGTTCTTGCCCTTCATGACCGAACGCCAGGTTTTCGCTGGCGATTATATTCCTCGGCGGACCGTCCATTGTCCCGCCTGTTACGGCTTTCGTTCTCTGCTCGACGTTCCCACTCACCTTTAGTCCGGCGCTCTTTGACGGCACCGGTATCTCGCGTCCTTTTGACCGCCCCGAGGCACAGTAAGTCACTGTCCCGAAACGCCTTTTGGGGCGCGGGCGAAGACGACCAAGCGTCTTTGGAGGTCCGGAGGACTAAAACTACGCGACCCGAACGCTACGAAAGCTAGGTGGACTCGCCTGACCCGTCAACCACATTTAGTGGCTATAAGTGAATCAAACCCTAAATCTTGTGGTTAGCGCGCTAAATTCAAGGTCCGATCAGCGAAATCGAGGGTGAGTATCGAGCGATCGAGGGCGTCCGGGAAGCGATTTTCTTTGTCCGGCGGGCTAGGTTTTGTTTCCTCGATGTATGACCGATAAATGACGGAATAACGGGCGAATTGGCGGACACCGCGCCGATGTATCGCCCGGTCGGGGCGGGGACAAACACTGGGAAACCTGCGGGATAAATTCCTGCCGGGTCCTGATTCTCGAAACCGTTTCAGCCGCTTAGCCGCTATGCGCCGCTCCGCATCGGCGGCCGTCGCGCTGCCCCGCGCTGTGCATAGACGCGGAGGTTTTCGTAGTTTTCTGGACTCGCCGCCCCCGCAATGTCAGAACGCGTTGAAATTCCTGTCGGATCGGCGGGCGTCCTATGAAGAATTTTCTGCTGAAGTTTTTCACGTGGTGGAACGGTCAGACGTTCGGCACCCAGTTCTGGACCCGCCTGCACGGCGAAGCGGTCGGCGAGGATGAATTCGGCAACCGCTACTACCGCACGCGCGGCGGCAAGATCGACAAGATGCTTGGCTTCGAGCGGCGCTGGGTCATCTACAACGGCTACGCCGAGGCCTCGTCGATTCCGGCGTCGTGGCACGGCTGGATCCACCACACGGTAGACACGCCCCCCGGTCATGAATCTTACAAGCCGCGTCCATGGCAGAAGCCACACCGCCAGAACCTGACCGGAACGCCCGGCGCGTTGCGGCCGAGCGGCTCGACTCTGGCGCAAGGCCGCCGCCCCAAGGCGACCGGCGATTACAAGGCGTGGTCGCCGTAACGCCGCTCGGCTTTTCGTTTTTACTGCGAGCCTTCCAGCCCGAGCTGCCGCACCAGCGTGCCCCATTTCTCGCGCTCGGCGAGCAGATATTTCTCGGTGTCCGGCAACGATGGCGGGTCGATCGGCAACAGACCGATGTCGGAGATCTTCTTCTTCATCTCCGGGTCGGCCATGATCTTGTTCATCTCGGCATGAAGTTTGTCGACGATCGGTTTAGGCGTGCCGGCCGGCGCGAATAGCATATGCCACGACACCGCCTCGAACGCCGGCGCGGGCGCCGCTTCGGCGAAGGTGGGGACATCGGGCAGTTGCGGCAGGCGGGACGATGACGATACCGCGAGCGCGCGCAATTTGCCCTCGCGGATGAGGGGCAACGAGGCGCCGGCCTCGACGAAACTCATCTGGACATGGCCGGCGACGATGTCCTGGATCAACTGCGGCGTGCTCTTGTAAGGCACGTGCGTCATGTTCAGCCCGAATTTGCTTTTCATGTATTCGCCGGAGAGATGCAGCGCGGTGCCGGCGCCGGGTGAGGAGAACGTGATCGGCGTCGCGCTGTCCTTGGCGAGCTTGATCAGTTCGGCAGCGGTGTTCGCCGGCGTTTGCGGATTGACCACGAGGATGAAGGGAGACTTCACGTAATAGGAAACCGCCATGAAGTTTTTGACGTCGTAGGGCACCGACTTGTAGAGCGCCAGATTGATGGCCATCGCCGAGCTTGTATTGACCATCAGCGTGTAGCCGTCGGCGGGCTGGCCCTGGGTGTATTGCGCCGCCAGCATCAGCGCCGCGCCCGGCTTGTTCTCGACGATGACCGGCTTGCCGAGCGAAGTCTGCAATTTGTCGGCATAAATCCGCACCAGGGCGTCGAGGCCGGAGCCGGCGGCGAGCGGGACGACGATCGTGATGGCGCGCGTCGGATAATCTTGCGCGGACGCCTGGGCGCCGAGCGCGAGCAGCGCCGCTAACGTCGCGGCCGTGCGTGTGATGGCCTTGAGCATCGTCGTCTCTCCCTGGATTCTGCCGGGCGCTTGATTGAGGCCGCCCGCCGGGCGTTTTTCGTTGGTTAAAGAATGCAGCTTCCTTCCGGGCCCGACAAGCGGCTGGGCGCCGCGCCCTTTCCCCGCCGCAATCGCCGTGTTAACCGGTCGCGCCCGAGCGCGTGGGTGTTCGACGCGCAAGGCCTTCGGACTTCATGGCACGGCTGCTCCCTTTAACCGTTGTACTGGCGACTTTGTTGGCCGCCGCGCCGGCGTTCGCGCAGTTCGGTTCGATCTTCGGCGATCCGCCGCGTCCGCCGCGCGGCGTCCCGCGCGGCGCGCCGCCCTCGAATCTCCCGCCGCAAAATACCGATGACGACGACGAGGTCGACGATCAGCCGCCGCCGCAGCCGGCGCCGGTACGGCGTGCGCCTGCCCAGGTGCCACCGGGGACGCGCCCCGCCGACATACAGTCGCAGCCTTTGCCGCCGCCGCCGGGCGCGCCTGCGGTGCCGCTCGGCTCCAATGCGGCGCCGGCGCCCGCCGCTGCGCCCGGCCCGAAGCAGGCCGCACCGGGACAGCCGGCGCCGCCGACCGCGCCGGTCGTTACGCGACAGCCACGCGGCGCTCCGCAGCAGCCGGCCAACGCTGCGCCGCAGCCCGGCGACGAAGTCGTGGTTAAGCCGCCGGAACAGAAGATCGCCAATCCGACCGCGGTGTTCTCCGGTCTCGACAAGATCACCGGCCGCACCATCAGTTTCGACGTGGCGATCAACGAGACCGTGCAATTCGGCGCATTGCAGGTGACGCCGCGCGTTTGTTATTCCCGGCCGCTGACTGAGACACCCAACACCGACACCTTCGTTTCGGTCGATGAGGTCACGCTGCAGGGCGAAGTGAGGCGCATCTTCACGGGCTGGATGTTCGCGTCGAGCCCGGGCCTCCACGCCGTCGAGCATCCGATTTACGATGTCTGGCTCACCGAGTGCAAAGGCGCGACCCCGCCGGTTGCCGAAGCGCCGCCGGCCGAGCCCGCCAAGCCTGCGGCCAAGCCGGCGCAGCCGCGTCAGCAACGCCGCACCTCGACCCAACCGAACTTCCTGTCGCCGTTTCGTTAAGCCGCGCCGGGGGCGCGCACGTGTGCCAGCGCCTCGGCACCCGTGACCGGACGCTCGAGCGGCAGCGCTGCGAAATTTGCCTCACCCTCGAGCGCGGCTTCCAGCAGTCTGTGATATTGCCGCCGCGGCACCTCGACGGCGCCGAACGTCTTGAGATGGTCGGTGACGAATTGAGTGTCGAGCAGGCTGTAGCCGCCGGCCTTGAGCCGGGCGACCAGATGCACCAGCGCCACCTTCGACGCATCGCGCACACGGTGGAACATGCTCTCGCCGAAAAAAACGCGGCCGAGTGACACGCCATAAAGCCCGCCGACCAATCGGTCGCCGTCGTACACCTCGACGCTGTGGCAGTGCCCCTCGTTGTGAAGCTTGCGGTAGAGGTTGCGGATGCGGCCATTGATCCAGGTCCGCGAGCGGCCGAGCTTGGGTTCCGCGCAGCCGTCGATCACCTCGTCGAAATTGCGGTCGACCGCGACCGTGAAGCGGTCCGAGCGCACCGTGCGGGCCAGGCGGGCGGGCACATGGAACCCGTCGAGCGGGAAAATGCCGCGCAGGCCCGGCTCGATCCAGTATAGCGTCGGGTCGTCGGCGCTCTCGGCCATCGGAAAGATGCCGCAGGCATAGGCCTTAAGTAGCACTTCGGGCGTTATCTCGACGAATGGGGCGTCGCGGCGGGCCATCGGATCGGTGCTGCCTCGAAATGGACCTCGCCAATTTAGTCGTTCCGCGGCGGTGCGGCGAGGGTGGTTAACTTATCTGTCACCATAGTGGCGGCAAATTGCGGAAAGTTTGAACACATCAAGCCCCTACACGTTGGCTCGCTGAAGCGGGAAGGCCGGCCAGTCCGGCAACGGGAGTGGGGGCTATGGGACACGTGAGCATGCCGGGCAAGGTATTGCTGGTTGAAGACGAAGTGTTGATCAGTGACCTGGTCAGCGACGTGCTGGTCGAGCAGGGCTTTACCGTGCACGCGGTCGAGACCGCCGACGAGGCGCTCGAATATCTTCGGTCCGGCGGCGACGCGGACGTGTTGTTCACCGACATCAATTTGCCGGGCCAGATCGACGGCGCCGAGCTTGCCCTCGAGGCGCGCAAGATGCGTCCCGAGTTGCCGATCGTCTATGCCTCGGGCCGCTTCACCGCCTCCGAGTTCGGTCCATTGGTGTCGCGCTCGGTGTTCCTGACCAAGCCTTACGATCCGGCGGCGGCATGCAATATCATCAGCCGGCTGGCGCCGTCACCGCGCCACTGACGGCGCTCAGTTCGCCGGGCGCTCTTCGGCCTTCGCGGCGTTTTTCGACGACAGCGCAAATGTCACGGTGACGCGGGTGCCGCGATGCTTGGCGTCGCGCACGATCGTGCCGTCGAGCTTTGCCGCCATTGCCTTGACGATACGCTGGCCGAGCCCGGTCGGGGCCGTCGCATCGCCTTCCGGGTAGCCCGCGCCGTCGTCCTCGACGCTGACCCGCGCCTCATGTGTGCCTTGCGATTTGAGCTGGACCCGGATCGGGCCTTTTCCTTCCGGGTACGCATATTTCTTCGCGTTCGTCACCAGTTCATTGACGATCACGCCGATCGCGACGGCGCGGTCCGGATGCACGTTGACCGGGTCGGCCTCGATCGTAAGCTGGGCAAGCTGGTTGTTTTCCGCCGAACGCCGCAGGTCCTCGACGAGGCCCGTCAGGTATTGATCGACCGAAACCTGCTTGACGTCGTCCGACGTATAGAGCCGGCGATGCAATTGGGCGACCGCAAGCACGCGGCCGGTCGCGTCGGCCAGCGCAGCCTTGACGTCGCCGCCTTTGCTGGCGTTGCTTTGCAGCGTCAGCAGCGAAGCGATCAGTTGCAGGCTATTGCCGACGCGGTGATTGACCTCGCGCATCAGCGCAGCGCGTTCCTCTGCCAGCGCTTCGAAGCGATCCCGGGCCTCTCGCACTTCCCGTTCGGACGCTTCCTTGTCGCGGCGCAGCCGCATCGACTCGACGGCGGTTCGCAAGGCTGCCAGCAGCAGCGGGACGAACTCGCCGCTCGCTTCCTTGATGACGTAATCGAACGCACCTGCCTTGAGCGCGGCGACCGCAAGGCGGCTGTCCTGCGCGCCAGTAACGAGGATGACGGGAGGGTGATTGGGAATGCGGTGGATGCGCTCCAGCGTGGTGAGGCCGTCCATGCCTGGCATGTTGTGATCGAGCGCGATCGCGTCGAACTCCTCGTCCGCCAATGCCGCGAGGCCGCTCGCGCCGTCGCTCGCGGTGACGACGCGCACGCCATCGCGCTCCAGGCCCAGTTCGACCAATCGGCGCAGCCCTTCGTCGTCGTCGATGTAGAGAATCTTGTTCGGCATGTCTCATTCCGTGGCAGGCACCGGGATCACCGGGGAAAGATAATCCCGGTTGCCGGCTGGTAGGGCATGGGGAGGATGCAGTCCGCTGATCGAACGCCGGGCGGCGGACCAAGTTCCGGCCGCGATCAGGGATTGCCGCTGCCGCCCTGCGCCAGGAACTGCTCGAGCCAATGAATATGGTAATTGCCGTCGAGGATGTCCTTTTCCTGCACCAGCGCGCGAAACAGCGGGACCGTCGTATCGATGCCGTCGACCACCAGTTCGTCGAGCGCGCGCTTGAGCCGCATCAGGCACTCGGTGCGGGTCTTGCCGTGCACGATCAGCTTGCCGACCAGTGAATCGTAAAAGGGCGGGATCGTGTAGCCCTGATAGACCGCGGAATCGATCCGCACGCCGAGCCCGCCGGAGGCATGGTAGTGCAGGATCTTGCCGGGCGAGGGGCGGAATGTGACGGGATTTTCAGCGTTTATCCGGCATTCGATGGCGTGCCCGTGGAATTCGATGTCGCTCTGCTTCATCGACAGCGGCGCGCCGGCAGCGACCCGGATCTGCTCGAAGATGAGGTCGATGTCGGTGATCATCTCTGTGACCGGATGCTCGACCTGGATGCGGGTATTCATTTCGATGAAATAGAACTTGCCGTCTTCGTACAGGAATTCGACGGTGCCGACCCCGAGATAGGCGATCTCGCGCATCGCCTTTGCCACCGTCTCGCCGATAGCGTCGCGCGCCTGCGTGTTAAGGGCGGGCGAGGGACCTTCCTCCCATACTTTCTGGTGGCGGCGTTGCAGCGAGCAGTCGCGCTCGCCGAGATGTACGGCATTGCCCTTGCCGTCGCCCAGCACCTGAATCTCGATATGGCGCGGCCGGCTGAGATATTTCTCGAGATAGACCGCGTCATCGCCGAATGCCGCCTTGGCCTCGGCGCGCGCATTCGACAGCGCCGACGACAGCTCGTCGGCGGTTTTGGCCACCTTCATGCCGCGCCCGCCGCCGCCGGCCGCCGCCTTCACCAGAATCGGAAAACCGATGTCGCTCGCAATGCGCGCGGCTTCGGCGTCGGAAGTGACGCCGCCTTCCGATCCCGGCACGACCGGGATGCCCAGCCGCTTTGCCGTGCGCTTGGCCTCGATCTTGTCGCCCATGATGCGGATGTGCTCGGCCTTGGGGCCGATGAACTGCACGCTGTGCTCGGCGAGAATTTCGGCAAACCGCGCATTCTCCGACAGGAAGCCGTAACCGGGATGGACGGCGTCGGCGCCGGTGATCTCGCAGGCCGACAGGATCGCGGGAATGTTGAGGTAGCTGTCCTTGGCCGGCGGCGGCCCGATGCACACGCTTTCATCGGCGAAGCGCACATGCATGGCTTCGGTATCGGCGGTCGAATGCACGGCGACGGTCGGAATGCCGAGTTCCTTGCAAGCCCGGATGACCCGCATGGCAATCTCGCCGCGATTGGCAATGAGGATCTTGTCGAACATTATCGGTTCACAAGCGAGCGCGCGGCGTGATGCGGGCCGTCATTCGATGATCACCAGCGGCTCGCCGAACTCGACCGGCCTGCCATCTTCGAACAGGATCTGCGTCACGGTGCCGGCGCGCGGCGCCGGAATCTGGTTCATCGTCTTCATCGCCTCAATAATGAGCAATGTGTCGCCGGCTTTGACGCGTGCGCCGACTTCGACATAGGGCTTGGCGCCGGGTTCGGCTCCGGAGTAGGCGGTGCCGACCATCGGGGATGTCACGACGCCGGGATGCTTGGCCAGATCGAGCGGCGCGGAGATTGGCTCCGCGGCTGGACGCGGCGCAGCAGCCGGCGCGGCGGCGGCTGTCGCCCGTGCGCCACGCGCCACCCGGACACGCTGGCCGTCCTGCTCGATCTCGATTTCACTCAAGCCTGTTTCGTCGAGCAGTTTGGTGAGCTCGAGAATGAGTTCGCGATCGACCACGGATTTTTTCGGCTCTTTTGCCATCGCTCAGCTTTTGCCTTTGGCGCCCGCCTTGACGCTCCCTTTAGCTCCGATCAGCGACGCCAGGCGGGTGATCGCCATCGCATAGCCTTCGACGCCGAGCCCGGCAATCACCCCGGTCGCGGCCTTCGAGATGTAGGAATTGTGCCGGAAGTCCTCGCGGCGGTGAATGTTGCTGATATGCACTTCGATCACCGGCAATTTGACGGCGAGCAGGGCGTCGAGGATTGCAATAGAGGTCGTCGTGTAGCCGGCCGGGTTGATGACGATGCCGGCGGCCTTCTTGAAGAACGCCTCCTGAATCCAGTCGACCAGCTCGCCCTCGCGATTGCTCTGGCGAAACACGATGTCGAACCCGGCCGGCTTTCCGGCAGCACGGCAAAGCTTCTCGACGTCAGCGAGCGTGCCGCGGCCATAGGTTTCCGGCTCGCGGGTCCCGAGCATGTTGAGATTGGGTCCGTTGAGGACGTAGATCGTCTTCGCCATCAGGTCGCTCGGGGTGCGGACTTATGGGCCGAGAATGGCCGCTTTTATAGTGGCCTTTTTATAGGTGGCCTTGGCGGGGAGGGGAAGCCTCCAGCCCTTCAGTCCGCCAGGGTTTCGCGGGCGACGCCGTCAATGACCTCCTTGAGCGCCGTTAACCTCTTGCGGCCGGCCTTCAGCGCGTCTTGATAAATGGCGATCTGGCGGTCGGCGCTGGTGCCTTCGACGACGATCCGGCGCAACTGCGCGATCTCGGCGCCGCAGTCGAGCGCGGCGGCATCCTCGACGATGAAATCGAGAACCTCATCGAGCCATTCCGCCGCCGTGATCGGCAGGCGCCGGAACGGGTCGACGAAGGTGGCGGCGGTGCCGTGGCGTTGCGCGAGCCATTTGTTCTCGACGGTGATCGCGCGGCCGACGCGGTCGAAACCGGTGTTGAGGTTGCGGTCGCGATCGAGCGCGCGCACCAGGCAACGGAATAACGCGGCGACCGCAAGCGCGTCCTCCGTGCGCGGGCAGCAGTCCGCGATCCGCAGTTCGAGGGTGGGATTGGCCTTCGAGGGCCGCATCGCCCACCAGATGTAACTCTCGTCGGGAATGATTCCGGCGCCGACCAGCGCATCGATGAATTCGCGATAGTCGTCATTGGTGCGGAACAGCTCCGGCAGGCCGGTGCGCGGCGACTCGTCATAGGGAGCGAGCCGGTAGCCGCGCAGTCCCGTCAGGTGTCCTTCCCAAAATGGCGACGACGTCGTGAGCGCCAGCAGCAACGGAAGGTAGGGCGTCAGGCGCATCATCAGATTGACGCGGCTCGAGACGTCCGGCACCTCGACATGCACGTGCATGCCGCACAGCATATTGCGCCGCCCCACGATCTGGAGATCGTCGAGAATGGTGTCGTAGCGCGCCTCATCGGTAATGGACTGCTCGGTCCAGAACGCCAGGGGAAACGTACCCATCGCGGCGATGCCCAGTCCGCGCTCCTTGGCGGCGGCGGCAAGCGTGGCGCGGAAATGCTTCAGGTGGCGGCGCGCCTGCGCCATCGTCGCGCAGGGCGGGGTCGCCACTTCGATCTGCGACTCCAGCATTTCCGTCATGAACTGCGTGCCGAGACTTTTTTTGGCGGCGGCGAAAAATCGCTTGTCGGCGTGCTTTGCCGCCCGCCGGGTGCGCAGGTTGAAGACGAAGAATTCCTCTTCGATG
The DNA here is from genome assembly GCA_038206695.1 of Hyphomicrobiales bacterium. Classification (GTDB taxonomy): domain Bacteria; phylum Pseudomonadota; class Alphaproteobacteria; order Rhizobiales; family Xanthobacteraceae; genus Pseudolabrys. Next base: position 89,697 of record JBBRAN010000007.1, on the reverse strand, counting down.
CCGATCGAATACATAAAGCCTCGGTGCCATCCGCGACGTTACGCGCGCGGCGGCGGTCAAGCTCGAACAGGATCCGTTCCGAAAGCGCCGCGGCCCTTGAACGGACGCGGCGCTTTAGAACAAACGCATCAGCGGCTCAACACGATGACTTGCCGCAGCGGGCCGTATTGATCTTTTCCTTGAGCGCCTCGAGACCGACGGCGCCGATCACGACGTCTTCGCCGACCACGTAGCTCGGCGTGCCATTGAGGCCGAGCGCTTCCGCGAGCTTGAAGCTTTCCTGAAGGCTCGCCTTGGTTTCGGCGCTGTCCATGTCCTTCTCGATCCGCGCCATGTCCAGCCCGACCTCCTTGGCGACAGCCAAGGCCCGCGCCTTGTTGGCCTCGCCGCGGCCGCCGAGCAATTTGACGTGGAAGTCGAGATATTTCTTGCCGGTCTTGTCCTGCATCCGCACCGCGGTGGCGACCTGCGCCGCTTCGACCGAGCCCGGCCCGAGCACCGGGAATTCCTTGAGAACAATCTTGAGAGCGGGATCGTTCTTGAGCAGTTCCGTCATGTCCTGCATCGCGCGTTTGCAGTAGCCACAGTTGTAGTCGAAAAACTCGACCATCGTGACGTTGCCTTGCGGATTGCCGAGCACGACCTGGTTCGCCGAATTGAACAGCGGCTTCGAGAACTCCTTGACGGCGGTTTGATGTTTTTGCGACTGCGATGCGCTTTCGCGCTTCTCCAGTTCGCTCATCACCTCCTGCAGCACTTCAGGATGCGAAACGAGGTATTCGCGCACGATGCGTTCGATCTCGGCGCGCTTCGTCGGCGCGAATTCGTCGGCGCGGCTCGTCGACGGCGCGGCAAAACCACCCAGTGTCAGGCCGCTGGCGAACAGTGCGGAGGCGAGCAAGCGCAGGGATAAGTTCATGTCCGTTCCTTGTCATTCATTCGGTTAATTATTGGCCTTCATGCCCGGTTGCGGCTTGACGGTCGCGAGGTCGTCGGCCTGCACCCAGGCTGGCGAGCCGATCGGCAGCCGAGTTTTGGCGCGCGCCGCAAGCTGGCGGGCGGTCTTGAGGTCGCCGCGTGCAAAGGCGGCCTGCGCGGAGGACAGGTCGGCCTGGGCGAGATCGCCTTTCTTGCCGTAGGCCATCGCGAGCTGGGCATAGGCTTCCGGCGCTTCCGGCTCGCGCACGACGGCGTTGCGCAACAGCGTGATCGCTTCCTCGGCAGAGGCCTTGTTTCCCGTCGCCACCAAAGCCTGGCCCAGCATGATCTGAATGAGGGAGGGGTTGGGCGCGATCTGCACGGAATGGCGCAGCGGCGCCACCGCCTCGGCCGCGCGGCCGCCTTCGAGCAGCGCCTGGCCCTTGAGCTCATAGAAATACGGATTGTTGGGCTGCGCGCGAATGAGCTCGTCGATCTGCGCGATCGCCTGGCGCAGGTCGCTATTGCGGTAGGTCGAAATTGCGCGCGCATATTTCGCGGCAAGGCTCTGGTCGCCCAGCGGGTAGCGCCGCGCCACCGAATCGGCCCGGTCGAGAAAGCCGGCGAGCTTGGCGCGCATCAAATCGTGACGCTCCTGCAGTTCGGGCGGATCTTTCTTGTCCCAATACGGGCTCGACTTCGCCAATTGCTCGAGCGCAAGGACGCGGTCGGCGGGCAGCGGATGGCTTTGGACGTAAGGATCGATATAGCGCGTGTTGAATGTCGACTCGTCGGCCAGCCGCTTGAACGTGTCGGACATCCCTTTCGCCGACTGGCCGCAAGCGGTCAGGAATTTCACCCCGGCATGGTCGGCCTGGTCTTCCTGCGTGCGGACGTAGCTCAGCAGAGAGCGGCGGATCGACTCCTGCGGCCCGAGAAGGGCGCCCATCCCGACACCGCCGCCTTGCACGCGCGACGTACCGACCATGGCGCCGATGCCGAGCAGCAGCGCGATGATCGACTGGGTTTGCGCGGCGGCGAGCTGTTCGCGCAGCCGCTGCAAATGCCCGCCGGCGAGGTGGCCGGTCTCGTGCGCCAGCACGCCGATCACTTCGTTCGGGGTCCTGGCCTCGAACAATGTGCCGGCGTTGATGAAGATGTGCCGGCCGTCCATGACGAAGGCATTGAAGGCGCGGTCGTTGAGAATGACGACCTTGACGTTCTGCTTGGTCAGGTTGGCGGCGCGCAGGATGGGCGCGGCGTATTCGCGCAGCAACTGCTCGATTTCGGCGTCGCGCACGATCGGCAGCCCACGGGTCTCCTGGGCGGCGGCCGGCGGCGGCAATGAGGCGGACGACAGCGCGAGCGCTGCGGCGGTGACGGCCGCGACGGCGCGCACTGCTGGCGTCGCGCGCGGCGCCCTGATAGGTGTGCCCGTCTGAATCATGGGTTGTTACCGAGGCCGCAAGCTAGTGATGCGTTTCCCAAGGGTCAACGCGCTCGCCATGGCTGGGCCTTGGCTGACTCGCGGGAAACCTTGGCCGAACAAGCGGTTGGAATAAGGCGAGAACGGGGCGAATGAGCGGGGGGAGTTAGGACGGATCGCCATGCTTGAGCGGGCCAAACACCTGCTGGAGCCGTCGCGGCGTAGCGACGTGCCGTCCTTCATCGTCATGGACGTGATGGCGGCGGCGGCGCGAATCGAGGCGGCCGGCGGCCGCGTCATCCATCTGGAGGTGGGCCAGCCCGCGGCCTCCGCCCCGCAAACCGCGATCGCCGCGGCGGAGGCGGCGCTCGCCCATGGCCGCATCGGTTACACCGAAATCCTCGGCATTGCCTCACTGCGCGCGCGCATTGCGCGGCACTATCAGGACACGTATGGGCTCGCTGTCGATCCGGCGCGCATCGTGGTGACGACGGGTTCGTCCGGCGCCTTCGTGCTGGCTTTTCTCGCGCTGTTCGAGCTCGGCGCTCGCGTCGCGCTGGCCAATCCGGGCTATCCGCCGTACCGGCACATCCTGACCGCGCTCGGCTGCGAGCCGGTGCTGATCGAGACGTCACCGGCCACGCGCTGGGCGCTGACCGGCGAGGCGCTGCTCTCCGCGCACCGCGCCAAGCCGCTCGATGGTGTGGTGATCGCCAGTCCGGCCAATCCGACCGGCACCATGATGGACGCCGGGCATCTCGCGGCGCTGATCGCCACCGCCGAAGCGCAAGGCATCCGCGTGATCTCCGACGAGATCTATCACGGCCTCGATTATGCGTTTGCTGCGCAGACGGCGGCGGCGTTCTCGCCGCAGGCGCTGGTCATCAATTCGTTCTCGAAATATTTTTGCATGACCGGCTGGCGGATCGGCTGGATGGTGGTGCCGCAGCCGCTGGTGCGCGCGGTCGAACGGCTGCAGGGCAACCTCGCGATTTCGGTGCCGACCTTGGCGCAGATCGCGGCGGAGGCGGCGTTCGACGGCCGCGACGAGATGGAAGCCGTCAAGGACGGCTATGAGGAGAACCGCCGCATCCTGACGCAAGGCCTGCCGGCCGCCGGGCTCGACAAGTTTCTGCCGGTCGACGGCGCGTTCTATCTTTATGCCGACATCTCGCGGTTCTCGAACGACAGCCTCGATTTCGCGAAACGCATGCTGGAGCAGGCGGGCGTTGCGGCGACGCCGGGCCTCGACTTCGACCCGATCCACGGCAAGGATTTCGTGCGCTTCTGCTACGCCGGATCGAGCGCGGAAATGCGCGAAGCGGTGACGCGCATCGCGGATTGGCTGCGCCGCGGCTAATCGCGCCGGTCTATTTCTTTTCTGCCGGGCCGCGCGCGTCGTTCTTCTTTGACATGCACTTTGCCATGAACGCCTTGCGCTTGGCGCCGTCGAGCTTCTGATCGTCGGCGCCGAACTTGCACGTTTGCATCTTCTGCGCGTTCGTCAGGGCCGATACCGGCATCGACCCTGTGAGTAGGCCGGTGACGGCGAGGGCGGCGGCGGTTCGAAACATGTCGGTTCCTCCGTTTGGTCCTTGACGCCTAGTCTTTGCCGCCGAGCAGGCGCTTGCCCCACCAGCCGCGCTTGGGCTGTCCGGCATCTTCCGGCGCCGTACTGGAGACGATGGGAGTGGCCTGCGGCGCTGGCGCCGAAGTCGATGCCCAGCTTTGGCCGACCGGGGCAGCCTCGCGCACCGTCGAGCGTCGGCGTTGCTGTTCTTGCTGTGCCGGCTCGGCGGCCGCCACCGGGGTCCGGGCGGGCTCGGGGGCCACGGGCTCGGATACCGCGGAATAGGCCGGCGCGCTTTGGCCGGTGTCGTTGTCCTGCTGGTAGCGCGGCGTGAAACTGCCCTCGCTTGGGCGCTCCTGACGGTCGTGAAGTTCCGGGCGCTCCTGGCCCGGATGGCCGTTGGTTTCGCCATTGCGCTGACGGTTGCGTCGTCCACCGCGCCGCCCGCGCCGCCGCCTGCGCCGCGCGGCGTCGCCATTTTCGCTGGGCTCCCCGGCCGCGGCGGATGGCGGCGGTCCAAAGCTGTCGGCCGGGCCTTCGCCGCCCTCGTGATCGTCCTGCACGGCGGCGTGCTCGGCCGCCGCTTCGGGGACAAAGCCGTCTTCGCGCGGCTCCTGGCCTTCGTTGCGCCCCCGGCCGCGGCCTCGGCCGCGTCCGCCGCGCCGGCGCCGGCGCCGATGGTCGCCATCACCAGCTTCGGCATTGTCCTGCGAGGGTTCGCCGCGCGCTTCCGCCGGCAGTGTTCCGGCCGGCTCGCCGTCGTCTACGGGCTCGAACCTTGCTGACTCGAACTTGGCCTGCTCGGGCTCGGCTTGCACTTCCTCTTCGGGCTCTTCGACATAAAGCTCGTCTTCGTCTTCGACGATCGGCGGCAGTTGATCGGTTTGGGCGGCGGCGACGGCGCGCGCGGCTTCCGCGGTGTGCACCTGTTCGCCGCGGTCGATCAGGAACGACTGCGGGCCCACCACTGCGTTATCTGCATTGACGGTGATGGTGATCTGGAAGCGTTCTTCCAACGAACGCAGATGGCCGCGCTTCTGGTTGAGAATATAGAGCGCGACCTCGGGGCGAGTTCGCACGATCAGGTTATGCGTCGCGCCCTTGATCAGGGCCTCCTCGATCGATCGCAGCAGCGCCAGCGTGACCGACGACACCGAGCGCACATGGCCGGAGCCGCCGCACATCGGACATTTCTCGGTCGAACTTTCCAGCACGGATGTGCGGATGCGCTGACGCGACATTTCCATCAGGCCGAAATGCGAGATGCGGCCGACTTGAATGCGCGCGCGGTCGTGCTTGAGCGCTTCCTTCAGGCGCCGTTCGACGGTGCGGTTGTTGCGGCCCTCGTCCATGTCGATGAAGTCGATGACGATGAGGCCGGCAAGATCGCGCAGCCGCAATTGCCGGGCGACTTCTTCCGCCGCCTCGCAATTGGTCTTGAGCGCGGTGTCCTCGATGTGATGTTCGCGCGTGGCGCGGCCGGAGTTGACGTCGATCGCGACCAGCGCTTCCGCCTGGTTAATGACGATGTAGCCGCCGGAGCGCAGTTGCACGGTCGGCGAGAACATTGCGTCGAGCTGGCTCTCGATGCCGAAGCGCGTGAAAACCGGCTGGGTGTCGCGGTAAAGCTTCACGTTTTTCGCATGGCTCGGCATGAGCATGCGCATGAACTCTTTGGCGTCTTTGTAGCCGCCTTCGCCGGCGACGATGATTTCGTCGATGTCCTTGTTATAGAGGTCGCGGATCGAGCGCTTGGTCAGCGAGCCTTCCTCGTAGACGAGCTTCGGCGCGGTCGACTTCAGCGTCAGGTCGCGCACCGTCTCCCACAGCCGCAGCAGGTACTCGAAATCGCGTTTGACTTCGGTCTTGGTACGGCTCGCGCCCGCGGTGCGCAGGATCACGCCCATGCCCTCGGGCACTTCGAGGTCTTGCGCGATTTCCTTGAGGCGGCTGCGGTCTTCCGACGAGGTGATCTTGCGGCTGATGCCGCCACCGCGCGCGGTGTTGGGCATCAGGACGCAGTAGCGGCCCGCCAGCGACAGGTAGGTGGTGAGAGCAGCGCCCTTGGAGCCGCGCTCTTCCTTGACGACCTGCACCAGCATCACCTGGCGGCGCTTGATGACTTCCTGAATTTTGTATTGGCGGGTGCGAATGCGCGGCGCGCGTTCCTGCGCTTCCTCGAGCGCGTCGGCGCCGCCGACCGATTCCACGGCTTCGTCATCGGGGTGGCGGTCTTCGGCAAGCCCGTTGCCATGTCCGTTGCCATGACCGTCGGACCCCGGCGCAGTCTCGCCGGCTTCGGCGGGAGCCTCGGCGTGATGTTCGTCGTGCCCGGCGGCGTCGTGCGGCGTTTCGCCGTCGGACGCCGGATGCTCGCCCGACGCGGCATCGTCAGTCGCATGCGCCGCGGCTTCGTGTGTCTCGCCCTCTGTCGTCACTTCGGCCGGCGCGGAGTCCGCCGCCGGCATGTCGGCTGCATCGTGCTCGGCCGGTTCGGCCATCGGCTCATCGTGCGTAATGTCGGCGGCGGCGCTGGCGTGCTCATCGGTGGCGACCCGCCCGCTCTGCACGCTGTCGCCGGAATCCTGGGTGTGCTGGGCGCTGCGATGACGGTTCCGGCCTCGGCCTCTGCCGCGGCGGCGTTCGTGCTCGTCCTCGTCGTCGCGATGCGCGCGCTCCTGCGCGGCGATCAACGCCTGCCGGTCGGCGACCGGGATCTGGTAGTAGTCCGGATGAATTTCGGAGAACGCCAGGAAGCCGTGTCGGTTTCCGCCGTAATCGACGAATGCCGCCTGGAGCGACGGCTCAACGCGCGTGACCTTGGCGAGATAGATATTACCGCGAAGCTGCTTGCGGTTGGCGGATTCGAAGTCGAATTCCTCGACGCGGTTGCCGCGCAGGACGACCACCCGGGTCTCCTCCGGATGGGTCGCGTCGATCAGCATTTTGTTGGGCATAACGGAATCTCACTGGAGCGGGCCCGCTCGCGTCCCGACGCAACGAAAACGGCGCAGGATGGCGCGACTGGGAGCCGGCTGGATTGAGGTGAAAGGGATGTGCGCAATCGCGCGGGGATTCGGGGCGGCCGCTAGCAGGCCGCGCCGCCGCGTGGTTTTCGCGACAACGTGAGGTCTTGGTATTTAACTGCGCGTGCTGCGAAAGGGGCAGCATGAACTTTATGACCTTGGCGCTACGGCCGGCCCGAAGGCGAGACCGTGGTTTCTCTGATGCTTAGGGTCCGAAGGCGCTCTCGGCACGAAGCCGATTGTTCCGAAGAACGGCGCCGATCCGGTCGTCCTGACTAGGGGCATCACTTGCAACCGCCAGCTCGCCCTCTCCTTGGGAGGCGACCCCTGAAGCGGCTTGCCGGATGCCCGAACGCGGCAAAACCGGAAAATCGAACCGTCAGCACGTCCTACATACGGCTCGAATGGCGTGCTGGCAAGCAAAAGCCTGTGCAGGCGGGCAACACCGCGCTTCCTTTGATTTTTGGCTTCGAGTTCCGATCCCACGCCGCGGGCCGTTTGGAGTAAAAGGGCTGATAAAGGGTTCAGATTCGTGCACTTCCGCGCCGGCATCGTCGTTCTTGTGGCCATTGGCGCCGGGCTTGCGCCGGGGGCGGGGACGTCTGCTCCCGTCACGTCACGGCCGGGCGAGACGCTGCCAATCGCGAGCGACGTGCGTTTGGGTGGCGACGAGAGTCAGACCCGGTTCGTCGTCGATCTCAGCCGCAAGATCGATCTGTCGGCCTTCACTCTGGCCGACCCCTACCGCATCGTGATCGATCTGCCCCAGGTTACATTCAATCTGCCGGCCAAAGCCGGCGAGACCGGCCGCGGTCTGGTCAAGGCATTCCGTTTCGGTCTGGTGATGGCGGGCGGCTCGCGCATCGTGCTCGACATCAAGAAACCGGTGCGGATCGACAAGGCGTTCGTGCTGGAGCCGGCCGACGGCCAGCCCGCCCGGCTCGTGATCGACCTTTCCGCGACCGACCGCGACAGCTTTTTGCGCACCATCGCGATCGAACCGTCGCCCGCGCGCAAGAGCCCGCCGAGACCGGCGGAGGCTGCGGCGAGCAGCGATCCGCGGCCTTTGGTCGTGATCGATCCAGGCCACGGCGGCATCGACACCGGCACCAAGGCGCCGAGCGGCGAAAACGAGAAATCGATCGTGCTGGATTTCGCCACGACCTTGCGCGACCGCATCGAAAAGACCGGCAAATATCGCGTGGCGATGACGAGGAACGACGACACCTTCGTGCCGCTGCCCGAGCGCGTACGCTTTGCGCGCGCCGTGAAGGCGGCGTTGTTCGTCTCGATTCACGCCGACTATCTGCCGAGGAACGAAGGCGCCGCGCAGGGCGCCACGGTCTATACGCTTTCCGAAAACGCCTCCGACAGCGAAGCGGCGCGGCTGGCCGAAGCCGAAAATCGCGCCGACGTGATTGCCGGCGTCGATCTCAGCGCGGAGCCGAGCGATGTCGCCGACATCCTGATCGATCTGGCGCAGCGCGAGACCAAGACGTTTTCCATGCAGTTCGCCCATACCCTGGTCGGCGAGCTCAAGACCGCCGCGCGCATGCACAAGCACCCCCTGAAATCGGCGAGTTTCATGGTGCTGCGCGCGCCCGACGTGCCTTCGGTGCTGGTCGAGCTCGGCTACGTCTCGACCAAGGAAGACCTCAAGGAACTGATGTCGGCCGAATGGCGTTCGCGCACGGCCGATGCGGTGGTCCGCGCGGTCGATGCCTTCCTGGCGCCGCGGCTGGCTGCAGGCAAGGCAAATTAGAGCCGGTTCAATGGCTTGGCGCGAAAGACGGTGTCGTGGGCCTTGTGCTTGGTGGCCTCAGTTTCAACATAAAACACGGCGATCCCAGAGCTGCGCGGGGTTCCGGAAATACCCGCTCGCGGGCCGGTGGTGAACTGTTGAGAAACCTGTCATTTTTCGGCTTTAGGCTTCCCGGCCAGGCGATTCCGCCCGCGCCGGAGGGGAAACTGCGGCAATGAAGCTTTTTCTGCGCTTCCTCGGCTTTCTGTTCGCGGCCGGCACTATCCTGTTCGTGGTCGGCATCGCCGCGGCGGCCGGCTTGCTGTGGCATTTCTCCAAGGACCTGCCGGATTACTCGCAGTTGCAGGATTATGAGCCGCCGGTGATGACGCGCGTGCACGCCGGCGACGGCGCGCTGGTGGCGGAATACGCCAAGGAGCGGCGGCTCTACATTCCGATCCAAGCGGTCCCGAAACTGGTGATCAACGCCTTCCTCGCCGCCGAGGATAAGAACTTCTACGAGCATGGCGGACTCGATTTTACCGGTATTGCCCGCGCAATTTTCAACTACGCGCAGAACTTCGGCTCCAATCGCCGCCCCCAGGGCGCCTCGACGATCACCCAACAGGTCGCGAAAAACTTCTTGCTGACAAACGAAATATCGATGCAGCGCAAGGTCAAGGAAGCGCTGCTCGCACTGAAAATCGAGCGCACCTACAGCAAGGATAAGATCCTCGAACTTTATCTCAACGAGATTTATCTCGGGTTGGGTGCTTACGGTCTCGCCTCGGCCTCGCTCGCTTACTTCGACAAGTCAGTGCACGAACTCACGATTGCCGATGCCGCCTATCTTGCGTCGCTGCCGAAGGCGCCGAACAATTATCATCCGTTCCGCCAGCGTGAGCGCGCGATCGAGCGCCGCAACTGGGTGATCGATCGCATGGCGGAGGGCGGCTTCATCAAGTCGGCCGATGCGGACAAGGCCAAGCGCCAAGCTCTGAACGTCTCCCCTCGGATGACGGGCACGCACATTTTTGCGGCCGACTATTTCGCTGAGGAGGTACGCCGGGAAATTTATGAGCGTTACGGTGAGAAGAAGCTCTACGAAGGCGGGCTTTCGGTGCGCACCACGCTCGATACCAAGCTGCAACGGGTCGCCCGCGGCGCGCTGGTGGACGGGCTGGTGCGTTATGACGAAGTGGGTGGCTGGCGCGGTGCGGTCGGTCAGCTCGATTTGTCGAGCGGCGATTGGGGCGTCAAACTGGCCGACGTCAAGGCGCTTTCCGATGTCGCGCCGTGGCGTCTCGCAGTGGTGCTGGAAACCGGCGATCAATCCGCGCGGGTCGGGCTGCAGCCGACGCGCGAGCCGGGCAGCGCCGTGAACAACGAACGGGCGGTCGGCATCCTTCCGCTCGAAGGAATGAAGTGGGCCAAGCTACAAAACCGCGTGCCGACGAAAGTCAGCCAAGTGCTCAACCCGGGCGACGTGGTTTACGTGGAGGCGGCGAAAACCCCGGGTCAATTCCGCCTGCGGCAGGTTCCGGAAGTCTCCGGCGCGATTGTGGCGATGGATCCGGCGACAGGGCGTGTGTTGGCGATGGTCGGAGGTTTTTCTTACGATCAGAGCCAGTTCAACCGCGCGACCCAGGCACTGCGCCAGCCGGGCTCTTCGTTCAAGCCGTTCGTCTACGCCACCGCGCTCGATAATGGCTACACGCCGTCGACGTTGGTGGTCGACGGGCCGGTCGAGATCGATCAAGGGCCGGGCGCGGGCATCTGGCGGCCGGAGAATTATGAGGCCGGAAAGTATCTCGGACCGTCGACCTTGCGCACCGGCATCGAGCTGTCGAAAAACACCATGACGGTGCGCCTCGCGCAGGACGTCGGCATGCCGCTCATTGTCGACTACGCGAAGCGATTTGGCGTCTATGACGATTTGCCGCCCTATCTTTCGTTCGCGCTCGGAGCGGGCGAGACGACCTTGCTCCGCATGGTGACCGCCTATGCGATGTTCGACAATGGCGGACGCCGCGTGAAGCCGACCCTCGTTGACCGCATCCAGGACCGCTATGGGCACACGGTCTATCGCCATGACGAGCGCGAATGCCGCGGTTGCGATGCCGATAAATGGGCCAACCAAGGCGAGCCATCTCTTGTCGATCGTCGCGAACAGGTGCTCGACCCGATGACGGCCTATCAAATCACCTCAATGATGGAGGGTGTGGTCCAGCGCGGCACTGCCACCGTACTTCGCGAAGTTGGAAAGCCGGTCGCGGGCAAGACCGGCACCACCAACGAGGAGAAGGATGCATGGTTTGTTGGGTTCTCGCCCGACATCGTGTGCGGCGTCTATATCGGCTACGACAAGCCGCGCCATCTGGCTTTTCCCGGTGGCGGAACGGGCGGGCATCTCGCAGCTCCAATCGTGCGCGACTTCCTCAAGGTGGCCTTAGCCGAAAAACCGGCGGTGCCGTTCCGCGTTCCGCCGGGGATCAAGCTCATTCGAGTCGAAGCGCGCACGGGGCTACGCGCCGGTCCAGGGGCTGACCGGCCGATCCTTGAGGCCTTCAAGCCCGGGACCGCGCCGCCCGACGGCTATTCGGTGGTTGGCTACGGCGACGCCGAGGGCCGGCCGATCGGGGCCGGCGTATCGCCGGATGCCGATCGCGCGGTACGCTCCGGCACGGGTGGTCTTTACTAAAAAATTTGTTCAGGTTTTATCGTCGCAGCGCGACAGCCAAGGCGTTGGCTGCCGTGTCGTCTCGACGACGCCGTTCTGCACCAGCAGTTTCCCATCGGCACGCCGGTTGCGCATGGTGCGCAGGCGGCCATGGCTGCGCTTGATAGTCAGCGCCTGACGGATGCCATCTAGCTCGACATTCACAGTGAGCAGACCATGTTTGCCTTGGCGAGCCCCGATCACCGCGTATCGGTTCGGCTCATAGCCTTCACCGAAACGCTCGACCAAGCTGACCTCGCCGGCACTGTTAGCCTCGACGCGGCGAATGATGTTGTCCGGAGCGGCGGGGTGTTCGCATTGCGCTGCCCAGGTCCCGGCGAAATCGAAGCGTTCCAGGATTTGAGGAAGCGTCGCAGCGTTGGCCGTGACACCGAATAAAAAGCCGAGGGTGAAAACGATTCCGCTCAGTGAATGCATAACGCCCCGGTTCGATGCCCTCTCATTGTTTTCATAATCTTGGCGCGAAGAACAGGGCAAGGACGAAACTTGCACGGGACCCGCAGGATCGCTACATCGACAGTAGACCGGGAATCAACATGCGCGCGGAAACTCAGGCTCTGGTGGCCGATATCAAGCAATCGTTAGGATTGCTGAGGAGGCATCTTTGACGTCGATGCCTCGAAGCGCCGTCTAGCCGAGCTCAACAAAGAAGCCGAAAACCCCCAATTCTGGAACGACGGGCTGCGCGCGCAAAAGCTGATGCGCGAGCGTGACGCGCTCGATGGCCAGCTCAGGGCGATTGGGCGGATCGAGCAGGATCTCGACGATCAGTTGATGTTGATCGAGCTCGGAGAAAGTGAAAAAGACGACAAGACTGTCGCCGAAGCCGAAGCCGCGCTGCGCAAGCTCAATACCGAACTGGCGCGCCGCCAGTTGGAAGCATTGTTGTCCGGCGAGGCTGACGCCAACGATTGCTACATCGAGGTGCATGCCGGCGCGGGCGGCACAGAAAGTCAGGACTGGGCCGGGATGTTGATGCGCATGTATGTGCGCTGGGCCGAACAGCACGGCTATAAAGTGGAATGGGTCGAAGAGACCGAGGGTGAGGGCGCCGGGCTCAAGTCAGCCACGGTGGTGGTGAAGGGCCATAACGCCTATGGCTGGCTCAAGAGTGAAAACGGTGTGCACCGGCTCGTCCGTATTTCGCCGTTCGATGCCAACGCGCGGCGGCACACGTCATTTGCCAGCGTGGTGGCCTATCCGGTCGTAGACGACCGCATCAAGATCGACATCAACGAAAACGACGTCCGTGTCGATGTGATGCGCTCGGGCGGCGCGGGCGGTCAGCACGTCAACAAGACAGAGTCGGCAGTACGGCTGACCCATATCCCGACCAACATTGTCGTCAAGGTGCAGCAGGATCGTTCGCAGCACCGCAACCGCGCGATCGCCTGGGACATGTTGCGGGCGAGGCTGTTCGAAGCCGAGATGAAGAAGCGCGAAGACAAAGCCGCCGCTGAGCAAGCCGCCAAGACCGACATCGGCTGGGGCCATCAGATCCGCTCTTACGTGTTGCAGCCTTATCAGATGGTCAAGGATCTGCGTACCGGCGTCTCAACCTCGAATACCGGCGGCGTGCTCGACGGCGATCTGGACGAATTCATGCAGGCCGCGCTCGCCCAAAAGGCGTTCGGCACCGAGCCGGCGGACGTTGAGGACGTCGAATAATGGCTACAGCGTTCCGAGCTTGCCGCCGGCCCTCAGGAACTTCTGTGGATCGACCGCGGAGTCGTTGACCCGCGTTTCATAATGCAGATGCGGCCCGGTCGAGCGACCGGTCGAGCCGATAAGCCCGATCACATCGCCAATCCGCACGCGCTGGCCGGCCTTAATTTCGATCTTCGAGAGGTGGCCGTACCGTGTCGAAAAACCGTTGTGATGATCGACTTCGACCATATTGCCGTAGCCGCCTTGCCAGCTCGCAGTGACGACGGTGCCGTTCGCGGTGACGTGAACGGCATCGCCGGTATCTCCGCGGAGATCGACGCCGGAATGGATTGCCGGCCCGCGCAAGAAAGGATCCATGCGCGAGCCAAACGGCGAACTCATGTCGATATCGCCCTCGACCGGCTTTCGGATCGGGACGGTAACCAGCAACTGATTGAGCCGCTCGACCTGAGCGCGCGCGGCGTTGACGCGTGCAAGTTGCTGCTCGAAGCCGGACGTCGCTGCCTTCTTGAGTGGAACGTAAGGCCCGCCGATGGCCCCGGTGACGTCGTGCGATTTGCCGAGGTCGGTGCCAAGATCGCCAAGCACACTACGTATACGCTGCGCCTTGGAGTCCGCATTGTCTTCCATTGCGGTTAGTGCGGCACCCTGGCGCTGTTCGACGCGATCGAGCGCGCCCGCAATCCGGTTCAAAGTGCCATCCAGTCCGACCGCAGCGACGCGCCCCAGTGACGGAAGCCACGACGAACGTTCCGGCTGCAGGCTGTAGCTCCCATTCTCTGAAATCGGCGTGGGCTTGCCTGGCGGTGCGCGGCCACGCGGCGTGCCGGCTTCGCCAGCAAGTTGTGCGGTCCGCTGTTCGAGCGCCGCTTGACGTTTCATCAGCGTGTCGAGCTTCTGCTCAAACTTCTCCTGATCTAGCAGTTGCCGGCTGGTAACGCGGTCCACCTGAGCGCGCAATTCCTGAACGCGATCTTCGTAAGCGAATTGCATTTCTGTTTGACGGCCGATCAGCCGGGTCAGGACTTCGTCTTTGAATGCGAAATAAGTGCCGGTGCCGAGCGACCACACGCCCATCACGACAAGTGTCCCGACAAAAATCCAAAACGCGACCGGTCCGATGCGGACTTGCCGGCCGTGATGGAACAGCGTGTAATCGTGAGTGCGGGCGTGAACGTGCTTTGAAACGGCTGACGCAGACTGCGGCCGGTCCTGTCGCGGAGGGTGCTGCGGGTACTCGTAGGGTGAGTAATACGAATTCGACGACATCGACGCTCCGGCCGATCCGGGCACGGGACCAGCAGGGCGATTTCAGCCGGTTATGGTTAAAAATCCGGAAATTTGCAGTAGTGCCTGCTCCAGCGGCGCTAAAGTTCCTTTGCGATCCTCAGGACTTCTTCTGCATGGACCGCTACTGACACTTTCGGCCAGACATGAGCGATCCTGCCGTCCGCATCGATCAACACGGTCTTGCGAATGACGCCCATGAATTTCCGCCCGTACATCGCCTTCTCTCCCCAGGCGCCGTACGCCTCGAGCATGGAGTGGGTTACGTCGGAAGCCAGCGCGACAACAAGTCCGTGCTTGGCCTTGAAACGGTCCTGGGCCGGGATGGGATCGGCGGATACGCCAACGACCGCTGTGCCGACCTTGGCGAAGCGTGGGATGAGCCGTGAGAAATCGATCGCCTCAGTCGTACAGCCGGGGGTGTCCGCCTTTGGATAGAAATACAGAACCAATTTTTGGCCCCGAAAGTCCTTAAGCGAAATGCTCGTTCCACCAGCCGCAGGCAGTGCAAAAGCCGGTGCGCGACTCCCGATTTCCAGCAATTTGAGCCTACCGGGCGCCATACGATGCCTTGGTTTGGTCGCTTTCAGCGATGATTTTGCCTCGCCATCGGCCGACGGGGCGGATTTGCGCTTTCACGCACTCTACGGTGCAGCCCCAGCGACATACGAATCTCGCCGGGCGGCGATATTGTCGCCATTCAAAACGCGTGCAAGGGCGGCCTGCAGGGGATGACATTTCACCACGACATATCCGGCCCGGGCGTCCCTCATCGTCCTGCGGCAAAAACGGGCAATTTATTTCGTGCCCGCTATCTGGTCCGCCGCGGCCGCCGCCGCTGGGGCCAACTCCGCCGCTTAGCGTATCGCCTCGCCAAACCGCGATGGGTCCGTCGCTCGGCATGGACGATCGGCTCGTTCGTCACAGTGAGTCTTTTTCTTCTGCTCGGATTGTGGTGGCGGCTCGGCAACGGACCGATTGAACTTGACTTGGCGACGCCATGGCTCGCGTCGGCGATCGAGGAAAATTTCGGCACTGCTCACACGGTAACGGTCGGCGGCACTCAGATCGAGCGAGATGAAACCGGGGGCATGGCGCTGCGCATGCGCGACATCGTTGTGCGTGACGCCGACGGGGTTGTTGTCGCGAGTGCGCCCAAAGCCGAAGTCGGATTGCAAGGCAGCAGTCTGCTCAGCGGCCGGGTAAGGGCGCAAAGCCTCAATCTGGTCGGCGCCGAAATGGCTGTGCGTATTGAAACCGACGGCAAAGTGACGGTATTCGCCGGCGCAAATTCGCGTCCGATCGCGACCGCGCCAGCCCCGCCTTTAAAGCCGGTTTCTGCTGACGATGCCGGCGCTCCGACGATGGCGCTGCGCAGTAGTATTGAGGAAATCGACGGCCTGCTGGCGTGGATTGATGGTCTCGGCGCCAGCGGCCTGGATGGCCACGATTTGCGCGAGCTTGGCCTCAAAAACGGCAACCTTACGGTTGACGACCAGCGAACTCACAAGCATTGGACGTTCAGCAACATCAACGTGAGCCTGACGCGCCCGGCAACCGGGGGCGTGATCTTCCGCCTTGCCTCCGACAATCCGGAACGCCAGTGGCAAGTCAGCGCCGCGTTGCGTCCCTTGGAAGGCGGCGTGCGTGCGGTCGGGCTCGAGGCGCGCAAAGTCTCGGCGAGCGATCTTTTGCTTGCGCTCCGGTTCGGGGAAGGTGTGGTCGAGTCCGATCTGCCGCTATCGGCCAGCCTGCGTGGCGAGTTCGGTACCGACGGAGTTCTGCAATCCGCGCGTGGGCAGATCATCGCGGAGGCCGGATATATTCGCGATCCGCAAGGCTTATCCGCGGCGATTCAGTTTGAACACGCGGACATCCGGTTCACGTGGGACGGCCCACGGCGCGCACTGGTGGTGCCGTTTCAAATTCAGGCCGGCGGCACCCAGGTCACTTTAGTGGGACGCATCGAACCGGCCGAACAGAGCGGATTGTGGTCGCTCTCGGTGCTTCGCGGCGATCCCGTGATTGATCCCGTCATTTTTTCACCGGGTGGCCTGCCTGGCGAGGAAGGATTCGCCCTCAATCGCGTCAATATTCGAGCGCGTTTCGATCCCGATCGCCAGCGCATCGACCTGGATCAGGCCGATCTTGCGCGCAACGACGTGCGCCCGGCCTACAATATCGGCGTTGCGATCAATGGCAGTTATGACTATTCGACGCCCGAGCCGCGTCTTGCCTTTGGCGTCGCCGGAACGCGAATGCCCGTCGCGGTCATGAAGCGCCTGTGGCCGGTATTTATCGCGCCGCCGGTGCGGTCATGGGTGGAAAGCCACTTGTCGTCGGGCACCGTCGAGCGCGTCGTTGTCGCCGGCAACGCTCCTTTGAATGCACTGACACACAGTGAGATTCCAATCCCCGACGAAGGCCTGTCGATCGACATCGAGACGAGTGCCACGACGTTCAGTCCGATCGATAACTTGCCGCCGATCCGCGACGCGGACCTTGCCGTGCATGTGACCGGTCGTACTGCCAATGTCGCGCTCGGGCGCGGCACCATCGAGGTGGCGCCAGGCCGGCGTCTGAGCATCGGCAGCGGGACGTTCGATGTCGTCGACACCCATCCCAAACCCACGCCTGCGACAGCGCGGTTTCGTATCGATGGTTCGGTCCCCGCCGCGGTGACGCTGCTCGCACAGGAGCCGTTGCGTAGCGTTGCCGGGATCGTGCTTGATCCCATGACCAGCCGCGGCACACTCTCGGCTCAAACAACGCTCAATATCGTCCTCAGCCGGGAAGCCGGTCTGTCACCGCCCGAATATTCCATCACCATTGACCTCGCCAGTTTTGCCGCCGACCGCGTTCTGATGGGCCAGAAACTCGAGGCTCAGAACCTTCGCGTGGTTGCGAACCGCGCCGGCTACCAGCTCAGAGGTGACGTCAAGATCAATGGCATCGCCGGAACGCTCGACTTTCGGAAAGCAGCGAGCGACGCCGATGGGGACCTGAATTTGCAGGCCACTCTCGATGAAACCAGCCGCCGCAAGCTGGGCATCGATTTCGGATCGGCGGTCAGTGGTGCCATTTCGGTGAAGGTAACCGGACGGATTCCTCCAGACGATCGGAATAGCCGGCTGACGGTCGATGCGGACTTTACGCAGGCCCGCGTCGACAATTTATTGCCGGGCTGGTCAAAGCCTGCCGGTAAGGCTGCGCGGGCGACTTTCATTCTGGCCAAGGACGCTAAATCGACGCGTTTCGACGATCTCACAATCGACGGGCAGGGCACATTGGCGAAGGGCTCGGTCGAGCTCGATGGCGCGGGCGATCTCGTGAGCGTCAACTTCCCGGTGTTTGGCGTCTCAGAAGGCGACCGAGCGACCCTCAAGGTTGATCGTGGCGCTGACAACGTGATGCGGGTTGTCATGCGTGGCGATGTTTATGATGGCCGATCGTTCATCAAATCTTCGCTGAACGGCAGCACGGCATCATCTAAAAGCAAATCCTCCCAGGGCGACGCAGATCTCGACATCAAAATCGCCGCGCTGCTCGGTCACAACGGCGAAGCGTTACGCGGCGTCGACCTCCGGCTATCGCGCCGCGCCGGACAAATCCGAAATTTCGTTTTCCATGCCAAGATCGGGCGCGACGCGCCACTGGTGGGCGATTTACGGCCCCGCCCGCGCGATCGAGTCCTGGTGATGTATCTCGAGACCGACGACGCCGGCTCGCTGTTCCGTTTTACCGATACCTATCCGCGTATTTTCGGCGGACAAATGTGGGTCGCGATGGATCCGCCGACTCAAGACAATGCGCCGCAACTCGGCCAAATCAATATTCGTAATTTCTCGGTCCGAGGTGAAACAGCCCTCGAGAGGGTAACGACCGGCGCACCCAACCCGAATTTGAAAAGTAATGTCGACTTCACCGAATTGCGCGCGGATTTCACTCGTCAACCCGGTCGGATGCTGATCCGCGAAGGCGTCGTGCGGGGACCCACCGTAGGCGCCACGATCGATGGCCAAATCGATTATGCCCGCGACGAAATCCGTATGCGAGGAACCTTTGTGCCGCTTTACGCCATCAACAATTTGTTTGGTCAGATTCCGATTGTCGGCCTGTTCCTTGGCGGGGGTAGCAACGAAGGCTTGCTGGGCATCACCTACGAGGCGACCGGTTCCCCGAGCGCGCCGCGCATTTCCGTAAATCCGATCACGGCCGTGGCGCCGGGGCTATTGCGCAAGCTCATCCCGGGGCCCGGCATGTTCGATCCGGGCACACCGCAGCCTTCGCGGTAGGCGAGAGCCTACTGCGGCTTAAGTAAAACGTGGTGCTTTTTACCGAGCGAAAGCTTGATGACGCCGTCGGGATTGAGGTCGCTCTCTTTGATGAGGTGCTTGTCGTTTGCGATGCGAACGTCGTTGACGGCGACGGCATTATTGCTGATAGCGCGACGGACCTCGCCATTCGACGCAGCAAGTCCAGCGGTCACGAACGCGCTGAGAATACCCATCCCGGTGACAAGATCGGCGCGCGGCACGACAACGCTGGGTAAAGCGAGAGACGTTTGACCTTGCTCGAACGTCGTACGTGCGGTTGCCGCCGCCTCATCGGCCGCGGCCTTGCCATGGAGGAGAGCCGTTGCTTCGGTGGCAAGCACCTTCTTGGCCTCGTTGATCTCGGCGCCTTGTAGGGACGCCAGCCGATCAATTTCACCAAGAGGCAGCACCGTGAATAACTTAAGGAAACGGGCAACGTCGCCGTCTTCGGTATTTCGCCAGTACTGCCAGTAATCGTAGGGGCTCACCATGCCGGCATCGAGCCACACCGCGCCCGCGGCGGTTTTTCCCATTTTGGCGCCCGAAGATGTCGTGATCAGGGGAGATGTCAGAGTGAACAACTGAGCATTCATCATCCGCCGGCCGAGATCGATGCCGTTGACGATGTTGCCCCATTGGTCCGAACCGCCGAGCTGCAGCACGCAATTCTCGCGCTTATAGAGCTCCACGAAATCATACGCCTGAAGGACCATGTAGTTGAATTCGAGAAATGACAGTTCCTGCTGGCGATCGAGTCGCATTTTGACCGAGTCGAACGACAACATGCGGTTGACCGAGAAGTGCCGACCGACGTCGCGGAGAAAATCGATATAGTTGAGAGCGTTGAGCCAGTCCGCATTATTGGCCATCAGCGCATCGCGCTTGCCGCCGCCAAACTTCAGGAATTTGGCGAACACCTGTTTGATGCTCGCAAGATTGTCGTTGATCTGGGCATCGGTCAGGATGCGGCGGCTTTCGTCCTTGCCGGAAGGGTCGCCGACACGCGTTGTGCCACCGCCCATCAGGGCGATCGGCCGGTGGCCGGTCTGCTGCATCCAATGCAGCATCATGATCGGCAACAATGAGCCGACATGAAGCGAGGGCGCGGTGCAATCGAAGCCGATATAGCCCGTTACCGCACCCTTGGCTGCTAACGCGTCGAGCGCATCCGGGTCCGAAACCTGGTGTATGAATCCCCGGTTCGCCAGAATATTAAGAAATTCCGATTTATAGGCACTCATTGGGGACCTGTTGCGCCAAACCGATCGGCTGGGAAACAATAAGCCTTGTCGGATCGATGACGCGGATGGTCTAACAGGTCCGGGATCGGATTCAACTCAACCCATCGTAGGCGAGGATTTGTGCGGGCCATCGGTTTGATGAGCGGGACTTCGTTTGATGGCGTCGATGTGGCGCTGATCGAAACCGACGGCGAACGAATCGATGCGTTAGGGCCGGTCGGCTACCGGCCCTACACGGACGAGGAACGCTCGTTGCTGCGCCGGGCGCTCAGCGAGGGTGCGACGCTCGGCGATCGCGCATCGCGGCCCGGCGTGCTCCGCGAGGCCGACGCATTTGTCACGCGCGTCCATGCCGAGACCGTTGAGAAATTCCTGGCTGACGAGAAGATCGACGGGGTCGATATCGTCGGCTTCCATGGCCAGACCGTGTTGCACAAGCCTCAGGCCAAACTGACGGTGCAGATCGGTGACGGCGCGACGCTGGCCAAACGCCTTGGTCTGCCTGTCGCGTGCGATTTTCGGCAGGCCGATATCGAGCGCGGTGGACAAGGTGCACCGATCGTGCCGGTCTTTCACCAGGCTTTGGCACGCGATCTCGCTCGCCCCCATCCAATAGGTGTTCTGAATATTGGCGGCGTTGCCAACGTCACCTACGTCGATGGCGGGGAGCCGGTTGCGTGTGATACCGGGCCGGGCAACGCGTTGATCGACGATTTCATGCGCGCGCGAACCGGCGCGCCTTACGACAACCATGGCGACGTTGCCGCCACCGGCAAGCCGGATTACGCGTTCGTCGCGGAGGTCCTCAAGGACCCGTTCTTCAAACTCAAGCCGCCCAAATCGCTCGACCGCAACGCATTTGCGTTTGCGAATATTGGCTTGCCGGATTTCTCGGTGCCGGATGGCGCGGCGACGTTGTCGGCGCTTACCGTCGAAGCGGTCGCGCGTATCGTGCCGCATCTGCCTGCATCGCCAAAATCCTGGATCGTGGCCGGTGGCGGGGCCCGCAATCGCACGCTGATGAGGTTGTTGGCGGCGCGCCTTGCGCCGGCAACCGTCGAAACCGCCGACGAAGCCGGTTGGTCGGCCGATGCGCTCGAGGCGCAGGCCTTCGCGTTCCTGGCAGCGCGGGTGGTTTATGGCAAACCGATCACCTTCCCGAAAACGACCGGCGTTTCAATGCCGCTGCAGGGCGGCGTCGTAGTGCGGCCATAACCAAACTGGAGCGAGCAAGTTTCGATGTCAGTATTCGATTTGGAAGGGCGAATTGCCTTTGTCACCGGCGGTAATGGTGGGATCGGTTTGGGCATGGCCCAGGGGCTGGCTTCCGCAGGGGCGACCGTCGTGATCGCCGGACGCAACCGGGCCAAGGCGGACTCAGCACTTTCGATTCTCCGATCAGGGGGAGGCACAGCCGAATTCGTCGAACTCGACGTGCTGAAGGAAAAGTCCTGCAAAGAAACCGTCGCCGGTGTCGCCGAACGGTTCGGCCGACTCGACATCCTCATCAACAATGCCGGGACTAGCGTTCGCAAACAGCCGCAGGACTTGACCGCGCAGGACTGGCATCTGGTGATGGACACCAACCTGACCAGCGCCTTTTTCTGCTCGCAGGCCGCTTATCCGCACATGGCGAAGACGCGGGGCGGCAAGATCATCAACATCGGTTCGATGATGTCGATCTTCGCGAGCTCGTATGCCGCGCCCTACGCCGCCAGCAAGGGCGGCATCGTGCAGATGTCGCGCTCGATGGCAGTCGCCTGGGCGAAGGATAACATCCAGGTCAATGCAATCCTGCCGGGCTGGATCGACACCGACTTGACGAAAAAGGCACGCGACCAAGTGCCGGGATTGCACGAGCGCGTGTTGGCGCGCACACCGGCGCAGCGTTGGGGTGATCCAAAGGATTTTGCCGGCATCGCGGTATTCCTGGCGTCGCCTGCGTCGGATTTTCTCACGGGCACGGCGATTGCGGTCGACGGCGGCTATTCAATTCTGGCCTAGGCCGCACGCGACTTTACTAGGGTCCAGCGCGGTTGCGCGCGTGCTCACTCGCGAGACTGTATAAAGGCCGCTAAATCTTTTTAGGCCGCGCTTGGTTTGCGCACGTTGGCAAGGCGTTTGTCGAGATAAGCGTTGACCGACGTCATCAACGGCTCGACCTTGCCATCGAAGAAGTGATTGGCGCCTTGCACCACCTTCTGCTCGATCACGATGCCCTTCTGCGTCTTGAGCTTGTCAACGAGCGTTGTGACGTCTTTGTGCGGCACGACCGCGTCTTTGTCGCCATGAATGATCAGCCCCGACGACGGGCAGGGTGCGAGGAACGAGAAGTCGTAGAGGTTGGCTGGCGGACAGATCGAGATGAAACCCTCGATCTCGGGGCGGCGCATCAGAAGCTGCATGCCGATCCAGGCGCCGAAGGAAAAACCGGCTATCCAGCAGCTCTTTGCCTCGGGCGAAATGGTTTGCGCCCAGTCGAGCGCAGAAGCGGCATCCGATAGTTCGCCCGAACCATGGTCGAACGACCCTTGGCTTCGTCCCACGCCGCGGAAATTGAAGCGCAATGCGGAAAAACCGCGGTGCACGAACGCGTAATAGAGCTGATAGATGATCGGGTGGTTCATCGTCCCCCCAAACTGGGGATGGGGATGCAGTACGATCGCAATCGGCGCGTTCTTCTGCCGTGCGGGGTGATAGCGACCTTCGATGCGGCCGGCCGGCCCCGTGAAGATGACCTCTGGCATGTAATCCTCGAACCTTGGAGCGCCCGGCTGGCGCAATCGGAGCGCGGCCGGGTTTTTGATACCGCGTGGAACTTGTCTCGGCGGCTTAGTTTAGAACTATTCCAATTATAGCGATTTCCGCTGCGAACTGCGGAGGCCCGCGCTATAAGGCACCATGTTTGGCGGCTTCTAACACGACCGGCGGGGCAAAAAGCAAGCTTTTTGCGCGCCCAGCGGACATGACTGACGGGCAGATGAGCGAACGGGCCTATTTCGACTGGAACGCGACGGCGGTGTTGCGCGAGGAGGCGCGCGCCGCTGCGATTTTCGCATTGAAAATAACGGGGAATGCGTCGTCGGTGCACGGCGAAGGCCGGCAAGCGCGCAGCTTGATCGAAAAAGCGCGAGCGCAGGTCGCGGAACTCGTCGGGGCGGAGACCAAAAACGTCACTTTCACGTCGTCCGGCAGCGAAGCCAATATGCTGGCGCTGACCCCGCTGCTCGAGCCAATGGGCCAAAAAACGCCGCGCGATCAGCTATTTGTCTCGGCGATCGAGCATCCTTCTGTGCGCGCCGGCGGCCGGTTCGGCAGGGCCGGCATCGTTGAGTTAACGATCGTAGAAGCCGGAATCCTCGACCTCGAACATCTGAAACAAGCGCTTGCCCGGGCGAAACACCCGCTGGTCTCGGTGATGCTCGCCAATAATGAAACCGGGGTGATCCAGCCGATTCCCGCCATCGCGGAAATCGTCCATGCCGCCAACGGTATCCTGCATGTCGATGCGGTGCAGGCGGTCGGGCGGACTATCGTCGATATCGAGGCGCTGGGCGCCGATCTCCTGACCATCTCCAGCCACAAAATCGGCGGCCCGCAGGGCGCCGGCGCGCTGGTGCGGCGCGGAGAAATCCATATCGCTCAACCGCTTATCACCGGGGGCGGGCAGGAGCGCGGACTGCGCGCCGGCACCGAGAATATCGTGGCGATTGCAGGCTTCGGCGCGGCCGCCGCGGCGGTTACATCGGCCCTTGCATCGGAATGTCGGCATTTGTCGGCGACGCGCTCGGCGATTGAACGGCGGTTGAAGGCGCTTTGTCCGGATCTGATCGTGTTCGGCGAAGCCGCCGAACGGATCCCGAACACGACTTTGGTCACGGTTCCCCGGCTGAAGGCGGAGACCGCGGTGATCGCGTTCGACCTCGAGGGGGTCGCGGTGTCGTCGGGTTCCGCCTGCTCGTCGGGCAAGGTTTCGGCCTCGCATGTGCTGGCCGCGATGGGGGTTTCCCCCGCGCTGGCGCAGGGCGCCATACGGCTGAGCACCGGCTACAGCACCAGCGAAGCCGACGTCGAAAAGCTCATCAATGCTTGGACCGCGGTGGTTTCGTCACTATCTAAAGGTGGAACCACCAAACACGAAAAAGCTGCGTGAAGCGCGGCGCAACCACAGGACGATCGGCGCACACAGCAACCGAACGACCATAAACCGACTCTAATCCACCGCGGTCCTTGAAACCGCGAGCGAGGACAAATGCCGGCCGTTACCGAGACCGTCGATCAGGTCCGCCGTATCGACGTCGATCAATACAAATACGGCTTCGTCACCGACATCGAATCCGACAAGGCCCCGAAGGGCCTGTCGGAGGACACGGTGCGCTTCATTTCGGCCAAGAAGAACGAGCCGGAGTGGATGCTGAACTGGCGGCTCGAAGCCTATCGGCGCTGGCTGACGATGCGCGAGCCGACCTGGGCGCGGGTCGACTACCCCAAGATCGATTATCAGAACGCCTATTATTATTCGGCGCCGAAGAAGAACGCGCTGGCTTCGCTCGACGAGGTCGATCCGGCGATCCTCGAGACCTACAAGAAGCTCGGCATTCCGCTGCGCGAGCAGGAAATCCTGGCCGGCGTGGTGCGCCCGGAAGGCGAGCGCCGCGTCGCGGTCGACGCCGTGTTCGATTCAGTCTCGGTCGCCACAACCTTCAAGGACGAACTCAAGAAGGCCGGCGTGATCTTCATGCCGATGTCGGAGGCGATCCGCGAGCATCCCGAGCTGGTGAAGAAATATCTCGGCTCGGTCGTGCCGGTCACCGACAACTTCTTCGCGACGCTCAATTCCGCGGTGTTCTCCGACGGCTCGTTCGTCTACGTGCCGCCGGGCGTGCGCTGCCCGATGGAGCTGTCGACCTATTTCCGCATCAACGAGCAGAACACCGGGCAGTTCGAGCGCACCCTCATCATCGCCGACAAGGGCGCCTATGTGAGCTACCTCGAAGGCTGCACCGCGCCGATGCGCGACGAGAACCAGTTGCACGCCGCGGTGGTCGAGCTGGTCACCCATGACGACGCCGAGATCAAGTATTCCACGGTGCAGAACTGGTATCCCGGCGACGCCGAAGGCAAGGGCGGCATCTTCAACTTCGTGACCAAGCGCGGCGACTGCCGCGGCGTGCGCTCGAAGATCTCATGGACCCAGGTCGAGACCGGTTCGGCGATCACCTGGAAATATCCGAGCTGCATCCTGCGCGGCGACGATTCGCGCGGCGAGTTCTATTCGATCGCGATCTCGAACGGCCGCCAGCAGGTCGACAGCGGCACCAAGATGATCCATCTCGGCAAGAACACGACCAGCCGGATCATCTCCAAGGGCATCGCCGCCGGCAAATCCAACAACACCTATCGCGGCCTGGTCACCGCGCACCGCAAGGCGACCAACGCCCGCAATTTCACCAACTGCGACTCGCTGCTGATCGGGAACAAATGCGGCGCGCATACCGTGCCCTATATCGAAGCGAAGAATTCGTCGGCGATCTTCGAGCACGAAGCCACCACCTCGAAAATCTCCGAGGACATCCTGTTCTACTGCCGCCAGCGCGGCATGTCGGCGGAAGAGGCGACCGCACTGGTCGTCAACGGCTTCGTCAAAGATGTACTCCAGCAATTGCCGATGGAATTCGCCGTCGAGGCGCAGAAGCTGATTTCGATCAGCCTGGAAGGGAGCGTGGGATGACAGGACACATCATCAACGTCGCCGACGCTCCGTTGCGCGACAACGGCGACGGCAAGCTGTTCGTCGCCAAGGTCGGCCGCATCGGCCCTCAGCTCGGAATGAGCGGGCTCGGCTGCACCGTGACGGTCATTCCGCCGGGCAAGCGCGCCTATCCGTTCCACCGGCACCATGTCATCGATGAAATGTTCTACGTCATCTCCGGCAGCGGCGAGTACCGGCTCGGCGATCAAAAATTGCCGTTGAAAGCCGGCGACATCGTCGGCGCGCCCGCCGGCGGCGAAGCGCACCAGATCATCAACGGCGGCAAGGAAGACTTGCGCTTCCTGGCGCTCTCGACCATCGGCAGCGTCGATATCGTCGAATATCCGGACACCGGAAAGATGGCGGCCGCAGCCGGGATCAAGAACGCGGATTTCAAAACGGCGACATTCAAGAGCATGGGGCATGTCAAGCCGGCCGGTTATTTCGATGGCGAAAAGTAGGAATTGAAATGTCGTTGCTCGAAGTCAAAAATCTTCACGTCGAAGTCGCCGACCGCAAGATCCTCAACGGGCTGACCTTGACCGTCGAGAAAGGGCAGGTCGCGGCGATCATGGGCCCGAACGGATCGGGAAAATCCACGCTGGCTTACGTGCTCGCGGGCAAGCCCGGCTATTCCGTGACCGAGGGGCAGGTGCTGTTCGACGGCGAGGACGTGCTGGCGATGGAAGCCGACGCGCGCGCCGCCAAGGGGCTGTTTCTCGCGTTCCAGTACCCGATGGAAATTCCCGGCGTCGCGACCATGACGTTCCTGCGCACGGCGCTGAACGCGCAGCGCAAGACGCGCGGCGAAGCCGAGCTGTCGACGCCGGAGTTCATGAAAAAGGTGCGCGAGTCCGCGGTCAAGCTCAACATCGACCAGGACATGCTGCGGCGCGCGGTCAATGTCGGGTTCTCCGGCGGCGAAAAGAAGCGCAACGAGATCCTGCAGATGGCCATGCTCGAGCCGAAGCTCGCGGTGCTGGACGAGACCGATTCCGGCCTCGATATCGACGCGCTCAAGCTGGTCGCCGGCGGCGTCAACCGGCTGCGCTCGCCCGCGCGCTCGATGATCGTCATCACACATTACCAGCGGCTGCTGAACTACATCGTGCCCGACGTCGTGCATGTGCTGTCGAAGGGCCGGGTCGTAAAGACCGGCGGCAAGGAGCTCGCGCTCGAGCTCGAAGCCAAGGGCTATGCCCAGTATTCGGACGAGGCGGCGTGATGGCGGAAGTCCGCACCATCAAGACGGCGGCCGAGCAGAAGCTCGCCGAGACGTTCGGCGCCGCCAAGGCAGGATTGCCGGGCAAGGGCGCGGTGGCGTCGCTGCGCGAAGATGCCTTCAAGCGGTTCGACGCGCAGGGCCTGCCGCATCGTCGCATCGAGGAATGGAAATACACCGATCTGCGCGCGCTGATGCGGGACGCAAAGCCGCTGGCGAGCCCGCCCGATGCCGGCCAGAAGGTGAAGGCGGCGCAAGCCGGCGGATTGCTGGCGGGCCTCGACTGCCGCCGCCTGATTTTTGCCGACGGCGTCTTCGTTCCGGAGCGAAGCGATCTCGCTCCCGAGCCAGGCCTGACGATCGGCTCGATGGCCGACGCCTTGGCGAAGGGCGACGCGCTGGTCGCAAAACATGTCGGGCAGGTATTCAAGACCGCGGATCTGGCCGTCGCGCTCAATACCGCGCTGATGGGCGACGGCATCGTGATCCATGTCGCCATGGGCATCCGGCTCGCCAAACCGATCTTGCTGATTTTCGCGGGCACCCAGCCCGCCTCGGTATTCCTGCGTTCGCTGGTGGTGATCGAGCAGGGCGCGACGGTCACCGTAATCGAAAGTCATGAAACCGCGGACGCGCATGTCAACAGCGCGCTCGAAATGGTCGTGGCCGACAACGCGCGGATCGATCATTTTAAGCTGACCCAGGCGCAAGGCATTCACGTCGCCAGCCTGATGGCATCGGTCGGCAAGGGAGCGACCTTCAACAGTTTCGCCTTCACCCCCGGCAGCAACGTGCTGCGCAACCAGACGTTTCTCTGCTTCACCGGCCAGAACACGCACGCCAATCTCGGCGGCGTCAGCCTGCTGAACGGCAAGCAGCACGCCGACACGACGCTCGTGATCGAGCACAAGGCGCCCGGCTGCGTCAATCGCGAGCGCTTCAAGTCGGTGCTCGACGGCGAAAGCCGCGGCATCTTCCAGGGTAAGATCATCGTCGAGCCGCAGGCGCAGAAGACGGACGCGCGCATGGTCAGCAACGCGCTGCTGCTGTCTGACGACGCGGAAGCCGACAACAAACCGGAGCTCGAGATTTTCGCCGACGACGTGCAATGCGGCCATGGCGCCACCGCCGGCGCGCTGAGCCAGGAATTGCTGTTCTATCTGCGCTCGCGCGGCATCCCGGAGAACGAAGCCGAGGCGCTGCTCATTCAGGCTTTCATCGGCGAGGCGGTCGAGACCATCGCGCACGAAGGGCTTCGGGAGGCGCTGATGGGAGCCGCCGTTCACTGGCTC
Source organism: Hyphomicrobiales bacterium (assembly GCA_038206695.1). Taxonomy (GTDB): domain Bacteria; phylum Pseudomonadota; class Alphaproteobacteria; order Rhizobiales; family Xanthobacteraceae; genus Pseudolabrys. The sequence continues at coordinate 61,498 of JBBRAN010000007.1, read as the reverse complement.
AAGGCGCGGTCTGGCGCGGGCGTGACATGAACAAGGCCGTCACCAACGCCAGCTATGACGTCAGCCGCATCCGCGCGGATTTCCCCGCGCTGTCGATGCAGGTTTACGGCCATCCGCTGGTTTATCTCGACAACGCCGCCTCGGCGCAGAAGCCGAAGGCGGTGCTCGATCGCATGCGCAAGGCGGCGACCGAGGAATACGCCAACGTCCATCGCGGCCTGCATTATCTCGCCAATACCGCGACCGAGGCCTATGAGGGCGCGCGCGAGAAGGTGCGCGCTTTCATCAACGCCGAGCGCCACGAGGAAATCGTTTTCACCCGCAACGCCACCGAGGCGATCAACCTGGTGGCCTATACGTTCGGGCGCGAGCGCATCAAGCCGGGCGACGAGATCGTGCTTTCGATCATGGAGCACCACTCCAATATCGTGCCGTGGCATTTCCTGCGCGAGCGCTACGGCGCGGTGATCAAATGGGCGCCGATCGACGAGGACGGCAACTTCCTGATCGACGAGTTCGAGAAGCTGCTGACGCCGAAGACCAAGATGGTCGCGATCACGCAGATGTCGAACGCGCTCGGCACCGTAGTGCCGGTCAAAGAAGTCGTTCGCATCGCGCACGAGCGCGACATTCCGGTGCTGGTCGACGGCGCGCAGGGCGCGGTTCACCTCGATGTCGACGTGCGCGATATCGGCTGCGACTTTTACGTCTTCACCGGGCACAAAGTGTACGGCCCGACGGGGATCGGCGTGCTCTATGGCCGCTACGACCATCTGACCGCGATGCCGCCGTTCAACGGCGGCGGCGAGATGATCCGCGACGTGTTCGAGGACCGCATCACCTATGGCGACCCGCCGCACAAATTCGAGGCCGGCACGCCGGCGATCGTGCAGGCGATCGGGCTCGGCGCCGCGATCGACTACCTCAATGCGCTCGGCAAGCCGCGGATCCGGACCCACGAAACGCTGCTGCTGAAATATGCCCACGGGCAGCTCGGCAAGATCAATTCGCTGCGCATCATCGGCAAGGCGAGGGATAAGGGCCCGATCGTCTCGTTCGAGATGAAGGGCGCGCATCCGCACGACATCGCGACCATCATCGACCGCTCCGGTATCGCGGTGCGCGCCGGGACCCATTGCACGATGCCGTTGCTGGCGCGCTACGGACTGACCGCGACATGCCGGGCTTCGTTCGGCCTCTACAACACCACCGCGGAAGTCGATAGACTGGCGGAGTCGCTGGTCAAGGCACAAGAGTTTTTCACGTGAGATATCGCACATGAGCGACGACGCCACCAAGACAGCCGAGACGGCGCCCGAGCCGCCGGCCGAAAAGCCGCCAGTCAATGCCGCGATCGCCGGCGCCGCCGGCATGCCGGAAGCCGAGCTCGGCAGACTGACCGACGATATCGTTGCCGCGCTCAAGACGGTGTACGACCCGGAAATTCCGGCCGATATCTACGAGCTGGGGCTGATATACAAGATAGACATCGGCGACGACCGTGCGATCAAGGTCGACATGAGCCTGACCTCGCCGAACTGCCCGTCGGCGCAGGAACTGCCGATCATGGTGGAGAACGCGGTGGCGAGCGTCGCCGGCGTCGGCCCGGTCAAGGTCGACGTCGTGTGGGATCCGCCGTGGGACCCGAGCCGGATGTCGGACGAGGCGCGGCTCGTGCTCAATATGTGGTGAAACGCGCATGATCCCGAAAGGTGGGAACCGGGTTTCGGATCAGATCATGCGCCGGGAAGATCGCTTGCTGGTGAGCTTGACGATCACCAGATAGACTCAATCGAATCGAGGACGATATGGCGACAGCGCGACCCAGACCCCAGGTGATGCGGCTCACCGATGCCGCCGCGTCCCGCATCAAGGATGTGATGGCGAGCGCCGCTCATCCGGTCGCCGGGGTGCGCGTCGGCGTCAAGAATGGCGGCTGCGCCGGCATGGAATACACCATGGAATATGCCGACGCGATCAAGCCGACCGACGAAGTGGTCGAGGACAAGGGCGTCAAGATAATGGTCGATCCGAAGGCCGTGCTGTTCCTGCTCGGCACCGAGATGGACTACAAGCGCGAGAAACTGTCCGCGCAGTTCGTATTCAACAATCCGAACCAGACCTCGGCCTGCGGCTGCGGCGAATCCGTGCAGCTCACCCCGGCAAAAAGCGAGCCGGCGCAGAGCCACTAGGATCGATCGGGCTCAGGCGACTTTCGAGGCCATTTGGCGGCGGCTTGCGGTGCGCCTTGCGCCGCGCCGGCGGCGCAGACTTCCGGCGTGGCGCTTGGCGGCGTAGAGGCACGCGTCGGTGCGCTCGATCAGGGAGGCCACCGTGTCGGTGTTGTGCAGCGTCGCGACGCCGATCGAGATGGTGCCGTGGCCGAGATGCTCGCCGGTCGAGCGCTTCATCATGGAGGGGCCGGTTAGGCCTTGATCGTGAACGGCCGCAGCAGGAAGTCTGGCAGGTGGGAAGTGTCGCCCGGCTGCGCGGATTCGGCCGCAGGCTCGGCCTGCCGGCGTGAACGCTGCGACGGTTGCGGCGCTTGGCGTTCCGAAGCCTGGCGTTGCGAAGCCTGGGGCCGGGACGCTTGGGGCTGAGGTGGTTGGGCCTGCGGCTGGGGCCGCGGGTTCGTTTCGGCCTGGGCCGGCGGCTGTTCGGAAACCTCGGGCTGGAGGGGCCGGGCGGCATGGTCCCGGGGGGCCGTGTGCGATGGCGAACGCCGCGGGCGGCGTTCGCGGCGCGGGCCGCGCTCACGCGAACTGCCGCGATGGCGGGGCCGCTCGGAGGCGTCGGATTCCGACGGCGCGGGGGCGGGCGCCCCGGTCCACGGAATGGTGACGCCGGTCAACTTCTCGATCGCGCCGACCGCCTTCTGGTCGCTCGGCGCCACGATGGTAATGGCGATACCGCTCTTGCCGGCGCGGCCGGTGCGGCCGATGCGGTGGATGTAGTCGTCGGGGTGGTGCGGAACGTCGAAGTTGAAGATGTGGCTGACGTCGGGGATGTCGAGGCCGCGCGCGGCGACGTCGGATGCGATCAGTAGCTTCGCCTCGCCGTTGCGGAAGGCCTCGAGCGCGGCGGTGCGCGCCGACTGGTCGAGGTCGCCGTGCAGCGCGACGGCGTTGAATTTATGGCGCACCAGCGAGCGGTGCAGCGTCGCGACTTCGCGCTTGCGGTTGCAGAAAATGATGGCGTTCTTGAAGTTCTCCGCGGTGCGGATCAGGCTGCGCAGGGTTTCGCGCTTCTCGTGATCCTCGCGGCCGGTCGCGACCAGGAGCTGCGTGATCGTGGTGGCGGCAGTCGCCGGCTTGGAGACTTCGACGCGCACTGGATTGTGCAGGAAGTTGTCGGCGATGCGCTGGATTTCCGGCGGCATCGTCGCGGTGAAAAACAGGGTCTGGCGCGTGAACGGGACCAGCTTGCCGATGCGCTCGATGTCGGGGATGAAACCCATGTCGAGCATGCGGTCGGCTTCGTCGATGACGAGCAACTCGACTCCCGACAGCAGGAGCCGGCCGCGTTCGGAATGGTCGAGCAGGCGGCCCGGCGTTGCGATCAAAACGTCGACGCCGCGCAGCAGCTTGCTGTCCTGGTCGCCGAACGAGACGCCGCCGATGATGAGCGCGACATTGAGCTTGTGATTTTTGCCGTATTTCTCGAACTGCTCGACGACCTGCGCCGCGAGTTCGCGCGTCGGCTCGAGAATGAGGGTGCGCGGCATGCGCGCACGCGCGCGGCCCTGTTCGAGCATCGTGAGCATGGGAAGAACGAACGCGGCGGTCTTGCCGGTTCCGGTCTGCGCGATGCCGAGCACGTCGCGCCGGGCGAGTACGTGTGGGATCGCTTGCTCTTGGATAGGTGTCGGAGTTTTGTAGCCGGCGTCGCCGATAGCGCCGATAACCTTGTCGGACAAGCCGAGATGCGAAAAAGACATATAGCCTCAGTTTGGGACCGCGCCGGCACCTCGCGCCGGATCGAAAAACGGTTTGTGCGCGGGAATAGCGGTCGAATCTAGTCGTTACGACCGGTTGCCGGGAACATAGGGTCGCAAGGTCGAAAGTCAATGCTTCCGCTATGCATAAGGCGCTTTAACTCTTAATCTTTGGCCTAACCAGCGCATCCGATGCCCGATTCGACGCCTCTTATCCTCATTCCCGGCGTTCTTTGCAGCGGGCGGCTGTTCACGCCGCAGGTCGAGGCGTTGTGGCCGCACGGGCCGGTCACCGTGGCCGATCACCGCGGCGAGGCCGACATCACGGCCATCGCCCGGCAAATCCTCGACGTCGCGCCGCCGCGCTTCGCGCTCGGCGGACTTTCGATGGGCGGCTATATTGCCTTCATCATCGCTCGGCTGGCGCCGGAGCGCGTAACGCGACTGGCGTTGCTCGGCACTTCGGCGCGGCCCGATCTGCCGGAGCAAACCGCGGCCCGCGAAAAGCTGATCGCGCTGGCAAAGGCCGGCAAGCTCGACGACGTCGTCGCGGCGCTCGCGCCGCGCTTTCTCAACGCCGAACACCAGAGGGACCCGCGGCTCGTTCGCATCGTCAAGGAAATGGCGAAGGATACCGGCCCGCAGGCCTTCGTCCGCCAGCAAAGGGCGGTGATCTCGCGGCCGGATTCCCGCCCCATGCTGGCGGGCATCAAATGTCCGACCGTGGTGCTGGTCGGCGCCGACGACGTCACGACGCCGCCCGAGCTCGCCGAGGAAATCGCGGCCGGCATTCCGGGCGCTCGGCTTGTCACGGTCCGCAATTGCGGACACCTTTCGACCATCGAGCAGCCGGACGCGGTAAATGCCGCGTTGTCGGAATGGCTGGCCGGATGAGGACCTGAAATGCGTACCCAGATCGGCATCGTCGGCGCCGGTCCCGCCGGACTGATGCTCGCGCTATTGTTGCGGCGCGCCGGCATCGAATGCATCGTCGTCGAAAATCGCAGCCGCGACTATTGCGAAGCGCGAGTGCGCGCCGGCCTGATCGAGCAGTGGGCACGCGACGTCCTGATCGAGCTCGGCGTCGGCGAGCGCATGCTGCGCGAAGGCATGTATCACGAAGGCATCAAGCTGCGGTTCGGAGAGGGCAGCGACAGCGGCTTGCACCCGATCAATTTCAAGAAGCTGGTCGGCAAGGGCACGACAATCTACGGCCAGCAGGAGGTCGTGAAAGACCTTAACGCCACGCTGATCGCCGCCGGCACGCCGATCCTGTTCGAGGCGGAGGATGTCAGCGTCCACGATGTCGACTCGAAGCGGCCCCGGATCAAATTTCGCCACGCCGGCAAGGCGCAGGAGATCGATTGCGATTTCATCGGCGGCTGCGACGGCTTCCACGGCATCTGCCGGCCCAGCATTCCGGAGCGCGCGCTGACGATCTACGACCGCGAATATCCATTCGGCTGGCTCGGCATCCTGTCGGAATCGCCGCCGCCCGATCACGAGCTGATCTATTCATATCACGAGCGCGGCTTTGCGCTTTACACGATGCGATCGCCCACCGTGTCGCGGCTTTACGTCCAGTGCGAGCCCGACGAGGACATCGATAACTGGCCGCACGCGCGGATCTGGGACGAGCTGCATGCCCGGCTCGCTGGCGCGCGGCCACTGCAGGAAGGCAAGATCGTGCAGAAGGGCATCACGCCGATGCGCAGCTTCGTCGCCGAGCCGATGCAGCACGGCCGGCTTTATCTCGCCGGCGACAGCGCCCATATCGTGCCGCCGACCGGCGCCAAGGGCATGAACCTCGCTTTCTCGGATGTCCGGGTGCTGGCCCGCGCCTTCACGGCGTTCTACAAAACCGGCGATGCCGGCGCGCTGGCGGGATATTCGAAGAGCGTGCTGCCGCGGGTCTGGAAGGCGCAGCGCTTCTCATGGTGGATGACGCAACTGCTGCACCGGTTTCCGCACGAAAGTGCGTTCGACCACCGCCGCCAGCTCGCCGAGCTTGATTATGTAGCGAGCTCGCAGGCGGCGGCGAACAGTCTCGCCGAGAATTATGCCGGGCTGCCGATCGACTAGGCCGCCGGGCCGCGGCTCCGGCCGGCTCACCGCAATCGGGTTCTAGACGTCGAGCAGCTCATCGCTGGCGAACTCGGCGTTCTCCTGGATGAAGTCGAAGCGCGCTTCGGCCTTCGCGCCCATCAGCCGCTCGACCGCCTTGGCGGTCGAGGCGCGCTCCTTGTCGGCCAACATGACCTTGAGAAGCGTGCGCTTCTTGGGGTCCATCGTGGTTTCCTTGAGCTGCGCCGCCATCATCTCGCCGAGCCCCTTGAATCGGCTCACTTCCACCTTGGCGTTGGCGTGGAATTCCTTCTTGAGCAGCGCATCCTTGTGCTTGTCGTCGCGCGCATAAAAGATCTTGCCGCCGTGCGACAGACGAAACAGCGGCGGAACGGCGAGATAGAGCTTGCCGCTGTCGATCAGCTTCGGGGTCTGGCGGTAGAAGAACGTCATCAGCAGCGATGCGATATGCGCGCCGTCGACGTCGGCGTCGGTCATGATGATGATCTTGTCGTAACGCAATTCGGCATCGCGGTAGTGCGCGCCGGTGCCGCAGCCGAGCGCCTGCATCAGGTCGGAAAGCTGCGCGTTCTGCGCGAGCTTGTCCTTACCGGCGGAGGCGACGTTGAGGATCTTGCCGCGCAGCGGCAGCACGGCCTGCGTGCGGCGGTCGCGCGCCTGCTTGGCGGAGCCGCCGGCAGAGTCGCCCTCGACGATAAAGAGCTCGGAGCCTTGCGCCGCCGACGAAGTGCAGTCGGCCAGCTTGCCGGGCAGGCGGAGCTTGCGCACCGCGGATTTGCGCGAGATCTCCTTTTCCTGGCGGCGGCGAATGCGCTCTTCGGCGCGGTCGATCACGAAATCCAAGAGCTTGTTGGCCTGCAGCGGATTGCCCGACAGCCAGTGATCGAACGGATCCTTGATGGCGTTCTCGACGATCTTCTGCGCCGCGGCGGTCGCGAGGCGGTCCTTGGTCTGGCCCTGGAATTCCGGCTCGCGGATGAAGACCGAGAGCATGCAGCCGGCGCCGGTCATCACGTCGTCGCTGGTCACCGGCGCGACGCGTTTTTCCTGCCCGAACCGCGCGGCATGATCTTTCAGGCCGCGCAGCAGCGCGCTGCGCAGCCCCGACTCGTGCGTGCCGCCGTCCGGCGTCGGGATCGTGTTGCAGTAGGAGTTGATGAAGCCATCGGTGTCGACGGTCCAGGCGATCGCCCATTCGGCGGCGCCGTGCGCGCCAGTCTTGCCGGCGCTGCCGGTGAAGACGTCGGGATGCACCAGCGTGGCGCCTTCCAGATTGGCGGACAGGTAATCCTTGAGGCCCTCGGCGAAGTGGAAGGTGGCTTTTTCCGGCACGCTGCTGTCGTCCGGCAGCAGCTTCTTGTCGCAGTGCCAGCGCACTTCGACGCCGCCGAACAGGTAAGCTTTCGAGCGCGCCATCTTGAAGACGCGCGCGGGGTCGAACGCCACCTTGGGCCCGAAAATTTTCGGGTCGGGCCGGAAGCGGACCTTGGTGCCGCGCCGGTTGGGGGCGCGGCCGGCCTTGATAAGCTTTGTCTTCGGCTTGCCGCGCTCGAACGCCATCGTATAGAGCGTCTGGTCGCGCGCGACTTCGACTTCCATGCGCTCCGACAGAGCGTTGGCGACCGAGACGCCGACGCCGTGCAGGCCGCCCGAGGTTTCGTAGACCTTGGAGTCGAATTTGCCGCCGGCGTGCAGCGTGCACATGATGACTTCGAGCGCCGACTTGTTCTTGAATTTCGGATGCGGGTCAACCGGAATGCCGCGGCCATTGTCGGTGACGGAGACGAAACCGTCGGCCTCCATCTCGACTTCGATCCAGCTCGCGTGGCCGGCCAAGGCCTCGTCCATCGCATTGTCGATCACTTCGGCGAACAGATGATGCAGTGCCTTCTCGTCGGTGCCGCCGATATACATTCCGGGCCGCCGCCGCACCGGCTCGAGACCCTCGAGCACTTCGATGTGCTTGGCGGTGTAGCCGGCTTCCGCGCTCGAGCGCGCGGGCGCCTTGCTGCTGCGTGCGGCGGATTTGGTCGCCTTCGAGGCGCCCTTGCGCGCGCCGCCCGGCCGGTCGAACAAATCCTGCTGGCGGGTGGGTTTCTTCTTGGTCGCGGTTTTGGCCATGCGATCTATATGGGGGCGTTGCGAATCGATTACAGCGACTATGCCATGGCGGCCCGGCAAAAGTGACCAAATGGAGCTTGTTGTGGGCGGCGCCGCGTCATGCCACCCAGAAGGGCAACCAACGGCCGGCTCGGCGGTTAATGGGTCGCGGGAATTGCTCCGGCATCAAAACTTTCAGTCATTTGGAAAAACAATTGCGCCAGCCCCAGGACGATAGCGGCGAAATCAAGCGCGCCGGCGCCGAGCGTGCCGGGGCGGAGCGGCGCTATCAGCTCGGCCTGACCGATCCGACGCCGCTGCCGCAGGTCTCGGTGCTGTGGCGCACCGCCGCGCAGGCGGCGACGATCGGCATTTTCCTCATTCTGGCGATCGCGGCGCTCAATTTCGGCCGACCGCTGCTGCTGCCGCCCGCCGCTGCCGCGGTGATCGGGCTGATGCTCGGCCCGATATCGAGCCGCGCCGACCGGATGGGTATCCCGCCGATCTATTCCGCGATCGCGCTGTGGCTCGTCGTGGTCGGGGTGTTCTACGGCGTCATCGCGCTGCTGTCGGCGCCGGTGGTCGACTGGATCGCCAAGGCGCCCGAACTCGCGGCCAGCATGAAGGAAAAGCTGCACGTGCTCGACCGCCCGCTGTCAACCCTGACGTCGCTGCGCGAGGCGATCCTGGGCGACAAGGCGAAAACCGAGGGCGGGCTCGGATTCGACATCGCGCAAATCCTGCAACCCGCGGTGCTGATCGTGACGCCGGCGATCGGGCAGGTCGTGATCTTCTTCGGCACGCTGTTTTTCTTTCTCGCCGGCCGCAACCAGTTGCGCCACGTCCTCGTCGCGTTCTTCGATTCGCGCGAGGCGCGGCTGCGCATGCTCAAGATCATGAACGACATCGAGCACAACCTAACCAGCTATCTCAGCGTCGTCGCCGTGATCAATCTGGTGGTAGGCGCCACCGCCGCGCTGGTCGCCGCGATCGTCGGGCTGCCGAACGTACTGGCGTGGGGCGTGCTCGGCTTTATCCTCAATTTCGTGCCCTATCTCGGCGCGCTGGTGATGCAGCTCATCCTGCTCGGCGTCGGGCTGGTAACGTTCCCGACCCTGACGCAGGCCCTGATCGCCCCGGTGCTTTATCTCGCCTTCACGGTGTTGGAGGGGCATTTCGTCACACCCACCATCATGGGGCGGCGGCTGACGCTCAACCCGCTGACGGTATTCCTGTCGCTGGTATTCTGGACCTGGCTGTGGGGTCCGGTCGGCGCATTCCTCGCGGTGCCGATCCTGATCATGGGGCTGGTCGCGGTCAGCCACCTGTTTCCCAAGGAAGAGCCGGCGCTGCCGAAGTAGCGCTGCGCACTGGCGCCGCCGCGCGCGCCACGCTAGACAAACCTCAAATGGGTCTGGAAGAATTCGCCAACGCGGTGGTCGCCTTCGTTCAGCGCAACGAAGCGTGGGCGGTGCCGATCGTATTCGTGCTGGCGTTCGGCGAATCGCTCGCCTTCATTTCGCTGCTGCTGCCGGCGACGATCGCGCTGTTCGGAATCGGCGTGCTAATCGCGGCGAGCGGCATCGGCTTTCTCCCGATTTGTCTCGCGGCGGCGGTCGGCGCCGCGCTCGGCGACTGGCTGTCGTTCTGGATCGGCTTCACCTTCAAGCAGCCGGTCGCCAGGATCTGGCCGCTGACGCGTTACCCCCACGTGCTGCCGCGCGGCCACAAATTCGTCGAGCGCTACGGGGTCTATGCGGTCTTTCTCGGTCGCTTCTTCGGCCCGTTCCGTGCCACCGTTCCGCTCGCCGCCGGCATCCTCGACATGCCGTTCTGGCCGTTCCAGTTCGCCAATGTGACGTCGGCTCTGGTGTGGGCGGTCGGGCTGCTCGGCTCCGGCTATTACGGCATCAAGATCCTGATGTGACTGCGGCTCAGAACGAAAAACCCTGCCGGGGTCGAGCCGGCAGAGGTTCCGTTGATTGCGCTCGGGATTACTTGAGCGAGCCGGCGCCGGCTAGGAACAATACGTTGTCCTGCGCGCCGGAGCCGCCGGACACCCCGATCGCGCCGACGATCTTGCCACCCACCATCAGCGGGTTGCCGCCGCGCGATGCGACGATGTTGTCGAGCGTGATCAGGTAATTGAAGTAGGGGCCCTTGCCGATCAGTGTTTCGAACACGAGCCGTCGGCCGGCGATAGCGGGCTGCGACCTTCGCCTTGTGCTGCGCAATTTCGATCGACGCATTCTGGCAGTTGCCCTGCTTCTCGAAGTAAACCAGATCGCCGGCCGGGTTGACGATCGCGACGCAGAAGATGCCCCAGTTCCGCTTCTTTGCTTCGTCCATTGCCGCGGCGGCGACCTTCTTTGCGGTCTCGGGTAAACGAGGACAAACGATTCACGGCACTTCCTCCCGGGTATGTTTCCGAACGATAGCGGCTTGCCCGGCCGGCCGGAAGCGGGAAGGGCGCGCACTTGACGATGCCGGGGGGCAAGCCCTATATCGCGCGCCATGACAAACGCCGCCTTGCACCTGTTCCGCCGCCGCCGCCGCCGCATCACCGCGGCACGGGCGCGTTCGCGCGTTTAATTCCCTCGTGCCGCCGGATCCGGTCCGCGGCACATCCCAAATCTCCGCTGTGCTGTTGGCCTTACTCCGGTGGTCCGTTATGACTCTGGATAAGGATTGAGCCATGGCTGAAAAAGCGAAAGTCGGCGTGCTCGGCGCCTCCGGTTACACCGGGTCGGAACTGGTGCGGCTCCTGCTGCGCCATCCGCGCGCCGAAATCGTGCTGCTTACCGCCGACCGCAGCGCCGGCAAAGAGATGCGGGAGGTATTCCCGCAGTTCTCGCCGTTCGCGCTGCCGAAGCTCGTCTCGATCGACGCGCTCGACTGGGCGAAGGCGGGGCTCGATCTGGCGTTCTGCGCGCTGCCGCACGCGACGACCCAGAAAGTGCTGAAGGACCTGCTGGCCAAGGCGCCGGCCACCAAGGTGGTCGACCTGTCGGCCGACTTCCGGCTGCATGACACCGCGGCCTACGCAAAATGGTACGGCCACGAGCACCATGCGCCGGAACTGCAGAAGGAAGCGGTCTACGGCCTGGTCGAGACGCACCGGCGCGAGATCAAGAAGGCGCGGCTCGTCGCCAATCCGGGGTGTTACACCACCGGCGCGCAATTGCCGCTTGTTCCGCTGATCGAAAGCAAGGCGATCGATCTGGACGAGATCGTGATCGACGCCAAATCCGGCATGACCGGGGCAGGGCGCGCCGCCAAGGAAGCGATGCTGTTCTCCGAAGTGTCGGAGGGCCTTCACGCCTATGGCGTCGGGGGCCACCGGCACATGGCGGAGCTCGACCAGGAGTTTTCGCTGGCGGCGGGACGCGAGGTCGTCGTGACCTTCACGCCGCACCTGGTGCCGATGAACCGCGGCATCCTGTCGACGATCTATGTGCGGGGCAAAACGGGCCGGAGGCCGGCCGACCTTCATGCGATCCTTTTAAAATATTACGCGAAGGAGCCGTTCGTGCATGTCCTGCCGTTCGGCGAGATGCCGGCGACGCGGCATGTGCGCGGCTCCAACATGACCTTCATCGGCGTCGCCAACGACCGCATCGAAGGGCGCGCCATCATCGTCTCGGCGCTCGACAACCTGGTGAAAGGCGCCTCGGGCCAGGCGATCCAGAACATGAACCTGCTGCTCGGCTATCCCGAGAATTTGGGCATCAATCAGGTCGCGCTGTTTCCGTAGTCCGGCGCTGCCATCAGAGCTGCCCGAAAATTCCCAGCACCAGCGCGGCCTGCGCCAGGAAGCCGACGGCGAAGGCGAGGGTGCGCAAGACGGGAACGCCAATCGTGTAGACGATGACGTGGACGAGGCGGGACCAGAAATAGACGGCGCAGGCCAGCGCGGTGCCCGGCGTCGAAATGCCCTGCGCGTCCAGGATCAGCACCAGCGGCGCGAACACGATGAGGTTTTCGACCGCGTTGGTATGCGCGAAATAAAGCCGCTGCGCCCAGGCCGACTGCGGCTTGTCGGCGCGCGACGGATTGGCCATCGCGCCGGCCACGCCGCGCACCATGATGCGGTCGAGGATGTAGGGAATCCACAAAACGCCGGTCAGAATTACCGTCAAAGTGAGCCACATCAGTTCGCGTGACATATCGTTCTCCCGGTCTCTAGTGCTGGAGGATTTTCGACAGAAATAGCTGTGCCCGCTCGCTTCTCGGTTTGCCGAAGAAGTCGGCGGTGGCCGCGTCCTCGACGATCTCGCCCTTGTCCATGAAGACGACGCGATTGGCAACCTTGCGGGCAAAGCCCATCTCGTGGGTGACGACGATCATGGTCATGCCGTCCTTGGCCAGCGCGACCATGACGTCGAGCACTTCCTGGATCATCTCGGGATCGAGCGCGGAAGTCGGCTCGTCGAACAGCATGGCGATCGGATTCATCGCCAAGGCGCGGGCGATCGCGACGCGCTGCTGCTGCCCACCCGAAAGCTGACCGGGGAACTTGGCGGCGTGGGCGCTCAAGCCGACCCGCTCCAACAGCTTGGCGGCGGTGTCCGCCGCGGTCTTCTCGTCGCGGCCCAGCACCTTCATCTGCGCGAGCGTCAGGTTGCGGGTGACGGAGAGGTGTGGAAACAGCTCGAAATGCTGGAACACCATGCCGATGCGGGCGCGCAATTTCGGCAGCTTGGTGTTCTTGTCGCCGACCGAAATGCCGTCGACCGTGATGACGCCCTTCTCGAACGGCTCGAGCCCGTTGACGCATTTTATCAAGGTCGATTTACCGGAGCCGGACGGCCCGCACACCACCACGACCTCGCCCTTGGCGATGTCGGTCGTGCAGTTCTTGAGGACCTGGACCTGTCCGTACCATTTGCTGACATCGCGAATGGCGATCATCGAGGCGGGGGCGGCGGCGTTCATCGGATGATCGCAATCTTGCGCTGCAGACGCCGCACCCAATGAGAGGCGCCGAGCGAGATGACAAAATAGACGACCGCGGCAAACAAATACATCTCGACGAGGCGACCGTCGCGTTGCGCGATTTTCGAGGCGGCGCCGAGGAAATCGGTCACCGAAATGACGTAGACCAGCGAGGTGTCCTGGAACAGGATGATGGTCTGGGTCAGCAGCACCGGCACCATGTTGCGGAACGCCTGGGGCAGGATGATGTCGCCCATCGCGGTCCAGTAGGTCATGCCGAGCGCCTGCGCCGCCTGGACCTGGCCGCGCGAGATCGACTGGATGCCGGCGCGCATGATCTCGCAGAAATAGGCGGCCTCGAACAACGTGAAGGTTACGAACGCCGAGGTGAAGGCGCCGACCTGGATCGGCCGCTCGGCGCCGGTGACCCATTGCCCGATATACGGCACCAGAAAGTAGAACCAGAAGATCACCAGAACGAGCGGCATCGAGCGGATCAGGTTGACATAGGCGCCGGCCGGCAGCGCGAGCGCCGCCATGCCGGAGAGCCGCATCATGGCGAGCAGGGTGCCGATCACGACTCCGCCTGCGGTCGCCATCAGCGTGAGCATGACGGTGAAGCGCATGCCGTCGAGGAACAGATACGGCAGCGAGCGAACGATGACGTCCCAATCGATATTGGAAAACATCGCTCAGTGCCCCGCCACTACCGGTTTGGCCGTGCCGATGAAGCCGGGCACCGCGACGCGCCGCTCCAGCCACTGCATGCCGTTCACCACCACGATGTTGATCGCGATGTAGATCAAGGTCGCGCCGGTGAAAGCCTCGAACACCTGGAACGAGAATTCCTGCATCGAGCGCGCCGCCGCGGTGAGCTCGATCAGCCCGATGGTGAGCGCCACCGAGGAATTCTTGATGATGTTGAGGAATTCCGACGATAGCGGCGGCAGGATGATGCGATAGGCCATCGGCAACAGCACGTAGCGGTAGGTCTGCGGCAGCGTCAGCCCCATTGCCAGCCCGGCCATGCGCTGGCCGCTGCGCAAGCTGAGAATGCCGGCCTTGACCTGCTCGGCGACGCGCGCCGAGGTGTAGAGGCCGAGGCAGATCACCGCGTTGTAGAACGACGCGTTATTGAGCTGCTTGAGCCAGTCGCCGATCGCGCCCGGCACGACTTCCGGCAGCACGAAGTACCACAGGAACATCTGCACCAGCAGCGGGATGTTGCGGAACAATTCGACATAGGCGTTGCCGATACGCACCATCCACGGCGACGGCGACGTGCGCATCACGCCCACGATCGAGCCCATCGTGAGCGCGATGATCCAGGCGAGCAGCGCGGTGGCGAGCGTCCAGCCGGTGCCGAACAGCAGCAACTGCCAATAAGTGTGCGTGCCGTCGGGCGACACTTCGAAGAAGATGCGCCAGTTCCAGTGATAGCTCATGCGCGTCCGTCACCCGGCCGGTTAGCGAGATGCCGGCTTGCACCAAACGCAATTGCGGCGCGGCTTTCAAGGCCGCGCCGCGAGTCCTGGCGTTTACTGGTAGTCCTTCGGATCGCCGCTGTCGGTCGGCTTGGCGACCACCTTCTTGAACGAGGCGCCCATCGGCAGATTGAGATTGACGCCCTTGGGCGGGATCGGCTTCTGGAACCACTTCTCGTAGATCTTGTTGATCTCGCCGCTCTTGTAGACGTCGGTCATCGCGTCATCGACGACTTTCTTGAACGCCGCGTCGTCCTTGCGCAGCATGATTCCGTACGGCTCGACCGACAGCGCGTCGGCTGAGATCTCGTAGTCCTTCGGCTCCTTGGAGGAGGCGACCAGGCTGTAGAGCAGGATGTCATCCATCACGAAAGCCGCGGCGCGGCCGGTCTCCACCATCAGGAAGGCCTCGGCGTGATCCTTGGCCGGCAAGATGTTGAGGCTGAGATTCTTCTCGGTGTTCAATTCGGTGATCTGCTTGATGTTGGTGGTGCCCGAGGTCGAGACCACAGTCTTGCCCTTGAGGTCGTCGAGCTTCTTGAGGTTGGCGGACTTCTTGGACACGAAGCGGTTCGCCGTCACGAAATGCGTGATGGTGAAAGCGACCTGCTTCTGGCGGTCGAGGTTGTTGGTGGTCGAGCCGCATTCGAGGTCGACGGTGCCGTTGGCGATCAGCGGAATGCGTGTCGCGGAAGTGACCGGCTGCAGTTTGACCTCGATCTTGTCGTTCTTGAGAGTCTTCTTCACCGCGTCGACGATCTTCAAGCAGAGGTCCATGGCGTAGCCGACCACCTGCTGCTTGTCGTCGTAATAGGAGAACGGCACCGAGGACTCGCGGTGGCCGATATTGATCGCGTTGGTGTCCTTGATCTTCTTCAGCGTGCCTTCCTGCGCGACCGCGCCGGTGGCGAACAGGCCGACCGCGGCGATCGTGGTAAGTATCAGTTTGAAACGCATTGAAACCTCCAGTTACTGCACATTTTTACCCGCCGCCGTCATCGCGGCGGCGTTGGCGTGGGCCAAGCCTAGCAAGGTCGGAGGGCAAACCCCAATAGGCGGAAGGTCGCGGAAGGGGCGAGCTAGTCCCGGACCCGGACGTAGGAGCCGGGGGCATCCTCGATCGGCTTGACCACGCCGCCCCCGACCGTGCGCGCCGGCGCGGTGCCGGGGTCGAGCGATTTGAGCCATTCGAGCCAATCCGGCCACCACGAGCCGGGATGCTGCTCCGCTTTGGCGAGCCAGCCCTCGAGATCGCCACCGGGGGCGCCGGCCGCGGTCCAATACTGGTATTTCGTCTTGGCCGGCGAGTTGACGACGCCGGCGATATGGCCGGAGCCGGCGAGCACGAATTTCACCGGGCCGCCGAAATAATTCGAGCCCTCCAGCACGGATTTCGCCGGCGCGATGTGGTCCTCGCGGGTGGCGAGGTTGTAGACCGGCACCTTGACCTTGCCGAGGTCGAGCTTGACGCCGCCGATCTCCATGTTGCCGCGCGCCAGATTGTTCTCGAGATAGCAGTTGCGCAGGTAGAACGAATGGTTGGCGGCCGGCATCCGCGTCGCGTCGGAATTCCAGTACAGGATGTCGAACGGGAACGGCTTCTTGCCGCGCAGGTAATTGTTGACGACGTAGGGCCAGATCAGGTCGTTCGAGCGCAGCATGTTGAAGGCGGTCGCCATCCGCGAGGCTTCGAGATAGCCTTGCTCCTTCATGTGATCCTCGAGGGCCTTGATGCGCTCCTCGTCGACGAACACCAGAAGATCGCCGGCATAGGTGAAGTCGACTTGCGCGGCGAACATCGTGGCGGACACCGCGCGCTGCTGCTTCTTGGCGGCTAGGTAGGCCAGCGTGATGGCGAGCAGCGTGCCGCCGACGCAGTAGCCGGCCGCATGGACCTTGGACTCGCCGGTGACCTGCTCGATGACGTCGAGCGCGGCGAGCGGACCCTCGGTCATGTATTCCTGGAAGCTTTTTGCGGATTGGCGCGCATCGGGATTGACCCAGGAGATCACGAACACGGTCAGTCCCTGGTCGACGCACCACTTGATGAAGGACTTCTCCGGCGTGAGATCGAGGATGTAGAACTTGTTGATCCACGGTGGCACGATCAGCAGCGGCGTCTTCAGCACGTCCTTGGTGGCAGGTTCATACTGGATGAGCTGCATCAGGTCGTTCTGATAGATCACCTTGCCGGGCGTCAGCGCGAGGTTGCGTCCGACCTCGAACATTTTCGGGTCGGTCTGGCGGATCTTGAGGTTGCCGTGGCCGGCCTGGATGTCCTCGGTCAGCATGTGCATGCCGCGCACGAGGTTCGCGCCGTTCGATGACAGCGTCTCGCGCAGCAATTCGGGATTGGTCAGCACGAAATTCGACGGCGCGATCGCGTTGGCGATCTGCTTGACGTAGAACTCGGCCTTCTGGCGGGTGTGGGGGTCGACGTCGGCGGCGTCCTTCACGAGCTTGTCGGCCCAGGTCGCGGTCAGCAGGTAGGCCTGCTTGAGGAAATCGAAAAACTGGTTCGACGACCATTCCGGATCGGTGAAGCGCTTGTCGGTGAGCGCCGGCGCCACGACCGGCTCGGTCTTCTCGCCGGCCATGCGCTTGACGGTGCCGGCCCACAAATCGAGATAGGCGCGGCCGAGATTGGCCTGAACTTCGAGGGCGCGCTGCGGATCCGACATCCAATATTGCGCGACCTGGCCGATCGTCTTGACGACATCGACGATGTCGTCGGACGCGCCGGCTTTGATCTTGCCTTCTTCGCGCGGCTTCATGTAGGCGGCGAGCGCCTTGCCGCTCTCCTCGACGAGGCGCGCGATGTTGTGCGCGAACGCCTCGACGTCGGCGGCGCCCACCGGAGTGGGCTCGGAACCGGGCTTGTCCATACGCATCAACGTCGTCCCTGCCCAGACACATGGCGCGCGCGGCCATCACTCACAAGACGCGATTGATTCTAGAGTTACCCGCTGTCTGCGGCCACGCTCGGGTCGGTCGCTTCCTTGGAACGAACATATTAGAACGATAGTACGGCCATGCTATAATCATTTGAGATTGCATGGGATTCGGGCGGCTCGGCAGTTATGCAGCGCAATACCAGAGTTCGATTTAGCATTGGCTCGGCTTTCATCCTTGCAGCGGCGCTGTCCGGCTGCTCGGACGGCGGGCTGATCGATCGCGTTCCTACCGAATTGGGGGGGCTGCCTGCCGGGACGCCCCCGCGCACCGCCTCGCGGCCGCCCTTCCCTGCGGTCCATGACGTACCGCCGCCCCGCAGCGGCGCGGCGACCGCCTTGAGCGACCAGGACCAGCTCAAGCTCGAAAAAGAACTGGCCGCCGCCCGAAAGCGCCAGGGCACCCTGCAGGACCCGACCGTCAAGAAACGCGGCGAGGCGGCCGGCGCGGCCGGCGCCAGCGCCATGGAAACCGCCAAGGCTGCCGCGGCGAAAAAGAATCCGGCCGCCGCGACCGGCCAGTGAAGGCGTGGATTGCGCCAGCGCGCGCGTGATAGAAACCGCCAGAATGCCGAGCACCAATTAACGGGCGCGCCGCGCCGACCAGGATCCAGCCGAGACCAAGCCGATGGAAGACTTCTACCGCATCCGCCGTTTGCCGCCTTACGTGTTCGAGGAAGTGAACCGGGCGAAAGCCCGCGCCCGTAACGCCGGCGCGGACATCATCGATCTCGGCATGGGCAATCCCGACCTGCCGACGCCCGCGCATGTCATCGAGAAGATGAAAGAGACGCTCGGCAAGCCGCGCACCGACCGCTATTCGGCGTCGCGCGGCATCGTCGGCCTGCGCCGCGCGCAGGCGGCCTATTACAAGCGCCGCTTCGGCGTGAACCTCAATCCGGATACCCAGGTGGTCGCCACGCTCGGGTCGAAGGAAGGCTTCGCCAACGTCGCGCAGGCGATCACCGCGCCGGGCGATATCGTGCTGGTGCCGAACCCGAGTTACCCGATCCACGCGTTCGGCTTCCTGATGGCGGGCGGCGCAATCCGCTCGGTGCCGTCGGAGCCGACGCCGAATTTTTTCAAGACGCTCGAGCACGCGATCACCCACTCGATCCCGAAGCCGATCGCGGTGGTGGTGTGCTATCCGGCCAACCCGACCGCCTATGTGGCGAGCCTCGATTTCTACAAGGACCTGGTCGCCTTCGCGAAGAAGCACGGCATCCTGGTGCTGTCGGACCTCGCTTACGCGGAAGTGTATTTCGACGGCAATCCGCCGCCTTCGCTGCTGCAGGTGCCGGGCGCGATCGATATTGCGGTCGAATTCACCTCGCTGTCGAAGACATTCTCGATGCCGGGCTGGCGGATCGGCTTCGCGGTCGGCAACGACCGCATCATCGCGGCGCTCGCCCGCGTTAAGTCGTATCTCGACTACGGGGCCTTCACGCCGATCCAGGTGGCCGCGACCGCGGCGCTCAACGGCCCCGACGACTGCATCAAGGAGATGCGTGAGACCTACAAGAAGCGGCGCGATTGCATGGTGGAGAGCTTCGGCCGCGCCGGCTGGGACGTGCCGGCGCCGGCGGCCTCGATGTTCGCCTGGGCGCCGATCCCCGAGCCGTTCAAGTCGCTCGGCAGCGTCGAGTTCGCCACGTTGCTGGTCGAGAAGGCGGAGGTCGCGGTGTCGCCCGGCATCGGCTTTGGCGAATACGGCGAAGATTACGTGCGCATCGCGCTGGTCGAGAACGAGCAGCGGATTCGCCAGGCTGCGCGCAACATCCGCCGCTTCCTGGAAACCGCGCCGGAAAAATTGCACAACGTCGTGCCGCTGGCGACGCGGCGTTGAGCGCGCGGTCTGCGAAAGCTTGAGAGCGTATTGCGGTCGGGGGATCATGCGCGCAAAAAATCAGGGCAAGAATGGCCTCGGGCCGCTCAAGGTCGGCGTCGCCGGTCTCGGCACGGTGGGCGCTTCGCTTCTCGGCATGCTCGCGGAGCAGCGCGATGCGCTGGCGGCGCGCTGCGGGCGGCGCATCGAGGTCGTCGCGGTGTGCGCGCGCTCGCGGGCCAAGAACCGCGGCGTCAGTTTGCGCGGCATGACCTGGCATGGCGATCCGCTGGCGCTGGCGCGCGACCCGCAAATCGACGTGTTCGTCGAATTGATCGGCGGCGGCGGCAACCCGGCCAAAGGCGCGATCGAAGCCGCGCTGGCAGCGGGCAAATCCGTCGTCACCGCCAACAAGACGCTGTTGGCGCGCCAGGGCGTCGCGCTCGCCGCGCGCGCCGAAGCCGCGCACGCCGCGCTGAATTTCGAGGCGGCGGTCGGCGGCGCGATCCCGATCGTCAAGACGTTGCGCGAGGGACTTGCCGGCAATTCGCTCGAGCGCGTCTACGGCATTCTCAACGGCACCTGCAATTACATCCTCACGCGTATGGAGCAGGATGGCCTGTCGTTTGCCGACTGCCTCAAGGACGCGCAGCGGCTCGGTTACGCCGAAGCCGACCCGACCTTCGACGTCGAGGGCCACGACACCGCGCAGAAACTCGCGATCCTGGCGTCGCTCGCGTTCGGCACCAAGGTCGACGAGGGCGCCGTTTATGTCGAAGGAATTTCCTCGATCGCGGCGGCCGATCTGGCGGCGGCCGAGGAGCTCGGCTATCGCGTCAAGCTGCTCGGCGTTGCGGTCAAGACGGCCAAAGGCATCGAGCAGCGCGTTCATCCGACCATGGTGCGCAAGGATTCCGCGATCGCGCAGGTCATGGGCGTGACCAACG
Organism: Hyphomicrobiales bacterium; assembly: GCA_038206695.1. Taxonomy (GTDB): domain Bacteria; phylum Pseudomonadota; class Alphaproteobacteria; order Rhizobiales; family Xanthobacteraceae; genus Pseudolabrys. The sequence continues at coordinate 41,237 of JBBRAN010000007.1, read as the reverse complement.
CCGTCACCATCGACGCCGCCGGGATCAACCCCATCACTCTGGTCGGCCCCGGCGCCGGCGGCATGGCGACGGCATCCGCTGTCATTTCCGACCTCGGCGACATCGCGCGCGGCGTGCGAACGGCCCCCTTTGGCCGCCCGACCGCGCGGCTGACCGCCGTCAAGAAAGCGCCGATGCAGCGCCACGAAGGCGGCTACTACATCCGGCTGCTGGCGCGCGACAAACCCGGCACCGCGGCGACCATCGCCAAGCGTCTTGCCGAGCAGCAGATTTCACTGGAATCCATCGTCCAGCGCCATACCAAAGGCTCGGATGACGGGTCGGGCTCGGTCCCTGTCATCCTCATTACATACGCAACCCATGAAGATGCGATGCGAAAGGCTCTTGCCGCGGTGGGGCGCGATAGGGTGATCTCCGGTCGGCCGCAGGTCATCCGGATCGAGAAGAATTAGTCAGCGCAGGAAGTCAGCATGGCGTCGATCACCGTCCAGTCCAGCCAGGTCCTCGAGCGCATTCTGGCGCTGGAGATCGTTCGCGTCACTGAGCGCGCGGCGGTGTCGGCGGCGCGGCTGCGCGGCCAAGGCAAGGACAAGGCGTCCGATCAGGCCGCGGTCGATGCGATGCGGCGCGAACTCAACAAATTGCCGATCGACGGCACGGTAGTGATCGGCGAGGGCGAGATGGACGAGGCGCCGATGCTGTTCATCGGCGAGAAGGTCGGCACCAAAGCCGGCTTCAAGGTCGATATCGCGGTCGACCCGCTCGAGGGCACCGTGCTGTGCGCCAAGAACATGCCGGGCGCGATTGCCACTCTGGCGATGGCGGAAGCGGGCACGCTGCTGCACGCGCCCGATTGCTACATGGACAAGATCGCGATCGGGCCGGGCTATCCGAAAGGCACGATCGACCTCGACGCGCCGGCTGGCGAGAACATCATGCGGCTCGCCAAGGCCAAGGGCGTCAAGCCCGCCGAGATCACCGCGATCCTGCTCGACCGCCCGCGCCACGCCAAGATCATCGAGGCCGTGCGCAAAACGGGAGCGGCGGTGACATTGATCAGCGACGGCGACGTGGCCGGGGTCATTCATTGTGCCGAGCCGCGAACCGGCATCGACATCTATCTCGGCATCGGCGGCGCGCCGGAAGGCGTGCTGGCGGCGGCGGCGCTGCGCTGCATCGGCGGTCAGATGCAAACCCGGCTCGTCATCGATACCGACGAATTGCGCGAGCGCGTAAAAAAAATGGGCATCAAGGACGCCAAGAAGAAATACGAGATCGAGGACATGGTGAAGGGCGACTGCCTGTTCGCGGCAACCGGCGTCACCTCTGGGGCGATGCTGCAAGGCGTGCGGTTCGGCAAGGACGTGATCGAAACCGACACCGTGGTGATGCGCTCGATCACCGGCACGGTGCGCCGGGTCCAGGCCGAGCACCGCCAACTCGATAAATTCCACCTCGATTAGTGCGGCGGCTCAGGCCGGCTCCGCGACCAGCGGTGGGCTCGCCGTGTTGCGTTGTTGCGCGAGCAGCCCGCCGAGGTGGGCTGCGATCGCTCCCATGCCACCTAATTTGCCACCCAATTTCCGATTAATCGACGTTGCGGCGCGGCCATCTTTGGCTTCGGCATCCGGATTGTAGTTGGTGTTGGTGTTGACGTCGTAAGTGAATGAACGGCCGCTTTCGTCGACGATGAATTCGATGCCAGCAATGCCGATGTCGTTGGCGGCGAGGAACGCTTCCCAGCGCGCGATCAGCGGATGGTCGAAGCCTTGCACGATCTGGAACTTGTCGCCGGGCGCGACCGCGGGGCAGGCGTCGGCGAGTTTCGAGGTGTCGATCTGGCAGGCATCGGCCGGGCACAGCTCGAAGCCCTGCGAGGTGTCGACCCGAACCACGTAGAGGAATTTGCCGCCGACGAACTCGACGCGAGTAATGAAGGGCTGCGGCGCCTTGATATAGCGCTGCACCAAAGTGATGCCGTCGACCGAGGGCTCGAAGTCGCCGCTGGCGAGATGCTCGTCGAGCGCCGCGGCGGACAGGAACAGCCGCACGCCGAGGCCCTTGCCGGCGCGATTGTGTTTCAGAATGACCGGAAAGCCGAGCCGGCTCGCGGCGTCGGCGATGCTATTCGTGCCGACAACGGCGAGCGTCGCCGGCGTCTCGATGCCGAATTGATTCAACGCTTCATACTGCGCGACCTTGGAGACTTCGAGCGCCAGTGCGCGTTCGCCGTTGACCACCGTGGCGTCATGACCCTTGAGCCAAGCCAGCACCGCAGCGGTCAATTCCGGCGCATAACGATGATCGCGCGTGTGGGAGGATGCGCTCATGCGGTTGTAGAACACGCCGGGCGGCGGCGCCGCGCGCAGGTCGAGGATGCCCTGATCGAGATGCCATTCGGCGAACGGGATCCGGCGCGCGTCGAATTCCTTGCGGAGCGGCTCGACCCACGCGTCGTTCTCGTGGATCACATAAACTTTGGGCGTTTGATCCTGCTGCAAAAGACTGTGGCGCATGAGGTTGATCCGGCGAAGGCTGGGGATATCTAGCGTCAAGGAGCAAATATTCCGTTTCACAACGGGCAACAACGGCGCCGGTCCAGAAAGAAATCCGATACTGTGCGGCCAGTTCCGCGCAGGTAATATCTTCTCAACCCGCGCCGGTTTTTGGATCAATATTCCGGCCGGAATCGGTTTATCCCGACTCATCAGTCATGGCCTTGCCGCTGCTCAAAACACCCGCACCGCGCGCCTTCCTCGGCGTCGAACAGTCCGTGACCGGACGCGTCTGGCGCGACCGGCTCGATGCGCGCCGCGAAGCGCGCGCGCTGGCGATCGCGCAGCGCAGCGGCGTGCCGGAATTGCTGGCGCGCATTCTGGCGGCGCGTGGCGTCGAGCCCGGCGAGGTCGAGGCCTATCTCGACCCCACCATCAAGCACCTGATGCCCGATCCGCATGGCCTCACAGCGATGCCGGTGGCGGCGGGGCGGATCGCCGATGCCGTGATGGCTGGCGAGAAGGTGGCGATCTTCGGCGACTACGATGTCGACGGCGCTACGGCTTCGGCGTTGCTGGCGCGTTATTTGCGCCAGTGCGGGCTCGACCCGATTGTCCATATTCCCGATCGCATCTTCGAAGGCTATGGGCCGAATGTCGACGCGATCCGCTCGTTCGCCGAGCGTGACGCCAAATTGCTGGTCACGGTCGATTGCGGCACCACCAGCATGGAGCCGCTCGCCGAAGCCAGGCGCCTCGGCCTCGATACGGTCGTGATCGACCACCATCAGGCCGACGAGGAGCTTCCGCCCGCGGTTGCCATCGTCAACCCGAACCGCGCCGACGATCTGTCCGCGCTCGGCCATCTCGCCGCGGTCGGGCTGGTGTTCCTTACGCTGGTCGCGGTCAGCCGCGAATTGCGCAACCGCAATTTCTGGAGCGAGAGCCGGCCCGAGCCGGATCTGCTGTCGCTCCTGCATCTCGTCGCGCTCGGCACCGTCGCCGACGTGGTGCCGCTGATCGGCCTCAACCGCGCTTTCGTCACCAAGGGCCTGATCGCGATGCGCCGCCGCGACAATGCCGGCATCACCGCGCTGATGGACGTCGCGCGCCTCACCGGGCCGCCGGAGCCGTGGCACCTCGGCTTCATGCTGGGGCCGCGCATCAATGCCGGCGGGCGGATCGGCCGCGCCGACCTCGGCGCGCGGCTGCTGATGAGCGACGACCCATCGGAGGTGGCGCAGGTCGCCTTCGAGCTCGACCGCCTCAACAGCGAGCGGCGCGTGATCGAGGCCAACAGCGTGGCGCAGGCCGAAGCCGAGGCGCTCGCCGCGCTCGGTCTTGAAGAGAAGGGCACCGTCGTCGTCACCGCGCAGGAAGGCTGGCATCCCGGCGTCGTCGGGCTGATCGCGGCGCGGCTGCGCGAGCGCTTCGGCCGGCCGGCATTCGCGATCGCGCTGGAGCCGGGCGGCACCGGCACCGGCTCCGGCCGCTCGATCCCCGGCGCCGACCTTGGCGCGGTGATCCGCCGCGCGGTGCGCGAAGGACTGCTGCTCAAGGGCGGTGGCCATGCGATGGCGGCGGGCGTCACCATCAAGAAAGACCGGCTCGCGGCGTTTCGCGCTTTCCTCGAAGAGGCGCTGTGCGAGCAGGTCGCCTCGGCCCGCAGCGAGGAGGTTCTGCTGATCGACGGCGCCGTCAGCGCCGGCGGCGCCACGCTCGGCCTGATCGATTCGATCGCGCGCGCCGGACCGTTCGGCGCCGGCAGCCCGGAGCCGGTGTTCGCGCTGCCGAACCATACCGTCGCGTTTGCCGAGGTTGCCGCCGAGAAGCATGTGAGGGTGCGGCTGCGCGCCGGCGACGGCGCCACCATTAACGCCATCGCGTTTCGCGCCAACGGCCAGCCGCTCGGCAGGGCGCTGATCGACAATCGCGGTCGTGGCGTTCATGCCGCCGGCTTCCTCGCGATCGACCGCTATCAGGGCGAGCAGCGGGTGCAATTGCGCTTGATCGACATCGCCGTTCCCCAGTAAAGCCAGACGTGGCCAAACGCGACGTTCTCATAGCCGGGGCGGGGCTGGGCGGGCTCGCCGCCGCCTGCTGCCTGATAAACGCCGGCCATCGCGTGCGCGTGTTCGAGCAGGCGCCGCAACTCGCCGAAGTCGGCGCCGGCATCCAGATCAGCGCCAATGCGATGCATGTGCTGCGCGATCTCGGGCTCGAAGCGGCGATCCGCAGAGTCGGCGTGCATCCCGAGGCCTATGTGTTCCGGCTGCACGACACCGGCGAGGTGTTGCAGCGCTTTTCGCTGGCGGCCGACCACGAGCGCATTCACGGCGCGCCTTATACGCAGATGCACCGCGCGGATTTTCACGACATCTTGGCGGCCAGAGCGCGGGAATTGGATCCCGGCGTCGTGCAGCTCAACCGGCGCGTCACGGGCTTTACGGAGAATGCCGACGGCGTCGAACTGCACTTCGCCGACGGCGGATCGGCCAAAGGCGATCTGCTGATCGGCGCCGACGGCCTCAAATCGGCGGTGCGGCGGCAGTTGTTCGGCGACGCGGTGGCGACTTACACCGGCGACGCGGTGTGGCGGCTGACGGTGCCGACCGAGCGCATACCCGAGGCCGACCGTCTCGAAAAGGCGATGACTTTGTTCCTCGCGCCGGGCGGCCACGGGGTTTGCTATTACCTTCGCTCCGGCGCGCTGGTGAATTTCGTCGGCTGCGTCGAGACCGACGACATCGACGAGGAGTCGTGGACGGTCAAATATCCGTGGCAGCGGCTGAAGGCGGATTACGTCGGCTGGCATCCGGCGTTACAGGCGGTGCTCGACGCCGCCGACAAGGATCAGGTCTATCGCTGGTCGCTGTTCGCGCGGCCGCCGATCCGCCGCTGGAGCTCGGCGCGCGTCACCCTGCTCGGGGACAGCGCGCATCCGACCTTGCCGTATCTCGCGCAGGGCGCCGCGATGGCGATCGAGGACGGCGCGGTGCTGACGCGCGCGCTGGCCATGCGCCATTCGATTGCCGAGGCACTCGATCTTTACCAGCGCAACCGCGTCGACCGCACCGCGCGCATCGTCGAGCAGTCGACCGCCAACCGCGCATTGTTTCACCTGCGCTCGGTCGACAAGATGCGCGAGGCGTTCGCCCGGCGCAACGAGGGCGCCGACCGAAACGCCTGGCTCTATTCGTACAATCCGCTGACGGTCGAACTGCGCTGACTACGGCAGCTTTCCAACCAGGATGCCGAGCAGGCCCCAGAAGTGATCCTCGCCGGGATAGCCGCGGATGCGTCCAAGCTCGCGGCCATTGTCGACCAGGACGAACAAGGGCGTCAGGCGCTCGATCAGGATGAAGGCGAGGTCGCCCGGCAGCGGTCCATCGGTATTGATCCGGTGCAAGTGCGCGCTTGTCTTCGGTGGTCTTCGGGTAGATGGGCGCGATCTCGCGGTTGAACGCGGCGCACCATTCGCAGCCGGCCTGCTCGAACATCACAAGCTCGGCGGCGTGCGCCGGCGCCTGAAGGAGCGCCCAGCACATAACGGCCGCAGCGAGGATTTTCAGGAGCACGCTTGTGCGGGGATTCATGTCGCCCGCTAGCCGAACCGGAACGCCAGAAGATTATCGTACGAGCGCAACTCGATCAGGATGCGGTGCAGGCGCCCGCTATCGTGCGCTGCAATCGTTTCGGCAATAAGGCCGAGGCTCGCTTTGGCGCCGTCGATCAGGCGGCGGAATTCAGGATTTTGCCGCGTAGGGCCGTCGGCCATGGCGTCGCAGCGCTCGAGAACCTTGCCATAGGCATTCGCGCTTGCCGCGACGTCATCGCCGGCTTTCACGGCGGACAGCTCGCGCTCATCATGAGCGAACAAAGCGTCCATCGCGTCATTGGAATCGCGCACGCAGTCGGCCAGAACCGGCACGCCGGCGGCCTTGCGCAACTCCGACAGCTCGTTACGGATCGCCGTGAGAGATTGGCCGGACTGTTCGGGGCGCCCGGTCGTGACCATGAGCTGCGCCGCGACCAGGCGCGTCGTGACATCGAGCATGGTCGAGGCATAGAGCTGCGCATGCGCGGCGAACGCTCCGAGCGGACGGCCGAATCTCGACGCTGCTTGTGCCCAGGCGTCGCGCATGCGGTCGATCTCGAGCGTGGCGAGATCGACATTGCCGGTGCGCAGATAGCCGATCGCCACGCGGTTATGCGCGGCGACGTTCTCGATGGCGGCGTTGAACTCGTCGATTTCGGCGGCAAACGCCGGGCCGGCGAGGGCCAAAGCGACAAATGCAGTCCTTGCAATGCTGCCCAGCATTCCTTCACCGGAGCGTGAGAGCGCTATACATTCGGAGCGACTATAAGCGGCGCACGTTGAGGCGGCGAGGGCTGAATGAACCGGCGACAATACCTTCACCTTCTTGGTCAGACGGCCTTCGGCCTTTTGCTCGGTCTCGCTGGCGCTGGCGCGCGCGCCGATGAGCCGATCCTGACCGATGACGGCCTCTACAAGCAGCCGTGGTTTCTCGAAAGCTTCCTCGATCTCGCGGAAGATCTCGAAGGCGCGCGCAAGCAGGGCAAGCGTTTTGTCATCATGTGGGAACTCAAGGGCTGCCCCTATTGCAAGGAGACGCATTTCGTCAACTTCGCCCAGCCGCGCGTGTCCGACTACGTCCGCGCCAATTTCGAGGTGTTGCAGCTCAACATCATCGGCTCGCGCAAGGTGACCGACTTCGACGGCAGCGAACTGAGCGAGAAGGCGCTGGCGCTGCGCTACGGCGTGCGCTTCACGCCGACCTTCCAGTTCTTCCCGGAGAGCGCGGAAGGGTTGAAGGCGCTGGCGCCGACCGCGCGCGAAGTGTCACGGGCCCCCGGGTACTACCGGCCCGACGACTTCCTCGCGATGTTTCGTTACGTCCGGAAAAAGGCGTACGAGGGCAAGAGCTTCCTCGATTTTCTCAAATCGCAGCCGAGTTGAACCAGCTTTCCCCGCCCGGCGGCGGCTAAAGCATATTCGTCTGCGAATATGAATTGACCGGCCCGGCGCTGCCGGTATCCTGCCCGCGAACGAAAGGCCCGAGGATTTCCTCAATGCATCATCTATCTCGCCGTCAGGCGCTCGCACTCGGCGCGGGCGTCGTCGCGCTCACGACGACCGGGTGGAGCAGCGCAAGCTTTGCCGCCGCCAAGGAAGCCGCCGACGAGGTCGCCAAATTCACCGGCGGCAAGACGCCGGAGAAAGGCAAGATCACCATCGAGCTTCCCGAGATCGCGGAGAACGGCAACACGGTGCCGCTGTCGGTCGCGGTCGACGCGCCGATGACGGCCGACAACTATGTCAGCGAGATCCTCGTGGTCGCCGACGGCAATCCGCGTCCCGGCGTCGTTACCTTCCAGTTCTCGCCGATGTCGGCCAAAGCCGAGGCGGCGACCCGCATCCGCCTCGCCGCCACGCAAAACATCATCGTCGTCGCCAAGACCAGCGGCGGGCAGTTCTTCACCGACCAGAAGCTCGTCAAGGTCACCATTGGCGGCTGCGGCGGCTAGCGCGACATTTTCAGGAGATCGACATGGCGGAAAAGCCGCGCATCAAGCTGCCGAAGGAAGCCAAGAAGGGCGAGGTCATCCAGATCAAGACTTTGGTCTCGCACATCATGGAATCCGGCCAGCGCAAGGACAAAGACGGCAACACGATCCCGCGCAAGATCATCAACAAATTCACCTGCGAGTTCAACGGCAAGCCGGTGTTCAGCGCGAGCATCGAGCCCGCGGTGGCGGCGAACCCTTACATGCAGTTCAACGCCAAGGTGGAGGAGAGCGGCACGTTCAAGTTCACCTGGACCGACGACAACGGCACCGTGACCACGGCCGAAGAAAAGATCACCGTCGCGTAGGCGCAGCGCGCTTCGCCGGTGCGCAGAAGACTTCTGGAGGGTTCGAGATGCGTGCGCGGGTTCTGGCAGCATTCCTGACGGTCGGCGCATTGAGCACCGGCGCAAACGGACAGGCGGCGGCGCAGGCCAAAACCGAGGCGCCGCTCGATGTCGCGGGCGCTGCCGCGCAGTCACCGTGGAAGCGCTATAACGGCTGGCCGACGCGCGATTATTCGAAGTTCAACACGCTCGCCAACCTGGCGTCGCCGCCGGCGCCGAAGCAGCCGCGCAAGCTCACCGCCCCGATCGCGGGCGACGCCGCGAAAGGCGCCGAACTCGTCGCCGACCGCAACCGCGGCGGCTCGTGCCTTGCCTGTCACGTCATGGGGCTGGCGGGCGGCGTGAACCTGCCGGGCAATGTCGGGCCCGATTTGTCCGAGATCGGCAATGCCGGGCGCGACGACGAGTGGCTGTTCAACTACGTTTATGACGGGCGGGTCTATAATCCCGAGACGGTGATGCCGCCATGGGGCAGCCACGGTCTGTTAGAGGATGCCGAGATCAACGACATCGTTGCGTTCCTCAAGACCCTGAAATCGCCGGCGCCTTTCAAGACCGCGCTCGACAATCCGGAGAAGCGCCCTGCGCCGGTCGAGAAGCGCGAGAACCTCGACCCGATCGAGAATCCTGGCATGTGGGCGGTCGAGAAGGCGCAGGAGCTGTGGAAGGCGAACGGTCCCGGCGGAAAATCCTGCCAGACCTGCCACGCTACGCCGGAAGCGAGCTTCAAGGCCTGGGCGGCGGGCATGCCGAAGTGGGAGCCGCGGCTCGACAAGGTGCTGGGCGTCGAAGAGTTCGTCACGCGCCACGCCAAGGCGATGACCGGCGCGAACTGGCTGATGGAGACCGACGACAACCGCACGATGTCGGTCTATCTGCATTTCCTGGCGAACGACGCGCCAATCAAGCTCGATACCGCGAGCGCGCCGTCGAAGGCCGCGCTCGAGCGCGGCAAGGCGCTGTCGGAGCGCAAGGTCGGCCAGCTCAACTTCGCGTGCACCGATTGCCACGGCAAAGTCGCCAATCACTGGATCCGCGGGCAGTGGCTCGGCGAGCCGAAGGGCCAGTACGACCATTTCCCGACCTGGCGCACCAGCCTGCTGGCGATCTGGGACATCCGCCAGCGCTTCCAGTGGTGTCAGGTGAATATCCGCGCCGACGAATTGCCGCCCGACGCCAAGGAATACGGCGATCTGGAATTTTACCTCGCCACGCAGAACGAGGGCCAGAAGCTCAGCGTGCCCGGCATCCGGCACTGATCGATGCTGAACAGGCGGGACGCGCTCCAGATCGGCGCCGCGGCGGCGGCGCTGCTCGGCAGCGGTTCGCCGACGCGCGCGCTGGCGCAGCAGCGCCTGACGCAAAACGAATTGCTGAAATTCGACGCGCTCGGCACCGTGACGCTGCTGCATGTCAGCGACATCCATGGCCAGTTGCTGCCGGTCTATTTCCGCGAACCCTCGATCAATCTCGGCGTCGGCGAGACGCGCGGCAAGCCGCCTCATTTCAGCGGCCGGCAATTCCTCGAGCGGTTCGGCATTCCGGCCAAATCGGCGGCGGCCTACGCGCTGACGTCGGAGGATTTCGCGACGCTGGCGAAAAGCTATGGCCGCATCGGTGGACTCGATCGCGCGGCGACCGTCATCAAGGCGGTGCGCGCCGAGCGCGGCGACGACAAGGTACTGCTGCTCGACGGCGGCGACACTTGGCAAGGCTCGTTCAGCGCCAATGTCAGCCGCGGCCAGGACATGGCGGACTGCATCCGGCTTCTCAAGCCGGACGCGATGACCGGCCATTGGGAATTCACCTATGGCGAGGCGCGCGTCAAGGAACTGATCGACAGCCTCGATTTTCCGTTCCTTGCGCTCAATGTGCGCGACACCGAATGGAACGAGCCGGTGTTCGAGGCCTTCAAGCTGTTCGACAAAGGCGGCGTCAAGGTCGCCGTGCTCGGCCAGGCGTTTCCCTACACGCCGGTCGCCAATCCGCGCTGGATGATGCCGAAATGGTCGTTCGGCATTCGCGAGGAGGACGTGCGCGCGCAGGTCGAGAAGGCGCGCAAGGCCGGGGCGCAGCTCGTCGTGCTGCTGTCGCATAACGGCTTCGACGTCGACCGCAAGCTGGCGGCGCGGGTTGCCGGCATCGACGTGATCCTGACAGGGCATACCCACGACGCGCTGCCGGAGGCGGTCAAGGTCGGCAATACGCTGCTGGTGGCGTCCGGCAGCCACGGCAAGTTCCTATCGCGGCTCGATCTCGACGTGCGTGGCGGCGAGGTGAAGGCGTTCCGCTACAAGCTCATTCCGCTGTTCGCCGATGCGATCGCTCCCGATCCGGCGATGGCGGCGCAGATCGCCAAGGTGCGCGCGCCGCACGCCGCGCAACTGTCCCGCGTGGTCGGCCGTTCCGAGAGCCTGCTCTACCGCCGGGGCAATTTCGGCGGCACGTTCGACGACCTGATCTGCGCGGCGTTGCTGAAGGAGCGCGACGCCGAGATCGCGCTGTCGCCGGGCTTTCGCTGGGGCACCAGCGTGCTGCCGGGCTCAGCCATCACGGTCGAGGACATCCACAATGCGACGGCGATCACCTATCCGCAGGTCTACCGTCTGGCGATGAGCGGCGAGCGGCTCAAGGACGTCCTCGAGGACGTTGCCGACAATCTGTTCAATCCGGACCCGTACTATCAGCAGGGCGGCGACATGGTCCGCTGCGGCGGGCTCGGTTACGAGATCGACATCGGCAAGCCGATCGGCTCGCGCATTTCCGGCATGATGCATCTGAAAACCGGCAAACCGATCGATCTGAGGAAAGACTACGTCGTCGCCGGCTGGGCCAGTGTCAACGAAGGCACCGAAGGCCCGCCGGTCTGGGAGCTGGTCGAGCGCTACATTGCCGGCAAGAAAACGGTGCGCGTCGCGCCCAACAGCGCCGTGAAAATTTCCGGCGCCTGACGCCACAAAGGCCCGTTACATCCGGCAAAGAGCCTATACTATCGGCCGCGCCAGACCGGGAGCGCCGATGAGAAAGCCGACCGATGAGGGGCCGACGTCGCGGCGGCGTTTCCTCGCCGGCGCCGCCGGGCTGGCGGCGGCCAGTGCATCCGGCAGGGCGGCGGCCGACAACCCGAAGAACCAGCCGCCGAACATTGCCGACTGGACCCGCTCGCTCGGCGATGGCGTCGGGGTGCGGGCCTACGGCAATCCGTCGAAATACGAAAAGAGCGTGATCCGCCGCACCGTGCCGTGGCTGACCGCGACGCCGGAATCCTCCGTCAGCTTCACGCCGTTGCATGAGCTCGACGGCATCATCACGCCGAACGGCCTGTGCTTCGAGCGGCACCATTCCGGCATCGCCGAGATCGATCCGGCCGATTACCGGCTGATGCTGCACGGCATGGTCGACAAGCCGCTGATCTTCACGCTCGACGACCTCAAGCGCTTCCCGCGCGTCAACAAGGTGTATTTCCTCGAATGCGCCGCCAATTCCGGCATGGAGTGGCGCGGCGCGCAGCTCAATGGCTGCCAGTACACGCACGGCATGGTGCATTGCGTGCAGTACACCGGCGTGCCGCTGAAATTGTTGCTGGCGGAAGCGGGGGTCAAATCCGGCGCAAGCTGGATCATGGCGGAAGGTGGCGACGCGGCGGCGATGAACCGCTCGCTGCCGATCAGCAAGGCGCTCGACGATTGCCTGGTCGCGTACCGCATGAACGGCGAAATGCTGCGGCCGGAAAACGGCTACCCCGCGCGGCTCGTGGTGCCGGGCTGGGAAGGCAATATCTGGATCAAATGGCTGCGCCGACTCAAGGTCGGCGACGCGCCGTGGTTCACCCGCGAGGAAACTTCGAAATACACCGATCTGCTGGAAAACGGCAAAGCTCGGCAATTCACCTTCGTGATGGACGCCAAGTCGATCATCACGTCGCCATCGCCGCAAGCGCCGCAGCGTCACAAGGGATTTACCGTGGTGTCCGGCCTGGCGTGGTCCGGCCGCGGCAAGGTTGCGCGGATCGATGTGTCGCTCGACGGCGGCCGCAACTGGAAAACCGCGCGGATCGACGGTCCGGTTTACGACAAGGCCTGCGTGAGATTTTATTACGAGTTCGACTGGCGCGGTGAGCCGCTTCTGCTGCAATCGCGCGCGATCGACGACACCGGCTACGTGCAGCCGAGCAAGGCGGACCTACGCAAGATCCGCGGCGTCAATTCGATCTATCACAACAACGGCATCCAGACCTGGCACCTCAAGCCCGACGGCGAGGTTGAGAATGTCGAGGTGGGGTAAGGCGCTGCTGGCGTTGGCATGCATCGCGTTGGCAGCGCCGGCCTTTGCGCAAGGCAAGGATGCGCCAAACAAAACCTTGGGCATCGGGCAGGCCGCGAGCGCCGCGGTGATTGCGGGCTGGGACATCGACGTGCGGCCGGACGGGCAGGGTGCGCCGCCGGGCACGGGCTCGGTCAAGGCCGGTGAGGAAATTTACATGACGCGCTGCGCCGCCTGCCACGGCGAATTCGGCGAGAGCGCCGGGCGCTGGCCGCAGCTCGCGCAAGGCAAGGGCACGCTCGGTTCGCACGATCCGGTGAAGACCGTCGGCTCCTACTTCGCGCACCTCTCGAGCGTGTTCGACTATACCCGCCGCGCGATGCCGTTCGGCGACGCGCAGTCGCTGACCAATGACGAGCTTTATGCGGTGGTGGCCTACGTCCTCAATCTCAACGATATTGTCGACCAAAATTTCGTGCTGTCGAAAGAAACCTGGTCGCAGGTCAAGATGCCGAATGCCGGCGGCTTCTACGACGACGACCGTGAAAAGACCGAGAAGGCGTTCTGGAATCGAAAGCCCTGCATGGCGAATTGCGCGCCGCCGGCGAAGATCATCGGGCATGCGCGCGCCGTCGACGTTACGCCGGACGATAAAGGCGCGGCGGCGCAATAGCCGTTTTGCGTTCGGCGGCGCTTTCGCCTAAAACTTTCGCGCAATTGTTGGTCGGGCGAGGCGATGGCGAAACTCAATCTGTCGGTGGCCGTCGGGCCCTATGATCGCACCCGCGCGCTGGTCGACGGCTCGGTGCGGATCGACGGCGTCAACACCATCGCGATGACCTTGTCGCCGGAGGAAATCTTCTTCCGCGCCTTCCGCAAGGCCGAATTCGACATCTGCGAGCTGTCGCTCTCGAGCTTCACCGTCAAGACCGCGCAAGGCGATTGCCCGTATGTCGGCGTGCCCGCTTTCGTTTCGCGCGCGTTTCGCCATACATCGATCTACGTCCGCACCGACCGCATCAAGAAGCCCGCCGATCTCAAGGGCAAAAAGGTCGGCCTGCCGGAATACCAGCTCACCGCCAATGTCTGGGCGCGCGCCATCCTTGAGGACGATCATGGCGTGAAGCCTTCGGACATCCACTGGGTGCGTGGCGGCATCGAGAGCGCCGAGCGGCCGGAGAAAATCGCGATCAAGCTGCCGGCCAATGTGGAGATGGAGAATGCGCCAGCCGGAAAGTCGATCTCGATGCTGATCGACGAGGGCGCCATTGACGGCTTCATCGCGCCGCGGCCGCCCTTAATTCCCGGCGGCAATCCGCACGTCGGCTGGCTGTTTTCCGATCCGACGGCGGCGGCGAAGGACTACTACAAGCGCACCGGCATTTTCCCGATCATGCATCTGGTCGGCGTTCGCCGCGAGCTGGCGGAGAAGCACCCCTGGCTGCCCGGCGCCGTGCTCAAGGCGTTCGAGCAGGCGAAAGCCGCGGCGCTCGATCTGCTGGGTGACACTTCGGCGACCAAAGTGACCTTGCCGTTCGTTGCGGAACGGCTCGCCGAAGCGCGCGCCCTGATGGGCCGCGATTTCTGGCCCTACGGTATCGCGGCCAACCGCAAGACGCTCGACGCATTCCTGCGCCACCATCACGCGCAAGGCCTGTCGTCGCGCCTGGTGACGGCCGCCGAATTGTTTCATCCCGGCACCCATGAAGGCTTCAAGCTCTAATGGCCACGATCCGCATCCTGAGCGGCGGCGCGCCGCAGGCTGTGTTCAAGTCGCTGACGCCGCAATTCGAGGCCGAGAGCGGCCACAAGGTCGAATTCGTGTTCGCCGTGATGTCGGCGTTGCGCGACAAGCTCACGCAAGGTGAGAAGGCCGACGTCCTGGTGATGCCGACCAACATTCTCGATGGCTATGAAAAAGAGGGCGTCGTGCGCGCGCAGGGCCGCGCGGTGCTCGGCCTCGTCTCGGTCAACGCGGTGGTGCGCACCGGCGCGGCGAAGCCGGATCTCTCGAGCGCCGACAAGGTGCGCCTGACGATCCTCAACAGCCGCAAGGTGGTGTTTTCGACCCCCGGCGCGACCCCGAGCGGCACTCATCTGGGCAAGCTGATCGAGAAATGGGGCATCGGCGATGTGATGGGCGTTCGCATCATCCATCGCCCCGCGTTGCAGGGCGGCGTCGAATTGGTGGCAGGCGGCGAAGCGGATCTCGGGTTTTACCCGAAGAGCGAGGTCATCAATACGCCGGGGCTGGAACTGGCGGGGCCGCTTCCGCCCGACATCCAGCTCACGACTATCTACGGCGCGGCGGTCACCAGCGCTTCCGCCGCGCCCGACGCGGCGGCTTCGTTCATTGCGTTCATGGCCGACCGTGCCAAATCGGCGCAATGGCGCCACGCCGGCTTCGAGCCGCCGCCCGGCTGAAGCGGCGGTTATTTCCGCTTGATGGTGTCGAGCCCGCCGAACCGGCCGATCAGCGCGTTGACGCCGATCGCCAGCACGAACAGCACGGCCAGCATCGCGTACATGCGCGGCATATCGAAGATGCTGTAGGCCTGGATGATCAGGAACCCGATGCCTTTGTTGGACAGCTTGGTTTCCGCCAGTAGCGTGCCGATCAAGGCGACGCCGACGCCGAGCCTTGCCCCATTGATGATCGGGTGTCGCATCGCCGGCAAATAGATTTTCAGGATCATGTGGCGGCGGTTGGCGCGGAAACTCTGCCCGACACGGATCAAAACCTGGTCGATCTGGCGCATGCCCGCGGCGACGCTCAAGGCGACCGGAAAGAAACAGGACAAAGTGGCGAGCGCGATCTTCGAGCTCGGGCCGACGCCGAACCACATGATCATGACCGGGAAGAAGATGATCTTGGGGGTGGGGCCGAGATAATACAGATAGGATTCGAACGCCTTCGACAAAAACCGGTTGGCGCCGAGCAGGATGCCGACGGCGACGCCGGCGAGCCCGCCGATCGCCAATGCCGCGCCGATTTCGCCGGCCGTCACGGCGAGATGGAAATAATAATCGCCGTGCGAGAGCAAGTTCGCCAGCGCGCCGCCGATCGCCGCCAATGAGGGCACGACATCGCGGTAGAGCCAGCCGGAGCGCGCCAGCAGCTCCCAGCTCAGCAGCGCCGCCAGGATCAGCGCGATGCGGAGCATGGCGACCGCGCCGATCGGCCAGTTGCGCGGGCGCTTTGGGGTTATTCCGGCCTCAGCCATCGCTCGACCTTTTCGAGTGCCATGAAGAACAGGACGCTGACCATGATGACGAAAAATATCGCGGCGTAGGTGCCGGGCAGGTCGTAGCGTTCGGCCAGATCGTTGATGAGCTGCCCAAGCCCGCCGAAATTGATCAGGAACTCGACGCCGACCACGTTGATCAGCGCGAAGATCAGGCCCAGCCGGACGCCGACGAAGATGGTTGGCAGCGCCGCCGGAAACAGGATCTTGTAAAACTGCTGCGAGCGCGTGAGCTTGAGGCTGCGCCCGACGTCAATCAGGACGCGGCGCGTGCCGGCAAAGCCTTCGATGGTCTTCAGGATCACCGGCGGCAGCGCGGCGACGAAGCCGATCATGATGATGGTCCACACGTTGCGGCCAAAGATCACCATGAACAGCGGATACATCAGCACGATCGGCGCCGAGGCCAGCGCGGCGACCCAGGTCTCGCAGGCCTGCTGCAACAGCTTGAAGCGGTGCATCAGAACGCCGCCGGCAATGCCGAACACGGTCAACATGACGCCAGCGGTGAGGCATTCCGCGGCGGTGAGCAGGAAACGCTCGAACACATGCTCTTCGGTGATCACCCGTCCGAAGCTGCCGATTATCTCGCTCGGCGGCGGGACGATGAAGCGATTGATCACTCCGATCCGTATCAGGACCTCGATCAGCGCGAAGAACGCCAACAGCGACAGGACGCCGACCAGGCGCGGCGCGAGAGCGTGACGGGTCAGCACGCCGCTCGTCATTTGCGGCCGCTCCGGTGGTCGAGTGCGAGGCGCTCCTGGTCGCTGATACCGCGGCTCGCTTCCTCGCGCAGGTCGTTCCAGATTTGCGCGACATAGCGGCCGAATTTCTCGCTGCCGACGACCTCGGAGCTGCGCGGGCGCGGCAGGTCGATGTCGACGATGCGCTTGAGCCGTCCCGGACGGTAGGTCATCACCAGAATGCGGTCGGACATCTGCACCGCTTCGGTGATGTTGTGGGTGATCAGCAGCGTGGTCTGGCGCAACTGCTGCTGGATTTGCAGGACCTTGTCGCCCAACAGCAGGCGGGTCTGCTCGTCGAGCGCGGCGAACGGCTCGTCCATAAGCAGAATCTTCGGTTCGGAGGCGAGCGTGCGCGCCAGCGACACGCGTTGGCGCATGCCGCCGGACAATTCGCTGGGGTAGCGGTTCTCGAAGCCCGTGAGGCCGATCATCGAGATGAAATGCCGCGCGCGCTCGGTGCGCTCGGCCTTCGCCATGCCGGTGAGTTCGAGCGGGAAGGCGACGTTGTCGATCACGGTGCGCCAGGGAAACGTCGATTCTTCCTGAAAAACCATGCCGATTGACGAGTGGGGCCCGGTGATGGTCTCGCCGGCGACGGCGACGCGGCCCTGATGGTTCGACAGAAGGCCGCCGACCACGTTGAACACGGTGGATTTGCCGCAGCCCGACGGGCCGATCACCGAGAGGAATTCGCCCGGTTTGACGTCGAAGCTGACGCCGTCGACCGCGAGCACCGGGCCTTCAGCCGTCTCGAACCGCACGGTGAGGTCGTCGACGACCAGGATCGGCACTGGCTCGGCCACGGCGAAGCCTACTCGCTCTTGCTAGTCATGACCGCGGTCATCGCCGCGGTATAGCCCGGCTCGATGCGGACATCGACCACGGCGACCGCGCCGGCTTCGACCGTGGCAATCGCCTCGCCGAACACGCGCGCGAGATCCTTGAGCGACGACACCGGGCCGAATGCCTGGGCGCCTTGCGCGCGTCCCAGGGCGGCGATGTCGATGTCGGGCTCGGAGATGCGCTGGCCGACCCAGCGGTTTTCCACCGGCCGGTGACGCATGCGCGCGACGCGCTCCTGATGCAGCTCGTCATTGAAGAACGACCGGTTGTTGGCGACCACGATCAGCAATGGAATGCGGTAATGCGCCGCGGTCCACACCGCGGTCACGCCCATCAGGAAATCGCCGTCGCCGCACACCGCGACCGGCAGCCGCCCGCTGTCCTTGAGCGCGAGCGCGGCGCCGACCGCAATGCCGGGCCCGCCGCCGACGCCGCCGCCGCCATCCGAGCCGAGATAATCGAGCGGATGGCGGAATGGCCAGCTCGCCCCGTTCCACGACAACGTCACATGGGCGAGCGAGGCGGGGCGTTCACCGACCGCCTCGCGCAGCGCGCCGGCGAGATGCTCGATCGTGATCTTGTCGCCGGACAGTTGCGGCGCCGCTTTGGCCGAAGCCGCGGCGGTCCGCGACGGAGCGGGGCCGAGACCGTCGAGCAGCGGCGCGACGGCAGCGTCAGGTTCGCAGGCGAGCAACACATCGACCGGCGGCAGCGCCTGGTAATCCATGCTCCAGCCATTGTGCAGGTGGTGGTCGATCGAAACCTGGACGATCCTGGCCTTGGTGCCGCCCGCATGCTTGAGAGTGCCGGCGACGTCGAGCCAATCGAGGCTGAGAATGACGTCGGCATTGTGAATGGCTTCGCAGGCTTCTGGCACCGGCGCGATGGTGCCCGGCGCGCCGGTGTGAAGGCGGTGGTCGGTGGGGAAGGCGGCGCCGACCTTGAGGTCGGTGATCACGCGCGCATTGAGACGCTCGGCGAGCCGCACGCGCGCCTGCCAGGCCTCCTCGCTGCGCGTCACGCGGCCGGCGAGGATGACCGGGTGTTTGCCCCGCGCCAGCAATTCGACCGCCGCCTTCACGGCAGCGGGATCCGGCGCGCTGGCCGCGTTCGGCATCAGCCGCTGCGCGTCGAGCGGCGCGACCGGCTCGGGGAGTTTCATCTCCTGCATGCCGGCGTCGAGATTGACGTAAGTCGGCCCTTTCGGCGCGGTGTTGGCAATCCAGTTGGCCCGCAGCACCGATTCCTGCGCCGCCGCCGGCGAGGCGGGCTGGTCGTCCCATTTGGTGTAGCCGCGCACCAGCGCGCCCTGGTCGCGCGCGGTGTGGATCCAGTCGATCCACGGCCGCCGCTTGACGGTATCGATCGGCCCGGTGGCCCCGAGGATCAGAACCGGCATGCGGTCGCACCACGCATTGAAGATGGCCATGGTCGCGTGCATCAGCCCGACATTGGAATGCACGGCGACCGCCATCGCGCGGCCGGTGACCTTGGCATAGCCGTGCGCGATGGCGACCGCGCTCTCTTCGTGCAGGCAAAGCAGCATCTGCGGCTGCTCGTTGCCGAGATAATTCACCAGGCTGTCGTGAAACCCGCGGTAGCTGGCGCCAGGGTTGAGCGCGATAAAGGGAATGTGGGTGGCGCGCAACGCGTCGGCGACGACATCGCTGCCGAACGCGGCTTGGTTGACGCCGGCGGGCACCGGGCGATCCAGTGCAGAAATCGGCGCGGCCGGCGGCGAGGTCGGTTTAGCGTCGCGGTTGGATTGCGGCATGTGCGGCCCTTGATGCCCGTTCCGGGGCAGGGCGGGCATCCAACGCGATCAAGCTGCCTGGCGCAACCTCGCCAGTACCTTCAATCCGGCATAGCCGTCGACCGGGTCCATTCCGACTTTCTTCTGGAACGCGGCGACGGCTTTCACGGTGTCGGAACCAGTGCGGCCATCGACGCCGTCGGTCTTGAAACCCCGTTCGTTGAGCCGGCGCTGGATTTCCTTGACCTCGGCGAGCGTCGGCGGCCGTTCGCCGCCGGGAAATTCCTGCTTGAAATGCCCGCCGCCCCGGATCAGGTCTCCGAGATGAAGGAGAGCCAAAGTGTAGCTCGACGACGGGTTGTAGGAGCGCAGCGCGAAAAAGTTTTGACCCAACAGGAACGACGGGCCGCCCGGCACCGGAGTCCACAGCCGCGCCTGATCGCCCTCGCGGGCGTAAGGCGCGCCGTCGGCGCGAACGATCCCCAGCGCCTGCCATTTGGAAAAACTCCGCCTGGTGCGGTTGTCGGCGAGATGGTTGTGGCCGCCCGGCACCGTCACCTCGAAGCCCCAGGCCTCGCCGCGCTGATATTTGCCGCGCTCGACCAGGTAACGCGCGGTGCCTGCGATCGCGTCGTCCGGTTTGCCGAACGGATTGATGCGGCCGTCTTTGTCGTAATCCACGCCCATATGCAGCCAGACTTCCGGCATCCACTGCGTGTGGCCCATCGCGCCGGCCCACGAGCCGATCATGGTGGCCGGTTCCGCCCAGTTGCGATCGACGATGACGAGCGCGTTGAGCAGTTCAGCTTCCCAATACGCGCGCCGGCGCGGTTCGCCATAAGCGAGCGCCGCAAGCGCCGGAATAACCGGACGCATGTATTTCGGATTGTCGATGACGTCGCCGAACGACGATTCCATGCCCCACAGTCCGAGGAGGGCGTAGCGGTCCACGCCGTAGTCGTGCTCGATGCGTTTGAGCAACGCATCGTATTCCCGGATTCGTTCCTTGCCGGTGTTGACGCGCCACTCCGAGCAGCGGCGATTGATGTATTGCCACATCTGCTCGGTGAATTCCGGCTGCGCCCGCTGCAGCTCATAGACGCTGGTGTCGGGCGTCAGCCCTCTCATCACCCGGTTGTAGGTTGCTTCGGAGATGCCGCGGCGTATCGCGCGCGGGCGGAATGTCTCGACCCATGCGGCAAAACCGGCGGCGGCAAAAGCACGACCGCTCAATCCGAGATAAGCCGTCGAGCCGATGGCGCCGAGGATGAAAGCGCGCCGGTTTGCCAGCGCTCGAGAGATTCGCGTCATGCCGGCATACTAGGCTCGGCGCGGTCCAACGCAAAAACTCCATTTTGTGTTCAATGTCTTTTCGTCCGGCGCTTCGGGCCTTTGGCTTTCTTGTGCCGCGCATTTTTTAGCTTTGACGCGGCAGCCTTCTTTTTCGACGCCACGGCCTTCTTGGTCTTGGCGTGCTTGACCGCCTTAACGGCCGCCGGTTTTGGCGGCGCGGCGTCGGCAATTGCCGGCGCGCGCGGCAGCGGCAACACCACCGTGGGACTATCCGCGGTGGGCGGGGCAGGCTCCGGCGCCTTGATTTCGGTTCCGCGCGCACCGATCAGGCGCTCATAGGCCGCGACCAGGGTCATGTAGGGATTGACCCAGACCCAGCCGACCTTGGTGAAAACCTGAAGATTGAAGTGGAGGTGGTAGGACGTTCCGCGCTCCTTATCGCCCCAGGTCGACACGGTGCCGAGATTCTCGCCTTCGGAAATCTGCCGCCCCGACATCAGCCCATTGGCGTCCATCATCCTCGGATTCATGTGCAGGTAGCGGAAGCGCACATGCTCGTTGGCATTGTTGAACACGATGTAGGCGCCGAGATTGCCCAGCCTGCGCCACATCAGACCGTCATGGACCGCGGCAACCGCATGCTGGTCGGGCAGGCAGCGATCCGACCTTTCTGTTGCGAGCACGCAGCTTGACGGCCGAATGTCCTGACCCTGATGTCCATATCCGCCCGGGCATTGCCCGACCAGGAAGTCTCGGGTCTCGCAGAAATTATCGCGCCACGGATAGCTCCAGTTTTCCGGATTGGCTTCGTTGAAAAGCAGGGGCCTGTCGTTGGCCTTGCAACGATAGGGCGCGTCCTTGCGGCCGATGCTGCCGACGCGGCCGGTCCGATAGCAGTCGCCCCAGTGCATGAAAGACTGCGACTTGATGTAAGCCGGCGCGCTCGCGATCGGAAAACGTACCCGGGCGTAAACGGTGTAGTCAGCGCGGCCCGGCATCTTGTGCCAGCCGGAATTCGGGATCAGGTCGCCGGGTGCGTAATAGGTAAAATCCGGTGAAACCGGGGATGGGCGGCTGAGATCGATCTTGGGCTGAGTCGGTGCGCCAGCCGGCGTGCCGCCCGCGACGGCCAGGCGGTTGAGAAAACGCTGCGCGATCGGGTCGGCCTCGCGACACGTCAGATATCGGCGTGCCGGGCGGCGGTCGTAGCACTGGATCGACACGACATAGGGAACGCCAAAGCGCTCGAACGCGTAGCGCACATGATTTTCACTCAAGATGCGCTTGATGCCGGGAAATTTCACGGCGAGTTCATTGGGCGGCGCAAAGACCTCCTTGTAGTTGGGTTCATCGAGGTCATAGAGATAGGCCGCGCCACCGACCTCGATCTCGACCGGCTTCGACGTCGGGAATTTGATGCCGGCCTCGTTCGCGTCGATCGAGAACACGGCATCGTAACCGGCAGGACCGGCCAGGAAAAAATTCGCGGGCGCGAACCCGCCGAAATATTTGCTCGACGTCGAGGCGTCTGCGTTGCCGTTTTCCTGGTCGGCACGATAGGCGGCGAGGTCGAACGGCAACAGCACCGGCACCGGGCTTTTGTCGATGCCGGGAAAACGCGGCGTCAGGCTTTTGTTGAGAGAATCAAAAATCGCGGCGGGCGAGCCGCTTGCTTGCGGAACCGACTCGGCGGCGGCCGGCCAGTCGACCGTGGTCAGAATAAAGCGCGGCGCGCGCACCTCCTGCGCGGCGGCGGGAGCGGCAAAATACAGCACGGCCAACACGGCGGCAGAATGCTTCGCGAGCAACGGATTTCGCTCCCACCTCACCCGGGCGGCAAGCTATCCGCGCCCGGCCAGCGAGCCAAGGGCGCGCGGGGGCGGGCAGATTGCCGCGCTAACCTGCGCTAATCCTTTGCGCGTTCGGTGTAGGAGCCGTCCTCGGTCGAGACGACGACCCGGGTTCCGACGGTGATGTGGGTCGGCACCATGGTGCGCACGCCGTTTGACAACTTGGCGGGCTTGAACGAACCGGATGCCGTCTGGCCTTTCATGGCGGGCTCGGTATCGACGATTTCCAGCGTCACCTTTTGCGGCAGTTCGATGGAAACCGGAACGCCCTCATAGACGGCCAATGTGACTTTCATGCCTTCCTGCAGGTAGGGCGCGCCGTCGCCGACAATGTCGGCGGGAACTGCGACTTGCTCGTAGTTGTCCGAGTTCATGAAATGAAAGCCGTCGCCGTCCTGGTACAGGTAGGAGTATTCGTGGTCCTCGACGTGGGCGCGCTCCACCTGATCGGTGGTTTTATAGCGCTGCTGGGTCTTCACCCCGTCCGAAATCCGGCGCATATCGACTTGGGTGGTCGGCGTGCCTTTGCCGGGGTGGAAGTTTTCGGCATGCAGGACGACAAAAAGCTTGCTGTCAATCTCGACGATATTGCCTTTGCGGAGCTGGCTGGCGATGACTTTCACGAGGCGTATCCTTGAACGGGAGGCGGCGGGCCGCGGTTTCGGGCCGCACCATACCGATCTCTCCGTCAGATGCCAGCCTTTCCGCCGGGCTGCGAATTAAAGAGTACGCCGTGTCGAAAAGCTCATCGCCGCCGTGGTCGCCGCACATTCATGCCGACCGCCGCCCGTTTCTGTTGGTGCGCAATCGCATCGCCGCGGCGATACGGGGGTGGTTCGCGGCACGCGATTTCGTTGAAGTCGAAACCGCCGCGCTTCAGGTCTCGCCGGGCAACGAAACGCATCTCCATGCTTTCGCGACCGAGCTGATCGCGCCGGGCGGGGACCGCTCGCCGCTCTATCTGCGCACCTCGCCCGAATTCGCCTGCAAGAAACTGTTGGCGGCCGGCGAGCAGCGCATCTTCGATTTTGCCCGGGTGTTCCGGAATCGCGAGCGCACCGCGTTGCATCACCCGGAATTCACCATGCTGGAATGGTACCGCGTCAACGAGAACTACGCAGTGCTGATGGACGACTGCGCTGCGTTGCTCGCCGAGGCCGCGACCGCGGCCGGCGCGACGGCTTTTGTTTTTCGTGACCGCACTATGGATCCATTCGCAGCGCCGGAACGGCTGACGGTCGCCGACGCCTTCACCCGCTACGCCGGCATCGACATCCTCGCCAGCGCGGATCGCGACAGCTTTGCCGCTGCGGCGCACGCCACGAACGTTGCGGTTTCGCCGGGCGACGATTGGGGCGATATCTTCAGCCGGGTGATGGCGGAGCGCATCGAACCGCAACTCGGCAATACCCGTGCGACAATTCTTTATGAATATCCGATCGGCCAGGCCGCGCTGGCTCGCGCCAAGCCGGGGGATACGCGCGTCGCCGAGCGTTTCGAGCTCTATGCGTGCGGCGTCGAGCTCGGCAACGCGTTCGGCGAGCTCACCGATGCGGCCGAGCAGCGCCGCCGCTTTGCCGCCGTGATGGACGAGAAGCAACGCATCCATGGCGAGCGGTATCCGGTCGATGAGGATTTTCTCGCCGCACTCGGCGCGATGCCGCCGGCGAGCGGTATCGCGCTGGGTTTCGACCGTCTCGTCATGCTGGCGACCGGGGCCCAGCGCATCGAGCAGGTGCTATGGTCGGGCGTCGCCGAACCGCTGCAATCGGAAAAAGAATGAGGCTGCTATGAAAACCATGCGTACCCCCGCCGCGCTTCGCGCCGGCGGCTTGTTGCGGGGCGAGGACGCGGGGCTGGAGGCGGTGGCGGCGCGCTACGCGATCGCGGTGCCGCCGGCCTTTGCCGATCTGATCGACCGCTCCGATCCGGACGATCCGGTCGCGCGCCAAGTGCTGCCGGATGTCGCCGAGCTGGATGTCATGCCGGGCGAAAATTGCGATCCGATCGGCGACGAGACGCATAGTCCGATCGAAGGCATCGTGCACCGTTACCCGGACCGCGTCCTGCTCAAGATCGTGCATGTCTGCGCGGTCTACTGCCGGTTCTGTTTCCGGCGCGAAATGGTCGGGCCCGGCAAGCCGAACGCTCTGTCGAGCCAGGCGCTCGACAGAGCGCTGGATTACATCCGCGCCAATCCGGCGATCTGGGAGGTCATCCTGACGGGTGGCGATCCGCTGGTGCTGTCGCCAAGGCGGCTGCGCGCCGTCATGAAGGCGCTCGCCGCCATCCCGCACGTCAAGATCATTCGCATTCACACCCGCGTGCCGGTCGCCGATCCGCCGCGCGTCACGGCGGAGTTGGTGAGGGCACTGCGCGTCAAGCAAAAAGCCGTCTATGTCGGACTGCACGTCAACCACGCGCGCGAGCTGTCGCCCGCCGCGCGGGCCGCTTGCGCGCGACTGGTCGATGCAGGAATTCCGATGGTGAGCCAGACCGTGCTGCTGGCGGGCGTAAATGACGATGCGTCGGTCATGGCCGATCTGATGCGCGCGTTGGTCGAATGTCGCATCAAGCCGTATTATCTGCATCACGGCGACCTCGCGCCCGGCACCGCGCATTTTCGCACGAGCATCGCGCGCGGCCAGCAGCTCATGAAGGAGTTGCGCGGGCGGCTATCGGGCCTGTGCCAGCCGGATTACGTGCTGGACATTCCCGGCGGTCACGGCAAATCGCCGATCGGCCCGAGCTACGTCGAGCGCGATCGCGTTCTTCACGACAGATATCGAGTCGAGGATTTCAACGGGCGGCAGCACGACTATCCGCCGGCGGATGCCGGGGCTAGCGGGTAACCGCGACGAGGTCCAACACTGCGGCGGCGACGGCCAAGCTCGCAAAGCCGACAAACACCATGGCTCCGACCGCATTGCCGACATAGGTCGCATCACGGCGCAACATCAAGGCGACGGTGTTTTTTTTCATGGCCTGACTCTCCGTTCGTGCAGGATGCAGGAGAAGCGACGCAGGACAAGTCTTCCTAACCGCCAAGGTTTCCCTTTGCCTATAACGGCGCCATTAAATTCGGCGTGAGAACCGCAGACATTGCCGCATGTCTGTTATGCGTCTGAGGCGTAGGACAATTCGGCAGAAAATTGAGGGGGTTGGCGCGCCCTACGGGAATCGAACCCGTGTTTCAGCCGTGAAAGGGCCGCGTCCTGGACCGCTAGACGAAGGGCGCAAAATGCGCGGCGAGGTATAGAGAGCTTCCCCCGGGCCGGCAAGCCGCCGGTTTCCCGTTATCGCTCTACCACTTGCTCTACCATTTGCCGGTGTTCGGCATCGACTTCCAAGGCTCTTGCGGCTGCTTCGCGGCGCCTTTCTGCAAAAGCTCGATCGAATGTTTATCGGGCGAGCGCACGAACGCCATGTTCCCGTCGCGCGGCGGCCGGTTGATGGTGACGCCCGCCTTCATCAGTTTCTCGCAGGTCGCGTAGATATCATCGACCTCGTAGGCGAGATGGCCGAAATAGCGGGCCTCGCCATAATCCTCGCTGTCCCAGTTATAGGTGAGTTCCACCTCGAGGCTGGGGCGGCCTTTCTTCTTGCTGTCCTCCACCAGCGGCAGGTCATCCGACCCGGCCAGGAATACCAGCGTGTATTTGTTCTTCTCGTCGACCCGGCGCCGGGTTTCCTTGAGGCCGAGCTTGTTGACGTAGAAATCGAGCGCGGCGTCGAGATTGCGTACGCGCAACATGGTGTGCAGATATCGCATGATTGAGATCTCCCGGATTTCGAGGACCGTATAGCAGTGATCGCGCCCGATCTCGATACCGCGTTGACGCATTTGCGCAGTTTGATCGACGCAGCGCGGACGATCGTTCCGTTCACCGGCGCCGGGATTTCGACCGAATGCGGCATCCCGGATTTCCGCTCGCCCGGTGGGCCGTGGAGCAAGAACCAGCCGATCCACTTCGACGAATTCATCGCCAGTCAGGAAAAGCGCGACGAAGCGTGGCGCCGGCGCTTTGCGATGGACGAACACTTTTCCGGCGCCCGGCCGGGCCGCGGCCATCTCGCTCTGGCGTCGCTCTATCGGGGTGGCAAAGTTCGCGGCGTGATCACGCAGAACATCGACAATCTGCATCAGGCATCGGGCATTGCGCCGCGCGACATCGTCGAGCTGCACGGCAACACCACCTATGCAACGTGTCTGGACTGCGACCGCCGCTACGAATTGCAGTGGGTCCATGACAAATACGCCGCGGGCGCCAATTGCGCGCCCGACTGCGCTTGCGGCGGCTACATCAAGACCGCGACCGTGTCGTTCGGGCAGGCGATGCCGGCCGATGCGATGGCGCGCGCCGAGCAATTGACGAACGCCTGCGACCTGTTTGTCGCGATCGGCTCGTCGCTGGTGGTGTGGCCGGCCGCCGGATTTCCATTGATGGCGAAACAAAACGGGGCGGCGCTCGTCATCATTAATCGCGAGCCGACCGATTTCGATTCGATCGCCGACCTGGTCGTACGTGGCGACATTGGCGACGCGCTGGCGCCCTTCATCGCTCACTGATTCACCGCGGCTGTGCTTGTGCACAGACCTGTGCGCAAGCAGATTTTGCCCTTTGCGCCTTTCAGGCCGGTGTTATCTTCGATTCCACGAGAAGGATTCGTCGAAACGCCCATCAAGAGGCGTCAAACATACGGCGGCGTGCAGGGGCCATGGCGTCGGACGGGATCGAATCAAAAATGCCAGGGGTGCATCTCGGACCGGGATCGGTCAGAGAACTTGCCGACGAGACGGCAACCAATCTCATCGAGCTTACCGGGGTCATCAAGTGGTTCGATGTCGCCAAGGGCTTCGGTTTCATCATTCCAGACAACGGCATGCCGGACATCCTCCTGCATGTGACCTGCCTGCGGCGGGATGGTTTCCAGACCGCCTATGAGGGCGCCCGCGTCGTCTGCGAAGTGACCCAGCGGCAGAAGGGGCTGCAGGCGTTCCGGATCCTGTCGATGGACGAATCGACCGCGATTCATCCGGCACAGATGCCGCCGCCGCGCACCCATGTCACCGTGACCCCGACCAGCGGACTCGAGCGTGCGCAGGTCAAATGGTTCAACCGGCTGCGCGGTTTCGGCTTCCTGACCCGCGGCGACGGCACCCCGGACATCTTCGTCCATATGGAAACGCTTCGGCGCTATGGCATCGCCGAATTACGCCCGGGCCAGACGGTCCTGGTGCGGTTCGGGCCGGGGCCGAAGGGCATGATGGCGGCGGAAGTCCGCCCGGACGGCGGTCCGCTCGGCCCCGCTTCCCACTAGCCCGGTTCGCCGAAATTCCCATTGCCGGGCCGGATTTGGCCGCGTAAAGGCGAGCGCATGCGCTTCGCCCGGTCCTTCCTCGCAGCATTATTCGCGCTCTCGCTGGCGGCCGCGCCCGCGGCTGCCGCCGATCCCCAGACGCTGGAGATCGTCAGCAAGACCGGTGTCCACACATTCGCAGTCGAACTGGCCAAGTCCGACGCGGAGCGCGCCCAAGGCCTCATGTACCGCAGGGAATTGCCCGAGGGGCGCGGCATGCTGTTCGACTTCCAGCGCGATGACGAGGTCGCGATGTGGATGAAGAACACTTACATTCCGCTCGACATGGTCTTCATCCGGTCGGATGGCCGCATCGTGCGGATCGCCGAGAACACCGAGCCCCGGTCCGAGCGGATCATTTCCTCCGGCGGACCCGTCCGCGGGGTGCTTGAGGTGATCGGCGGGACCGCCCGCAAGCTCGGCATCGCTGCCGGCGACCGGGTCGCCCATCCGCTATTCCGGAGCCGGTAAGCTCGCTTGCTGCCCCTCCTGGAGGGGTGTATCGCCGTCGCACGGAGCGTAGCGCAGTCTGGTAGCGCATCTGGTTTGGGACCAGAGGGTCGCAGGTTCAAATCCTGCCGCTCCGACCATTTTATTGCCGGCCGGCGCGGTTGCCAGCCAGTGCGGCTCGTTTTATAGCCACGCCCTCAGGAAGTTGGACCCGCCGATGACCGCCCGTATCTACAAGCCGGCCAAGACCGCGACCCAGTCGGGTGCCGCCAATACTAAGGAATGGGCGCTGGATTTCGAGCCGGAAGAACCCCGTAGCGTCGAGCCGCTGATGGGCTGGACCTCCTCGGGCGACATGCGCCAACAGTTGCGGCTGCGCTTCGACACCAAAGAGGAGGCGATCGCCTACTGCGAGCGCCACGGCATCGCCTATCAGGTGTCGGAGCCGCAAGAGCCGGCCCGGCGCACGATTTCCTATTCCGACAATTTCTCGTTCAACCGCCGCGACGCCTGGACCCACTAGCAGGTCGCGTTCAGGCCGGCTCGGTCTGCGGCGCGGGCGACGTCTTTTGCAGGGTCTCGCCGCCGGAGCGCCGGCGCAGCAGCGCTATGAAGCGGTCTTCCGGCATGGGCTGGCCAAGCAGAAAGCCCTGGCCGTAGTCGCATCCCATGCTGACGAGAGCCACCGCATCGGCCGCTTTCTCGATACCGACGCCGACCACCGTGCTGCCGAAGTTATGCGCGAGGTCGATCGCGGTCTTGCAGAGCGGGGCCTCGTCGGCCGATTCAAGCGAAACGTTTTGAAAGATGAGGTCCGGCGCCCGCTTGCCAATTTCGCCCCGCATCGTCGCGCCATCGGGGAATTCGAGCGCGTCGATTCCGGCGCCGTGCAGCACCAAAGACAGAAATCGACGCAGGCTGGCATTCTCGTCGACCACCCAGCACAACGAAGTAGCTTTGGGTGCGAGCGGCGGCGCATCGGCGACGGCCGCAGGCGCGGCCTTTGGGGTCGCGGCAGAAGGAGGCCAAGCCGTCATCGTATCCCGGGCCCACGATCGCTTAAATTCGGCCCGAAATTGTTCCAAACGTTAATTATGGGTTGCCGTAGCCTTGGTCGAGGCAAGCCATACACCGAGCAGGATGAGGCCAAATCCCGCGAGGTGATAGATCGCCAGCGTCTCTCCCAACAGCGTGCTTCCCAGGATCGCGGTGTAGACCGGCACCAGATGCACATAGGGCCCTGAACGCGCCGCCCCGATCAATTCGATGCCGCGATTCCAAGCGGCAAACGCCAGCACGCTGGGGAAAATCGATACATAAACGACCGTGAGCGCCGTCAAGACCGTCGCGTGGAACGTGACGCCCGAGCACGCCTCCCAAGCGAAGAACGGCGCGGTCGTGAGCGATGACAGGACGGCGAAAACGAACATGAAACTCAGCCAGTGGATCTGCGGACGCAGTCTCAGGCAGGCGGCATAGATCGCGAAAACCATCATGTTGAGCAGGATGATGAGATCGCCCCAGTTGAAACCGAGGTGTCGCAACGTATCGAGGCTGCCATGCGCGACGATGGCGAGGACGCCGATCAACGAGGTTGCGATGCCGCCGATCTGAAGCGGCGTCACGCGGTCACGGAACAGGATTGCGCCGCTGAGCAGAATGAGCACCGGGACCAGCGAATTGATCACCGACACATTGAGAGCGCTGGTGTATTGCAGGCCGACATATTGTAGCGTTGTGAACAGCGCGCCGCCGGTCACGCCAAGCCACAGCATGATGCGCCAGTGCGCGCGGATTGTTGGCCAGTCACGTACCAGATGCGGTCGCGCGAACGGCCACAACAGCAGCGCCGGAATCAGCCAGCGCACGGTGGAAATGCCGATCGGCGGAACGTGGCCGCCGATCGCGCGCCCGAGAATGTGGTTGCCCGACCAGAACAAGGAGGCAAGCGCCAGCAGGAGATACGGATTTCCCGTCGTCCAGCGCCGCCACGTGCCGTGGCGGGCGTGCTGCGGCGGCGCGGCCATCACAAAGCGGCGCCGCCGCCCAGGAAGACGAGGGTCAGCGTGAGCGCCATGGCGAGCGCGGAAAAAATCATGAGCGCGACGCGGCCGTCGACGAAGCGGTCGCTGAATCGCTGCAGCAGCAGAGGCGCGCATAAAACGCTCAAGCCGCCGCCGATCACCAGCGCGTACCACGGAACGAGCTTGATGGCGGCGGCGATGCCGACGACGAGCGTCAGTGTCCCGACCGCGATCGCGCCGTAGAGGTCGATCGCTGCGATCTGATCCGGCGCCGGCCGCCGCGGAAAGTGGCCGCTGGCCGCCAGCCCGAGCAGCGCGAGGTGGAGCAGCAGGATCACGAATAGAGCGAGCGGGAGGAGGGCGGCCGTTGTCATCGTCACTTGACCGTCGAAATTCAATGTCCGTAACATACGAGACATATATCAGCGGTTTGCGCAATGGGCGCGCGAGGAGCGAAAATGTCGAGCGACCGGAACAAGACGGCGGCCAAGGCCGACGCCAAACCTGACGCGCCGAAGCGCGAGAAACGCACCATCACCGAAATCCGCGACTCGAAAAAGACCGGCGAGAAAATGGTCTACATGTCGGTGCCGGATTACACCTCGGCGCAATGGGCCGAGATGGGCGGCGTCGACGTCGCGGTGCTCGGCGACAGCCTTGCGATGATCTCGCACGGCCACCGTAACACCGTGCCGGCGACGATGGACATGATGGTGATGCACGGCCAGGCGGTGCGGCGCGGCGCACCGAACACCTTCGTGCTCGGCTGCATGCCGTACCAGAGCTACAACACGATCGACCGCGCGCTGACCAACGCCACCCGCTTCATGCAGGAATCGCTGTGCGATGCGGTCAAGCCGCAGGGCGGCAAGTCGCAGGCCCAGATTCTGAAGGCGCTGGTGGACGCCGGCATCCCGACCGCGTCCCATATCGGGCTGACGCCGCATACCATTGCGATGTTCGGCGGCTTCAAGATTCAAGGCCGCACCGCCGATGCCGCGATGAAAATTCTGGACGACGCGCTGGCGATCGAAGACGCCGGCTGCTTCATGCTCGAATTCGAGGCGGTACCCGCCAAAATCGCCAGACTGATCTCGGAGCAGTTGACGATTCCGACCATCGGCATCGGCGCCGGCGCCGGCACCGACGGGCAAATCCTGCTGTGTTACGATTTGCTCGGCGTCTTCACCGACTTCAAGCCGAAATTCACCAAGCGTTTCGCGAAGCTGACCGAGGTCGCGGTCGGCGGCATCCAGCAATACGTCAAGGAAGTGAAGGCGGGCGCGTTTCCCGACGACGATCACTCCTACGCGGTCAACGAGGCGGAATATGACAAGTTCGCTGCGATGGTCGCCAAGCGCAGGCAGATTTGACATGGCGCGCGCGCAAACCGGCGCGGCGCGGCGGCTGCGGGCCAAGCCCGCGGCGGGGGCACGCGACGAGACGTTGACCGAGCAGGCCTACCGGCGGCTCGAGGAGCAGATCGTGACCTTGCGGCTCAAGCCCGGCGAAGTGCTGTCCGAGCAGATGCTGTCGGCGAGTTTCGGGATCGGGCGGACGCCGATCCGCGAAGCGTTGCAGCGGCTGGCGCGCGAGGGTCTGGTGACGATCCTGCCGCGCAAGGGCATCCTGGTGTCCGACATCAACCCGCGCAGCCAGCTTCTGGTGCTCGAAGTGCGGCGCCAACTCGAGCGCATGCTGAGCCGGGCCGGCGCCGAGCGCGCCACCAAAGCCCAGCGCGCGCAACTGCTCGACATCGCGCAAGGCATGGACCGCGCCGCCAAAAGCAACGACGACCTCGCCTTCATGCGGCTCGACCGCAATCTCAACCGGCTGATGATCGAGGCCGCGCATAACGATTATGCCGAGCGCTCGATGAAGCTGCTGCAGGGCCTGTCGCGCCGGTTCTGGTACATGCACTACCGCGAGGCGGCCGACCTGCCGCTGTGCGCGCGGCTGCACGCCAATCAGGCGCGGGCGATCGCGCAGGGCACCGGCGAGAGCGCTGCGCGCGCGAGCGACAAGCTGATGGACTATGTCGAGAACTTCACGCGGGGAACGGTTTGATCTCATGACGACGTATCAGGGACAACGCACCATCGACGGCCTCGTCGTCACGGTCGACGGCCAGAATCTCGACGAGCATTACGAGATCAAGCGCTACACCAAATACGGCTTCGAATGGACCTATAGCGGCGAGAACCCGCAGCAGCTCGCGCTGGCGATCCTGTACGACTACCTGGGCGAAAAGGAACGCGCGATCGCGCTGTCGCAGCCCTTCATGGATACCGTGATTGCCAGCCTCGACAATGACTGGACGCTGAGCGGCGCGCAGATCGACGCCTTTCTCGCGACCCAGGGCTAGGAGGAAATCGCCGGAGCGCGACGATGCGCCGCGAGGCCGCGTCGCTTGCGCTGACATGCCACTGATATATCATCGCGCAAAATCATAACGAGGATCCGAACGGGATCCGCCAGGGAGGGTAACGACATGGCCATTTCACGCCGCACGCTTCTCACGTCCGCCGCCGCCGTTGGCACGCTTGCCGCGACCGGCGACGTGTTCTCGCCCGCCATAGCGCAGAACAAGCCGGTCCGCATCGGCATTCTGGCGCCGCGCTCCGGCATTGCCGCGGCGCCCGGCGAAAACGGCATCCGCGCCACGCAGTGGGCGACCGACAAGTTCAACGCCGCCGGCGGCATCGCCGGGCGCAAGATCGAGCTCGTCATCGAGGAAGAATCTACGCCGAAGGACACCATCGAGCGCTTCAGCAAGCTGGTGCAGCAGGAGAAGGTCGACTGCGTGCAGGGCATCATCTCGACCGGCGTCGGCCTCGCGCTCGGCCCGGTGGTCGAGGAAGCGCGCGCGCTGACGATCTACTGGGACGGCACCACGCAGGACGGCGTCGACGAGAAGATGCCGAATCCGAAATACCTGTTCCGCTCGTGCGACAACGAGTGCGAGGCGATCATGGGCTCGCTGCTCGCGATCAAGCACTGGAAGGGCAAGTTCGTCACGGTCGCCGGCATCAATCCCGACTACTCGTACGGCCGCAACAACATGGCGGCGTTCATTGCGCTGCTCAAGCGCTTCAACATCGAGCACAACGTGGTGACCGAGCAGTGGCCGAAGGTCGGCACCATGGACCTCACCAGCCATGTCGCGGCGCTCAAGGCCGCAAAGCCCGACCTGATCTTCTCGTCGCTGCTGTTTGCCGACACCCCCGTGTTCATGAAGCAGGCGCATGCCGCCGGGCTGACCGAACGCACCAAGTTCGTGATGCCGGCGGCGGGCTGGCAGCACACCCTGATGAAAAAGGAATTCACGCCGGAAGGCATGATCTTCGGGCACAACACGCTCTATTTCGACAATCCGAACGCGTCGCCTTTGGCCAAGGAATTCGTCGCCTGGTACGAGAAGACCCACAAGGACTATCCGGAATGGGAAGCCGACCGCGCCTATTTCGCGCTGGCGTCCTACAAGGCCGCGGTCGAAAACGCATCGAAGGCGAAGGGCGGCAACTGGCCCTCGCAGGATGACGTGATCGGCGCGATGGAAGGCCTCTCCGTCGAAAGCCTCGGCGGCAAGGGTTCGTGGCGCAAGGATCACATCGCCGACCAGACCTACGTCCAGGGCCTGACCACGCACAAGAACAAGTACGACTTCGTAACGCTCGCCGACGGCTTCGACACCATGTTCTCGACCGACCTGCAGAAGCCATCGGGCGCCAATTTCTGGGAATGGATCAAGACCGCGCAATTCAAGGTCTAAAAGCAAACCGGAAGTATGTCCGCGTTTGCCAACATCCTGGCCGGCGGCGTGTTTCACGCCGCCGTGCTGTTTTTGGTCGCAGCCGGTCTGCAGCTCGTGTTCGGGGTGCAGAAGATCGTCAACCTGGCGTGCGGCTCGTTCTACGCACTCGGCGCTTATTTCGGCATCACGTTCATCTCGACGGGGGCTTCGCTCGGCGTCTCATCGTGGCTGATCCTGCCGGGCCTGATCCTGTCCGGAATTTTGCTGGGCTTTGTCGGGCCGCCGATCGAGCGGGTATTGCGCGCGGTCTATGGCCGCGACGAAAGTTTTCAGCTTCTCATCACGTTTGCGCTCGTCCTGATGTTTCAGGACGTGTTTCGATTCATCTGGGGCTCCAACCCGCGCTCGCTCGATAGTGCCTACCTGATCTACGGCACGGTGCGGTTCGGCGACTTCAGCGCGCCGGTCTACAATCTGCTGGTGATCGCCGCCGCGATCGCGGTCGCCGGCGGGCTCGGCGCGTTTCTCCAGCGCACCAATTACGGGCGAATCTTGCGCGCCACCGCCGAGAACCGCGCGATGGCCGAAGCGCTCGGCGTCAATGTGCGGCTGGTCTATTCGGTCGTCTTCACGCTCGGTGCCGTGCTCGGGACGACGGCGGGGGCATTAGTGGTACCGACCGCCGCCGCCTCGCTCGACATGGCGATCGAGTTTGTCATCGAGGCGTTCGCCGTGGTCGTGATCGGCGGGCTCGGCTCGATGCGCGGCGCGCTAATCGGCGCGCTTGTCGTCGGGCTTATCCGCGCGCTGTCCATCGTGTTTTATCCCGAGCTTGAAGTGGTCGCGATCTACGCCATCGTGATCGCGGTGTTGATCTTCCGTCCGGCGGGGCTGTTCGGGAGATCGCTGGCATGAAGCTGTCCGCGCCGGCGGTTGTGGCGCTGATCGGCATCGCGGCATTCGCTGCGGTGCCGCTCGTGATGCCGCCTTATTACGCCGGGCTGATGATCCCGTTTTTCGGCTACGCCATTGCCTTGCTCGGCTTCAATCTGCTGTTCGGCTACACAGGGCTGCTGTCGTTCGGCCACGCGATGTTTCTGGGTTTCGGCGCCTATGGCGCGGCGGTGATGTCGGGCGTCTACGGCATCAAATCGTTCGAGCTAGTGTTGCTCGCGGTTATTGTCGGCTCGGCCGCCATCGCGGTGCCGATCGGGCTGCTGTGCGTGCGTTACGTCGGCATCTTCTTCGGCATGCTGACACTCGCTTTCGGCATGCTGTTTCATTCCTTTCTGTTCAAGTTCTATTACGTGACGGGCGGCGACAGCGGCATGCGGGTCGCGCGCATGAAAATTCTCGGCCTCGAGTTCGCGCAATACAACAAGATCGAGTTTCTCGCTGGGCCGTTTTATTACTACTGCCTCGCGCTGTTGGCCGCCGCCGGCTTCCTGATGTGGCGCATCGTGCATTCGCCGTTCGGCCTGCATCTCAAAGCCATCCGTGACAATGCGCGCAAGGCCGAATATCTCGGCGTCCATGTCCACCGCATGCGGCTCGCCGCTTTTGTCATCTCGGCGGCGTTCGGCGCGGTCGGCGGCGCGATCCTCGGCTTTCGCATCGGGCTCGCCGATCCCGAGCTCGTGTATTGGACGCAGTCGGGCCAGCTCGTGTTCATGGCGGTGCTCGGCGGGTTCTCGAATTTCTTCGGCCCTATCGTCGGCGCGCTGGCCTACACGCTGCTGCAGGATCAACTGCAATCGCTCACGCAATACTGGCGGTTCATCCTCGGGGCCATCCTCGCGCTGATCGTGATCGGCTTCCCGCACGGCCTGGCTGGTCTCGCAGTCGAGCTGCGGCGGCGCATCGCGGGGAGGGCGCCGGCGTGAGCGTGCTGCTCGAGACCCGCAATGTGCGAAAGACGTACGGGGACTTCGTCGCGCTCGACGATGTCACGATGGCGGTCAACGACGGTGAGATCGTCGCGGTGGTCGGGCCGAACGGCGCCGGCAAGACCACTCTGGTCAATCTTTTCACCGGGTTGCTGGAGCCGACCTCAGGCGAAGTACTGTTCATGGCGCGCAACATTGCCGGCGTCGGCCCGGTCGAGCTCGCCGACCATGGGCTCGCCCGCGCGTTTCAACTCATCCAGATCTTTCCGCAGTTGACCGTGGCGGAAACGATCGCGGCGGCGGTGGTGTCGCGGCAGAAAAAGCGCTGGCGGCTGTTTTCCCTGCTGGCCGGCGACAAGGACGTCATCGAGCGGGTTGCCGAAGTTGCCGATATTTTCGGGCTGGGCCATCGCCGCGACACGCTGGCGGCCGCGCTGTCGCAGGGCGAAAAGAAGCTGCTCGACGTCGCATCGGCTTTCGCGCTCGATCCGAAGGTGATCCTGCTCGACGAGCCGACCTCCGGGGTCTCGACCGCCGACAAGCACACCATCATGAAAACCTTGATCGCGGCGGCCAAGCGCGCCGGCGTGAGGAGCATCGTGCTGGTCGAGCACGACATGGATCTGGTCGCCGCCTATTCGCATCGCATCGTCGCGTTGTCGGAGGGGAGAGTGCTGGCCGACCTGCCGCCCGATAAATTCTTCACCGACGCGCACCTGATCGAAACCGTGATCGGCAAAAGGAAGGCGCACTGATGCTCGCCGTTCGCGACCTCGCTGTCGACATCGAAGGGAGCCGTGTGCTGCGCGGCGTGTCGTTTGACGTCGCGCCGGGCGAGCTGGTGTGCCTGGTCGGGCGCAACGGCGCCGGCAAGACCACGGCTTTTCGCACCGTCATGGGTTTCCGCAAGCCGGTGTCCGGCAGCATCGCGTTTGAAGATCGCAACATTGTCGGGTTGCGGCCTTACGAGATCGCGCGACGCGGCATCGGCTTTGCGCCGGAAGAAAGCGAAGTGTTCGGCGAGCTCACGGTGGCCGAGAACATCGCCCTGCCGACCTGGACCTGCGCCAGCGAGCGTAGCGCGGAGGAGCGCATCGCCGGCGCTTACGAGGTGTTCCCCCGATTGGTCCGCTACAAGGAACGCGGCGGCCAGGCTTTGTCGGGCGGCGAGCGCAAGATGGTGTCGATCGCGCGCGCGTTGGCGCTCGGCGCCAAGCTGCTGCTGCTCGACGAGCCGACGGAGGGCCTGTCACCGGCTATCGTGCCCTCGATCGTCGAGGGGCTGGCGCGCATGCGCTCGTTCGGCCGGGCGGTTTTCATCGCGGAATCGAATATCCACCACGTGCCGGAGTTCACCGACCGGCTCTACGTGGTCGAACGCGGCGAAATCATCTTTGCCGGCAAGCCGGAAGCCGCCCGCCGCGATCCGGCGGTGGCGCGCGTGATCGAGGGAACTGGGGCGGCGGCGGGCGCCGGCTGATTGAAAGCCGCGGCGGCCTGTGATAGATGTGTGATATATCAGATGGGCGACCCGGCTGGGTGCGCTCCGGGAGACGACGAATGATCAGCCAACGTCAGATTGCATTCCGCCAGGAATACCGCTCCCGCATCATGGGGTGGTACGACGGCTATGTTCACATTGCGATCATCTATGCGATGGGCGCGGCGGCGTTCTACGTCTACGTCGAGCACATCGATAACGTGACGTGGCTCGAATGGTTGACCGTCCCGGTGACCTTCGTCTTCACCAACCTATTCGAGTGGTTCGTGCACAAGTTCATCATGCACCGGCCGATCAACATCAAGGGCCTGCGCGCGATCTATGAACGCCACACGCTCAACCACCATCAATTCTTCACCGACGACGAAATGCGTTTTCGCGACGACAAGGATTGGCGCGTCACGGTGTTCCCGCCCTATGCGCTGGTGGTGTTCATCCTGATGTCGATTCCGGCCGCCATCGTGCTCGGCAACGTGTCCTCGCCGAATGTCGGCTGGCTGTTCATGTGCGTCACCAGCGGCATGTACCTGATCTACGAGTTCATGCACTTCTGCTGCCACGTCGACGAGAACTGGTTCGTGCGCAACTGCCCGTTCGTCAACACGTTGCGGCGCCATCACACCGCCCACCACAATGCGCGGCTGATGATGGAAACCAACATGAACCTGACATTCCCGATCGCGGACTGGCTGTTCGGAACCTCCGACCTCGATCGCGATCTGGTCGGCACGCTGCTCAACGGCTACGACACGCGGTATCTGCGCAAGAATTTGCGCGGCCAGCCGCGCCGGCCCGATGAAGCGGCGGCCGAGCCGATGGGGGCCTACTGAATTGAGGGAAGGCGGCGCTTGCCTCGCCGCATCATTTTTCCGTAAACCGAGCGTCTCCCATGCCCAATGACGTCAAAGCGGTGGTTTCGGTCGTCGTTCTCATCGTCGCGGCGATCCTCGCTTATTGGAGCGGATCACCGATCCGCCAGGACTTCTCGACCTTCGTGGTCGTCACGGCGGTGCTGATGGTGGTCGCGATGTGGGTGTTTCCGGAAGCCGGCGTCAAAAAGGGCGACATCAAAAAGGTCCGCTAGGCGGCCCCGGCCTCGCGTGCCGCCGCGCCGTGCGCCGCCGGTCGATTGCCTGTTCTTTGGGCTTTAAATCGGCAAGCGGACAACGGCTATCGGTTCCGTCTGGCACCTTTGTCTAAAGCCCTCGCGCGCCAATGTGGGTCTTGGGGCCGGTCGATATGCGACCCTGGGAAATAATCGGCTAGGCACCCATTTCAAACGGGTATAGCCTTCATCAAAATAACAATAACAACAGCTACAAACAGGGAGGAATACCTCGATGTCATCAAAGACTACTCGCCGAACCGTATTAAAAAATGCGGCTTTGGCTTCGGCCGCGATTATCACGGCCCCCTACGTCCGGGGCGCGTATGCCGCGGGCACGCTGTCGCTGGGTTGCTGGGACCATTGGGTACCTGGCGCCAACAAAGCCCTCGACAAGCTCGTCAAAGAGTGGGGCGAGAAGAACAAGGTCGAAGTCAAGATCGACTACATCACCTCGCAAGGTGAAAAGGACAAGCTGACCGCGGCCGCCGAGGCGCAAGCCGGCACCGGCCACGACATCATGTCGCATCGCGACTGGAATATCCGAATCCACCAGGCGAATCTCGAACCGCTCGACGAGGTGATCGCGTCGCTGATCAAGAGCTACGGCCCGATCAGCCCGGTCGCCGAATATCTCGCCAAGATCAAAGGCACCTGGCGCGGCATTCCCACTGCCATCGGCAGCCAGGTCAAGCCGTGCTGCTCGCGCTTCGATCTCTACAAAGAGCATGCCGGCATCGATCTGCAGGCCATGTTCCCGGCTGATGAGAAGAAGTGGGACAAGGCCAAGGTCGATAGCTGGACCTGGGACACCTACGTCACTTCGGCGCAGAAGCTCCACAAGGCCGGGTTCCCGGTCGGTCTGCCGATGGGCCAGACCTCCGACGCGGTCGATTGGGTCGGCGGCCTGTTCAATTCCTACGGCGTTGTGTTCGTCGACGCCCAGGACAACATCAAGATCAATTCGGACGAGACTCGCCAGGCGATGGAAATCGCCCGCAAGATCATGGAAGCGAGCCCGCCCGAGGTTTACGCCTGGGACGACGCCGGTAACAACCGCTGGCTGATTTCCGGCAAGGGCGCCGGCATCATGAATCCGCCGAGCGCCTGGGCAGTCGCCAAGCGCGACAACCCGAAGGTTGCTGAGCAGTGCTGGACGCATCCTGTGCCGAAGGGACCGAAAGGCCGCTTCGTCGGACAGCTCCCGCAGTTCTACGGTCTCTGGCAGTTCTCCAAGAACAAGTCAGCGGCGAAGGACCTCCTGCTGCACATCTCGCAGAAGGAATCGATTGCGCAACTGGTTGAGGCTTCGGTGGGTTACGACCTGCCGTCGTTCAAGAGCATGTACGACCTGCCGACCTGGAACACCGTTGGGCCGCCGGTCGGCACCGTGTACGGCTATCCG
Organism: Hyphomicrobiales bacterium; assembly: GCA_038206695.1. Lineage (GTDB taxonomy): Bacteria > Pseudomonadota > Alphaproteobacteria > Rhizobiales > Xanthobacteraceae > Pseudolabrys. The sequence goes on along the minus strand of JBBRAN010000007.1, from coordinate 1,324 downwards.
CCGCGCGGCGACGAGCAAACTTCGATCTTCGGCGCGCCAGCGCGCTCCGAAGTCGGCGCCCAGATGTACAACCAAGCGATCAACACTGTGATGATCTCGAAGTATACGCAGGGCAAAGAGAAGCTCGACGACGTCATCAAGTGGGCCGAGAAGGAACTCGAAGGCACGCTGCGCGCCTGAGGGTTCTAAAGGTTCGTTGAAACATTTGCATGCCGGCCGCGCGGCCGGCATGCAAATTATCCATCTTGTTGACGAGAGCAAGGCTATGGCCGACACGGTTCAATCCTGGTTGCCGACGGCGATACCGGACAACGCGCAAGCGCCGGTTCGAAAAAGCAGCATGCAGCGCTTCATGCGCCGCCGCTCGACCATCGCGCTGGCGATGTGTATGCCACTGATCGCGGTGGTGGTTGGCCTCATCATCTATCCGGCGCTTTATTCGATCTACCTTTCGATGCTTAATAAGGCCCAAACCCGCTTCGTCGGCCTGTCGAATTTCGCCTTCCTGCTGTCGCGCGACACCTTCTGGATGGTGGTGAGGCAATCGACGATTTTTGCAGTGTCGGCGGTGTTCTTCAAGGCGCTGATCGGACTGATCACCGCGCACCTGGTCAATAATCTTCCGGTCAAGGGCCAGCGCAAATGGCGTGGCATGTTGCTGGTGCCGTGGGTGATCCCGCTTGCGCTGTCGACGCTCGGCTGGTGGTGGATGTTCGATCCGACCAATTCGGCGTTCAATTACACGCTCAAGAGCCTCGGTTTCGACTGGATTCCCTGGCTGAGCGATCCTTATTGGGCGCGCTTTTCGGTCATCCTGGTCAACGTGTGGTACGGCGCGCCGTTCTTTCTCATCATGTATCTCGCGGCGCTCAAATCGGTGCCGGAGCAGCTCTATGAAGCGGCTTCGATCGACGGCGCCAGCGCCTGGCAGAAGTTCGTCCACATCACGCTGCCGATGATGCGCAATATCATCGCCATCACCGTGCTGTTCTCGCTGATCGTGACCTTCGCCAATTTCGACGTCGTGCAGATCATGACCGCCGGCGGCCCGCGCAACATGACGCACATGTTCGCGACCTATTCGTTCCTGCTCGGCATCCGCTCCGGCGACCTGCCGCTCGGCGCCGCGACGTCGCTGTTCATGTTCCCGATCCTGGCGATCGCGGCGGTCTTTATCCTGCGCGGCGTGCGCAAGCGCGGAAGGGAAATCGGATGAGTTCGGTCGCCATCCCCGTTGTCGCCGGCAAGCGCGCCGGCATCGGCGCCAGCCTGCGGCGCAACCGGCGCTGGGCGTTGATCGCGTCCTACTTCTTTCTGACGATGT
>JBBRAN010000006.1:0-121086 GCA_038206695.1 Hyphomicrobiales bacterium | reverse complement strand
TGTTGGCGAGGAAGACATCGAACAGGTCGTCGTTGCGCTTGCCTTTCGAGAACGCGCGCACGATCGGAATGCGTACACCTTCCTGGAAGGTGTCGGTCGCTGCGGCCGACACGCTGCCAGGCGACATGCCGCCGACGTCCTCGAAGTGAACACGCACGACCGGGAGGAAGGCCAATCGTTCGCCGACGAACAGCGGGGCGATCACGCAGATGTCGTTGAGGTGCGTGCCGCCTGTGAGTGGGTCGTTGTGTAGGAAGACATCGCCCGGGTGGATGTCGCCTTTAAACTTCTTCAACATCTCGTCCACCGACCAGATGATCGGAAAAACGTGTTGCGGATTGTCGCCTTCCGAAAGCGCCAACAACTGCCCATCGTCGTCGAGGATTGCGCACGACATGTCATGCAGTTCGCAGACCGCCGACGAGAAGGCGGCCCGCAGCATGTTTCCCCGCATCTCGCGCACAATGGTGATCAGGCGCTCGCGGATGATTTCGATCGTGATCGGGTCGCTGGCGGCGGTAACGGCGTCCAAAACATGTTCCTATAATCGGTACACGATGCCGGTATATGGAAAATCGTATCGAGTGCCTCCTGCCTGTCAAGCGAGACGGGGCGCGGAGCTTGCATGCGTGAGCGTCAGGTCGAGCGGCGGGCGATCAGTGCGCCGGCGAGTGAGGTCGCGACCGAGATCACGATGATCACCACAGCCATGGCCGGCGCTTCAGGGGAAAGGGATTCGACGATCATGTACCAGAACTGTACCGGGAGTGTTCGCTCGTAGCCGGTGAGGAATAGCGTCCGGATGAATTCGTCGAACGACAGGCTAAACGCGAATAACCATGCCGCAATGATCCCGGGTCGGATCAGCGGAAATACGATGCGGCGGAACGTGATAGCGCGCGTTGCCCCGAGGTCGCCGGCCGCTTCCTCGAGGCTGCGGTCGAAGCGGTGCGTGACAGGATAGAGGGTGAGGAAGCTAAACGGCAAAACCCAGGTCACGTGCGCGGCCAGCGCAGTCGTCCACAGCGACAGCGGGATTTTCAGCATGCCGAAGAACACTAACAAGATGACGCCAGCGACCACGCCCGGCAGGATGACTGGCGCGATAAGCATGTAGAACAGCACGCTGTTGCCGGCAAACGGGCGGCGGTAAGCGAGGGCGAGCAACGTTGCGAGGGCAGTGCCGATCGTCGCCGACAACACGCCGAGCATCAGGCTGTTAGCAAGCGCCGTCACTAACTCTGGATGAGTGAAAACGACCAAGAACCAGCGCGTGGTGAAGCCTTTCAGCGGCAAGCCGACCACATGGGAGTCGTTAAACGACAGCACGGTAACGGTGAGTACCGGCGCGTAAAGGAACAGATAGACCAGCATCGCATAGGTCCAAAGCAACGCCTTTTCAGTGCTGCTCTGCGTAAGACCGCCGCTCATTGGTGGTCTTTCGTGCGCGGCAGGAACACCTCGCGCAGCCCAATAAACCGCGCCGAGCCGATCAGGAAGGCGACGACGACAACGGTCATGACCGTGGAAAGCGCCGAGCCGAACGCCAAATTGTTATCGGCGAAAAACTGCGTGGCGATGACGTTGGAATACATGATGCCAGAGGTGCCACCGAGCAGCGCCGGCGTCACGAACGCGCCGAACGTCAGCAGGAACACCATGATGGAGCCAGACAGAATGCCTGGCGTGCTAAGCGGGAGGGTGACGCGGGTGAAAGTTTTCCACCGCGACGCGCCGAGATCGCGCGCAGCCTCGTAAAGTGCCGGCTCGATGCGGTCTATCGCAAGGAAGATCGGCAGGACCATGAACAGCAGGTAGACATAGACGAGGCCGAGATAGACGGCGAATTCGTTGTAAAGCAGCCATTCAATTGGTTCAGAGATGATGTTGAGCTGGAGCAGCAACTGGTTGACCAGCCCGCCGCGGCCAAGGATGGGCAGCCAAGCGAAGGTGCGCACGACGTAGCCAATCCAGAACGGCAGGAACAGCAGCAAAACCAACACGCTTTTCAGCACCCCGCGCTGGCGGCTGAGAAACAGGGCAACCGGATAGGCGGTTAGCAGCGTGAGTAAAGTGGTGGCAACCGCAATGCGGAAGGTCTTGAACAGCAGATAGCCGTAAAGCGGGGTCGACAGCATGCGGTTGAAATTCATCCAGGTGAACTTGAACTGGATGCCGAAGATGCCGCTGCTAAGGAACGACATCGTCACCATGAACGCGCAAGGCAGCGCGACGAACAGCAGTAGCCAGCCGATTGACGGCGACGCGAGAAGGACGGCGGCTCTGCTCTTCGGTTTCGTCATCGGCTTCGCATGAGATGCTGATACTTCGTGGTGGAGCATCTAGACGCGTGCTGATAATCCACACGCCGCAACGCTAATCAGCTTTCCAATTCTGGGAAGGTCCTTCTTTATTGCCGGGTTAGCCGGGAACGCCAGCGCCAGCGCCGCGAGTGTGTTCGAATGCCGCGACGGCACCGGCGCGGCGAGCGAAGCAACGCCGATCGTATTCTCTTCCCAGTTGATAGAGTAGCCGCGCACGCGGATCTGTGCGATGTCGGCCAGCAACGCCTTTCGATCGACGATCGTGTTGGGAGTCATTTTAGTGAGCTCTGCGCTCTCCAAGATGTCGGCGATCTGCGGAGGGTCAATCATTGAAAGAATCGCTTTGCCTACCGCGCTACTGTGAATCGGGCGTCGCTCGCCAACCGACACCCCGTATTTCACCGGCCCCCGGCCTTCCATCCGCGCAATAATGACGGTCTCCCTGTGGTGGAGAACGGCCAGCTGTGCAGTATGGCCGGTTTCGTCGACGAGCTGGCGCATAAACGGCGCCGACTCGGCCTCTAACGTCGAGCTTTTGAACAGATTGCCGATCTCGAACGCGCCGATGCCAATACGATACTTCGAGTTCTCAGGGTTTTGCTCAAGAAATTCGTATTCGCGCAACGTCTGCGCCAGACGGAACACAATCGTCTTCGGCAGTTGGAGCTTTTCACTGATCTCGGTGATACCAAGTTCGCGCCGGTTGTGATCGAAGATGCGTAAGATGTCGAGTGCGCGTGTGACGGTTTGCGACAAAGCGCCCAAGGATTTTTGGGGCGGCTCTGTGGGGCTTTGTGTACGGGGGCGGCTCCGCATCTTCGCCTTTGTGTTTGGCATCTCTCGCCTGTTCCTTTGCCGGCGCTGGTGAAAATTTAGCGCCCAAGTTTGACCGTTCGGGGTCGAGCGTCCAATATATAGTGGAATGGTATTCCAATAATCGGAACGCGGACAAGTGGTTGTAAACCAAAGTCCTCACGACGAGGCGCGTGCCGCGACACGCTCCGCCCACGCTCTTTTGCTGACGGTGCCTGCGTTTGGGTGGTTGTTCATTTTCACGATTGTCCCCGCCGTGATGTTGACGGTGATCTCGTTTTGGAGTTCGACCGCTTACGGCATCAAACGCGAGTGGACGCTCGAAAATTACCGCACGATTTTTGACAACTACGTCTATGTCGGCACCTTCACAAGGACGCTGCGGATCGCGGCGATCACCACGCTGCTAACGCTCCTGGCCGCATATCCGATGGCGCTCGTGCTATCGCGGCTGCGTGGCGGCGCGAAGACCGTTATCTTGCTGCTGGTCTTCCTGCCGTTCTGGACGAGCTACGTTGTGCGTAGCTTTCTCTGGTTGCCGATGCTCGGCCGAAACGGCCTGATCAACTTTCTGCTGATCCGAGCCGGCATCGTCGAGCGGCCGGTCGATTGGCTGATTTATAACGAAGGCGCGGTTTATATCGGCCTCGTCTACGCCTACATGCTGTTCATGTTCCTGCCGATCTATCAGTCGCTTAACAAGCAGGACCGCAAGCTGGAGGAGGCGGCGAGTGACCTTGGCGCTACGCCGTTCCAGGCATTCCGCCGCGTAATTTTCCCGCTGAGTCTGCCCGGCGTCTTCTCCGGCTGCACCATGGTTTTCCTGTTCGCCTGTGGCGCCTATGTCACTCCGCAGATCCTCGGCGGCGCATCGACGATGATGGCGGGCAATGTCATCAGCAGCCAGTTTCAGATATCGAACAACTGGGCGCTCGGTGCCGCGCTGTCGGTCACGTTGATGGTGATGGTGCTGCTGTGTTTTGCCCTCAGCGCCTGGCGGCTCGGCCTATTGCAACTCTTTTCTGGAGCGCGGCAATGAGTTTGCAACGGGGCTTCCGCTGGGTTTGGGCGCGGACGGTCTATGTCACGATCTTCTTTGCGTTCCTATATGTGCCGATCTTCGTGCTCTGCCTGCTGTCGTTCAACAACTCGTCAGTAGTCGGTTTCCCACTGCGCACTTTTACGACCGACTGGTACCGCGATGCGCTGGCAAGCGGCCAGTTGATCGACGCACTGTGGAACAGCGCGCAACTTGGTCTCGCAAGCGCGTTAACTGGCACTGCTTTAGCGCTGATGGCGGTACTCGGCCTCCGGAACTTCCCTAGGCTCTCCGCGGCAGCGCTGCCGTTCGTGGTGCTGCCGATCGTTATGCCGGCGATCGTTACCGGCGTTGTCATGTTGATCTTCTTCGGCCTCGCCGGCATCAAGTTCAGTCTGTTTCCAACTGCCTTCGTGGTGCACGTCACTTGGGTGCTGCCGTTTGCCTTTCTGTCGCTCTATCCGAGCCTCGAAGGCTTCGACCGCTCGATCGAAGAAGCAGCCATGGACCTTGGCGCGAAGCCTTTCACTGTGTTTCGACGGATTGTTTTCCCGTTGATCCGGCCGGCTGTGATATCGACCGTGTTGTTCGCTTTTACGCTGTCGTTCGACGAATTCGTCCGTACCTTTTTCGTGGTCGGCTCTCAGCGCACCGTTCCGGTGCATCTGTGGATCCTTGTCACCGAAGAGGTCGCGCCGTTTTTGCCGGCGGTTGGCGTCATCATCATGATCCTGACGCTGACGACCGCGGCGCTCGGCTTCGCCTCGTCGTCGCTCAGTTTCGCTCGAATGCCAAAAGTATCTCACGCCAAGGAGTCCGTCCCATGACACGCAATGATGACCGCCTGACCGTCTCGCGCCGCGACGTCGTGAGGCTCGCGATGGCATCCGGCCTCGTGCCGCTCACCGGGCTTGCCGCTTACGGCCAGACCCGCCCTGAGATTGAGGTCCTGATGACCAACGCATTGGTAGGGCCGGGCTTGCGCGAGGTGGTCGAGAGTGAGGCCAACGTGAAGATCACCGATGCGCCGTTCCGCACTGTGACGGATTCAATTTCGCGCCTGCTGGCGCCGAGCGGCACCACGCGGTTTAGTGTCATGCACCTTCAGGTCGAAGTCGCGCGCAATCCGGTCCTTGGCGAAAAGCCGGGCGAGGAGAAGGTGGCCCCACTCGACCTTGCCAAAATCCCGAATGCCGCGAACATCGCCGAAACCTTCAAGAACAACTTCATTCGGCGGGACGACAAAACCTACGCTGTTCCGGGCACCTTTGGCTTCGATACGGTCATTTATAATGCGAGCGAGGTTCCCGACGCTGATCCTTACACGCAGTCTTGGGGTATGCTGTTCGAGGACAAATATGCAGGACGCATTGCTTGGTTCGATTCAGCGATGCACATGTTTCTCTGCGCCGGCCTCTATCTTGGCAAGCAGAAGCCGGAAACGCTGACCGGCGCTGAGCTCAATGAGGTCGCCGACTTCCTTATTAAGAAAAAGAAAAACGTGCGCACGTTCTGGACCAGCTTCGCCCAAGGCGCGAGCTTGATAGGCAGCGGCGAAGTGGTGTGTGCCTACGGCCCCGTGGTCATGCGCGCCAATCTCGAACGGCGCAATTTCCCAGTCGGTAGCGCATGGTGCAAAGAGGGGGTGCTGTCGCTGGTGTCCGGCGGTATCATTCCTAAGGACGTGCCAGACCAAGATGCCGCCCACGCGATTATTAACGCGATGATTGGCCCCGAATACGCCAAGCGGCTGACCAAGATCGCAGGCTATCTGTCGTGCTCGAAATATGGCGCGTCGCTAATCAGTCCGGAGGAGGCCAAGCGCGTCGGCTACGGTATTCTTGACGGGACGGTGAAGCACCACGGCATCACCCAGCCGTCGAATTTCAATGCCTGGGTGGAGGCCTGGAGCCGGGTTAAGAGCGCATGAGTTGTCAGGGTCGTGGATAATGGCGAAAGAAGCCGCACGCGTGGACAACGCCGTTTCTGTTCGCTCGGTCTCGAAACGATTTGGCGCGGTGACGGCGCTAAATCACGTGTCGCTTGACATCAAACGAGGCGAGTTCTTTTCGCTACTAGGCCCCAGCGGCTGCGGTAAGACCACCTTGTTGAGAATTGTCGGCGGATTTGAGCATCCGGACGCTGGCGAAGTCTTCATTGGTGGACGCAATGTTGCAGCCGATCCGCCGTATAAACGGCGCACCAATATGATTTTTCAACATCTCGCACTGTTTCCCCATCTCACGGTAGCGCAGAACATTGCCTTTGGTCTTGAAATGAAAAAGGTGGAGCGCGCCAAGATCGACCGCAAAGTCGCGGACATTCTCGGGCTCGTACGTCTCGAAGACTACGGTCGTCGCAAGATCGACGAGCTCAGCGGCGGTCAGCGACAGCGAATTGCCATCGCACGTGCGCTAATCAATGAGCCGGAAGTTTTGCTGCTAGACGAGCCGCTGGGCGCTCTCGATTTGCAGCTCCGCCTGCAAATGCATGATGAGCTGCGCCGCATTCACCGAGAGATTGGCAGTACTTTTATTCTAGTGACGCACGATCAAGGTGAAGCGATTACGCTATCGGATCGTATCGCTGTTATGGAGAATGGCCGCGTCGTTCAGCTTGGCGCGCCGAACGACATTTACTATCGTCCGACAAGCCGCTTCGTCGCAAGCTTCATCGGCCACGCCAATTTCATCGATGGCGAGATATCGGCGGTCGAAGATGAGCGCTGCGAATTGTCGCTAAACGGCCTCAAGTTGAAAGGGATAGCATCATCGCAACTCAAGGTCGGCGCTAAAGGGACTGGTGTTTTGCGTTATGAGCACGTCCGTCTCCTCGATGCGAGCGCAAAGATAGGAATTCCAGTAACGATCGAAGAGGTTGCGTTTCATGGCTCGACTTATCGCGTGATTGCAAAGTTCGCGAATGATTTGCATATCACATGTGAAATCAGTGGCGACAGTATCGAAAGCCCTTTCAGTCGGGGAAGTAGCGCGCGTGTCCACTGGAACGACAATAACCTGACCATTCTAGCGCGGGTCTCAGAGTAGTAAAAAACCAGGGTTCTAAAGAAATGAGAGCACCGAGGAGCACCGATATGTTGTAGCTCCGGTGTATCGCTAATACGTAAATCGACGCCTAGGGTGCATGAAATGAAAACGACGGGTCAATCCGCGGAATATGAGACTTTGCTACTGGCTCATCCCACCGAGCACGTGCTGCAAGTGACTCTTAACCGGCCTCAAGCGGCGAACGCGATCAACACCCAAATGGGCCGGGACCTTTTGAGTCTTTTCAACCGTCTCGCTATCGACGCCGACTATTGCCGGGTCGTCGTTCTCACGGGAGTGGGCGACAAGGCCTTTTGCGCCGGTGGCGATCTCAAAGAGCGAAAGGGAATGACTGACGACACATGGCGCGCGCAACACCTCGTTTTCGAGCAAATGATCCGTACCATCCTCGACTGTCCCGTGCCCTTTATCACCGCGGTAAACGGGGTTGCATTTGGCGGGGGGCTTGAGCTCGCGCTTGGATCTGACTTTATTTATGCGACTCATACTGCGCGGTTCGCGCTGACCGAGGTCACATTGGGAATAATGCCGGGGACCGGTGGTACGCAGAACTTGCCCCGTGCCGTTGGGGAGCGGCGCGCCAAAGAGCTTATTTTCACAGGCCGCCCGTTTTCGGCGCAAGAAGCTCTTGACTGGAAGCTAGTCAACCGGCTCTGCGAGCCGCTAGCTCTAATGGATGAAGCCCTCGCAACTGCGGCAGCGATTGCGGCGAATGCGCCGATGTCCATCAAGCAAACGAAACGAGCCATCAGCGGTGGAATGGAGATGGCGCTTACTGACGGCATGCGATTGGAAATTGAGGCGTATAACCAAACCGTTCCTACGCAAGATCGCCGCGAGGGTATTCTGGCGTTCAACGAAAAGCGGAAACCGAACTTCAAGGGGCGCTGAGCGCATGCGTGAGAGCGTCATTTTACGGGAAGTTGGTCTGCGGGACGGATTGCAAAGTCTCACGCAATTCCTACCAACGGATCGCAAAAAGACTTGGCTATCAGCAGAGGCAGCAACCGGCGTGCGAGAATTTGAAGTTACATCATTCGTACCGCCAAAACTTCTTCCGCAATTCGCCGATGCGGCTGAAGTGGTTCACCACGCCTTGCAACTCTCCGGGATCACGGTGTCCGCCCTGATCCCCAATCTCAAAGGCGCTCAGCGGGGTATCGACCTTGGCGTACACCAAGTAAATTTTGTTGTTTCCGCAAGCGAAGGTCACAACCTGGCGAACGTAAGACGAAGCACGCAGGGCTCGATGGACGAGTTCAAGACGATTTGCAATTTGCGAAAGTCCCACAAGATCCAGATCGCGGGGGGGCTCGCAACTGCATTCGGCTGCACCATTGATGGCCGGATCGAAGAAAGTCGAGTACTAGCCTTGGCGGATGAACTGGTCGAGGCGGGGGCTGACGAACTGATCGTTGCCGACACGGTTGGATACGGCGATCCGGCCGCAGTAAAACGGATTTTTGGTCCGCTGTGCCGCAGTTTTCGAATTCCGATAACGGCCCACTTTCACAACACTCGAGGTCTCGGATTGGCGAACGTTGTCGCTGCGGTTGACGTCGGCGTGCGTCGGTTCGATGCTTCACTTGGCGGGCTGGGCGGCTGCCCATATGCCCCTGGGGCAACGGGTAATATTACCTTCGAGGACTGCGTCTACATGTTGGAGCAAATGGGCTTCGATACCGGTATCGACGTGCAGGCACTGCTCGAAGTGCGTCGCGACATCGAGCGGCAGACTACGAACGCGGAATTCCACGGCGATCTGGTACGCGCAGGCCTGCCAAAGAACTTCGCGGCGACCGCTAATTAATCAGCGTAAGCTGGGGGTGCGGCCCGTCGACGAGGCGGTATTGCTCCGCCACGATCTGTTTCAACCGCTTTCGGTCCAGCTTTCCGGTGGCGTTCCTTGGCAATGCCGACATCGCCACATATAGACGAGGCCGCTTGTAGACGGTGAGGAATTGAGCGGCTTCGCGGGCCCGCGATTCCCATTGTCCCAATTGGTCCTCGCCAGCGACAAGAATGATTTCACCCCAATATTCGGACGGGATTCCCACTACCAAGATTTCACCGCCGGCGAGTGTCTTCAGAAGTCCCTCTTCGATCTCCTGCGGGAAAATCTTGTAGCCACCGGTTTTTATGATGTCGTGGCGCCTCGCCATTAGGCGCAGGCCGCGTTTCGGATCCAAGTAGCCAACGTCTCCGGTCGGATGAAAACTCCCGTGAACAAGCGGCCGGAAGCCCTCCGCCAGCAAATAACCGCAATACATATGACGGCCCCGTAGATGCACTTCGCCGGTCGTGCCCGGCTCGACTTCCGATCCATCCTCCTGACGGATCGAAATCTCGACGCCTGGAGCAGGCCAGCCGACCCATCCTGCTGCATCTCCATCCGCGTTGGTGTAGGCCACGTCGCATTCCGCCGGTTCGAGTACCGTGATTGGGTTGAAAAGCTCGGTCATCCCATAAGTGACCCGCACAACCGGACCAAACACTTTCTTTGTCTCGGCGTAGAGTTTACTCGACAACGGTGCGGTGCCGGTGAAGATGGTACGGATCGTTCCGATCATCTCGCCGCTCAGCGCCGACACAATTTTACTGAGTACGGTAGGCGGCGCGAAAATATGCCGAACAGATCCGTTGCGAATAACACCGAGCACCTCTTCCATCTGAACGCCATTGGTGAGATGGATCGGTGCTCCGCTTGCGAAGAACGCATAAGTCATGAGTGACGTCCCATGCGAAAAGGGCGTCATTAGAAGAATTTTGTCATCACGGCTCGGTCTGAAGGGGAGCGACATCGCCAGCAGGATGTTGGCGAGCCAACGTGCATTCTGGGTATGGACGACGCCCTTTGGCCGCCCCGTGGTTCCCGAGGTGAATAAGATGCGGCTCCATTGATCCGCGTTCGGAGCGGACCACTCGCCATCCTCGATATCGCTCGGAACAATATCTTCAATGAAGTGCAGTCTCACGTGCGCGGGGACCCCGTCGAGCGGTACGTCTTTGACCGTGACGAGGTCCTTCACCTGCGCAAGTTCCAAACACCAGGTCCGTTCCGCGGGGCTGAGAGCGGGATTGATGGGGACTTCGATACAACCCGACAAGGTAATGCCGATACTGGCTGAGACCGCCTCGATACTGTTGGGTATCATCGCTGCGACCGAAGCATTTGGACCGAGACCGCACGCGGCGAGGCAATTTGCCAGTCCAGCCGCCCCGTCGAACAGCGGTTTGAAAGCGATCGACCGTGCGCCCGACGAAATCGCGAGATCGTCGGTGTAACGCGCCGCGATTCCCTTAAATTCCGATTGCCAGGACACTTTCACGCGCCGGCTTCCTGCCCGTTGGTCCGCTGCGCGATACCCCTAGTCTTGAAACGTTCGATGCCGAAGGAGGATATAGGGGTGTCGCAATACCCAGTCGTGATTAAATCCGCGAGGACGGCGGCGACGCCGGGACCTAGTTGGAACCCGTGGCCGCAGAATGCGAATGCATGGAATAAGCCCGGGGTTGTTTCGCTTTCGCCAAATATCGGAAGTCCATCCGCGGTAAAGCCTTCGACACCGCTCCAGCAGCGGATGATTTGCGCCTCGCGCAGCCTCGGCACAAGTTTTACGGCTGCACCGAAAATCTCGGTGGCTGTGTCTGGGGTGCACTCGGCGCGGCGAGTATCAAGAGATGCGGGGCCGTGCGGCCCCCCGCTTAGCATGACATTGCCTTCGGCAATCTGCCGCGCGTAGACCGAAGTATCGGTCGTTCCCAAGACCTCACGCAAGAAAAAAGGTATCGGTGCAGTGAGCGCCACCTGCGGTCCTTGTGCAACGATCACCACAGGTTCTTCGAATTGCGCACTAATTTTCGAACCCCAAGCGCCCGCTGCATTCACCAAGGCAGGCGCGCAAAATTGCTGGCCAGTTTCCGTGGTAACTTGGAACTCACCGAGATCATAAGCCACCGTTGTGGCATTACTGTTTTCATGGATGCGAGCGCCTTGCCGGACGGCGGCGCGAGCAAACGCAGCCGCCACCAAGCGTGGATTGGCCTGACCATCCTGGGGTGAAAACGATCCAGCGACTGCGGCTGGGCCCAGATAGGGGAAACGTTTATGCAGGGCTTCCTCGTTTAGCAGTTCGAGCTGCAGGCCCCAGTCTCGTGCCTGCGTGGCGTAGTGCTCCAGAACAGCAGCATCGTCATCGGTGAACGCGATCCGCAGATGTCCGCATTCGACGAATTCGCAATTATCCCCAATCAACTCGCCAAGCTGCCCCCAGATCGCGCGGGCCCGGTTCGCAAGTGGAAGCTGTGCAAGGAAACGTCCTTGCCGACGCACGTTTCCAAAGTTCACGCCGCTGGCCTGGCCGCCGATTAAGCCTTGCTCAAGTAGCGTGACGGATTTACCCGCGCGCGCCAGGAAAAAAGCGCTGGCCGCGCCAACAATGCCGCCCCCAACAATCAGGACGTCGCATGAATCCTTCATACGGCCGCCTCAAAGGTTTCCCCATCCGCCGCAAAGAGTATTTCCTCATTCTCTGAGGCTGACACCCACTGGAATTCCGCGTCGGCCATAATTGGTTAACGAAAGACGTTCAGTGAGCGCTCGCGCGCGATGCTTCGATGACCTGGATTCGTACCATTTCATTGAACACGGTCATCACGCCTTCGTCGACACCCATACCCGGCCTTCCTGCTATGGACTGCGGGCTTGTCGCCATTGCCAGATGCGACATCGCCATCGCCGAAATGTCGGTTTCATTGCAGGTGCCGCCGACCATCGCACCGACGCCGTGCTTGTTGCAGTAGAGAATCGACTCCACGATGTTGTGGATGCCGCCGAGCACGATGGTCTTCACGTTGATCCGATCGGTCGCACCCGAATTCACCCACTCCTTGAGATCGTCGAGACTGCTGCACCATTCGTCGATCATCAGCTCGGCCCTGATCCCCTTGCTCTTGAGGAGTTCCTTGAGCTTCTTCATACCCTCGAGTTGCGCCGGCTTACTGCCGAGATCGATGGGCATCTCCACGATGAAGTTAAACGGGTCCGCCGCCTTGGCACATTGGCCGAGCAGGTCGGCAACCTTCTCGATGTCGTTGCCCATTGCGTGGCCTAGCGTGCCGTAGGTGTCGAAATGCAGTTCGGGCACATACCCGGGCTCACCGAGCGTCTTTACGCGGTTGCTGACCCACTTGACGTATTCAACGAATTTCTCGCCTTTGGTGCCGACCTTGTCCCTGACGTTGTTGATAAGGCCGTGCGGCAGGATATCGATGCGCTTAAGAATCATCTTGTCGACATTGGTGTAACGCTCGTCGCCGGTTTGCGCATAGAGCTTGATCGGCTTCTTGGCGATCGTCGTGCCGTATTCCTCGGCGACGATCGACGCCTTAGTGCGCCCCTTGCCGATTGCGATGGCGTCGAGTACCGCCTGCGTCACACCGTAACGAATGGCCGGATGTAGCGGCTTGCCGTCCGCCATGATCTTGTCCATCTCGGTGGAGGCGGCGCGAAAATCAGTGAATTCGCGCCCAATAAGCTTCGGCACCACGTGCTTTTCCATGATCGGGATGGCCGTCGCCGAGCTGAACGGCGGCTCGCGCCCGCCGGCGCCGGAATACTGAGTCCCCGCGCAGTCGCCGAGCGCGACACTGCCGTCTTCGAGCATCAGCATGACCAGCACGGATTCGCCGGGCTGACGAATTTGTTTGAACCCAGGCGTTGCCGGCTTGCCGCGGTAGATGAAGCCGTCCTGCGGCGCGTCGTTGAGGATGGCAAGCTTGTCGTCGGTATAGAAACCGGTTAGCCCGGCGGCGAGAACAACCTTATTAATCTTCATGTGACGTCCCTTGCAATCAACCAGCCGGCTCGCCCGGCTACTTGTTTTCCATGACTTCCATTTGCCGGCGGACTTCTTCCTGAACGACGTCCCATATCGCGGTCTTGAGTTCTAGAAAGCGCGGCGACAACTGCGACGCCGAGCTACGCGGTCGCGGCAGGTCATTGTCGAGGATCACCTTGAGGCGCCCGGGGCGCGAGGAGAACACGCCGACGCGGTGTGACAGCAGCAAAGCCTCGTCGATGCTGTGGGTGACGAAGATGACCGTCTTGCGTGTTTGCTCGACGATCCGAATGAGTTCGTCCTGCAAGAGCTGGCGCGTCATGGCGTCGACCGCGGCAAATGGTTCGTCCATCAGCAGGACCTCTGGATTGTTGGCGAGGCATCGTGCGAGTGCGACCCGCTGGCGCATGCCGCCCGACAATTCAGCCGGGTACGCGTCCTGGAACGAGTTGAGGCCGACCAGCGCGATGTATTTACGCGCGATCTCGCGGCGCTCGCCTTTCGGCATCCCTCCCATCTTAAGGCCGAATTCGACGTTGTTCTGCACCGTCTTCCACGGAAACAACGCATATTCCTGAAAGATCATGCCGCAGCGCTTGTCGACGCCAACGATCGGGCTGCCGCGGAGCGAGACGCTCCCGCTAGTCGGCTTGAGGAAGCCGGCGATGATGTTGAGGAATGTGGACTTGCCGCAGCCGGAACTGCCGACGATGCAGAAAATCTCGCCTTCGCCGACCTCGAGATTTAGCCCGCGTAAAGCCTCCACGGATTGATCGCCACGCCTATACAACATACTGAGGTTTTCGGCGCGGATGATTGGCTCACCGGCCTTCGCGAGCGGCTGTTGCACCGAAATTTGAGCCTCCGCAATCATGCTCACGCCTGCGCGTTGCGCAACCATGGCACCAACATGCGATTAAGCGCCGCGAACACAGCATCGATCACGACGACAGTTGCGCTTATGACCAGCATACCGACAATGACGCGCCCGATGTCGCCATAATCCTTGCCGACCCAGATCAGGAATCCGAGGCCGCTGGTGGCGCCGACCATTTCGGCGCTGATAATGCAGGCCCAGGAGATCGCCAGCGCCAGCTTTAGGCCGCTCATGATGCTCGGCAGCGCGCCGGGTAGGATGACTTCTCTGACCACCTGAGCGCGGGAGGCGCCGAGATTGCGCGCCGCCTTAACGTAGAGAACGTCGACACGCTCGACGGCGTCAATGACCAGGACCAGAAGCGGCGCGAACGTCCCCATGAAGACGATCGCGTATTTCTCCTTTTCGCCGATGCCGAACCACATGATAGCGAGCGGTATCCAGGCGAGAGAGGGCAGTGGGCGAATGATCGAGAGGATAGGATCGAACATCGCCTGCGCCACGCGCGACATCCCCAAGACCACTCCGAGCGCAATAGCCGTAACTGCCGAAATCAGGAAGCCGATCAGCACCCGGTAGGTAGAAAGCAAAAGATCGAGGGGTAGCGTTCCGTCCACAAGCTGGCGCCAAAATATCTGAAGGACGCGGGTCGGTGGCACCAGGATCACCGGGTCGATGACGCCGAGCCGCGTCATGCCCTCCCAGATGATCAGCATCGCCGCGATCGAAAGGAGACCGACGCCGAACGCTAGCTGCGCCTGGCGCCGGTCCGACTTCCGATACAGGTGGGCAGTTTCAACCGCGAGAGCCGCAGCTTTGATGCCGGACGAATCGACGATCGCCGCAACGAGTCGCGGTTTCGACTGTTCGGTCATTGACCTGGCCTCAGGTGCGCCATCCACAAGACTTACTTGCAGCCGACCACGTCCGCCCGCGCCCAGCCGCGCGGATCGAACTTCTGGTCGACGCGTTTAACCATCACCATGAAGTCCACCAGATTATCCATGACCGGGTAAACGCCTTGGTTGGAGAGTTGCTTGCACTGGTCGGCCTTAGTGAGCCAAGTGAGCTTCGAAGCCGCGAGGGTGAAAATCTCCGGCGTCTGCTTGGTGTATTTTGGCGCCGTCTTCGCGGTCTCCTCCGGATTAGCGCGGACATAGTCGACGCCCTCGAAATATGCGGCCATGAACTTTTTGGCGCGCTCCGGGTTGGCGTCCACCCACTTGGCATTCATCAGCAGCACATCCGGCACCGGCATCTGATTGTATTTCTCGAGGTAACCGAGTTCGCCGACGTCGGCGAGAGTATGCATGCCCGGCATCTTCTGCATGATCTCGAACTCGGGTGACCATGCGCCGGCCGCGTCGATGTCGCCCTGCTTGAGCGCCTGCACCATGTTTGCCTGCGGCAGGTTCACCAGGGTGACGTCCTTGAACAGGTCGAGTCCGACCTTCTGTAGGAGGAAGTAGTCGGTAACTTCTTCGCTGGCGCCGAACTGGAAAGCGAGCTTCTTGCCCTTGAGGTCCTTGAGGGTCTTGATCTCGGCGCGGCCGACAATTCCCGAGAAGTCGCGCGCGGCGACGTCAGGCGAACCGATCCAGTAGAAGTTCTTGTTGCCGCGGCCCATCGCAGGCACTACCGCGGCCGCACCCATACCGCCGAACGCCACTTCGCCGGAGGAGATCACCGATACACGGTCGGCCGAACCGCCGACAAAGCTGAAAGTGGCGTCGAAGCCGGCTTTTTTGAAAAAACCCTTCTCGACCGCCATCCACATCGGCGCGTGCCCCGGCCAAGCATTGCCGACCACGGTCACTGCTTCATCGGCGCATGACGGGTAGTTGAAGGCGCTCAGCGTGGCGACGCCAAGCGTTAGGGCCAGAACGGTCCGTCGTGTTGTAGGCATCTGATTATCCCCTTGTGTTTGACACTGCATTTTCATTGTCGCTCGATAGCAAAGATTAGGTCCGCAACTCCGCTCGCTGCCACGGCAGCAGGCTGATCTCAGCGCGCCGGAACAACGCGTCGATCACCAGCACTGTAAGGCTGATCATCATCATCGCGCCCATCACTCGGCTGACGTCACTACCTTCCTTGGCGCTCCAGATTAGGAAGCCGAGCCCCTGGCGCGCGCCGATCATTTCCGCGCTGATGATGCAGGTCCATGCGATCGCCAATGCAACCTTTAGTCCATTGAGGACACTCGGCAGCGCGCTCGGTAAGATGACGTCTTTCATAACCTGGACGCGTGAGGCGCCGAGGTTACGCGCCGCTTTGATCAAGATCGGATCGACCCGCAGCGTGGCGTCGGTAACAAACACCACCAGCGGCGCGACAGTGCCGAGGAAGACAATGGCGTATTTCTGCGTCTCGCCAATTCCGAGCCATAATAAAGTAATCGGGATCCAGGCCAGCGAGGGAAGCGGCCGCACCACCGAGAGCAGTGGTCCGACGATCCAGCGCATGAGCGGAAAAACGCCAAGTACGATACCAAGCGGGACACCAATCAATGTGGCGAGGCAAAAGCCGACCATGATGCGCCAGGTGCTGACCGCAATATCGCCAAAAAGTTCGCCGCTGACGATCATCTGGCGGATCTGCACAGCGATGTCGGAAGGCGCGGGCACGAACTCGGTGTCCACAAATCCGGAACGGGCTGCGGCTTCCCAAACAAGGATGAAGGCGACGGCCGACAACAGCCGGATGTGGAAATAGCCTTTCATCAAGCGGCCCGATTCATTTCCTTTCGCGCCCTTTCCAGCATCTGGATGCGGATCATCTCGTTCTTACAGGTCATCAGACCTTCATCGACGCCCATGCCTGGGCGTTCGCCAATAGACTGTGGCTGCGCCGCCATTGCGATATGCGCCATCGCCATCGCCGAGATGTCGGTCTCGTTGCAGGTGCCCCCGAGCGCAGCCCCGACTCCGTGCTGGTTGCAATAAAGGATGCAGTCCATGATGTTATGCAGGCCACCAAGCACAATGCTCTTGATCTGGATGCGGTCGGGAATGC
The DNA here is from genome assembly GCA_038206695.1 of Hyphomicrobiales bacterium. Lineage (GTDB taxonomy): Bacteria > Pseudomonadota > Alphaproteobacteria > Rhizobiales > Xanthobacteraceae > Pseudolabrys. Next base: position 104,110 of record JBBRAN010000006.1, on the reverse strand, counting down.
CAGAATCCACCCATTCCTTGGTGTCAGCAAGGTTGTTGCACCACTCGTCGATCATCAACTCGGCCTTGACGCCCTTGCGTTGCATGATCGACTTGAGTTTGCCCATCCCTTCGAGCTGCGGCGCCTTGCCACCTAGGTCGATCGGCATCTCGATGATGAAGTTGAAGGGTGCGGCAACTTCGGCGCAGCGGCCGAGATAGTCGGCGACTTTCTCAAGGTCGTTGTTGAAGGCGTAGCCAATGGTGCCGTAAACGTCGAAGTGCAGCTCCGGGTGGTAGCCGGGCGCGCCAAGCGATTGAACGCGATCGCGCACGAACTTAACGTAGTCGAGGAACTTCTCGCCCTTTGTCCCAAGCTTGTCCTTGACATTATTAATGAGGCCGTGCGGCAGGATGTCGACTCCCTTGAGGATCATCTTGTCGACATTGGTGTAGCGCTCATCGCCGGTCTGCGCGTAAAGCCGGATGGGCTTGCCAGCGACCTCGGTGCCGAATTCGTTAGCTAGAACGGCGGCTTTGGTTACGCGTTGCTCGCGCGCTGCTCCATCGAGGATAGCCTGGCTGACCCCGTAACGGATTGCGGGATGCAGCGAGCGGCCGTTGACCTCGATCTCGTCGATCTCCTTGGAGAGCGCAGTGAACTCGCGGATATCGCGGCCGACCAGGCGGGGGGCGACATGTTTCTCGATTTCAGGAATGCCGACTTGCGCGCTGAATGGCGGTTCACGGCCGCCGCCGCCGGAATATTGCGTGCTGGCGCAATCACCGAAAGCAATCTCGCCGGTGTCAAACAGCAGCATGACGAGGACTGATTCGCCCGGCTGGCGGATGCGTTGAAACCCCGGCGTCAGCGGCTTGCCCTTATAGACGAAGCCGTCCTGCGGAGCGTCCTTGAGGATCGCGAGCTTGTCGTCGCTATAAAATCCGGCAAGGCCGGCTCCGAGACAAACTTGTTCGACTTTCACGGCTGCCCCTGTGGTGGTGTCGCAGCGAGGTCTAGCCTCCAAGGGAGTATGAGCGTTTGGAATGTCCGTCTCCAAACGATGTTAAGTCATCGGGATATGACTAAAGCTCATGTCTCTATCGCGGCGCGCGCGCCATCGGGTAGAGCAGCGACCATTGGCGTTGCGGCGTGTCTTAGGCGGCGGCGAGGCTGCTCTGCATTTCGGACTGGATCCAGTTCCAGAATGTCGAGACCGGCGCGGTCTCCAGCTTCTCGGCCGACGTTAAGAGGTAGTAGCCGATGTCGTTGATGATGCTGCGCGAGAACGGTGCGATTAAGCGCCCACCCGCAAGTTCGTCCGCGGCGAACACCATCGAAACGATGGCGATGCCGAGGCCCTTGCTCGCGGCGACGCAAAGCAACCCCGAGTTCTCGAACCGCAATCCTTCCTTGACCGGGATGTGGGACGCGCCGGCGGCGTCGAGCCAGCGTCGCCACAGGTGCGGACGGAACAGGGAATGCAGCATGACATATTGCGGCAGCTCGTGGAGACTCTTTGGCGGCGGTCGTTGATTGACGCATTCGGGATGGCAGATCGGAATGAGCTCCTCATGAAAAAGCAGCGCTGAGATCATGCCGGCGCCAGTGGACTCGCCGTAGGACAGCCCGATGTCGATGTCTTCGGAATCGAAGTCGACCGGCTCCTCGGTGGTGGTGACGTGGACGGTGATGCCGGGGTGAAGCGCACTGAACAAGCTGAGCCGCGGGATAAGCCAGCGCATCGCCAGCGTCGGTGGGCATTTGATCTTCAGCAGGCCCTGCGGGCCAGCCGCCATCACCTGCTCGGTAGCGCTATCAATGGTACCGAGCGCCGCCCGCACGTCGCGCAGATAAGCGGCGCCGGTCGTGTTCAACGTCGTGGCGCCGTGGTGTCGTATGAACAGCGTGACCCCGAGGAAATTCTCGAGCTTCCCGATCTGTCGGCTGACAGCCCCTTGCGTAACGCACAACTCTTCGGCGGCGCGGCTGAAGTTGAGATGGCGCGCGGCGGCTTCGAACGCACGCAACGCGTTCAGGGGTGGCAGGTTAGAATAAAGCCGTTTGCGGTGACTCAACGCTACACCGTCTGCTGATGTGGCATGCTTGCAATTCTAGGCTAAAAGTGGCGGTGGCGTAAATGCAGCAAAAGGTTCAGAAAAGCACTGCTTACCGAGGTCGACCCGGCTAAACCGACGTCGTCACAGAGGTAATTTTGCCAATGTTCGCCAGCGACAACGCTACTGCAGTTTGTCCGGAAGTGCTCGCCGCCATTGTGGCGGCGAATGACGGTGACGCGACCCCCTATGGTGGCGATCTCGAAACGAAAGAGCTCGAACGACGTTTCTCCGACTATTTCGAGAAAGAGGTAACGGTTTTACCAGTCGCGACAGGAACTGCTGCCAATGCACTGTCGCTAGCGCTCATGACACCAAGGTTTGGAGCGATCTATTGCCACGAGAGTGCCCACATCCAGACGACGGAATGTGGAGCATCCGAATTTTGGTCGCAGGGGGGCAAGCTCCTGCTATTGCCCGGCCCCGACAATCGCATCGACCCGTACGCCTTCGTTCAGGCGATGCAGCATACCGCGCGGGGGCGCATCCATAACGTACAGCCCGCGGGCATCAGCATTACACAAGGAACGGATGTTGGAACGGTTTATCCAATTGAAACGATCGCCGCGATAACGAAAACCGCACGCCAGTACGGTCTTTACATACATATGGATGGCGCCCGCTTTTCGAATGCTTTAGCACGATTGCGATGCAAACCTGCTGATCTGACGTGGCGGGCCGGTATCGACATCCTCTCTTACGGAGCGACAAAGAACGGCGCAATGTGCGCCGACGCCATCGTCATCTTCAGGAAGGAGCTTGCGACGCAGGCGGGCTATGCGCGGGTGCGTGCCGGTCAGCTTTTCTCCAAGATGCGATATCTGTCGTCGCAACTTGGCGCTCTGACCCAAAACGGCGCAGCAACGCGCAACGCTGTTCAAGCCAACGCCATGGCAAAACGGCTAGCTGATGGCTTACTACGCATCAGACAGGTGCAACTCCGCTTTCCTGTAGAGATCAATATGATCTTTATCGAATTGCCGGATAGCACGGTGCATGAACTGGAGGCAGCCGGTTACGCGCTTACGCCGCGCATTGACGCAAAAGGCCGCTTCTTTCGCTTGGTTTGTGCGTGGAACACGGAGCCTGAGGCCGTGGATGCGTTCGTTCAGGCTGCTGCCAGAGGTTGAGAATAAACATTACGTATGACCCACACGGCATGAAAGGAAGATAAGCCGAACCTCTTTGGCAATTCCCTGTTGTTCTTTTTAAATTCCCTGTTCGGCCGAAATAATTCCCTGTTCCGATGCGTAGGGAATTTGGCTCAATAGCCCCAAAATCATTGGGCCTATGTGGCCCACTGAGCCACAAGTTGACGCGAAATTGAAAAATTCCCTGTTCTTTTCCCTGTTAGCAGGGAATTTGGCAGCGGAGACGGGTTCGCGTTGGACTGCGTCCGCCACCACGATCCTCCTCAGTCACCGCGTTCTTTGGAATTTGCCGCGCACCGATGCTGACGAGCTCAGCCTTCGTCAATCGCACGTCAATCGCAAACAGGCGGCGCTTGCACCTCTCCGCCAAGAGACAGATGACGCAATCGACGGCGAGCGCCACGTCGGCAAGCGCCATCGGGTCGGACCCCTCATAGTCGTCGGTCGTACGCTACTGGCGATTTTGCCTACATAACCATCCACGACAAAAGCGCGATGGCTCGCCCTACCGCTACCGCGATGCCTTGGCCCGCCGCTACGACGATTTCATTCCTGTGGCGAAACGCTTTGGTGAGCAGTTAAGCGGTTTTCGATCGCAATTTTTGACTTAACGTATCGAGGCGCGGAAGCTTCCGGGGAACTCCGCCGCATGCTATCAGCAACGCGTGATCGGCATTCCCTGAGGAGTTTCGGATTGAGACAATTGATCGTGAGCCAGGATGAACTTATCATCGTCTTGCGCATCGTCGGCGCGCTGGTCATAGGCGCGCTGATCGGCTTCGAGCGTACCTTCCATGGCCGGCCTGCAGGGTTTCGCACTCACGCGCTTGTTTGTCTGGCCTCGGCGCTGCTGATGATCGTCACTGTCTATCAGAATCAGTGGATGACACCGATGCCGATCGATACCATCCGAACCGATCCCACGCGCATGGCACAGGGCATCATGACCGGCATCGGCTTTCTTGGCGCCGGCGTGATCTTTAAGGAGGGCCTAACTGTGCGCGGCCTAACCACAGCGGCATCAATTTGGGTGACGGCTGCGATCGGCATCCTGGTCGGTGTTGGCTTCTGGTTCGCGGCGGTGCTTGGTGGGCTGGCTACGCTCACGGTGCTGGCGTTGTTTCGCTTCATCGAAATGAGGCTCCCGAGCGAATTTTACGCCCACCACATGCTCCGCTTCATGCGCGATCAGGTGATGAGCGAGGAGGCGTTGCGCACGCTCGTCGGCAGCTATGGATTCTCGATCGCCAACCTGTCGTCGCGGCTGACTGAGGGAGGCAAGCATTTCGAATACCGGATGACGATCAAGAGCCGGGACCGTAAGAACGGCGAGTTGCTGTCGCAGCACCTACGCAATGTGCCCGAAGTGATCGAGTTTAGGATTTCACCGACCGGAGACTGACGGCGGCCATACCGACCCAGTCCAACCGGGCGCAATCTTCGCCATGGGTGGCAATTCTTTTTCTTGCTGGTAGCGTGAAAATACCTCTAACGTTGATCTCGAAACCCGCCAGCGATCCATTATAGTTCACCTATGCGAGCCATAATCATTGCCGCCGGGCGCGGTCGTCGTCTTATGCCGACTACTGCAGACTCGCCGAAATGCTTTGCCGAGGTGCAGGGCAAACGCATTCTTGACTGGGTCCTACAGGCGCTGGCGGCAAACGGCATCAGCGACATCTGCTTCATCGGCGGATACCAGATCGAGAAGGTGCGAGCCGACTATCCGCAATTCACCTTTCGACACAATACCGACTGGGAAAACAACAACATACTAGCTTCGCTCATGTATGCCGAGGACCTGATGAATGTCCCGTTTCTTTGCACATACTCGGATTGCCTTTTCACTGCCGACGCGATCAGGCGCGTCCTGGCGGATCCTGCCGATATTGCATTGTCAGTCGATACGGATTGGCTCAAACGCTACGAACACCGCAGCAATCATCCACCCGACGACGCGGAAAAGGTCACTGCCGCGAATGGGGTCGTCACCCAGGTACAACGCGACATCATGCTGAGCGCCGCCCACGGCGAATTCACCGGCATTGCGAAATTCTCCATCCAAGGAGCGGCTGCGTTGCAGCAGCACTATCACCGCTGCAGAAATCTCTACGCCGGAAAGCCGTTTCGCGAGTCCGCCGTGTTCGAGAAGGCGTATCTCATTCACCTACTGCAGGACATGATCGAGGCTGGTGTGAAAATGTCTCACGCCGACACGCCCGGCAATTACATCGAGATCGACACGCAACAGGACTTTGAGCTGGCGCAAAACTCTTGGCGTAGCTGAACAATGGCAAAGCTGCTCTTCCCCGCCTCCGTCGTCGGCTCCATGCCGCGATCGACCTTCGTCCAGGACCTCATCAACGACAAACCGCTGCTATCGCCCGAGCGCTACGAATCGGAAATGGACGCCGCGATCCGCTACATCGTCGCGGTGCAAGAGCACGCTGGCCTTGACGTGGTCACTGACGGCGAGTGGCGCCGCAAATCCTATATCGGCGTCATCGCCGAACTCGCGCACGGTTTTGAGCTGGGCTACAATCCGCACGACGGTCGTCCCTGGACGGTCGTGGTGGACAAGCTCTCGCCGAAGCGTCCCGGATTTATCGCGGCGGAGATTGCGTTTCTTAAGCGCATCACCTCACGGCAGATCAAGGCCACATTGCCGGCCCCAGCGCTGCTTGGCGAGCGCATGTGGCATCCGGAGAAATCCGTTAAGGCCTATCCCAAGCGCGACGACTTCGTGCGCGACTGCGTCCCGATCCTGCGGCGCGAACTCGAGCTGATCCGCGAAGCCGGCGCGGACATCATTCAGATCGACGATCCGCATCTTTGCCTGTTCGTCGATCCAGCGGTGCGCGCGCACTATCCCAATCCCGATCTGGCGGCTGATTTCTCCGTGGACACGGTCAATGCCATCATGGACGGCAGCAAGGGCGTAAAGGTCGCGGTGCACCTATGCCGCAGGGCGGGCGCTCGCGTGCGCGGTGAGGCGCAGTTCCAGGGTGGCTATGAGCCAATCATCAATCAGTTGAACCGGTTAAAGGCCCACCATCTCACGATGGAGTTCACCACGCCCGGCTCAGGCGATATGGCGGTCTTCGGAAAACTGCGGGAGGATTTCGAGGTCGGCCTGGGTTGCGTCAGCGTGACGACCGGACAGATCGATTCGGCCGAAACGATCGCGGCTCGGGTGAGGCAGGCCACTGGATTTCTGGCTCCGGAGCGGATCGTACTCAATCCCGATTGCGGATTTGCCCCGGGGTCGGGTGCGGCTGTGAGCATCGATGAAGCCTACCGCAAGCTCTGCAACGAAGTGGCTGCGTCAGAGCTCCTGCGCGCGGAATTCGCCTGACGTCACGCCTGCTTGGCGTCGTCGACCGGCTCGCGGCGCGCATTATCGCCAATCAGGCGATCCCGCAGCAGTTTCGACAGGTAGTCGATGGCATAGACCGTCATTACCACGAGAACGATGATCAGACAGGCTTCCTGCAGTTCATACGCGCGTAAACGGTCTGCCAGCAGGAACCCGATGCCGCCCGCGCCAACGATGCCGAGGATCGACGCCGATCGGACGTTATGCTCGAACATATAGAGCGTGTTCGACAGCATCATCGGCAGAACCTGCGGCAGAACGCCAAATCCAATTCTGTGTAGCCAGTTGCCGCCAACAGCGGTCACGCCGTCGACCTGCTTGCGGTCGAGATTCTCGACTGCCTCGGAATACAGCTTGATGAAGGTACCGGTCTCAACAATGGCGATCGCCATGATTCCGGCGAGCGGCCCCAGGCCTATCGCGCGGACAAAAATGAGCGCCCAGATCAGGTAGTCAAAGGAGCGCAGCAGATCGGCAAACCGTCGGGTGCCAAACTGCAACGGGCGTGACCGCGTGATGTTCTTGGAGGCGAGAAAACTCAGGGGAAACGCAAACAGTGCGCCCAGCAGTGTGCCCAGGAACGCCATGGCGATGGTTTCGCCGATGACCTTGATGAACAAGGGCAGGTTTTGGTAGCCCATGGGCGGGAAGAGCTGCGACACCACGAGCTGCCCGAACTTGGACGTTCCGTGAAGGAAGTCGCCCGAGAAAAACCCGAAGCGGTGCAGGCAGTAAATGGTAAGCGCCGCGCCGCCACCCCAGCCCAGCCAGGATCGCGCGCGCGCTCCGATAGGCCTGCCGAACGCGAGCGGAAACCGCTCGCGTTCGGCAGCGACATCGGCGTCGGTTAGATTGGCCAGTCGAACGCTCATCCTTAGCCTCAATGTGAAAAGCTTGCTTTGCCGATCGCGCTGTGGCGGAACTTCTCACTCAACATGTCGATGATCATGATCGTCGTAACCACGATCAGCAGAATTGCGCCCGCATCCGAAAAATAGAGAAGCTGGATCGAGGTGAAGAGATCGTGGCCGATTCCGCCAGCGCCCACGAAGCCCACAATCGTGGCGCTGCGGACATTCAATTCGATGCGCCAGAACGAGTACGACATGTAGTTCGGCATGACCTGTGGGATGACGCCGAAGCGGATTTCATGAAACCAATTGCCACCCGCCGCGCGGATACCGTCTAGCGGCAGCGGATTGATATTCTCGTTCACCTCGGCGAAAAGTTTACCTTGTGCACCGATGGTATGCATCGTGATGGCAAGAACACCAGGCAGCGGACCGATGCCGAACGCCATGACAAACAGCAGTGCCCACACGATATCCGGAACGGTGCGCGCGATTTCAAGCGTTCGCCGGATCGCCCAATAGGTCAGATAATTCGGCGCGAGATTGCGCGCGGCGAAAAAACTGAGCGCGCCGCCGATTATCGTTCCGAGCACGGTTGCCAGATACGCCATCAGCAATGTGTTCATCAAGCTGATGAGCCATTTGTCTAGGCCCCAGTACCATTCGCCGATATCCGCGGCGAAAGTCGAAATGTGGATCGGCGGCACCATTTTCACCAGGAACTCCGTCGTCCTCGGGAGTCCCTTAATCAGAGTCAATACATCAAACTTCGCGGTGAGGCCGGCCGCGATCACGCAGACAATGAAGCCTCCCCAGAACAGGGTGCTATAGATCGCCTTCTGACGGCGGAACGCGGCATATTGCACCTCGAACCGCGCAGCGGAATCACGCCGCTTCGGGCCCTCGACAGAAATAGACCCACTAACGGTCATGCCGGATCATCTGTTTGAAGAAACGGGCAAGAGGTGCAAGTCTCATGTCCCCCGTTTGCGATCTGTTACCGTTTCTTGCGCGCAGCACGCTCATCGTCGGCGGCTTGGCATATCAGTCCGTAGTCTTCGTGATAGACTCGCACCATCCCGTTTGTCTTGCCCTGCGCGACCGATTCCGCCAGTTTGATGTCGTGGTCCTTGAGCCGCACGAACAGCTTCTCAAGGTCGACGCGCATCTCAAGCGGCAGATCCTTGCGGATCACCACCGGCGGCGAAGGCAGCGGCGGAGACGTCCAAATGACTCGGATTTCCTCACGCTTGAGCAGCCCTTTGTTCATCATGGCGCGAAGATTGCCGATGTTGTCATCCTTCGATGTCCATGTGAACGCCGCATCATAGGTCCCCTTGAGGACGCCGAGCACGCCTTGTGGGTGCCCGCCCGAGAGTGGACTTTTGAAATACTCATCGACCGGCTTTCCCATCGCACGGAACGCAGCGGTCGGAATCAGGTAGCCAGAACCGGACAGCGGATCGGTCCGTGCGACCACTTTGCCCTTGAGATCCTCGATAGTCTTGTACGGGCTGTCGGCCTTCACGACGATCACGGAGTTGTAACCCATCGAGCCGTCAGGCTCCTGCGCCGCGACCAGTGGCTCGACGCCGCCTTTGCTGTCCATATGAGTTTGGCAGTAGCTGAAGCCGCTGAGCCAGGATAAGTGAATCTGGCCGGCGATTAAGGCATTCATCACGCCTGAATAGTCGGTCGCGGTGTAGAGCTCCCATTTCACGCCGGTTTCCTTTTCGGCGTGTTTGACGAACTCATCCATGGATTTTGTGGTTTGTGATTGGGTCTCGACCGGAATGACTCCGTATTTGACGACCGGATATTTCGCCTGCCAGCCGCCCATGAACTGGTCGGCCGATACGGTGCCGGCTGAAAATACGAGCGCCGGCAACGCAACGGCGCTCAATAGGCTAAGGAGATTCTTGGTGACCATGATCGCTTCCTCCGTTCGACTGTCCTTACGTCCGTATCCTGCTTGATCGTTTCGAGTCGGGCATTGCCTGCGTCATCGTTCGGTGCCGGTCCGCGCCTCCTGCACGCCGCGGTCGGTCGGGGCTGATGTCGCCGTGAACGCCAACTCGACCTCCTCGTCGCCAGCATCGCCAGTGCCATAAATATCGCGGGCGAGCGTGTCCGACAGCTGCGACGGCGGACCGTCGAACACGATGGAGCCCCTCCGCATGGCGATGATTCGATCGCAGTAATCTTTCGCGGTCTGCAAGAGATGAAGATTGGAAATGACGGTGATGCCGTCCTCTTTGTTGATGCGTCGCAAAGCGTCCATCACAATAGTTGCATTGCGCAGGTCGAGCGAAGCGATCGGTTCGTCGGCCAGGAGGATTTTTGGCTCCTGAACCAAGGCACGGGCAATTGCGACTCGCTGCTGCTGGCCACCGGACAGTTCATCCGCCCTGTGAAGCGCGTGTGACACCATGTCCAAACGCTGCAACGCTCGAATGGCGACCGCTCGGTCCTTCGCCGGAAACATCATGAGAAGCACTGGAAGGGTCGAGTGATAGCTGATGCGGCCCATGAGTACATTGGTCATCACCTGAAGCCGCGGCATCAGATTGAATTGCTGAAAGACCATGGCGCACTGCGCACGCCATTCGCGAACGCGCCGCCCTCTCAATGTGCAGACGTCGACTTCATTGTTGAAGACATCGTCGCAAAGAATCCGTCCCGACGTTGCATCCGTCAGCCTGTTGATCATGCGCAGCAACGTCGATTTGCCCGCGCCTGAGCGGCCGATGATTCCAACCATCTGGCCCTTCGGTACCTCGAACGATACGTTATTCACGGCTACAAGATCATCGAAAGCCTTCGTCAGACCTTCAATCTTCAGCATCCTTCCCCCTTGACCTCATCGTTCAGGCCACGCCGGAACCATCTGCGATTTTTTGGTAAGTCCTCGGCATCACGAAGGCCCGATCGAAGTCCAATCTATCGCTGTACGGTCTTCGGTGATGTCCGAATGACTGAATTGGCGCAGTGGCCCGCCCTCCGGTCTTTCGGTAAGCAGTTTGTCACCGCCATGAGTCTCGCACCGGTTTGACAAGACAAAAACCAAATTTGGATCTTCTCAATAGCCTTGTTCCAATCTGGCGGGCGACGTGAGAACCACCTCCAGTAAGTCTGCCCACATGCTCGGTGAATAGCCACACACCGTCAATAGGGCGCCGTCCATCTGCGCCAAAGCAACCTCTGTGTGTACCGAAAACGTCATCCGGGTTGATGAGGTGAGGGAATCGCATAAACTTACGCGATGATCGCGCTGTTATGGTTTCTGTTCGCCGTTCTGGTAACGCCCTTTAAGTCGAAGGGCCGGCTTGAAGCAGAGAATGTGATCCTTTGGCATCAACTGATCGTGTTGCGCCGCCAGGTGCGCGGTCGGGTCCGGCTCACCAACAACGATCGCTTATTCTTCGTCCAGCTTTATCGCTGGTTCCCTTCAATCCTGCGGGTGCTCACGATCATCCGTCCCGAGACGGTCGTGCGTTGGCATCAGGCTGGCTTTCGCCGCTACTGGCGTTGGAAGTCGCACTCGCCGGGAGGACGGCCTCAGATCGAGACGGCTCTGCGTGTGCTGATCCGACGGATGAGTAGTGAGAATCCGCTTTGGGGTGCGCCACGTATCCATGGCGAACTACTCAAGCTAGGCTTCGAGGTCGCGCAATCGACGGCCGCCAAGTACATGGTCAAGCGGCGCGGGCCGCCAAGTCAGGGATGGCGGACGTTCCTGAGCAATCATGCCCCAGATATCGCTGCCATGGATTTATTCGTTGTCCCGACTATCGGGTTTGAGTTGCTCTATGCCTTCGTCATCGTCAGGTTAGACCGCAGGGAGCTGGTCTGGATTAACGTCACAGCAAATCCAACCGCCGAATGGGTCGCCCGCCAACTAACTGAGGCTTTTCCCTGGAATGATGTTCCAAACTACCTGATCCGCGATCGGGATCGGATCTTCGGCGCCATTGTCACACGTCGGCTGGGTGCGATGGGCATCCGCGACAGGCCCATCGCAACGGCGTCGCCCTGGCAGAACGGCTTTGCTGAGCGGTTGATCGGATCAATCCGACGCGAGTGCCTGGACCATATTATCGTCTTGGGCGAGGCGCACCTGCGCCGGATCCTGCAGACCTATGCCGGCTATTACAATGACATCAGGACGCACTGGTCGTTAGACAAAGATGCACCGATTTCTCGCCCCGTACAGTGTGCCGGAATCATCAAATCGCATTCGATCCTCGGCGGGCTACATCACCACTACGTCCGGGTTTGAGATTCCCATGGACCTCGCTGCGTAGTGCAATCCTTAAAGCGTCGAGATGGCCTCGGCCGCAGATACCAGCCTCGTTCGCCGTGAGAGCCTACGCGATCAACCCTTCGCTTTGCTGGGGATGCCGGCAATCGCTTCAATTTCCACTTTCATGCCGGGCACCGCAAGTTGGGCAACGCCGATGAGAGTCGAGGCAGGACGCGTGGTTCCGAAATATTCCGCGCGCACCGGATTGATCCGCGGACGGTCGTTGACGTCCGTCAAATAGACCGTAACGCGCAGAACATCGGCAAAGCCGATTCCGGCAACCGTCAGAATCCGTTCCAGATTTTTGAAAACCTGGCGAGTTTGCGCGACGACATCATCGTGGCCGACAAGCTTCGAATTTTCATCGAGCGGTGCAACGCCGGAGATAAAGAGCAGATCATTGAATTGTACCGCGTCGGTGTAGTGGCTGATTGGAGCGTTAAGCCCTTCGACTCGAATCTCGCGTCGCATTGGCTTCATTCCTTGTGAGTTGGCAAGGCGCTTTCGCCAATGCACCAAAATTTAAGTTGAGTGGTAAGATGTAGATGAGCCTATATACAAAAGTTCAGAGATCCAAAACTTCGCCATTAGAGGCGTGAGATCTTTCTCGGTCCACGGCTGGCCTGACGGGTTTTTTGTACTAGCGCGATGGAGAGGTTATTGTATTTGCGCGGCTTGATCCAGCGGTGACGGGAACGGGTAGTGGTACAGAAACTGCGCCGGCATGCACCGCGGATCCCATCGTTATCGGTTGAAATCGCGTGCCTCCTTGATCCGCCCTGGTGGAAACGCAGTGGCTGTGTGTACCGAAAACCTAATCCGACGTTGCTTTTTGTTTTGGCGGACGAAATTCCCTGTTTCCTGCGCCAGAATTCCCTGCTCAGTTTAAAAAATTCCCTGTTCCGATGCGTAGGGAATTTGGCTCAATAGCCCCAAAATCATTGGGCATATGTGGCCCACTGAGCCGCAAGTTGGCGCGAAATTGAAAAATTCCCTGTTGTTTTCCCTGTTAGCAGGGAATTTGGCAGCTGAGACGGGTTCGCGTTGGACTGCGTCCGCCACCACGAACTGATCTTCATTTTTTCCAGAACTGCTGGCTCGCGATGCGGGCGCCTTGCGCCAGCGCTGCAAGTTTGGCGAACACCACGTCGGGGTCGACCGCGGCCTGGCCGACCCAGGTGCCGAAGCCGCAATCCGACCCGGCGATCACATTCTCGCGGCCGACCAGGTTGGCGTAGCGGCCGATACGCTGCGCGATCACCTCGGGATGCTCGATGAAATTCGACTTCGACTCGATCACGCCGGGGATCAGCATCTTGCCGTCCGGCAGCTTCACCGTCTCGAACAGCTTCCACTCGTGCGCGTGGCGCGGATTGGCCGCTTCGAGCGAGATCGCGCCCGGCTTTGCCCCGAACACGATGTCGACGATGTCGGCGAGCGCCACGTCGCAATGGTGCGGGCCTTCGTAATTGCCCCAGCACAGGTGCATGCGCAGTTGCTCGGCCGGCATGCTCGCCACGGCGTGATTGAGCGCCGCGATGTGCAGGCCGATCCGCTTGCGGAATTCCGCGAGGTCGAGGCTGGCATATTGAATGTGGCGTCCCATCGCCAGATCGGGGCAATCGATCTGGAGCACAAAGCCGGCCTTGGCGACGGTTTCGTATTCGTGCCGCATCGCATCCGCGATCGCCTCGAGGTATTTTTCCCGCGAGCCGTAATGGTCGTCGCGAAAGAACAGCGAGACCACGCCCGGCGAGGCCGCGCTCATGAAGCCGCCGACGGATTTCACCGTTGCCAGCGCCGCCTTGAGATTATCGGCGTCGGTTTGCGCCGCATGGGCATCCCGCACCGCGATTGGCGCGTTGCAGGCGGGCGTCTTGCGGCGCGAGCGGCCGGGATCGCCGAACACGCGTTTTTCCAGCTTCGGGTAGGCGGCCAGGTCCTGATAGACGAATGTGTTGCCGGTGCCGCCGAAGCCGGTGAGGCGATCCTTGACGTAAGTGGCGTAGCTCGGCTTCGACATCTCGCCGTCATTGATCAGGTCGATTCCGGCGTCGGCCTGTTTCTTCACGACTTCGGCGACCGCCGTCTTGACCCGTGCGGCCACCGCCGCCGGATCGACCGGCACGCCTTCCTCGCGCGCATACATCATGCGGATAAGATCGTCCGGCCGGGGCAGGCTGCCGGTATGGGTGGTCAGGAAACGCTCGGTGCTGCGGGGCAAGGGCGGTCTCGCCTCTCCAGGGTTGTGACGATCAGGCCGCAGCCGGGGCCGGCGGGTCGGACGCGACGCGCGGCCGCGCGGCGTTGGCGAGCAGCCGGTTGGTGATCAGCCGCAGGAAATGGAACGCGATCGCCGGATTCTGGTAGCAGAGCTGCGCAAGCTCGCGCTCGCCGATCCACAACAACTCGACGTCACTGACGCAACGCACGGTTTGCGTCCGAAGGTGGGCCGCGGAAAACAGCGCGATCTCGCCGAACATTTCGCCCGGCCGCAGCGGTTGTCCGACCTCTTCGAGGACAAGCTCACCCCCGATGACCATGAACAGGCGGTCGGCCTTGTCGCCGCGCCGAAACAGAACATGGCCGGCTTTGTGGCGCACGGCCTTCATGAACGGCTTGAGCCAATCGACCGAGAAGTCGTCCCCGGCGGCGCGCTCGACCCGCTTGATCAGCCGGAGCATCTCGATGCTGCGCCAGATGTTCATCGGCAGCAGCACCAAATGGAGGATCAGCACGGGATACAGGCCGCCGAAATAGCCATAGGTGATGAAGGCGACGTTGCTTGCGATCGCCGCCGCCCGCAACGGCAGCATCGTCTTCATGCAGAAGGTGGCGAACACCAATGCCGACGCCACATAGCCGGCAGCCTCGATCCAGATCATTGGCGCCCTCCCACCGTGCGGCTGTTCCAGCTTTTTTCCGCGATTATGCGCCGGCGGCTTGCAGAGTCAGCATAAATCGCGCTGGTTCGGGCTTGTTCCGCCGGCGATTGCGTTGACAGTGGGCGGTCCGGCCCTTATCAACCCGGCAACACGCCCCCAATTCATCAGAGACAGTCATGAAAGTCCGGAATTCGCTGAAATCTTTGCGCGGGCGTCATCGCGACAACCGCCTCGTGCGCCGCAAGGGCCGGGTCTATGTGATCAACAAGACCCAGCGCCGCTTCAAGGCCCGCCAGGGCTAGTCCGCGCGGTGCCGTTTCACGCGGCTTTGAAGTTTGCGGCCTTTGCCTCGCCCGCCCGAGCTAATAAACTCCGCGCCATGGGCCTTCGATTCTGCAGTCGCACGCCGGTTATTGCCGTCCTAGTCGCCGCATTGCTGGCCGCCGGCTCGCTGTTGCCGGCCGCCGCGCAGTCGCCGAAGGGCAAGCTGATCGAGCCGCCCGCCAATCTGCCGAAGCCGCAAAAAGGCGACCCGACCCGCAACCTCGATTTTCTGTTCGAAGCGCTCAAGCTGGCGCCCGACGACAGCAGCGCCAAGGCGATCGAGCAGCGCATCTGGGCGCTGTGGTTCGTGACCCGGAGCGACATCGCGAACATTCTGATGACGCGCGTGAAAACCGCGGTCGAAGCCAAGGACCTCGGCCTGGCGATCAAATTGCTCGACGCCATCGTCAAGATCCGGCCGGATTACGCCGAGGCGTGGAATCGCCGCGCCACGCTCTATTACATGAAGAAGGACTACGGCCAGGCGCTGGCGGACATCCGCGAAGTTCTGCGCCGCGAGCCGCGCCACTTCGGGGCGCTGTCGGGCCTCGGCCTGCTGTTGCAGGAGATGGGCGACGACAAGCACGCGCTGGATGTTTATCGCCGCGCGGTCGAGCTCTATCCGCGCATGGAGCGAATTCCGGATCTCATCAAGAGCCTGACCGAAAAGGTCGAAGGCCGCGACATCTGATCGCTTCCCTCTGTATAAAGCGGGCATGTCCCGCCGGCTTCGCACCATTTGCATGATCGTGATCGCCGCCGCGCTGGTGCTTGCCGCGCTTGCCATCGTCACGGCGGTCGGGACGCTCGCCATCGCGCGCGCTTATCCGCCGTCGGGCCGCTTTGTCGACGTCGAGGGCGGGCGGCTTCACATCGTCGAGCTGGGTCCGGCGGATGCGCCGGCGGTCGTGCTGCTGCACGGCGCCAGCGGCAACCTGCTCGACATGCGGCTGGCGCTCGGCGAGCGGCTGGCCGCGCATTACCGCGTCATTCTGATCGACCGGCCGGGTCATGGCTGGAGCGACCGGCCAGGTGGCCGTGCCGACGCGTCGCCGGGGCGGCAAGCGGAATTAATTCACCAGGCGCTGGCGCGGATCGGAGTGAAGCGCGCGGTGATGGTCGGCTATTCGTGGAGCGGCGCGCTGGCCACCGCCTACGCGCTTGCTTATCCAGCGGAAATTGCCGGGCTCGTGCTGCTGTCGCCGGTCACGCATCCCTGGCAAGGCGGCATTGGCTGGCTCAATTCGCTGATCGCGACGCCATACATCGGGGCGGTGATCGCTTATACGGTCGTTGTTCCGGCCGGACACCTGCTGATCGACGCCGGAATAAGGTCGGTGTTCGCTCCGCAATTGCCGCCGCCGGATTACGCCGCACAAACCGCCGTGCGCATGATCTTGCGGCCCTTGGAAACCATCGCCAACGCGCAGGACTTGGTGGCCCTCAAGCCGTTCGTCACCGCCCAGGCGCCACGCTATGGCGAGATCGCGGCGCCGGCCGTCATCATCGCAGGTGATGACACGGACCACATTGTTTCGACCGATATTCACGCGCGCGCCATCGCGCGGCAATTGCCGCACGGCGAGCTCACCGTGCTGCCCGGCGTCGGCCATATGGTGCATTACGCCGCGCCCGATCTCATCGTCGCGGCGATCGACCGCCTGATGGCGCAATCGCGCCGCGACTAATCGGCGTTGGCGGGATCCGACCCGACGAAGGCGAGCCGCAGCATGTTGGTCGCGCCCGGCGTGCCGAGCGGCACCCCGGCGACGATGATGACCCGCTCGCCGGCTTTGGCGAAGCCCTCGCGAAACGCGATGCGCGAGGCGCGCTCCACCATGTCGTCCTGGTCGTGGGCGTCCTCGGTCACCACGCAATGCACGCCCCACACCACCGACAACCGGCGCCCGGTCCCGACATTCGGCGACAGCGCGATGATCGGGGGCTTCGGCCGCTCGCGCGCCATGCGCATCCCGGTCGAGCCCGACGCGGTCCAGCATACGATCGCCGATAAATCGAGCGTTTCCGCGATCTGGCGGGCGGCGTCCGCGATGGCGTCGGCGCCGGTGGCTTCCGGCTCGGCGCGCTGCGCCATGATGATCGAGCGGAAATTCTGGTCGTTCTCAACTTCTTCGGCAATCCGGTTCATCATGGCGACCGCTTCGACCGGATATTGCCCGGCCGCGGATTCGGCCGACAGCATGACGGCGTCGGCGCCCTCGAAGATCGCGGTGGCGACGTCGGACACTTCGGCACGGGTCGGCACCGGCGAGTGGATCATGGATTCGAGCATCTGCGTCGCCACCACCACCGGCTTGCCGGCGAGCCGGGCCGCGCGCGTCATCTGTTTCTGCACGCCGGGCACGCGTTCGAGCGGCATTTCCACGCCGAGATCGCCGCGCGCCACCATCAGCGCGTCCGTGATGTCGAGGATTTCGGACAGCCGCTTCACCGCCTGCGGCTTCTCGATTTTCGCCATGATCGCGGCGCGGCCGCGCGTGATCTTCTTTGCCTCGGCGATGTCTTCCGGGCGCTGGATGAAGGACAGCGCGATCCAGTCGACGCCGGTATTGAGCGCCGCCTCGAGATCGGAACGGTCTTTCTCGGCCAAAGCCGCCACCGGGATGGTCGAATCGGGCAGGCTGACGCCCTTGCGGTCCGACAACTTGCCGCCGACCTCGACGCGTGTGACGATGCGTTTGGGCGAGGCTTCGGTGACGCTCAGACGCACCTTGCCGTCGTCGAGCAGCAAAGTGTGGCCGCGCGCCACCGCCGCGAAGATCTCCGGATGCGGCAGCAGCACGCGCTTGCCGTCGCCCGGCGCGCTGTCGGCGTCGAGCACGAAAGTCTCGCCCTTCGACACCATCGCCGAGCCGCCGCCGAACGTGCCGAGCCGCAGCTTCGGCCCCTGAAGGTCGACCAAGATGCCGATCGGCCGGCCGAACTCCTGCTCGACGCCGCGGATCATGCCGACCAGCTCGCGCATGTGCCCGTGCGAGGTGTGGCTCATGTTGATGCGGAACACGTCGGCGCCGGCGGTGAACAGCTTGCCGATCATCTTGGCGCTCGAGGACGACGGCCCGAGCGTGGCAACGACCTTGGCGCGGCGCAGCCGTCTCATGGCTTCGGCGCTCCGGGCTGCGGCGGTGCGCGTCCGGCCGGCGGAGCGGAATAAGGCGGCGTCTGCGCGCCACCACCCTGCTGCGGCTGCTCGGCGGTGTCGGTCAACTGCACCGTCCATGAGCGCTGCTCGCTGGTGTCGACCTCGAAATAGCCGGTGCGGTCATAGCCGCGCGCCAGGCAGTCCTCGGTGCCGCGAATGGTGAACTCCTTGTCGCGTGAGCACATATAGGCCTTGCCCGACCATTCGCCGCCACGGTCGTAGTCGACCGCATAGATGTAATAATAGCGCGCCACCAGCCCGCCGCGCAGCAATGTTTCGCAGGCCCGACCGGGGACATTCCACCAGCCTTCCGTCGTCCAGCCGTCGGCATCCTTGTAGCCCATCGCGACGCCGACACGGCTGCCGGTGTTGTTGCACAGCCGGAAGTCGGCGTGCGCCGGCGCCGACAGCAGCAGCACCGCCGAGGCGGCGATGCCGAGGAGGAGGGCGTGGCGGAAGGCGGTCAGGAGCGTTGTCACGGATGTAGGTTCGATTCGGGGGCCGCGTGAACCTACACATTGTCCACGACGATGGCACGAAAGTCGTTGACGTTGGTGTAGGTGGGCCCGGTTTCTAGGAGGTCGCCCAGTTTCGCGAAGAAACCGGTCGAATTGTTGTCGGCGAGGAACGCGGCAAGATCGAGGCCGAGCGCGCGGGCGCGCTGTGCGGTCGTCGTGTCGGCGAATGCGCCAGCCGGATCGGCCGCACTGCCGCCGCCGCCATCGGTCCCGTCGGTGTCGCCCGCAATCGCGTAGATATTACGCGCGCCGTCGAGCGCGGCGGCGAGCGCCAGGGCATATTCCTGGTTCGGGCCGCCCTGACCCTTACCGCGGATTGTCACCGTCAATTCGCCGCCCGACAGGATCACGGCGCGCTTGCCGTCGGTCTGCAGCTTGCGCGCCAGCGCGGCGTGATCGGCGGCGACGGTGCGGGCCTCGCCCTCGAGGTTGTCGCCGAGCCGCACGCAATCGTAGCCGCCGCGGCGGATCTGCTGCTCGGCGGCATCGAGCGCGTCGGCGGGGCGGGCCGCCAGCGCAAAGGTCGTTCCGCCGAACACCGGATCGCCTGGTTTCGGCGTCTCGTTGGCGGGATCGTCGAGCGCGCGCGCGACCGCCGCGGGCAGATCGAGTCCGTAGCGCGCGACGATCTCGCGCGCGTCGGCAAGCGTCGTCGGATCGGGCACGGTCGGGCCCGATCCGATCGCCGCCGGACTATCATTCGGCACGTCGGAGATCGCGAGCGTCGCCACCTGGGCCGGGCGCGCATGGCGCGCAAGGCGGCCGCCTTTGATGCGCGAGAGATGGCGGCGCACGGTGTTGATCTCGCCGATATTGGCGCCGCTGCGCAGCAGGGCCCGCGTCACCGCCTGCTTGTCGGAAAAGGCGAGCCCGTTCGCCGGCGCGATCCAGTTCGCCGAAGCGCCGCCCGACATCAGCACGAGGACGAGATCGTCGGCGCCGGCGCCGTCGGCCAGTTCGAGGGCGCGTGCCGCCGCCTTGAGGCCCTCGGCGTCCGGAATCGGGTGACCGGCCTCGATCATCTCAACGCGCCGGGTCGGCCGCCCGTAGCCGTGGCGCGCCACCGCGACGCCGATCAATCGTTCCGGCACGAGCTTCAGCGTGTCGAGATAATGCGCCTCCGTGACCTCCGTCATCGAGCCGGCGGCCTTGCCGGCGGCGAGCACGATTAGCCGGCCGTTCGGCGGGGTCGGCAACAGGCCGGGCAGCGAGGAAGCCGGATGCGCGGCGGCGACCGCGGTGTCGAAAAGCATTCGCAGAAAGGCGCGGGGCTTGGTCATTGGCGGCGCACTATAGCGGCCCGGCGGCCTGCTCTGGCAAGCGGCGGGCGTCCTCACTATCTTGCAGGATGTTGGAAGGCCGGAGGATCGCGATGGACGACAAGACCCGCACCGAGCTCGAGGCCGCCGTCTACCGGCGCCTGGTCGAGCACCTGCGTTCGCGCACCGACGTGCAGAATATCGATCTGATGAATCTGGCCGGCTTCTGCCGCAACTGCCTGTCGAACTGGATGAAGGACGCCGCCGACGCCAAAGGCCTGCCGCTGAGCAAGGACGAGAGCCGCGAGATCGTCTACGGCATGCCCTACGACGAATGGCGCAAGAAGTACCAGAAAGAAACGAGCAGCGAGCAAAAGGCGGCTTTCGCGAAATCAAGCCCGCGGCACTAAAACTTACCCGGCTTATGAACAGGTGTGAATGTCGGGGGCTTTAGCGCCAAGCCATGCCCGCTTCGCGGCAAATCTCCCTATGACTCGGGTCTCTCGTAAGCCGAATGAGGAGACCGCGATGCCTGCCACAGCCGCAGCCGCCAAAGACCAGCCCGCCGCCCGCTTCGCCAAGGATCAGCTCAAGGCCTTCGTCGAGCGCATCGAGCGCCTGGAAGAAGAAAAGAAGACCACCTCAGACGACATCCGCGACGTCTACGCCGAGGCCAAAGGCAACGGCTACGACGTCAAGGCGCTGCGCACCATCGTCAAGCTGCGCAAGCAGGACGTCGACGAGCGCAAGGAAGAGGAAGCGGTGTTGGAGACGTATAAGCACGCGCTCGGCATGCTCAACTGAGCCGGCCGATGCGTCTCGTCGTCATATTGAAGTTTCCGTGGGTGTCACGCCACCAGCGCGTCACCGGACCAGCAAGGCGGTCTGCATGCGGAACGTCGCGGTCGCCAAAAACACGACGGCGTTGCCGCTGAACTGGCTGGTTTCCATCCCGTAATGCGGGTCGTCGGCGAAGGTCATCACCAGCGCCGATGACGGCTTGCGCATGAATTCGGCGATCGGCTTCGTGTCGAGCGCGCCGAGTTGGGTCGTCGTCATCGCCGCGGTGACGCTCGGGGTCAGGATCATCGCGCGCATCCAGGGGGTTGACGCTTCGAACCGGCTCGCGAACGTCGCCGTCGTGGCAAGCCGGTCGTTTTTCGCGGCGCCGGCATCGGCGATCCCCGCGGCGGTATTACCCATCGGCGCGTTCGGGCGCACCGAAGCGCGGACATCGGTAGCAGGCGCATAGGCCAGCGCGGCGGTCACGCCCGGATCGGCGGAGGCGACCTCAAGCGGCCAAAGGCCGCGTTCGGTCAGCGGATTGGCGGCGGCCATCATTTGCGGACGCGAGCGCGGGGTCGGGGTTGCGGCCGCAACCATCACAGGGCGGCCCTTCGGCACCGGCACGATGCGTTCGGTCGTCACCGCGAGCGGCGGCGCGCTGACCGGGATCTGCGCGACCGCAATCGATTCGCGCAGGGCCGGCTTTTTCGGCTTCGCCGCCGGCTCATTCGTCTCCTCGCGCGGGCCGAACATGCGGGCGAACAGGCTGCGCTTGTCGGGAACGCTGGCGGTGCGCTCTTCGTCGTCGCCGATGGCGCCGACATTGCGTGCGGCGGCCAGCGACACGGAGTTCGGCGCGCGGCCCTGGCGTTCGACGTCGGCGAGCGCCATGGCGTAGCCGGCGAGCGGCTGGCCGTCCGACGGCACGTGGACGGTGCGTTCACTGGGGAACACGCGGACCAGTTGATCGTGGGTCATGCGCGGCCAATGCCGGATCGCGCCGGTATCGAGATGGACGAACGGCGAGCCGGAGGTCGGGTAGAAACCGACGCCGCCGCGCTGCATGCGAAGGCCGACTTCGCGCACCTTCTCCAGCGCCACACCGGGAATGTAGAAATCCATGGCGTCGCCTTGCGTGTGCAGCGAGAATTGCGCCACTCCACTCGAGCGCGAGCGCAACATCGAATTGGTTTGTGGCGAGCGATAGCCGCAGATCACCTGGATCGGCTCCGCGCCGCCGACCTCGCGATAGGCCTCCCACAGCAGATCGAACAGCTGGCGGTCCATCGTGGTCTCCTGATCCTTGCGCCAGTCGCGCATGAACCAGTTGAGCTTGGCGAGCGCGGCCTCGTCGTAGCGGCCGTTGCGCTTGAAGGTGACGGTGATGTCCTCACCGGTGTGAACGTGATGGAACGAAAGGGTGCGGGTGTCGCCCTCGGCGACGGCGTTCTGCAAGGTGCTGGTGGCAGTGACGAACAGCAGCGCGGCTAGGCTGGCGGTGCGCCAGCGGCGGGCATGAGCCAACAATAGAGAACGTCCGCGCGCGTTACGAACTATCACTGTCCCGTCCCGGTATCGCCGTCTTAGGCGTCCCCGGGCAAAAACGCGCCGGGCACTACAAGACGGCAGTCTTATCGGGACGGGTTAACGCAGCCTTAGCGGCGAACCGTCCCCCCGATCATCGAGGGGTAGATAAGGACTGTGGCCTAAAACGGGCCGGGCGCTCTTTTTTTCGAGCGCCCGGAAAAAGTTCCATCGGTCGGTTTGCGATCAGCGGAACAAGCGCTCGAAGAACGCGAATGGGTTCCCGGCCTCGCGGCGCTCGACGCGGCGCAGGATTTCCTGGTTGCTCTTGGCGGTCGCCTGTTCCCGTTTCGGGTCCTGCGGCGGCGCGACATCGGCGATCTTGCGCTCGTCGGTGGTGACGATGGTGTGGATGCGGCTGTCGAACCCGTAAAGGTCGTCGCGCATCACCAGTTTGCCGCCGTCGTCGACATAGGCTGTCTGATAGGTGAGGTGGACCATCGGCCGGCTCTGCAGCTTGAAGATCTTTTCCTCGTGGCCGAACATCGAGAGCAGTTGCGGCGAATTCGGGGTCGGGCCGGCCATCGCCAGATGCAGCATGACCTCGCCGAACTTGGTCGGGTCCTCGACCCGCATGCAGCCGTGGCTGAACGCGCGCTTTTCGTACGAGAACAGCCGCTTCTCCGGCGTGTCGTGCAGGTAGACCTGGAACTTGTTCGGGAAGTTGAACTTGATGCGGCCGAGCGCGTTGGCGGCGCCGGGCGGCTGCACGACGTTGATGTTGCCGTCCGGACCGCGCTTGACCTCGAGGCCCATGCGCTCGAACACCAGCGGGTCGTGCTCGTACTGCGGCAGCAGCTCGTTCTGGATGATCGACTGTGGCACGAACCACGACGGATTGACGACGACCGACTCCATCGACGCGGTGACCAGCGGGGTCGGTGTCTGCGGCTTGCCGGACACGATCTTGGTGCGCCAGACCAGCTCGTTGTCCTTGACGACCTTGAGCGTGAAGTCGGGCACGTTGACCATCACATAAGCGCGGCCGAGGTCGCGCGGCAGCCAGCGCCAGCGCTCCATATTGGCTTCGATCGTGGCGACCTGCTGACTGGCCTTCGGCCCGTTGATCAGCGCCACCGCGCGGTCGTCGAGAATGCCCTTGCCCTTGATGTCGGCCCGGGCCTGCACGCGGTTGACCGCCGCGGCGAGCGCGTTGTCATAAGTGAGGTCGTCGGGCCTGCCCGACACGCCGAGCTTCACGCGCAGCATCGGAACGCGCGGGTCCTTCATGCCGGGCTTGACCGCCGGGCCGTCGGGAATGCGGCCGGTGTCCTCGTCGGCGCTCGCATTGGCGCGCAGCGCCGTGAACTTGTCGCGCAGCGCCCGGAAGCCGGCGTGCGGTGGATTGAAGCCGTCGAACGCGGCGTCGACGTTCGATGCGTCGGCGACGCGGCGCAGGATGTCGGCCGGATCAGGCGTGTGGTCGGGATACGAGACTTCCGCCGACACGCGGGTCGGCGCAATGCGGCCGACCTGGAGGTGGCGCGCATAGGTCAGCACTGAATTGGTCAGGCGCAGGTCCGCTTCGGCGAGCGCGTCGGCGCCGCCGGAAAAGTCCGGCGCCGGATAATCGGACGGGTCGAGCGCGTCGGCGCCAGCATTTTTCAGGCGCGCGATGGTCACCTTGGCGCGCGAGGTCAACGCGCCGTCCTTGATCCACAGCGGCGCATAGTTGCGCGACTTGTAGAACGTCTCGGCGCCAGTGCGGTCCTGCGGCCGCGCTAGCACGGTTTCGTGCCGCTTGGCGGCGATCGTGTCGCGAATCTTGTCGGTGATCTGCGCGTCGCTGGCGCCGAACAGGCGGTCCACAACGCTGCGTTCAGGAGGAGATTCGTTGCTCGGCGCTGCGGCCGGCGGAGTTGCCTGCGCGCGCGGAGTGACGGGCTCGGAATAAGTTGGCGCCGCGACGGGCTGCGACTGCGGCTGCGGCTGCGGCTGGGACTGCGGAGTGCGGGTCGGCGCGACGTCGCGGCGCGGCTGCGCCCGCAACATCAGCGGCGGCGGCGGATCGGATTGCAGGATATTCGGCGCGGCAAACGCGCTGAACGGAGCGCCAGGCAACGGCACGACGGCCAATGCGAGAATGGTGCCGGCAAACAGCCGATCGGAAGCCTTGATACGCATTACGTTGAACTCCTGAACAACACGCTCTCTATTATGCGGCCGATCCGCGTTGCATTCGACCGTTTTCGAAAACCACCTTCGATTACAGCTAACGCAGGCGGGTTTGGTAAATCGCGCGCGCCGTTTACCCTGTCGCGCCCTCGGTAACCTCTGTGGCGATCTCGAGCCCTTCGAGCTTGCGGTAGAGCGTCGAGCGTCCGATCTGCAGGCGCCGCGCCACTTCCGACATCTGCCCGCGGTAATGCGAGATCGCGAAGCGAATGATCTCGCGTTCTAACTCCTCGAGCGGGCGAACGTCACCGGCGGCGTCGAGCAAGGCCATCACGTCCGCGTTGATGGTTAATTGCGGTTGCGCCTCCGGCGCAATGGAAACGCCGGCGACCACGGGCGGGCGCATGTCGGTCATGTCCGATTGCGCATCGTCGCCGACATGCGCGTCGATCTGCGGGAACTCGTTAATGCCGATCTCGGCGCCGTCGGCGAGCACCACGGCGCGGAAGATCGCATTCTCGAGCTGGCGCACATTGCCCGGCCATTTGAACGCGCACAGCAGGCTCATCGCCTCGCTCGACACCGCTATGACGCGCTTGCCTTCCTCGGCCGAAAAGCGCGCCAGGAAATGCCGCACCAGTTCCGGAATATCGTCGGGCCGGGTGCGCAGCGGCGGCACCGTGATCGGGAAGACGTGGAGGCGATAGAACAGGTCCTCGCGAAAGCGCCCGGCTTTGACGTCGGCGATCAGGTCGCGATTGGTGGCGGAGACGATGCGGACGTCGACCTTGACCGGCTTCTTGCCGCCGACCGGCTCGATCTCGCCCTCCTGCAGCGCGCGCAGCAATTTGACCTGCGCGGCGAGCGGCAGTTCGCCGACCTCGTCGAGGAACAGGGTGCCGCCGTCGGCCTCGAAGAACTTGCCGCCGTGGCGCTCGGTGGCGCCCGTGAACGAACCCTTCTCGTGCCCGAACAGGATCGACTCGACCAGGTTGTCCGGCAGCGCGCCGCAGTTGACGGCGACGAACGGCTTAGCGCGGCGCGCCGACGAGCCGTGAATGGCGCGCGCGATCATTTCCTTGCCGACGCCGGATTCGCCCTCGATCAGCGCCGGGATGTCGGAGGCGGCGGCTTTCTCCGCGCTCTTGAGCGCTGCCTTCATGCGCGGCGAGCGCGTCACCATGTCGGCGAAAGTCAGCGTGCCGTCATGGCTGCGCTTCAGGCGCTGCAACTCGCCGGCCAGCGCCTTGGTGGCGATCGCGTTGCGCAGCGAAATCTGCAACCGTTCGGCGCTCGCCGGCTTCACCACGAAGTCGGTGGCGCCGGCTTTCATCACGGAGATCACATTGTCGATGCCGCCATGCGCGGTCTGCACGATCACCGGGATGGCGCGGCCGGCTTCGTTCATGCGCGACAGCACGCCCATGCCGTCGAGCCCGGGCATCACCAAGTCGAGCACGACGCAGTCGATGCGCGCACCGGCCGTGCCGCAGATCAAGTTCGCGGCCTCGTCGCCGCTCGCGGCGGTCACGGCCTCGTAGCCGAAACGCTGCACCATGTTTTCGAGGAGGCGGCGCTGGACCGGATCGTCGTCGACGATCAACACGACTGAGGACGCGACTTGGGACACGACTTGGGACATTGGCACTCCACCAAAGTGTACCGATTTGGTGCAATGTCGCCGAACGGCCTTAATGGGCTGTTAAGCCTCGCGCCCGGGCCTGGAGGATGTTTCCTGCGGGCCCGCGCCATGTTGAAAACCGCGGTCTTTCCGGCGCACAGTCACCGCCGGAAATCGCTCCCCGCAGGACCTCCAATGCCACCCCGCTCCGCCGTCAAGAAAAAGCCCGCGCCGCTCAAGCCGCCCGCTCGCCGCACCGCGAGGCAGCCCGACGTGCCGTCCGGCAAATTGGGCGCCCTGCCGGAATGGAATCTGGCGGACCTTTACCCGGCGACCGACAGTCCGGCGCTCAAGGCCGACCTCGAGAAGGGCGAGGCCGAAGCCGTCGCGTTCGAGACTGCCTACAAGGGGAAGCTCGCCGGCCTCGCCGCCAACGACCCCGCCGGCCTGGCCGGTGCGCTCAGGCGCTACGAGGCGCTCGACGATCTGCTCGGCCGGCTCGGCTCCTATGCGGGCCTGCTGCACGCCGGCAATACCAGCGATCCGGCGATCTCGAAATTCTACGGCGACATGAACGAGCGGCTGACCGCGGCGGCGCTGCATCTGCTGTTCTTCACGCTCGAATTGAACCGCATCGACGACAAGGTGCTCGACGCCGCGATGGCGGAGCCTTCGGTCGGTCATTACCGGCCGTGGATCGAGGATGTGCGCAAGGACAAGCCCTATCAGCTCGAGGATCGTGTCGAGGAACTGTTTCATGAAAAGTCGGTGACGGCCTATTCGGCCTGGAACCGGCTGTACGACGAAACGATCGCGGACCTGCGTTTCAAGATCGGCGGCAAGGAATTGCCGATCGAGCCGGCGCTCAATCTGTTGCAGGACACCGACGGCAAGAAGCGCAAGGAAGCGGCGCAGGCGCTCGCCAAAACCTTCCGGCAAAATATCCGGCAGTTCGCGCTGGTCACCAATACGCTTTCGAAGGACAAGGAAATTTCCGACCGCTGGCGCGGCTTTCACGACGTCGCCGCGGCGCGCCATCTGTCGAACCGCGTCGAGCCCGAGGTGGTCGACGCGCTGGTCAGCGCGGTGCGTGCCAGCTATCCGCAACTCTCGCATCGCTATTACGCGCTGAAAGCGCGCTGGTTCGGCAAGAAGACGCTGCCGCATTGGGACCGCAACGCGCCGCTGCCCAAGGTCGCGCAGCGCGTCATCCCCTGGAACGAGGCGCGCAACACGGTGCTCACGGCCTATTGCGCGTTTTCGCCGAAAATGGCCGAGGTCGCCGAACGCTTCTTCGATCGCCACTGGATCGACGCGCCGGTGCGGGCGGGCAAGCAGCCCGGCGCCTTCGCGCATCCGACCGTGCCGTCGGCGCATCCTTATGTGCTGCTCAATTACCAGGGCAAGCCGCGCGATGTGATGACTTTGGCGCATGAGCTCGGCCACGGCGTCCATCAGGTGCTCGCCGCGCCGAACGGGGCGCTGATGGCGCCGACGCCGCTCACACTCGCGGAGACCGCCTCGGTGTTCGGCGAGATGCTGACCTTCCGCAAG
The DNA here is from genome assembly GCA_038206695.1 of Hyphomicrobiales bacterium. Taxonomy (GTDB): domain Bacteria; phylum Pseudomonadota; class Alphaproteobacteria; order Rhizobiales; family Xanthobacteraceae; genus Pseudolabrys. Next base: position 76,524 of record JBBRAN010000006.1, on the reverse strand, counting down.
CTACTGGCCGCCACCACCGACGCCAAGCAGCGCAAGGCGATGCTCGCCGCCAAGGTCGAGGACATGATCAACACCGTGGTGCGCCAGATCGCGTTCTACTCGTTCGAACGCAAGGTGCATCTCGAGCGCCGCAACGGCGAGCTCACCGCCGACAAACTGTGCGAACTGTGGATGTCAGTGCAGAGCGAGAGCCTCGGGCCTGCGATCGAATTGAAGGAAGGCTACGAGACGTTCTGGACCTACATCCCGCATTTCATCCATTCGCCGTTTTACGTCTACGCCTACGCATTCGGCGATTGCCTGGTGAACTCGCTTTACGCGGTTTACGAGAAGTCGGCCTCGGCCTTTGCCGAGCGCTATCTGGCGATGCTGTCGGCCGGCGGCACCAAGCACCACACCGAATTGCTGGCGCCATTCGGGCTTGATGCCCGCGACCCGCAGTTCTGGCAGGGCGGTTTGAGCGTGATCGCCGGCCTGATCACCGAGCTTGAAGCGCTCGACCGGGCCGGCTGATGCCGCCGCCGAAGACCGGCAAGGACCGCGAGCGCAACCGCCTGTCGGCTCGCGCCAAGCGCTACGCCCGCGTCGGCGTCAATGTCGGTGGCGTCGCCGCGCGCATCGCGACCTCGCGCACGCTCGGCCGCCGCCAGGATCGTCCCGGCAATGCGCTGGCGCTTGCAGCTGCGCTCGGCGGCCTCAAAGGCCCGATCATGAAGGTGGCGCAACTGCTCGCCACCATTCCCGACGCCGTGCCGCCTGAATACGCCACCGAATTGATGAAGCTGCAAAGTCATGCGCCGCCGATGGGCTGGGGTTTTGTGCGCCGGCGCATGAATGCTGAACTGGGCGCCGGATGGGAAGGGCGCTTCAAGAGCTTCGAGCACCAGCCGGCGGCCGCCGCATCGCTCGGGCAGGTGCATCGCGCGGCCGCGCCGGACGGCAGCGCGCTGGCCTGCAAGCTGCAATATCCCGACATGCAGTCGGCGGTCGAAGCCGACCTCAATCAGTTGCACTTCCTGCTGTCGCTGCGCCGCCGGTTCGATCCGGCGATCGACACCAGCGAGATCGGGCAGGAGATCGCGGCGCGGCTGCGCGAGGAGCTCGATTACCATCGCGAGGCGAAGCACATCGCGCTCTATCGCGCGATGCTGAAGGACGAGACGGCGATCCGCGTGCCTGGTGTTTGGCCCGAGCTGTCGACCGGCCGGCTGCTGACGATGGATTGGCTCGACGGCAGCAAGATGCTGGCCCACAAGAGCGACACGCTCGCCGTTCGCAATCGTCTGGCGCAGGCGATGTTCACCGCCTGGTGGCTTCCGTTCTCGCGCTTCGGCGTCATCCACGGCGACCCGCATCTCGGCAATTATTCGGTCTTTGCCGACAAGAAAAAACCCGCCGGTATCAACCTGCTGGACTACGGCTGCATCCGCATCTTCCCGCCGAGCTTCGTCGGCGGCGTGGTCGACCTCTATCGCGGGCTCGAGCATGGCGACGAGGCGCGCATCGTCCACGCCTACGAGACCTGGGGCTTCAAGCGGCTCAGCAAGGAGCTGATCGACATCCTCAACATCTGGGCCCGCTTCATCTACGGCCCGCTGCTCGACGACCGCGTCCGCACCATCGCCGACGGCGTCAAGCCGTCGGATTACGGGCGGCGCGAGGCGTTTCGCGTCCATCAGGCGCTCAAGGCGCAAAGCTCGGCGAAGGGCCCGGTCACGGTGCCGCGCGAATTCGTCTTCATGGACCGCGCCGCGATCGGGCTCGGGGCGGTGTTTCTCCACCTTGCCGCCGAGCTCAATTTCTACCGGCTGTTCAACGAGGCGATCGCGAACTTTCGCGTCGCCTCGGTCGCCTCGCGGCAAAGGATCGCCCTGACGGCGGCGGGCCTGCAGGCGCCGGCGGGATAGCAGGCGGGGCGCCGTTGCCCGGCGCGGCCATATGGGCTAATTCCGAAGGGTCAGGACGCAAGGAGACTGCGATGGCCGATCACGGCACCGTCGAATACACGACCGCTCCGGGCAACGATTACCCGGCGCACGAGGAAACCTATCTGATGTTCCTCAAGCTGTTGAAGTGGCACGTCATCCTGATCCCGCTGCTGCTGATCCTGATGGCTTACTTCCTCGTCTGATCTCGCCTTTCGCTGCCGCCCCCGGGGCCCTAATGAAGATCGCGATTCCCGCCGAGACCGATCCGGCCGAACCGCGTGTGGCGGCGACGCCCGACACCGTGAAAAAACTCAAGGCGCTCGGCGCCGACGTCGCGGTGCAGCGCGGCGCGGGTCTGCGCGCCGGCGTGCTCGACGCCGACTATGAAGCGGCCGGCGCCACGATCGGGGAGGGCGTCGTCAAGGGCGCCGACGTCGTGCTCAAGGTGCGCCGCCCGGCGCCCAACGAACTCGCCGACTACCAGAAGGGCGCGCTGGTCATCGCCATCATGGATCCCTATGGCAACGACGCCGCGCTCCAGCAGATGGCGGATGCCGGGCTGATCGCCTTCGCGATGGAGCTGATGCCGCGCATCACCCGCGCGCAGTCGATGGACGTGCTGTCGTCGCAGGCGAACCTCGCCGGCTACCGCGCGGTGATCGACGCCGCCGAGCAATATGGCCGCGCGCTGCCGATGATGATGACAGCGGCCGGCACCGTGCCTGCCGCGAAAGTGTTCATCATGGGAGTCGGCGTCGCCGGCTTGCAGGCGATCGCGACCGCGCGCCGGCTCGGCGCGGTGGTGACGGCGACCGACGTGCGGCCCGCCACCAAGGAGCAGGTCGAAAGCCTCGGCGCCAAATTCCTCGCGGTCGAGGACGACGAGTTCAAGAACGCGCAGACCGCCGGCGGCTACGCCAAGGAAATGTCGAAGGAGTATCGGGGCAAGCAGGCCGCGCTGACCGCCGAGCACATCAAGAAGCAGGACATCGTCATCACCACCGCGCTCATTCCCGGCCGCCCGGCGCCGAAGCTGGTGACCAAGGACATGGTCGCCTCGATGAAGCCGGGCTCGGTGATCGTCGATCTCGCGGTCGAGCGCGGCGGCAATGTCGAGGGCGCCAAGCCAGGCGAAGTGGCGATGGCCGGCGGGGTCAAGATTGTCGGCTATCTCAACGTGCCGGGCCGCCTCGCGGCGTCGTCCTCGGCGCTCTACGCTAAGAACCTGCTGACGTTCCTCGATACCCTGATCGACAAGAAGGAAAAGAAACTGGCGATCAACTGGGACGACGAGCTGGTGAAAGGCACCGCGCTGACCAGAGACGGCGCGCTCATCCATCCGAATTTCATGCCGAAAGCCTAGAGAGACCCGCCCATGGACCATATCGCATCAGCGGTCGACCCCTTCGTGTTCCGGCTGTCGATTTTCGTGCTCGCGGTGTTCGTCGGCTATTACGTGGTGTGGTCGGTGACGCCCGCGCTGCACACGCCGCTGATGTCGGTGACCAACGCGATCTCCTCGGTGATCGTGGTCGGCGCGCTGCTCGCGGTCGGGGTGCCGCTCGCGGTGAACGATCAGGGCCCGCTATGGGCGCGCGCGTTCGGCTTCGTCGCGCTGATCTTCGCCTCGGTCAACATCTTCGGCGGCTTCCTGGTGACCCAGCGCATGCTGGCGATGTACCAGAAGAAGAAGTGAGGAGGACGATGAAACCTCTTCGCAAGATGTCATCGTCATGGTCCGCGAAGACGGACCATCCAGCGCTTTCTAGGAAAGAGCTGGATCACCCGCTTTCGCGGGTGATGACAGGCGAGGGGTGCCGGCCATGAGCCAAAACCTCGCCGCTCTGCTCTATCTGGTCGCCGGCGTGCTGTTCATCCTGGCGCTGCGCGGCCTGTCGAGCCCGGATTCCAGCCGGCGCGGCAACCAGTTCGGCATGATCGGCATGACGATCGCGATGCTGACCACGCTCGGCTCGCATCCGCCGACCGACACCATCGGCTGGGCGCTGGTTGCCGGCGGCATCGTGATCGGCGGCGGCGTCGGCGCCGTGGTGGCGCGCCGCGTGCCGATGACCTCGATGCCGGAACTGGTCGCCGCGTTCCACTCGCTGGTCGGCATGGCAGCGGTGCTGGTCGCGGCCGGCGCGTTCTACGCCCCGGCGGCCTTCGACATCGGCACCCACGGCCATATCCATCAGGCCAGCCTGATCGAGATGTCGCTCGGCGCCGCGATCGGCGCCTTGACCTTCACCGGTTCGGTGATCGCCTTCCTGAAATTATCGGCGCGCATGTCGGGTGCGCCGATCATGCTGCCCGGCCGCCACTTCATCAATATTGCGCTGGCGCTGACGCTGGTGTTCTTCATTTACGGCTTTTACGTCTCGCAGTCGGCGCTCGACTTCTGGCTGATCACGGGTCTCGCGCTGGCGCTCGGCGTTCTCATGATCATCCCGATCGGCGGCGCCGACATGCCGGTCGTGATCTCGATGCTCAACTCGTATTCGGGCTGGGCGGCGGCCGGCATCGGCTTTACGCTCGGCAATTCCGCGCTGATCATCACCGGCGCGCTGGTCGGCTCGTCCGGCGCGATCCTGTCCTACATCATGTGCCACGCGATGAACCGCAGCTTCATCTCGGTCATCCTCGGCGGCTTCGGCGGCGAGACCGCGGGCCCGGCGGGCGGCGCGGCGGAGCAGCGTCCGGTCAAGCTCGGTTCGGCGGAGGACGCCGCCTACATCATGAAGAACGCGCAGAAGGTCATCATCGTGCCGGGCTACGGCATGGCGGTGGCGCAGGCCCAGCATGCTTTGAGAGAAATGACCGACAAGCTCAAGAAGGAGGGCGTCGAGGTCAAATACGCCATCCATCCTGTCGCCGGCCGCATGCCCGGCCACATGAACGTGCTGCTGGCCGAGGCCAACGTGCCGTATGACGAGGTGTTCGAGCTCGAGGACATCAATTCGGAATTCGCGCAGGCCGACATCGCCTTCGTGATCGGGGCGAACGACGTCACCAATCCGGCGGCGGAGGACGACCCGAAGTCACCGATCTACGGCATGCCGGTGCTGCAGGTCTGGAAGGCCGGCACCGTGATGTTCATCAAGCGCTCACTGGCGTCGGGCTATGCCGGCATCGACAATCCGCTGTTCTATCGCGACAACACCATGATGCTGCTCGGCGACGCCAAGAAGATGACCGAGCAGATCGTCAAGGCGTTATAACTGGCGCTGTAACTCATGGTGTATTTCGCCGACCGCGAGCCGGCCGGACCCTACAAGTTCACTTGCGGGGCGCGGCGCACGCTGCATCTGCGCTTCAACGACTTCAAGGATCCCGCCCCCGGTGCCGGTCGGTACCGATTTCTCCAGCGTGATCTCGGCCAATGTGCCGATCGTCGTCCAGCACACGAGGCTCGACACCCGCCAGCCGGCGCTCGCGCTGCGGTCGACGATCGCTTATCCGGTGGGTCGAGACTAGAGCCTCCGGAACATCACCAGCGCGGTTACCAGGCCTTCGCTCGGATGCTCGAAGGCGCCGGGCAGCATGCCGACGATCTCGAAGCCGAGGCTCTGCCACAGCCGCACCGCGCGCTGGTTGGTGCTGATGACGAAATTGAACTGCATGGCTCTGAAGCCGCGCGCCTTGGCGATCTCCAGCGAATGCGCGCACATCGCACGCGCCACGCCGCGCTTCATCGCGTCCGGCGCGACGATATAGCCGCAATTGCAGACATGGGCGCCGCCGCCTTTCTGGTTGGCGCGCAGGTAATAGGTACCGACGATCGCGCCGCCGTCCTGCTCAGGGTCTTGGGCCACGAACACCGCGTGGCCGGGGCTGCGCCAGTAGGCCAGCGCATCGGCGCGCGAAATGTCGCGCGGCAGCGGATAGGTCTCGCCGGCGCGGAATGCCGGCTCGAGGATGCGCCAGATCGCGTGGTCGTCCTGCGGCTGGGCAGGCCTGATGTTCATCGGGGAATTATAGGCTCAATCGCCGATCGGCGTGATGCGGAATTCGACGACATTGTGCATCGAGCGCAGGCGGCGGGACAGCACCTCGGGCGCGCGGTGATCGCGGCTGCGGATCGTCATCAGGTATTCGAAGGTCTTGCCGCCCTCGGCGAGGCGGGACGACAGGTTGGCGAAGGAAAAGCCGCATTCGCCGATCAATTTGCGTATGTCCTTTTCGCTCGTGACGTTGCTGCGCCGGAAGTTCACCCGGTGGTGCGCGTAATATTCGGACGGCATCAGGGCTTCGAGCCGCCGGAATACCGCCAGCACGGCAAGGACGATGGCCGCGCCGATCAGCGCCGGGAAATAAAACCCGATGCCGATCAAAATGCCGATCGCGGCGGTGATCCAGATCGACGCGGCGGTCGTCAGGCCGCGGGCATTGAGGCCTTCCTTGAAGATGACGCCCGCCCCGAGAAAGCCGATGCCGGTCATGATGCCCTGCGCCATGCGCGTCGGATCGGCGCGGATGGTGTCGAGCGGCACTTCAGTCATCCAGTGCAGCTGATAAACCGTGACCAGCATCAGCAATGACGAGGCGAGGCAGACCAAGGCGTGGGTGCGGAAGCCGGCCGGGCATCCGTGCAGCGTGCGTTCGAGCCCGATCAGCCCGCCGACCGCCAGCGCAACGACGAGACGGACGACGATAATTCAGTCTTCGTGTGACATAAAACTGTCATAGAACGTTTGCCGCGGCTCAGACAATTGCTCTGTGGATTTGTGGGCGCACCGCAAATGAAAAGCGCGGGCCACTTTGCCCGCGCCATCAAATCGAAACCCGGAAAATCTGTGTTAGCCGAACCGGCGTCCGCCGCCGCCGCCGCCAAATCCGCCACCGCCGCCCGCTCCGCCACGGCCACCGCTGCCACCCGGACCGCCGGCGCCCATCACCGGCTTCGGCTTCATCGGCAGAAGTCCCTCGCGCTGCATCTTCTTGCGCGCCAGCTTGCGGGCCCGGCGAACCGCCTCGGCCTTTTCCCGCGCCTTCTTTTCCGATGGTTTTTCGTAATGGCCGCGAAGCTTCATCTCGCGGAAGATGCCCTCACGCTGCATCTTTTTCTTCAGCGCCTTGAGGGCCTGATCGACGTTATTGTCACGGACGAGAACCTGCACGAATGCTCCTTTATCCAAGTGTCGGAATAAGTGTCCGGGTGTTCGGGTTTCAAAAGCCGGCTAAAACCGGGCCTTCGAGTCGCGCGGCAGTAGCAGAAAAGACCTTCAGAGTCCACAATTGTGGCAAGGACGGCTTGGGCCGGCTTTGGCCCGGGCCGGGCGATTTTTGCAAAGGGGCATCGATGGTTACATCGCGCCGCGACTTGTTGCGAACGATGGGCGGCGCGGCAGCGGCACTCGCGACGCCCCGGCTGTCCGCGGCCCAGACCTTCACGGCGACCTCGATCAGCCAGGCCGCCCAGGATGCGCGGCGCGAGGTCGGGCTGCTGGGCCGGCGTGCCGATAATCTGTTGCGGCTCACCGTCGCCGATGGCCTGGAGCGCGGCGGCGCCGCGGTGCGCCGGTTCCGGGCCGATCAGGGACCGCTGGCGCGCGACCTTGCCGCCATCTTCAACGGCCGCGTCAGCGAGGATGACTGGCTGCTGATCGCACCGACGCGCGATCTTGATCTCGTCCTCACCATGCGCCCGCTGGTGATCCGGCTCGCCCCGAACCTGGACGAGGTCGAGGCCGCCTTGAAGGAACCGCTGCCGCAGGTCGCGCCGCTGCCGGGCGAGGGGGGGGACGATGTCGTGCTCGCGATCGTGCTGGCCGCGCTCGGCTTGCCGCGCCGCGACAAGGAGGTGGCGGACCGGCTCAAGAGCAATGGCGCGTTCGCCGCCGCGCTGGCCGCGGCAACCGCCGCGGTGAAAGCCCACCGCTACGGGCTTGCCGCGCTCGAGTTCGAGCGCCTGATGCGGGTGGTCGTGCTGCCGGACAACGTCGCCACCATCGCCGGCCGGCCAAGCGAGGCAGCCACGCGCCGGCTCTATCAGGCGTTGGCGGTGCGGTTCGTGCCGTTCATCGGCTGGAGCTATTTCACCGCGCTGCTGCTGGCGGCGGTCTACCTCAACCGCGATACCACCGCGCCGGTGCTGCGCTAGGATTTCCGCGAAAAACGGGGCTGGCGGGGCCTGGAAAGTAACCCACAGCCCGATTTGGCCCTCTTCACACCGCAAACTTTGGTGTACACGTTGTCGTTTCCAATAAACCTGAAGCTATTGGGAACCGGGCCGTGAACATTCAAACGCCAGACCGCCTGACGACGAAGCACCAGCTTGGCGCGCTCGTCACCGAGGGCAAGACCAAGAAAGTCTACCAGATTAAGGACGGCTCCGACCTCGTCGCCGTGATCTCGAAGGACGACATCACCGCCGGCGACGGCGCCAAGCACGACATCATTCCGGACAAAGGCCGCGTCGCCAATGCGACGACGTCCAATGTCTTCCGCCTGCTGAAGGCGTGCGGCCTGCCGGTCGCCTTCGTCGAGCAGGACAGCGCCACGTCGTTTGTCGCGCCGAACTGCACGATGCTGCCCTACGAGGTCGTGGTGCGGCGGGAAGCGCACGGCTCCTACCTCAAGCGCACCCCGCATTTCGTCAAAGGCCAGCTGTTCCCCAAGCTGATCGTCGAGTTCTTTCTCAAGACCAAGGACAAGCACTGGAAGGGCAGGCCGCTGGTCGCCGACGACCCGCTCGCGATTTATGACAAGGACAAGCAGGAAATCCGGCTGTTCAATCCCGCCAAGCCGATTCAGGGCCAGGAGCCGTTCCTCGTCCTGCCGCAGTCCGAGGTCTTCACCCACAAGAACGAATGGGCGATGTGCCAGGACATGGCGCGCCTCGCGCAGCGCGCCTTCCTCATCCTGGAAAAAGCCTGGCAGCTCGAGGGCGGCACCCTGGTCGACTTCAAGGTCGAGTTCGGCACCGACGCCAAGGGCAACCTGCTGCTCGCCGACGTGATCGACAACGATAGCTGGCGCGTGCTGGAAAGCGGCGCCTATATCGACAAGCAGGTCTATCGCGACGGCGGCGCGCTCGACGACGTCGCCGCGAAATACCGCCGCGTCGCCGACATCACCGGCCGCTTCCATGTGCCGAAGCAGCGCATCATTTTGTGGCGCGGCTCGGACAAGGACAACCCGGAAGCCTTCACCAAGGCGCTCGGCGAATTCACCGACCTGATGACGGTGGTGACATGCTCGATCCACAAGGAGCCGGTGCGCGGCGCCGCCATCATTCAGCGCATGCTGCAGGAAGTGCCCGACACCGTGGTGATCGCCTTTATCGGCCGCTCGAACGGCGCGGGCCCGGTACTGTCGGCGATCTCGCACGTTCCGGTCATCACCGTGCCGGCGAGCGTCAAGGAATTCCCCGACGACGTGTGGTCGTCGCTGCGCGCGCCGAGCGCGGTGCCGGTCATGACGGTGCTCGAGCCCTCGAACGCCGTGCTGGCCGCGTTGAACATTCTCGCCGCCCGCAACCCGCGGCTTTACGCTTATGTCCGCGGCGAGATCGAGAACCGCGCCGTCAACACCATCGAGCTCTGAGCCCGGGGTGAGCGCACAGCCGCCGGTCGGTCAGGCTGCGCTGCTGCTCGCCGAAGTTGAACGGCTCAAGCACGAACTCGAGGACGCCACGCGCCGGATCGCCGAGCTCGAAGCGCATGCCGACGTCGATCCGCTGCTCGAGATTCTCAACCGGCGCGGCTTCGAGCGCGAGCTCAAACGCTCGATCGCTTACGTCAAGCGATACGGCACCGCCGCAGCCCTGATCTATCTCGACCTCGACGACTTCAAGCGGATCAATGACCGCCACGGCCATGCCGCCGGCGATGCCCTGCTGCGCGAGGTGGCGAAGCAGCTCTGCGCCCAGGTCCGTGCGTCCGACGTGGTCGGGCGGCTCGGCGGCGCCGAATTCGTGGTGCTGATGTGGAACGCCGGCGTGGACCAGGCGCGCGTCAAGGCGCGCGACCTCGAGACCGCGGTCGCCGCGATCGCGCTGCCGCATGGCGAGGCGCAGCTTTGCGTCGGCGCTTCGGCCGGGGTCGCCGCGGTCGGGCCCGGCGATACGCTCGACACGGTGATCGAGGCCGCCGACCGCACCATGTATGCGCGCAAGCGCGAGCGGCGCTAAATCAGGCAATGATGTCGGGCGTGAGCTGATCTTCGAGCTGGCGGATCTTGTCGCGCAGCACCAGCTTGCGCTTTTTCAGACGCTGGATCTGGACGAGGTCGGAACCCGGTGACAGCACCAGCGCGTCGATGGCGGCGTCGAGGTCGCGGTGCTCCTGCAGCAATCGCGCCAACTGCTCGCGCAACTCGCGTTCTTCTTCTTTGCTCATCGCCACCGCTTGGGCCTGCCCCGCCGCGGGAGCCGGCAAGTCCCGGGGCCTTCAAGAATTATTGCGTTTTCCACAAGGCGGTTCAACCCGGGCGGAACCCTGCGACGGAACACGGTTTTGTTGTTAACATTGCCGGGTCACGCGCACAGGCGTACCGTCGCCCTTGCGCCGATTCTGGGCTAGACTTTTCTCGCTCAGGATCCCAACGGATTGAGGAGACATTCTACATGTCGATGCAATCGAACCTTGCGGAACTGGAAAAGCGGCACCAAGCCCTCGAAGCGGAAATCCACGACTGCCTCGCGCACCCCGGCGCAGACGCCCTTCGCATCGTCGAGCTCAAGCGGCTGAAGTTGCAGGTGAAAGACGAAATGGTACGGCTGCAGCAGGGCCATAGCGCCAGCGTGCACTGATCCCGTTTCAATGATCAAATCCATGGTCCTGACCGGACCGCTGGCTTACGCCGAACTCGGCTGATACCCGAGTTCGGCATAATTTTTTTGTAACCGCCGCGCGAAGGTCAGGGCACTTTCTGGCGGGCGCTCTGCTCGCTCACCGCCACGTTGTCGAGGCGCGGCCCGAACAGGTAGCGCTCTTCGGTGATCAGGACGATGAAGGCGAGCACGAGCGCGCTGACGATCATGAAGCCGTTGAACAGCAGCGAAGCCAGCGTCAGCTTCTGCTTGACCGGCTTGACGGCCGCTCGCGGCTTGCTCGGGGGCAGTATTGTCGGCACGGTTCGCCTCCTTTCAGCCTCCCTTACCGCCACGCAACGCATGAAGCGGCGGAATGATCCACCCGCGTTGCGAAACTAGCGTGCCGCCAGGCGCAACGCGGCCTCGACCTCGCTCAACGAACCGGCCGGCGGCGAGAAGAAACGTCGGCACGGCCGATGACCAGCGATCCCATCATCAGGACGGTCACGACGAAGAAAGACTTCAGCATCAGGCGTTCACGGGGCCGGGCGCGCCGGCGGGGCGGAGATGATGGCATGGCGTCCTCGATTTCGCTCTGAATACAAAGCAAGACGCGGGCCAACCGGCCCGCGTGAAATCGCTACGGGTATGCGACCTACCAGCGGCGGTGATGATGCCAGCCGGCGCGCCAGCCCCAGCCGCCATACCAATACGAGCCGGGATAAGGGTAATAGCCGTAAACCGGCGGGCCATAGACCACCGGACCGTCCTCGTAATATTCGCCCGGCGGCGGACCGGGGACGTAGCCGTCACTGGCGTAGCGCCGCGCGGGCCGGCGCTGGGCGGTGCGGGGCGCCGCCTGGCCGAGATTGCGGCCGATCGCGTAACCCTCATTGCCGTTCCACGTCACCTTGCACCAGCCGGCATCGCAGTCACCGACTTCGACCGTCTCGCCTTTTGGAATCAGCGCGACGACATTGCTGCTGGTGCCCGGCGTTGCGCGCAGATTGGTTTCCGACGCCAGCGTAACCGGCTTGGCCGCCGCGGCGGTGGTCCATGCGGTGAGCAGCGCAGCCGCTATTGCTAGACGCTTGAGCGCCATCGAATCCCTCGCTGTTTGACCGTGCCCCCGCGGGCATTCTGGGGCAAAGTTGGGCATTTTCAAGCCGGTGGTTGTAGTCGCGCCGCGCTGCCGCCATATTGTTCCGGACATTACGGATCAGGCAGCGGCGAGGGGATTCATGGCGCCATTCTTGAAAGTTTCCGTGGCGGCGGCGATGGCGGTTTTTGCCGCATCGGCTGCGCAAGCCTTCACCTTCCAGGAGTCGGGCGACGCCAACAAATCCGGCGCCGGGTTCGACGACAGGAAGGGCCTGCCGGTCTACACTGACCCGGCCCGGAGGCTCAATCAGTCCGGCGAGTCCGGCAATAGCGCGCAGTTCGGCTCCGGTACTGTGACGTTCGGTCCGCGCCGCTCGTTCGACGACGAGTTCATCAGCGGCAAGGAACGCCTGTTCTCGCCGTTCGGCCGCGACCGCTAGGCGCCGCCGGCCCGGCTTGCCGGGCCACCCGAAACCCGACACGCTCCGACCCCCAAGGCCGGCTCGACCGGCCGCCAATAATTTCGGGGAGGCGTCATGAGGCATCGTTACGGCATCACGCGGCGCGCCGCGCTCGGCGGCCTGGCCGCCAGCATCACCGTGTGGCCGGCCTGCGTGCGGGCGCAGGCCCCCGCCGCGCCGACCGCATGGCCCGATCACACCGTCAAGATCGTGGTGCCCTATCCGGCCGGCGGCTCGACCGACGTCCTCGCCCGCTTCCTCGCCGAAGAGCTCAAGACCAAACTCGGCCAGACCTTCGTGATCGAGAACCGCCCCGGCGCTGGCGGCAATATCGGCATCACCGCCGTCACCGGCAGTGCGCCCGACGGCTACACGATGGGCGCCGCGACGGTCGGGCATTTTTCCATCAACCAGTATCTCTACGCCAAGATGCCGTACGACCCCGAGCGCGATTTCATCCCGGTCACCATGACCTGGGAATTGCCGAATGTGTTCGTGGTCTCCAGCGAGCATTGCCCGGCCAAGACGCTCACCGAGTTCGTCGCCTGGGCGAAAGCGCGCGGCAAGATTTCGTTCGGCAGTCCCGGCGTCGGCACCTCGCCGCATTTGTCCGGCGCGCTGTTCTCCAAGCTCACCGGCCTCGAGGCGGTGCATGTGCCGTTTCGCGGCGCGGCGCAGACCATCCCGGCGATCCTCGCCGGCGACGTGCAATACGCGCTCGACAACCTAGCGTCCTACATTTCGAACATCGAGGGCGGCACCATGCGCGCGCTCGCCGTCACGTCGTCGCAGCGCTGGCCGACGCTCAAGGACGTGCCGACCATGGCCGAGGCGGGGCAGAAGGATTTCGTGGTGACGTCGTGGGCCGGCTGGGTCCTGCCGGCCGGCACGCCGCGTGCGATCGTCGACAAACTGGCGGCGGCGCAAAAGCAGATCGCCGCCGATCCGGAAATGCAAAAGCGCTTCCAGATCGCGGGCGCCCGCATCCTGTCGAGCACGCCGGCGGAGATCTCGGCACACGCCACCAGGGAGCGGCCGATGTGGCGGGAAATGGTGAAGGTGTCCGGCGCGCAGCCGCAGTGAGGTGCGGGGGCGCCGTCAGGCGCGCCGCTTCAGCCGCCGCGCCAGATAGGCGAAATTGACGGCGAACTGCTCGGGCTGTGCGAGCTGGTCGCGCAATTCGGCGATGTCCTCGCGGGCGAATTCGGGCGGCGATTCCCCCGCCGCCTCGACCAGCATCTGAATCATCGCGGCGTTTTCCAGCATGATGGCGCAGATCACACTCTCCTCGATCGAGGCGCAGGCGACCGCGACGCCATGGCTTTTCATCAGCACGGCGCGATGCTTGCCGAGCGCGCGCGCGACGCCGGCGCCGAGCTCGGGCGTGCGGATCAGCCGGATCGTGTCGAAATAGATGCCGACCTCGCCGCGAAACAGGCAGCCCGGCTGGCTGTAGGCCCGCATCGGTCGCCCGCTCGAGGACAGCGCCACCACATGCGGCGGATGGCTGTGAATGACGCAGTTCACGTCCGGCCGCGCTCTGTAGATCTCCGAATGGATGAAGACCTCGCTGTGGCGGCGCGCTTTGCCCTCAACGACATTGCCGGTGAGGTCGATGCGCAGGATGTTTTTCGGCGTGATCTCGTCGAGCCCGACGCTGTGCGGTTTCATGTAGAACTGCGACGCCTTGCCCGGCACCCGCGCGGAGATATGCCCGCGGGTGAAATCGCCCTGTCCGGCGGCCGCCAGCACCTTGCCGGCAACGATGAGTTTTCGCTTCAGGGCGTCGTCGGCCAAGGTCGCCTCGCTGGTGCTGCGTCCGCGTGGTAGTCTTGCCGCAAAAGAACGCCATGCTCAATCGGGAGGGATGCGATGCGCCTGTTTGTCGTCTGCGCGGCCGCGCTGCTCGCGGGCGGCGCCGTCCAGGCGCAGGATTACCCGACCCGGCCGGTGCAGGTGATCTCGCCCGCCGCCGCCGGCAACAGCCCCGACGTCGCCATGCGCCTCGTCGCCGACCGCCTCGGCGGCCTGTGGAAACAGCAGCTCGTCATCCTCAACCGTCCGGGGGCGGGCGGGCTGATCGCCGCGCAGGCGGCGGCCGGCGCCACGCCGGACGGCTACATGCTCTACATGACGCAGGCCTCGACCTACACCGTGCTGCCGATCACGCAGGACAAGATGCCGGTCGACCTGCACAAATCGTTCGTGCCGATCGGATTGATCGCCACCCAGGTGATCGGGGTCTCGGTCAACCCGAAACTCGGCGTCAATTCGTTGCCCGAGCTGATGGAATTGATCAGGAAGACGCCGGGCGGCCTGCAATTCGGCGCCAGCAATCGCGGCGGCATCTCGCATCTCACCGGCGAATTGTTCGCGCGCAAGACTGGGCTGCAACTCTCCTTCATTAGCGCGCAGGGCGCCTCGACCACCATCAGCGATGTCGCGGCCGGGCGGATTCCGATCATCTTCGAGGGCATTTCGGCGATCGCCGGCGCGGCGCAAGGCGGGCTGATCAAGCCGTTGGCGGTCGGCTCGCCGAAGCGGCTGCCAAACTATCCGGACCTGCCGACCATCGCGGAGACCGTGCCCGGCTTCGAGACCCAGGGCTGGCTCGCTTTGATGGCGCCCGCCGGCACCGACGACAAGATCATCCAGAAGATCAACGCCGACCTGCGCACCGTGCTGGCCGACCCCGAGGTTCAGGCGAAGCTCGCCGTGCTCGGCTCCTATGCTGCGCCGCTGACGCCGGCCGAAACGGCGGCCTTCATCAAGCGCGAGGAGGAGCTGTGGTGGCCGATCGTGCGCGAAGTCGGGATCATCCGATGAGACGCGCTGCCTTTGCACTTTCGTTTGCGATCGCGGCGGCCGCGGCCGCCGCGCCAGCCGGTTTCGCGCAGGACATTCGCGGCATCGAGGTCTGCACCGCCGAGAAGGACATGGCGCGGCGCACCTCCTGCCTGCAGGCCAATGTCGAGCTGCTGCACCAGTTGCTGACCAAGGAGACGCGCCGCGCGCAAACCGCGGAAGCTGCCGCGGCGAAAGAGGTCACGGCGCTCAGAGCCGACGTCGCGGCATTGAAGGCGGCGCTCGACAAGACGCAGGGCGAACTGGCGGAGTTGAAGAAACCGAAACCGGCGGAGAAGAAGTGATGCGAACCGGCTTTCTCGTCGTTGGCGTGCTGACCGTGCTGATGGGGCTCGTCTGGGCCGCGCAGGGCAGCGGCTATTTTCCCTATCCGGCGTCGAGCTTCATGATCGACAACAGCCGCTGGATTTATATCGGGCTGGCGACGGTCGTTGCTGGCGCGGCGCTGATCGCCTGGTCGCGGCGCTGAGCCGCTAAACCGCCTTCGCCATCTCGCGCAGCTTGAACTTTTGAATCTTGCCCGTGCTGGTCTTCGGGATTTCGATGAACACGATGGTGCGCGGCACCTTGTAGCCGGCCAGATTCTTCTTGCACCACGCGATCAATTCATCGGCGGTCGCCTTGGTGCCGGGCTTGAGTTCGACGAAGGCGCACGGCGTCTCGCCCCATTTGTCGTCGGGTTTCGCCACCACCGCGGCAGCGGCGACCGCGGCATGCTTGTAGAGTGCGTCCTCGACCTCGATCGAGGAAATGTTCTCGCCCCCCGAGATGATGATGTCCTTGGAGCGGTCCTTGAGCTGGATGTAGCCGTCGGGATACATGACGCCGAGATCGCCGGTGTGAAACCAGCCCCCGGCGAAGGCTTTCTGCGTCGACGCTTTGTTCTTGAGATAGCCCTTCATCACCACATTGCCGCGCATCATCACTTCGCCCATCGCCTCACCGTCGCGCTTGACCGGCGCCAGCGTCTCGGGGTCGCGCACGTCGAGCGCCTCCAGCGCGCCGTAGCGCACGCCCTGACGCGCCTTTTTCGCCGCCTGCTTGGCGAGCGGCAGCCTGTCCCACTCCTCGTGCCAGTCATTGACCACGGCGGGGCCGTAGCATTCCGTCAGGCCATAGAGATGCGTGACGTTGAAGCCGGCCTCCTTCATCGCCGCGAGCACCGCTTCCGGCGGCGGCGCCGCCGCGGTGAAGAACTCGACGACATGCGGCAGCGGCTTCTTCTCGCCGGCCGGCGCATTGAGCAAGGTCGCCATCACGATCGGCGCGCCGCACAGATGCGTCACCTTGTGGCTGGCAATTGCGTCGTACATCGCGGGCGCGCGCACCGCGCGCAGGCAGACATGGGCGCCGGCCACCACCGAGATCGACCACGGAAAGCACCAGCCGTTGCAGTGAAACATCGGCAGGGTCCACAGATAGACCGGATGCTTGCCCATCGCGCAGGTCACGATGTTGCCGGTCGCCAGGAGATACGCGCCGCGGTGGTGATAGACGACGCCTTTCGGGTCGCCGGTCGTGCCGCTCGTGTAGTTGAGGGTGATGGCGTCCCACTCGTCGTCCGGCATCTGCCAAGCGAACTCGGGATCGCCCTGCGCGACGAAGTCCTCGTACTCGACGGTGCCGAGCCGTTCGCCGGCGCCCGCATACTCCGGATCGTCGTAATCGATCACCAGCGGCTTTACTTTCGCCAGTGCCAACGCCTCCTTCATCACTTTGGAGAATTCGCGGTCGGTGATGACGACCTTGGCCTGGGCGTGGTCGAGAGAGAAAGCGAGAATCGCGGCGTCGAGCCGGGTGTTGAGGGTGTTGAGCACGGCCTTCACCATCGGCACGCCGTAATGGCATTCCAGCATCGCCGGCGCGTTGGCGAGCAGCGCCGACACAGTGTCGCCGCGCCCGATGCCGTGTTTCGCCAAAGCCGAAGCGAGCCTGCGCGACCGCGCATAGAACTCGCGGTAGCTGCGGCGCAGCGGGCCGTGGATGATCGCAATGTGATCGGGGAACACCGCGGCCGAGCGCTCGAGAAAGCCGAGCGGCGTCAGCGGCTGGTAGTTGGCCGCATTGCGGTCGAGATCGGTGTCGTAGGGCGACTTGGTCATCGGCCAACATACCATCCGCTCGTCCCCGCGGAAGCGGGGACCCAGCTTTGCCGGAGAACTGGATTCCCGCTTTCGCGGGAATGAGCGGATAGGGGGCGGCGCTCTAGGCCAGCAGCGCCACCGCCGCGCTGCGCACCAGCGCGCAGCCGATCAGGAAAATCAGCACATAGGCGATCCGGTAGAACGCCTCCATCGAGACCCGGCGCACCAGATAGACGCCGAGGAAATTGGTGGCGACCGCAAGCGGCACCAAGGCAAGGCCGGCCGCCATGTTGGTCCAGGTCAATTGGCCGAGCGCGAAATAGGACGGGATCTTGACGAAGTTGGCGGCGGCGAAATAGATCGAGGTGGTGCCGACGAAGGTCAGCTTTGGCAGTCGCTGCGGCAGCAAGTGGATCTGGACGGGCGGCGAGCCGGCGTTCGCCAAGGTCGAGGTGAAGCCGGCGACTATGCCCCAGAACAGGCCGCTCGCGATCGCGGGCTTCGGCAGATGGCGCTCGATCCAGCGCGACAGCAGCCGCGACGCCACGAACAGCAGCGCAATGATCCCGACGGCGAGCCGCACCACGTCGGCCGACAGGGAGGCCGCGATCAATGTCGCCAAGGCGGCGCCCACGATCGCGCCGGGGATCAGCACCTGCAAATTCCACAACGAATAGTCGCGGTGATAGACCCACACCGAGACGGCGTCCTGCACCAGCAAGATCGGCAGCAGGATGGCGGCGGCCTGCGGCGGCGGCACGATCAGCGACAGCAGCGGCACCGCGGTGACGCCGAGCCCGACAAAGCCGCCCTTGGAAATGCCGAGGAACGTCACTGCGACGATCGCGGCGGCCAGGAACAGAGGGTTCTCGAGAAGTTGCACAGCAATTTCCTACGCAATCGCGTCGCGCCGGACCAGCCTTGTGTGTGCATAGCCTCCGTTCCACAATCGACGCCAACAAGAAGCCTAAGGACACACGATGGACGCCCGCACCAGCCGCTATCACGAGGCCTACGCGCATTGGCAGCGCGACCCGCAGGGCTTCTGGGGCGATGCGGCGTGCGCGATCGACTGGTACGAGCCGGCCAAAGCGGTGTTCGATCCGGCGATGGGTCTCTACGGCCGCTGGTTTCCCGGCGCCTCCTGCAACACCTGCTACAACGCGCTCGACCGCCACGTCGCGCGCGGCCGCGCCGACCAGCTCGCGCTCATTCATGATTCGCCGCTGCAAGGCCTGCCCGGGGGCGGCAAGGACGCCGGCAAAAAAGATTCCAAAACGGATTCCAAAAGCCAATCGAAGATCACCACCTTCACCTACAGGCAGTTGCTCGACGACGTGAAGACGCTCGCCGCGGTGCTGCGCGATTTCGGCGTCGCCAAAGGCGACCGCGTCATCCTCTATATGCCGATGGTGCCGGAGGCGGTGATCGCGATGCTGGCCTGCGCGCGGATCGGCGCGATCCACGGCGTGGTGTTCGGCGGCTTCGCGGCCAAGGAGCTGGCGACCCGCATAGACGACGCCAAGCCGAAGCTGATCCTGTCGGCGAGCTGCGGGCTGGAGCCCGGCCGCATCGTCAAATACAAGCCGCTGCTCGACGACGCGATCGCGCTGGCGCGCCACAAGCCACAGGGCTGCCTCATCCTCCAGCGCGCGCAGGAGAAGGCCGAGCTCTACAAGGGCCGCGACCACGACTGGGCCGCCGCGGTCGCCGCCGCCGTCAGGGCGAAGAAGACCGCCGACTGCGTGCCGGTCGCCGCCACCGATCCGCTCTACATCCTCTACACTTCGGGCACCACCGGCATCCCGAAGGGCGTGGTGCGCGACAATGGCGGCCACATGGTCGCGCTGACCTGGTCGATGAAGAATCTCTATGACGTCGAGCCCGGCGAGGTGTGGTGGTGCGCCTCCGACATCGGCTGGGTGGTCGGTCACAGCTATATCGTCTACGCGCCGCTCTTTCATGGCGCGACCTCGATCATGTACGAGGGGAAGCCCGTGGGCACGCCGGATGCCGGCGCGTTCTGGCGCGTCGTGTCGCAGCACAAGGCCGCTGCTCTGTTCACCGCGCCGACCGCGTTTCGCGCCATCAAGAAGGACGACCCGAACGGCGCCGAGATCGGAAAATACGACCTGTCGAAATTCCGCACTCTGTTCCTGGCCGGCGAGCGCGCCGACCCGCCGACCGTGGCGTGGGCCGAGCAGGTCTTGAAGGTGCCGGTGATCGACCACTGGTGGCAGACCGAGACCGGCTGGTGCATCTGCGGCAATCCGGTCGGCCTGGGCGCGCTGCCAGTCAAGCATGGCTCGGCGACGGTGCCGATGCCGGGCTACGAGATGCACGTCGTCGACGAGGCGTCCAAGGAGTTGCCGCGCGGCACCGTCGGCTCGCTGGTGGTCAAGCTGCCGCTGCCGCCGGCGTCGCTGCCGACCTTGTGGCAGCAGGACGAGCGCTGCAAGGAAAGCTACTTCAACGAGTTTCCCGGCTACTACAAGACCGCCGACGCCGGCTACATCGACGCGGACGGCTACGTGTTTGTGATGGGCCGCACCGACGACATCATCAATGTCGCCGGCCATAGACTATCGACCGGCGGCATGGAGGAGGTGCTGGCCGGCCATCCCGACGTCGCCGAATGCGCGGTGCTCGGCATCGCCGACGAATTGAAGGGCGAGGTGCCGGCCGGCTTCATCGTGCTGAAGGCCGGCGTGACGCGCCCGCACGCCGAGATCGAGAAGGAGATCGTCGCGCTGGTGCGCGACAAGGTCGGCCCGGTGGCGTCGTTCAAGCTCGCCATCACGGTGGCGCGGCTGCCCAAGACGCGCTCCGGTAAGATCCTGCGCGGCACCATCAAGAAGATCGCCGACAAGGAGCCGTGGACGATGCCGGCGACGATCGAGGACCCCAAGGTGCTCGACGAGATCACGGCGGCGCTCAAGGCCAAGGGGTTGGGAGCTTAGCCTGAAATCGGCGAACCTGAGTCGCCGCCGCCGTTTACCGCTTCGTGCAGTCCTTGACGAAGCCGCGGTGCTTGAGGAGCGAGAGGCCCTGCTGCTTGGCCTCCTGGTTACAGGCGGCGCGCTTGGCCTTGGTCGCCGCGACCGCGTCTGCCAATTTTTTGTCCGCTTCCAGCGTTTTCATTCGCCGCTGCGCCTCGCGCTCCTCCAGCGCTTGCCGCCGTTCGGCGGCCGACTTCGGCGCTGCTGGCGTTGGCGGCGTTTGTGAAAATCCCGATCCGCCCGACAGCGTGACCACGACGATGCTGGCAACCAGCGAGACGATGATCCGGCGCATTGCTCCCGATCCTTTTTTGTTTGACGGCCCAGACGATATACGAAGATGCCCCCGATGCGGAAGGCGTCCGCTAATGACGCGAGGCCGCCGCCAAAGTTCCAGTGCGACGATTTCATCTTCCAGACGTCCCTGTGCGGGCTCCTTAGGAAAGCGTTTGCGGTTAATGGATTCCCGCTTTCGCGGGAATGACAATTGGGGGACAGTGAGGCAGGAAACGACCAAGGATTCCGCAATGCCGTCCTTCATCTGCACCGCCTGCGGCACGCAATACCCGCAAAGCCAACAGCCGCCCGCGCAATGCGTGATCTGCGAGGAGGAGCGCCAATACGTGCCGCCCGGCGGGCAGGGCTGGACCACGCTCGACAGAATCCGCGGCAAGCACCGCAACTCGTTCCAGCAGTACGAGCCGGCCATCACCGGCATCGGCAGCGAGCCGCAGTTCGCGATCGGCCAGCGCGCCATCCTGGTGCAGACACCGGCCGGTAACGTTTTATGGGACTGCATCGCGCTGATCGACGACGCCACCGTCTCGCTGATCAAGGGTCTCGGCGGGCTGAAGGCGATCGCGATCTCGCACCCGCATTTTTACACGACCAACATGGAATGGAGCCGCGCGTTCGACGCCAAGGTCTATCTGCACGCCGCCGACAAGATGTGGGTGCAGAACCACCATGACGGCATCGAATTTTGGGACGGCGACACTCACAAGCTGCTGCCCGACGTCACTCTGGTCCGCTGCGGCGGGCACTTTCCCGGCGGCAATGTGCTGCATTGGGGCAAGGGCGCCGGCGGTAAGGGTGTGGTCTGTTCCGGCGACATTCTTGCGGTCACCACAGACCGCAAATGGCTGTCGTTCCTGCGCAGCTACCCGAACTGGATTCCGTGCTCGGCGCGCGAGGTCGAGGCGATCGGCCGCGCCATGAAGCCCTACGCGTTCGAGACCTTGTACGGCCATTATTTCGACCGCGTCATTCCCAAGGACGCCAAGTCGGTGCTCGAGAAGTCGGTCAAGCGTTACCTCGACAATCTCGCCGGCACCGCGCGGCCGGACGGCACGTGACATGGCTGCCGACCGCAAAGATCTACCGAGCCGCATCGAGGGTTACGCCATCGTGTCCGAGGACGGCATGCTGGCGAACGCGCAGGGCATCATGCCGGATACGCTGAAATTCGAGGCCGACCAGAAGTTCTTCGCCGACGGGCTCGACGGCGTCGATGCCGTCATCCACGGCCGCCATTCGCACGAGCAGCAGCCGCATTCGCATTTGAGGAAGCGCATCACGGTGACGAGTGCGGCGCGCACGACCGCGCCCGACCCCACCGACGACAAGGGCATTTTATGGAACCCGGCCGGCGCGCTGTTTGAGCAGGCCTGGGCGGCGCTCAAACTGCCGGGCGGCAGCTTGGGCGTGGTCGGCGGCACTGGCGTGTTCGAGCTGTTCCTGCCGCGCTACGACGTGTTCTACCTGACGCGGGCTCCCGGCGTGCGATTGCCCGGCGGCCGGCCGGTGTTCGCCGAAGTTCCGCGCAGCAGCCCGGAAGACATCATGAAACGCCACGGGTTGCGGCCGCAGCTGCCGCGCCTGCTCGATGCCGCGAAAAATCTGTCGGTGACGGCCTGGACGCGGTGAGGAAAATGCCAGCCGGCACGATCCGCAGTGAACGAAGCGGAGCGCCGGGCGTTACAGGACCGGCGGCGACGTCGGCTTTGCCGGGAGAAAACGATGCGGAAAACTTTGCTGTTGCTCGCGGCCGTCGCCGCGCTGCCGGCGCTGACCAGCGCCGCACAGGCCCGCGAATATCCGTGGTGCGCGCGTTACGGCGGATGGATGAGTTCCACACGCAATTGCGGGTTCGACACGTTCGGCCAGTGCATGGCGACCATCAGCGGGGTCGGTGGCGTGTGCGAGCGCAACATGATGGCCGGGCCGCCACCGCGTGCGGTGCGGCGCAAAAAACGCGACTAGCGCGGTTATTTGTCCTCGCTGCCTTCGCTCTTGCCGCCGAGTTGCTTGAGCTTGGCGAATACCGCGCTGACGTCGAGCTCGGCGCCCGGCTTTGCTTCGGCTTCCGCCGTTGCCGCCGCCGTCTCGGCTTCCTTGCGCGCCGTGGTTTCCGCCGCCGGCAGCAAGGTTGCGCCGGCCGCAGCCACCGCCGGCTTTTCCTTGTTGGCGCGGTTCACCTCGAAATCGAGATCGGTTTGCGTGCAAAGGCCGAGCGTGACGGGATCCATCGGCGCGAGATTGGGCGCGTTCCAGTGCGTGCGCTCGCGGATCGCCGAGATCGTGCTTTTGGTGGTGCCGACCAGCCGCATGATCGCGGCGTCCTTGAGTTCGGCATGGTTTCGCACCAGCCACAGGATCGCGTTCGGGCGATCCTGGCGGCGCGACACCGGGGTATAGCGCGGACCCTTCTTGCCGCCGCGCTCGGGCGTCGCCATCTGCACCTTCGGCGCCGTCAGCGTCAGGTGCCTGCTCGGGTCGGCTTCCGCTTCCGTGATCTGCTCGCGCGTCAATTGCCCGGTCTGAATCGGATCGAGGCCCTTAATGCCCTGCGCGGCGTCGCCGTCGGCAATGGCTTTGACCTCGAGCGGGTGCAGCTTGCAAAACTCCGCGACCTGGTCGAACGACAACGATGTGTTGTCGAGGAGCCAGACGGCAGTTGCCTTCGGCATCAACGGGGCTGCTTGCGCCATGACAAAATCTCCCTTGCGCTTCGCCCGCCCTTCCGGGCGAAGCCATTAGATCATCAGGGATGATCGGAAAGTGCCCGGAATATAGGGACGTAGCGGGCCTCGCGCAACCGGCTTCAACTTGACAGGATGGGACCCGCGGCCCAAACGGATGCGCAATTCGGGCATATTTCGCGAGGAACCGATGGAGGCCCCGGCCGCCAAGCCGAAATTGAAGGTGCTGCTCTGCTCGCCGCGCGGATTTTGCGCCGGGGTGGTGCGCGCCATCGATTCGGTGGAGCGCGCGCTCGCGGTCTATGGCCCGCCGGTCTACGTCCGCCACGAGATCGTGCACAATCGGTTCGTGGTCGAGAGCCTGCGCGCCAAAGGCGCGGTGTTCGTCGAAGAACTTTCGGAAATTCCGAACACCGACGCGCCGGTGATCTTCTCGGCGCACGGCGTCGCGCGCGCGGTGCCGGAAGACGCCGCCCGGCGCAACCTCTTTGTGCTCGACGCAACCTGTCCGCTGGTGACGAAGGTTCACCGCGAGGCGGAAATCCACCACCGCCGCGGCCGCGAGATCGTTCTGATCGGTCACGCCGGCCACCCCGAGGTGATCGGCACGATGGGACAACTGCCGCAAGGCGCCGTCTGTCTCATCGAGACATTGGCCGACGCGGCTGTTTTCGTGCCGAAAGACGCCAACAGGCTGGCTTACGTCACGCAGACCACGTTGTCGGTGGACGACACGGCTGCCATCGTCGACCATTTGAAACGCCGGTTTCACGCGATCATCGGCCCGCACAAGGAAGACATCTGCTACGCCACGACCAACCGGCAGGAAGCGGTCAAGCGCGTCGCCCCGATCGTCGACGCCATGATCGTGGTAGGCGCGCCGAACTCGTCGAATTCGCAGCGGCTCAAGGAAGTTGCCGAGCGGGCAGGGTGTCCGCGCGCCGTGCTGCTGCAACGCGCCAGCGATATCGACTGGAGCGAGTTCGGCGCGATCTCGTCGCTCGGCATCACGGCCGGCGCGTCGGCCCCGGAAGTGCTCGTGGAGGAGATCATCGGCGCCTTCGCGCAGCGTTATGACGTCGCTGTCGAGACCGTATCGGCTGCCGAGGAGGCGGTGTTCTTTCCGCTGCCCCGCCCGCTACGGGAAAGTCAGGCCGCGGAGTAGCGGGTCATGGCGGTCTATACCGACGTCAGCGCGGAAGAACTCGCGCGTTTCCTGGCCGGATACGATCTCGGCGGCCTGCGCTCGTATAAAGGCATCGCCGAGGGCGTGGAGAATTCCAACTTTCTCCTGCAAACCGAGCGCGGCAACTACATTCTCACCCTCTACGAGAAGCGGGTAAAGGCGGCCGAGGTGCCGTTCTTCCTCGCCCTGATGGAGCATCTCGCCAAACGCGGCATCACTTGCCCGCAACCGGTTCACGACCGCGCCGGCGGCGTGCTCGGCGATCTTGCCGGGCGTCCGGCTGCGATCGTCACGTTCCTCGATGGCGTCTGGATCCGGAAGCCGAGCAACAAGAACTGCGGCGCGGTGGGCACGGCGCTCGGCGCGCTGCATCTCGCCGGGCAAGACTTCCATTTGGAGCGGGCCAACGCGCTCTCGGTGCGAAGCTGGCGAGGTCTTTACGAACAGGCGTGGGATCGCGCCGACAGCGTGCAGCCGGGGCTTTCGATCGCCATCGCCAACGAGCTCGATCATCTCGAGCGCCATTGGCCGCACGATTTGCCGCGCGGTGTCATCCATGCCGACCTGTTTCCCGACAACGTGTTTTTCCTCGGCGACAGATTGTCGGGGCTGATCGACTTTTATTTCGCCTGTACCGACGCGCTCGTCTACGACATCGCGATCTGTCTCAACGCCTGGTGCTTCGAACCCGACCATTCCTACAACGTCACCAAGGGCCGCGCGCTGCTGGCGGCCTATGGCGAGCAGCGCGCGCTGTCGGCTCAGGAGAAAGCCGCGCTTCCGGTGCTGGCGCGCGGTGCGGCTTTGCGTTTTCTGCTGACGCGGCTGGTCGACTGGCTTGCCGTGCCGGACGGCGCGCTGGTCAAGCCGAAAGACCCGCTCGAATATTTCCGGAAATTGCGTTTCCATCAGTCGATCAAAAACGCGAGCGATTACGGGCTCGGCCCATGACGGCGGCGGGACAACGCGTCACCATCCACACCGACGGCGCCTGTTCGGGAAATCCGGGCCCGGGCGGCTGGGGCGCGATCCTGTCGTTCGGCGAAACCGAAAAGGAATTGATGGGCGGCGAGCCCCATACCACCAATAACCGGATGGAGCTGATGGCCGCGATTTCGGCGCTCGAGGCGCTCAAGCGGTCCTGTACGGTCGATCTTTATACCGACAGCGAATATGTGCGCGGCGGCATCACCGGCTGGATTCACGGCTGGAAGAAGAATAATTGGCGCACCGCCGATAAAAAGCCGGTCAAGAACATCGACCTCTGGCAGCGGCTCGACGCCGCGCTCGCACAGCACCACGTGCAGTGGCATTGGGTGAAAGGTCACGCCGGCCACGTTATGAACGAGCGCGCCGATCAGTTGGCGCGCGACGGCCTGGTAGCGGCGCGGGCGGGAGCGCTCGGCGCGATGACGCCGGGCTCCCGCTCCTAGACGGCCTACAACTGGCCGAGCAACGCCTGGCCGCCCGACACGTCGCACTTGCCGGGCGCTTCCTCGATATTGAGCTTCTTCACGACGCCATCTTCCACCAGCATCGAGTAGCGTTTCGAGCGCGTGCCGAGACCGTTGCCCGAGCCGTCGAACACCATGTCGATGCCCTTGGCGAATTCGGCATTGCCGTCGGACAGGAATTCGATCTTGACGCCCGCATTGGTCGACTTCTTCCAGGCCTCCATCACGAACACGTCGTTGACGCCGGTGACGGCGATGGTGTCGACGCCCTTGGCTTTGATCGCGTCGACATTGTTGAGGAAGCTCGGCATGTGAAGGTTGCTGCAGGTCGGCGTGAACGCGCCGGGCACCGCGAACAGCGCAACCTTCTTGCCCTTGAAGATGTCGTCGGTGGTCTTCGGCTTCGGGCCTTCGCCGGTCATCACTCGAAATGTCGCGTTGGGTAGGCGGTCGCCGACCTTGATAGCCATGGGTGTTCCTCGTCGTTTGTTATCGGTGAAGCTCGGCGCGGAACCTAGCGCGCTCGAGCGGTGCTAGTCGAGACGGCTGGTGACCTCGACCGGCCGATCGCCGCCCACGATCGTGAAGGTCAGTTCGAACGGCCCCATCGGGTCGACGCCGGGTGGCACGCCGTCGAGCTCGAACTCGAAATGCCGCCGCCCGGCCGGCGCGCCAAGCGCGCCTTTCGGGATCGGGATCGCCCACTCCGGGTTGGGCCCCTCGACGAACACCTGATACGGCCCGCCTTTCGCCGCGCCGATCTCCAGGATCACCAGCGGTTTCAGCGTCGACGTGACGCGCCTTGCCGTCAGCCCAGCTTCGGTGGCGGAAACCGGCGCCGGTACGGCGGCCTCGGCGGCAGCGAGCGCGGCATCCTGCGAGCCGGTTGTTGCGCCGAGCGTCAGCGAGGCGCGGCCCTCGGCCGGAATGCACAGTTTGTCGCAGACGGCATATTTGAGAGTGAGCTTGAGCGTGACCGGCTTTGACGGGTCGCGGGCGGTGACGCGCAACGGGAAAATGACGGCATCCTTGTAGCCGATCGAGGTCCCGGTTTCGTCGTTGAAGGCATGCGGCGCCGGCCAGCGCACGCGCGCCGCCATCAGATTGTCCGAGCCGGTAAACTCGAGGGCCGGCGGCACGCCGGAGTCACCGGGATAGCGCCAGTACGTTTTCCATCCGGGCTGCAGCTTGATTTCCACGCCGGCGCGAAGTTCGCCGCCGCGCGGCGATCCGGCGATCAGCCGGACGGCCGAGCGTGTGTCCTCGGACCACGGCGATTGATCGTCGGCCTGCGCCGTCGCATGCATCGACAGGACCGCGGCAGCGACGGCAGCCGTACGAAGCGATTCGCGGATGAAGGTCATGACAATGCGTTTAGGCAGATCGGTCGGCCTGCGCCATTGAATTCATCGTGAGCAGGGCTGACTGCGCAATGTGCAAAACGCTGTTTGGCCAGACTATTTCCGCCTAACACTACGCCACTCCGAATTGAACCTTTTCCCCCGGCTTTCGTTTTCACGACTGGGACAATCAGGTAACCTTGCGTCATGAAGCTCACGGGCAAGCCACGAAAATCTCCCGGCAAAGGCGGCCAACGCGGCTATCTCGACGGCCAGATGCTGATCGCGATGCCGACCATGGGCGACGAGCGTTTCGAGCGCGGCCTGATCTACGTTTGCGCGCATTCGACCGAAGGCGCGATGGGGATCATGGTCAACCAAGCCGCCGCCAACATCGATTTCCCGGAGCTGCTGGTTCAGCTCGAAGTGATCCCGGCCGCCGACCGCATCCAACTGCCGACGCGCGCCGAAACCGTCAAGGTGCTCAAGGGTGGCCCGGTCGAAACCGGGCGGGGCTTCGTGCTGCATTCGGCGGATTTTTTCATCGAGAATTCGACGCTGCCGATCGACGAGGGCATCTGCCTCACCGCGACGCTCGACATCCTGAAAGCGATCGCGCGCGGCGACGGGCCGGTCAGCGCAATCCTCGCGCTCGGCTATGCCGGTTGGGCGCCGGGGCAGCTCGAGACCGAGATCCAGCAGAACGGCTGGCTGCATTGCGCGGCCGACAGCGAATTGATCTTCGGCACCGACGTCGAGACGAAATACGACAAGGCGCTTGCCAAGATCGGCATCGAGCTCGGAAAGCTATCGAGCCAGTCCGGCCACGCCTAGCGCGCCGGCTTTCGGCTTTTCCCCGGTCAACAGGCTGGTCGCCTTCTCGGCCGTCATCGGCTCGCCGAACGCATAGCCCTGCGCGTATTCGCAACCCAATTGATAAAGCTCGACCGCGTCGGAATCGCTCTCGGCGCCTTCCGCGACGACCTCCATTCCGAGGTCGTGCGCCAGCGAGATGATCGAGCGCAGAATGACGGGACGGGTGCCGCGTGTCGTGGTGCGAACGAACGACTGGTCGATCTTGATAGTGTCGAACGGGAAGCGCTGGAGATAGGACAGCGAGGAGTGCCCGGTGCCGAAGTCGTCGAGCGCTAGGCCCGCCCCGAGTTCGCGGATGCGCACCAGCATCTGGGCGGCGTGTTCGGGGTTCTCCATCACCAGAGACTCGGTCAGCTCCAGCTTGAGCGTGCCGCGCGCGACCGACGAGCGCGCCAGCACGGTGCGCAAGTCATGGAGCAGATCGTGACGCAGCAACTGGCGCGAAGACACGTTGACGCTGGCGAAGATCTGGTCGCGCAATTTGCCCGAGCGCTGCCAGGTGGCAAGCTGCCGTGCCGTGCGGTCGAGCACGAACAGGCCGAGGTCGACGATCAAGCCGATTTCCTCGGCAATCGAGATGAATTCGGCGGGCGACAGGCGGCCCATCTTCGGGTGATCCCAGCGCGCCAGGGCCTCGAAGCCGGCGACGGCGCGATCCTCGAGCCGCACGATCGGCTGATAGAGGATCGTGATTTCCTCGCGCTCGATGGCGCGGCGCAGCTCGGACTCCATCGTCAGCCGGTCGGTCTTGCGTGAGCGCATCGCCGGCTTGAACACCTCGATGCGGTCTCCGCCGATCCGCTTGGCGTAATACATCGCCAGTTCGGCATCCTTGAGGACTTCTTCCGTGCGATGCGGCTGGCTGTCGGCCAGCGCGAGGCCCATCGATGCGGTGAGGAAAATCTCGCGGTCGTTGAACGCGATCGGCGCCCGCAAGGTGCGCCGCAGGGTCTCGGCGAACGCGACGATGCGCGCGGGCTCGCGCTCGGACAGCAAAATCAGCGCGAATTGGTCGCCGGACAGCCGCGCCAGGGTATCCTGCGGCTTGAGCAGCCGCGTCAGCCGCCGCGCCATCGTCAGCAGGATCGAGTCGCCGACGGCGATGCCGACCGAATCGTTGACCTGCTTGAAGCGGTCGATATCGATCATCAGCACGGTCGGCCGGATTGAGGATTCGGAGCGCGCGAAGGCGAACGCCGCTTCCATGCGGTCGAGGAACAGCTCGCGGTTCGGCAGCCCGGTGAGATTGTCGTGCACCGCGTCGAACAGCAGCCGCTCTTCGGCGTTCTTGAATTCCGTGACGTCGACCAGAGTGCCGACGATCCGCACCACTTCGCCGTCCGAGCCGACAACCGGCCGCGCCTTCAGCGCGAACCACAGATAATTGCCGTCCGGTGAGCGCATCCGGAAATCCTGCGTCAGCCGTCCGCGGCGCTGCTCGACGACGCTGTCGAGCGAGGCCCGGAAGCGGTCGCGGTCGAGCGGATGCAGTACATCGAGCCAGCGCACGGCCGGCCCTTCGAGTGCGCCGCGCTTGAGGCCGAGCAGGTGCTCGGTCTCCGGGCTGGTGTAGACCTTGTCGGCGGAGACATCCCAGTCCCAGATCATGTCGCCGGCGCCGGTCAAGGCCAGCGCCCGGCGCTCGACGTCCGAGACGATGCCGTGGGTGATGCCGCCGGCAAAGGCGTGCTGCATCACGGTAAACCCGATCAGCATGACGATCAGGACGAGGCCGCCGAGCAAAGCGGGGCCGATAATGTCGTTGGTGACGAAGCCGAGCACGGCGAGCGCCGCGGCAACGGTCCACACCACCAGCAGGAACCAGGTCGGAATCAGCAGCACGGCGCGGTCGAAACCGTGGGTCGACAGATAAATCACGAGCGCGAGGCCGACGCCGGCGATGCCGGCGAGCGAGATGCGGGCGATGCCGGAGGCGATGGCGGGATCGAATACCGCCACCGCGACCAACGCGGCGAGGCCGGCGAGCCATGCCAAGGTGATGTGGGCGTAGCGAACGTGCCAGCGATTGAGATTGAGATAGGCGAATAGGAACACGAGCAGCGTTCCGGACAGGATCGCTTCGCCGCACGCGCGCCAGACGCGTTCGGCGCCGGCCGACATGTCGAACACCTTGCCCCAGAAGCCGAAGTCGACGCCGATATAGACCAGCACCGCCCAGCCGAGCGCGGCGGCGGCAGGAAACATCACGCTGCCTTTGACGACGAACAGGATGGTCAGGAACAGCGCGAGCAGGCCGGCAATGCCGATCACGATGCCGTAATACAGCGTGAAGGAGTTCACCTTGTCCTTGTAGGCATCGGGCTCCCACAGATAGAGTTGCGGCAGCCGGTCGGTGCGAAGCTCGGCGACAAAAGTGATGACGGTGCCGGGATCGAGCGTGACGCGAAAGATATCCGCGGTGGCGCTATCCTGCCGCTCCGGGCGGTCGCCCGACGACGGCGTGATGGCGACGATGCGCGACAGCCCGAGATCGGGCCAGAACACGCCGGAGCCGACCATGCGGTAATGCGGCACCACGATCAGGCGGTCGATCTGCTCGTCGCTGTTATTGGTCAGCGCGAGCACCGCCCAGTTGGTGCCGCCTTCGCGCGCCCGCACCTCGATTCGGCGCACGATGCCGTCGGGGCCGGGCGCAGTGGAGACCTGGATGCGGTCGCTTTCAGTTTTTTGCAACACGACGGTCGTCGTCAGGTCGATCGCCGGCGCGTCGAGCCGCACATTCACGGCGTCGATCGCGCCCGCCGGCGTGCTCGCCAGCGCCGAAGCGGCGAGCATCACGGCCGCCGCCGCAGCGGCCTTCGCGCGATCAAAACCTGCCAAACGATTTCCCCCGGCCGCTCATCGCGGCACTGCTTCGCCGGGCCTTATAATCCAAGCGTATCGGCAAACCGCCGAAATCCCGACTTAATACACGAGACATTGTGCCGAATTCACGGCCCAGAGTTAACCGGCCCGCTCAAGGGCGGGGCGGAGGGCCCGTAAACAGCACGATTTTACCGATATGCGCGCTGGTTTCGATGCGGGCGTGGGCCGCGGCCGCGTTCGCCAGCGGGAACGTTGAGTCGATCACCGGGCCTACCTTTCCGGCCACGATCAGCGGCAGCGCATTCTTTTCAACCGCGGCGGCGATCGCGGCCTTATCGGCGATCGAGCGCGACCGTAGCGTCGAGCCGGTGTGGTACAGGCGCTTGAGCATGATGCGGCGGAAATCGACGGTGGCCTTCGGCGAGCCTTGAAACGCGATCTGGACAATGCGGCCTTCGACGGCGGCGGCTTCGTAGTTTCGCCCGATGTAGTCGCCGCCGACCATGTCGAGAATGACATGCGCGCCCTTGTCGCTCGTCGCGGCTTTGGTGGCTGCGACGAAGTCCTCGGTCTTGTAATTGATGGCGACGTCGGCGCCGAGCTTCTTGGCGGCTTCGCATTTTTCCGCGGAGCCCGCGGTGGTGATCACGGTTGCGCCGAATTGTTTGGCGAGCTGGATCGCGATGGTGCCGATGCCGGACGTGCCGCCATGAACCAGAAAAGTTTCGCCGCGTTTCAGACCGCCGCGTTCGAATACGTTGTGCCAGACCGTGAATAAGGTTTCTGGAATCGCCGCCGCTTCGATCGCCGACAGCGGTCCGATCGAAAGCGCGTGGCTCTCATGCGCAAGGCAATACTCGGCGTAACCGCCGCCGATCACCAGCGCCATGATGCGGTCGCCGATTTTCCAGCGGGTGACTTTAGCTCCCAGCGCCGCAACCGTGCCGCAAATTTCGAGGCCGGGAATATCGGGCGCGCCGGGTGGCGGCGGGTACAGTCCCTGGCGCTGCATGACGTCCGGGCGATTGACGCCGGCGGCCTCGACCTTGACCAGGATTTCTCCGTCGTCCGGTTTCGGCACCGGCCGCTGTTGCGGCACCAGCACCTCGGGTCCGCCTGGCTCGCGGATCGCGATTGCCGTCATGCGTTCGGGAAGGGCAGTCATGGTCGTTCCTCGCTGTCGCGGCGTTGTTTAGGCGGGCGACGGGGATGTGACAACCCGGCTGCCGGCCGCTAGATTTTGCGCAGGGAGAGACGCCGATGCCCGCGATTGACGACGACGACCGTCCGAAGAAAAAGATCGCCCACGAGATCGGGCAGGATCTGACCCTGCTCTCGGTCACCGAACTCAACTTGCGCATCACGGCGTTGCGCGAGGAGATTGCGCGGCTCGAGGCGGACATCAAAGGCAAGCAGGCGTCGCGTTCGGCGGCCGATCAGTTTTTCAAGCGCTGAGCGGGTTTGGGCTGCTTGGCCGCTGCCGCGCCGCCGCGTTAACCATTCGTTAAGCTTTCTCGTTCATTACTGTGGGTGTCCATCTTCATGGACATTGAGTGGCTCCTGTCCACTCTGTTTGACGCCTCCCTGTTATCACCTTCGAGCCGCCGGCAACGGCGGCTCCTTTTTTTGCCGAAACAGCTGCGAATTTGCCGGTTTCGCCGTCTCCTTAAGCCTTAATCGCAACTATGCGGCCAGAATTAGCGGCCCGCGGTCTGGACAGGGTGCGCCGCTCGCGCGATTGTTGGCGTTCACGGGATGCGTAACAGTCCCGGTTGGGTGAGGCGTATCGCGTATGTCCGAAAAGTCTCTGTTCGAGACGCAGCCGGTGTCGTTCGGGGAGCGTCTCGCAAACTCCCAAGTCTTTGCCGATCTGTTCCGCGAAGGCATGGCGCTGGTCGAAGAGACCGCCGGTTATCTCGATGGCGCCGGCCGCCAGGACTCCAAGAAGCTCGACCGTGCCGCCTCGCTGGCTTACGCCACCGAAAGCATGCGGCTGACAACGCGCCTGATGCAGTTGGCGTCGTGGCTGCTGTTGCATCGCGCAGTCAAGGAAGGCGAGATGTCGCTGGCCCAGGCCAGCAAGGAAAAGAGCAAGGTCAAGCTCGCCACCACCGACAGCTACGATCCGGTCAATCTCGCATTGCTTCCCGCGCCGCTGCGCGACCTGATCGAGCGCGCCCAGAAGCTGCAAAGCAAAGTGCGCCGGCTCGACGCCACGATTCACAACGCGCAGACCGAAAGCCCGCCGGTCGCGCCGCCCAATCCGGTGGAGCGCCAGCTCGGTCTCCTGAAGGCGGCGTTCGGCGCGGAAGTCGTCTGAACGCTCGTCGCACCGCCTAATAAAAAAACCCCGCCGTCGCCGGCGGGGTTTTTGTTTGACGGCAGGCCGCCGATTATTTCTTGGCGTCTTTCTTGTCGAGGCCGCCCATGCCGAGCGCGGAGAATTTTTTCTGGAAGCGCGACAGCCGGCCGCCGCGATCGAGCAGCTGCTGCTGGCCGCCGGTCCAGGCCGGGTGCGATTTCGGATCGATGTCGAGGTGGAGCGTGTCGCCTTCCTTGCCCCATGTCGAACGCGTCTTGAATTCGGTGCCGTCGGTCATCTTGACCGTGATGGCGTGATAATCGGGGTGGCCGTCTTGTTTCATTGCTGTGGGGTCCGGGTTCCGGCGCCTGCTCGGCGACATGGCTGAATTTTGCGGGCTCTATACAGGAGGAGGGCGGGCGAGACAAGGCGCGCGATTGCCAGCCATGTTCCGCCGGGGCAAGGTCGCGCGCGAAACGCGGGTCGGCTCGATTTCGATCCAGTTCGGCGAGGAATTGGTACTCAGGATGAGTTCGTCAATCGGTGACGGGCGCGGCGGACTCGATTCACCGCTCGGGCCGCAAGGTTCGCGCAAGGTGCGAATCAAGCCGCTTTTGCTGCTGCTGCCTTATGTCCGCCGGTACACGGGACGGGCGTTGGCGGCGCTTGCCGCGCTGATCGTCGCAGCTTTCACCACTTTGCTGGTGCCGATCGCCGTGCGGCGGATGATCGATTTTGGGTTCTCTGCCGAAGGCGTCGCCCTGATCGACAGCTACTTCACCGTGATGATCGTGGTCGTCGCCGTGCTGGCGGGAGCGAGCGCGCTGCGGTTTTACCTGGTGACCACCATCGGCGAGCGGATCGTCGCCGATCTGCGCAGCGACGTATTCGCCCACCTGACCCGCCTTTCGGCGGAGTTTTTCGACAAGGCCAAGACCGGGGAAATGGTTTCGCGCCTCACCGCCGATACCACGCAAATAAAGTCCGCCGTCGGCGCCTCGGTATCGATTGCGCTGCGCAATCTTGTGCTGTTTTTTGGCGGCGCCACGATGATGGTGGTGACGAGCCCGCGGCTGTCGGCCTTTTTGCTCGGCGCCATTCCCGTCATCGTGCTGCCGCTGGTCGCATTCGGCCGCGCCGTGCGCCGCCGCTCCCGTCTCGCGCAGGACACATTGGCCGACGCCTCGGGCTATGCGTCCGAGCTGCTCGGCGCGATACGCAGCCTGCAGGCCTACACCAACGAAGCGCTCGCGCAGTCGCGCTTCTTGGCCGCGGTCGAGCTCGCTTACGGCGCCGCACGCATCTCGGCCGCCTCGCGCGCCGTGCTGACGGCAATCGCGATCTTTCTAGTGTTCGCCAGCGTCGTTGTCGTGCTGTGGGTCGGTGCACAGGACGTCATGGCCGGAACCATCACGCCGGGTCGGCTCGGCCAGTTCGTGCTGTACGCCGTGTTCGCTGCCGGCGGCCTGAGCGAGCTGTCGCAGGTCTGGGGTGAGATCTCGCAGGCTTCCGGCGCGGGCGAGCGGTTGTTCGAGATATTGAAGGTCGAACCGGCGATCAAGGCGCCGCGCGACCCGCTGCCGCTGCCGCAACCCGCGCGCGGCGAGGTCGCATTCGAGCGCGTGCGGTTTTTCTATCCCGGCCGGCCGGACCCCGCGGCGCTCGACAACGTTTCGTTTCACATCAGTCCCGGCGAGAAGGTCGCGATCGTCGGCCCGTCGGGCGCCGGCAAGAGCACGGTTTTCCATCTGCTGCTGCGGTTTTACGATCCGGCTGGGGGCCGCGTGACATTTGATGGGGTCGCGCTGCCGGCCGTCGATCCGGCGGAATTGCGCGCGCGCATCGCTTTGGTGCCGCAGGACGCCGTCATTCTCGGCACCAGCGTGCGCGACAATATCGCGTTCGGCCGTCCGGGCGCCGGTGATTCCGAGATCGAGCAGGCGGCGGAGCTTGCTTATGCGGGCGAATTCATCGCGCGGCTGCCGCAAGGTCTCGATACCCAGCTCGGCGAGCGTGGCGTGACATTGTCGGGCGGCCAGCGCCAACGCATCGCGATTGCGCGTGCCATCTTGCGCGACGCGCCGCTTCTGCTGCTGGACGAAGCAACCTCCTCGCTCGATGCGGAAAGTGAAACGCTGGTACAGCAGGCGCTCGAGCGGCTCACGCGCGGCCGCACCACGATTGTCATCGCGCATCGGCTCGCGACCGTGCTGTCCTGTGACCGGATTCTGGTGCTCGATCACGGCCGCATCGTCGAGCAGGGCACCCACGCCACCCTGTCCGCCGCTGGCGGGCTGTATGCGCGGCTGGCGCGGCTGCAGTTCGAGGCGGCCTAAGGCCGCCAGCTCATCCGATCGACCGGGCGGCCCGACACTGGATTCTTGTCTTCGCCGGCGTAATGGAAACCGTTCTTGCGATAGAAGCCGATCGCGCGGGCATTGTCCTTGTTGACCAGGAGATCGAGCCCGCGCGGAGAAATTTGCTTCGCCTGCGCCAGCAAAGCCGATGCGATGCCGGCGCCCCAGTGTTCGGGCGCCACCACGATCTGGTCGAGATACATCGTCACCGGATCGACGGTGACGAAGCCGGTGAGCGCGCTGTCGCTTTCGGCGACGATGATGTGCGCGGCCGGCACCAGCTCGTCGCGCCAACGCGTGCGCCACCAATCGAGCCGTTCGGTGAAATTGAGATGCGGATAGGTGGCCTGCCAGGTGCGACGCCAAAGCTCGACCGCGGCGCCTTCGTCGGCGCTGCGGTAGGGGCGCAGCGTGGCAGCAGTCTGGCTCACCGCTCGGTCAGCTTGAACTCGATGCGGCGATTGCGCTTGTAAGCGTCTTCGTTCTTGCCGTCGTCGAGCGGTTGGAATTCACCGAAACCCGCGGCGACCAGCCGCTGCGGCGGAATGCTCTTCGACGCAAGGTACTGAACGACTGCAATGGCGCGCGCGGCGGACAGGTCCCAGTTCGACTTGAACACCGGACCGGCAATCGGGCGCACGTCGGTGTGGCCGTCGACGCGCAGCACCCAGGCGATGTCGGCTGGAATCTTCTGGCTCAGCTCAAGGATGGCCGCTGCGATCTTATCGATCTCGCTGCGTGCCTCGGGCCGAAGCTCGGCCTTGCCGGTCTCGAACAGCAGTTCCGATTGCAGCACGAAACGGTCGCCGACAATCCGGATGTCTGGGCGGTTGCCGAGAATCTCCCGCAGGCGGCCGAAGAAGTCCGAGCGGTATTTGGTGAGCTCCTGCACCTTTTGGGCGAGCGCAACATTGAGCCGCTGGCCAAGATCGGCGATCCGCGACTGCGATTCCTTGTCTTTCTTCTCGGAGGCGTCGAGCGCCTCTTCGAGCGCGGCCAGTTGCCGGCGCAGCGCCGCGATCTGCTGGTTCATCACCTCGACTTGCGCCAGCGCCTTGTCGGTAATCGGTTTCTGGCCTTCGAGTTGGCCGCTCAACTGGCTGATCTTGTTTTCCTGCTCTTTCAGGTTGATGCCGGCGCCCTCGTAGAGCCCCTTGAAACGCTCGCGCTCGCCTTCGGCGGCGGCCAACCCCGCTTTCATTTGCGCCAGCTGCTGCTCGAGGTCGGCTTTATTGGCCTTCTCCAGCGAAAACAGCTCGGTGAGTTGCGCGAGCTGGGCGGAAAGGCGGCTGAGCGCGGTGTCCTTGCCGGCGACTTCCTGCTGCAAATAAAACTGAAACACCACGAAGATCGTCAGCATGAAGATGATGCCGAGGATCAGCGTCGACAGGGCGTCGACGAACCCCGGCCAATAATTCATGCCGGATTCGCTGCGACGGGCTCGGGCTAGCGCCATGGCTACCTCGTCGGGCTCAGCGGCTGTTGACGTTGTCGCGCACGAGCAGGTCGAGCAGGCGGCGGATTTCGCTGTGCTGCTCGGACTGCGCATCGACCCAGTCACGGATCATCTGCTGTTCGCTGCGCATGTGATGAACGAGGCCCTGGATGGCCTCGGCGAGGTTGGCCATCGCGCTAGTGGCGGCCTTGTTCGAGCCGCCTTCGCCGATCGCTTCGCGCAGGCGGTCGATCGCCCCGCGCATTTCGCCCGACAGGCCGATCTGGGCCGCGGCGCCGATCGTGTCGGTGCCGTGATCGTAAACGGTGGTCGAGAGCCAATCCTCGAGTTCGGTATAGAAACGGTTCTGCGCCTGGCTCGATTGCAGATCGAGAAAGCCGAGGATCAACGAGCCGGCCAGTCCGAACAGCGACGACGAAAACGAAATGCCCATGCCGGCAAGCGGCGCGGCGAGCCCTTCGCGCAATGAATCGAAAACCGCGGCGGCGTCGCCTCCCGGCTTCAGACTTTGAATGACGCTGCCGACCGAACCGACCGTCTCGATCAGGCCCCAGAACGTGCCGAGCAGGCCGAGAAAGACCAGCAGGCCCGTCATGTAGCGGCCGATATCGCGGGCCTCGTCGAGCCGCGTGGCAATCGAGTCGAGAATGCCGCGCATCAATTGCGCCGACAGCGCCATGCGGCCCATGCGTGCGCCGAGAATCGCCGCCATCGGCGCCAGCAGCACAGGCGGCCGCTCGACCGCGAGGCCCGGATCGGCGAGCCGGAAATTGTTGACCCAGGAGATTTCCGGGTAGAGCCGGATGACCTGGCGGAACGCGAGGATGATGCCGATCGCGAGCACGCCGATGATGAGGGCGTTCAGTCCGGGATTGGCCAGGAAGGCGTTCTGGATCTGCTTGTGCAGCATGAACGCGATCAATCCCCCGAGCACCACGAACACGAGCATGCGCACGAGGAAGATGCGGGGCGACGAGAGCTTCAGCGGGTCGGTTTCGATGGCCATGGGGTGTTCATTTGCGCTGATGACGTGCCGCCAATATGGCACAGCACCGGGAAGGGGAAAACGCGCTATCGGCCGGATAAAGCGCCGGATTGAGTTGAAATTGCGGTGTTATCCCGTTGCGGCCTGTTTCAGGACACGCAGCAATTCGCTCTGCAGCATTTCATTGCCGGCAATGATAGTCCCCTTGGCCATCATGGCGTCGCCGCCCTCGAGATCGCTGACGAACCCGCCTGCCTCCCGGACCAACAGCAGACCTGCGGCGACGTCCCACGGCGACAGATCGCGCTCCCAGTAAATGTCGAAACGGCCGGCGGCGATATAGGCCAGATCGAGCGAGGAGGCCCCGAACCGGCGCAGGCCGGCGACCTTGCTCTGCACGAGGTCCATCTCGCGGCGGTTGAGCGCATGGTCGCCGCGGCCGACATGCGGCAACCCGCAAGCGACCACCGTCTCGTTCAGATTGCGGCGCGCCGCCACGCGAATGCGCTGTTCGTTGAGGAAGGCGCCTTTGCCGCGCTCGGCAATGAACATCTCCTCGGTGATGGGATTGTACACCAGGCCGGCAACGATCGTCGCTTCGCGCTCCAGCCCGATCGAAATGGCGAATTGCGGGATGCCATGGAGGAAATTCGTCGTGCCGTCGAGCGGATCGACGATCCAGGTGTGAGTCGCGTCGGCGCCTTCGCGCTTGCCGCCTTCCTCGCCGAGGAATCCGTAGCCCGGGCGTGCCTTGCTGAGCTCCTGATAGAGCGTCTCTTCGGCGCGCTTGTCGGCCGCGCTGACGAAATTCGCCGGCCCTTTGAGCGAAACCTGCAGTTTCTCGAGTTCGCCAAAATCCCGCTTTAGGGCGCGCGCGGTTTTGCGCGCGGCCGCGATCATGACGTTGAGCAGGGCGGAATGGAGCATGGGCGGCGTGATCTGCCCGCGACGGCGGGTGGCGTCAAGGGTTGAGGTCGGTTGCGGCCGTCGACAGCCAGAGCGAGGCTGCCTTTTGCGCGGCGGCGCGATCCTCGGTCTTCTGCGCGGCCATGTAGATATCGAGCTCTGGATCGCTGTTGCCGCCCGCTTTGGCGACGATATGCCACTTCATGGCTGCGACCGGATCGGCGGGCTGGCCTTGGCCGGCCGACAGGATCCGGGCAAGTCGGTTTTGCGCGATGGCGCTGCCACGACGGGCTGCCTTGACGAACATCTTCGTCGCCTCAGCCTCGTTCTTCGCGGTTCCGGCGCCGTTGAACTGGGCAATTGCGAATTCGACCATGGCGTCGAGGTTGCCGGCACTCGCCGCCCGGCCCATCACCTGCATGGCGCGTACGTCGTCTTTCGGCACGCCACGTCCCTCTTTGTAGAGCGTGGCCAACGCGTATTGCGATTCGGGATGGCCGGCTCGCGCGCCAAGCTCGAACAGCTCGCTGGCGCGCTTGAAATCCTGCGGAACGCGGTCGCCCGACAAATACAGCAAGGCCAGATCGTAGGCGGCGATGATATGCCCGAGCTTTGCTGCTTGCTCGAGAAGCCTCGCGCCTTCATCGGGATCGCGCGGACCGCCGCGGCCCTCGAAGCGCAACATGGCCAGCGCAAAGGTCGCTTCGCGATCGCCGCGGTCTGCGGCGAGTTTGTACCAGTTTGCGGCCTTGGCATCGTCGCGGCCGACGCCAAAACCATTCGCATACAGTTCGCCCAGCAACGCCATCGCTTTCGGATCGGATTGTCCGGCCCAGCGCGTCGCAACCGAGAATGCGGTCAGGAAAAAGCCGCGCTGGTAGAAGGCAAAGGCGGCGTCGGGGCTGTCGGCACTCTCGGCCGCCGGTGGGGTTGGCGCGGCCGGTTTTGCTTTCTGCGCCTGCGCCAGAGCGCATTGCGCCGCGAGCAAGTAGACCGCCAGCAGCCATTTGGCAGCGCCCGTCATGCCGTGGTCTCCGGAAGCCGGAGTTGT
Source organism: Hyphomicrobiales bacterium (assembly GCA_038206695.1). Lineage (GTDB taxonomy): Bacteria > Pseudomonadota > Alphaproteobacteria > Rhizobiales > Xanthobacteraceae > Pseudolabrys. The sequence goes on along the minus strand of JBBRAN010000006.1, from coordinate 36,608 downwards.
CGCGCGGCCTCGGCGAGAGCGGAGGCGAGGCCACGCTCGTCAGACCAGACGTAATCCAGTGCGACGAAATCGGCTCCTGCCGCCACCAACGGCCCGATTTCTTCGGCGGTGGTGGCGAAGGCGACGCAAGGCAGCTCGAACAGTTCGGCGCACCAGGCGACGCGATCGACAATCGACGTCAGGTTCCTGTCGCGCCCGTCGGGCTCGCCATACATCAGATAATCGGCGCCCGCTTCGGCGGCGCGCATTGCATCATCCCGGCTGATCAGGCCGCCGACACCGACGATGCGGTCTGGCTTAAGCTGGGTCGCCGCGGCGGCGAAAACTTTGACGCCGGACACATGCGCGCCGTCGGCTGCGCTGCGGGCGACCAGATCGGGGTGGCCATCGAGCAGCAACGCGGCGCCATTGTCTTGCACCGCGGGGGCCAAGGCTGTCGCATGATTGATCAGGGTGCGCTCGTCGGCCTCGGCGAGACGCACCAGCACCGCCGCCACGTCGGCCGCAGCAAGCGCCGCCCTCAGGCTGGCCGTGAGGGATGCCGTCTCCGCGAGCGGCGGAGTGACGAGATAGAGCCGCGGGGCTGGCCGTGGGTCGGGCTGTTTCGGTCGGGAAGCCATAACCACGCCATGGTAGCGCAATCCGCCGTAAAGAGGGCGGTGACTATTTGCGGGCCTGCGCGTCCGCGACCTGAACCTTCTTGGACTTGGCCGACCGGGAAGTGCGCTTGGCCGCAATGGTGATGGTGGCAGCTTTGGCCTTCGGCGCGAGCGGCGTTGAGGTATGTTTGTGGAGCGCGACAGCCGTCGAGGGGCCGGCGGAGGCGATCTTAATCCTGATCTCCTGACGGCGCTGGCCCTTGCGCGAAGCCAGGTTCACGATCGGCGCTTGATCCAGAAACGGAGGCATCGAGCCGGCCGAGGCGACCTGAATCCTGCTCTCCTTGCGGTTCGGGATTTTGTGCGAAGCGAATTTCACCGTAGTCGGTGCCTGATCCATATGCGAAGGCGGCAGTGGAATCCTCGCCGGGCCGTTGGACGCATAGAGCCCGGCCTCGCGCTGGCACGGCGCATTGGCGGGAACGCGCATCTGTGCCGCCACGGTATTCCCCTTCCACTCCTCGGCATTGCGCCCGGTGATTCGCTGGACGTAGTCACGCGTTTCTTGGGGCAGCTTGCCGCGCTTGGAGAGCCAATCCTGCACGCGCTTCGGGCCGGCGTTGTAAGCGGCGGCGGCGAGACCAAGCTTGTTGCCGAACTGTTCGAGCAAGTTTCGCAGCAGCTGCGCCGAGGCATGAACGGCCTGGAGCGGGTCGAACGGATCGCTCAGCCGCATTCTCGCGGCAGTCTGCGGCATGAATTGCGCAACGCCTTGCGCGCCGACCGGGCTGACGGCGTTTTGATTGAAGCCGCTTTCCTGATTGATCAGCTTGATGAGAAATGGAGCCGGTACGTTGTTGTTGGCGGCGGCAACAGCCAGTTCGGCGCATACGAGTTTGTGCGGTATGACCCGGCGCGGCGGCATCGGCACGGGAGGAGTCGTTGAGGCTTCCCGCTCGGCGTCTTGTTGCGTCACCATTGCCGGTTCTGTGTTGAGCCCGATCAGTTGATCGGTTGTCTCGGCCGGCGACACGGCGGTCGGCCTTGCCGGCGTCGGGGCGTTGTTCAGGTCTGCCTGTTGGGATGCCATCAAGGCTTGAGCCGCCGTCTTGTTGAGGACGGACACGTTGATGGTGTTATCGGGGGCTTCGAAGTCGAAGCCGGGCCCCGTCGGATGGGTCCAGGCAGCAAGGAACAAGCACGTCGGCAAGACAAGACGGCGCATTACAACATCCCTGGCGCGGTCGCGCATGGCGACACGGATTTATTTTGCGGAGAAAGGAACCCCTCGACGGCGCGGTTTTTGCCGAGCGAACACGCCGCTTTTATGGCTCCGCTCGACACATCACCGCCGTAGTTCCATCATAACCGCGGTTCCAGACGTTGGTGATCCATGAGCCGCGCTTTTGTGAAAGAAACGGATGACGCCGACACGCTGCCGGACCGGCCGGTTTCGCCGCATCCGAACTACGTCACGCGTGAAGGGCTCAGCCGAATCGAGGCCGAGGTTGCGCGGCTGTCGGCCGATTACGCGAACGCGCAGGCTGCGGCCGATCGAGGCGTGCTGGCGCATGTCGCGCGTGAGTTGCGCTATTGGCAGCAACGGCGAGCGAGCGCGCAATTGATCGGGATGCCCCCGGACAAGGAGACGGTTCATTTCGGCTCGACCGTGACGTCGGCGAAGACGAAGCCGATCCGGCAAAGGGCACGTTGTCCTATGTTTCGCCGGTCGGGCGCGCTCTTACCGGCCGCCAACTCGGCGACGTGGTGCAAGCCGGCAATTCCGCAGCCGAGATTGTCGCGATCGAATAGGCCGCGACTCAGGGCATCGGAACAGGGCCCATATCCTTGGGGACCTTGTAGCCCTTCTGCACGGCCGGGCGCGCGGCGATGGTCTCGTACCAGCGCTTCACGTTTGGATATTGCTTGAGGTCGATGGTCTGCCACTCGAACCGCGAGATCCACGGCCAGATCGCGATGTCGGCGATCGAATATTCGTCGGCAACGAAGGCGCGGCCTTCGAGCCGGGTGTTGAGCACCTTGTAGAGGCGTTGCGCTTCCTTGAGGTAACGCTCCTCGGCATAGGGCGCCTTGCCCGGATTGTATTTCACGAAATGATGGACCTGACCGAGCATCGGGCCGGGGCCGCCCATCTGCCACATCAGCCATTCGATGACGCGGTAACGCGCTTCGCCGGATTTCGGCAGCAGCTTGCCCGTCTTGTCGGCGAGATAGATCAGGATGGCGCCGGACTCCATCAGCGCCATGTTGTTGTCGCGGTCGACGATCGCGGGAATCCGGTTGTTCGGCGCAATTTTAAGAAAGTCGGGCGCGAACTGCTCGTCCTTTGAAATGTCGATGGCGTGAACGGTGTAAGGCAGACCCACTTCTTCCAGCATGATGGAAGCCTTGCGGCCGTTGGGTGTCGTCCATGTGTAGAGGTCGATCACGTGTCGTTATCCTTGTTCGAAATCGGGAATGGTCGCCGGATGAGGCCGTGCTGCTCGGTTTTCATTTACAGGAGGCCACAATGAAGCTCAATCGCCCGGCCTTCGGCCTGCTGTCGCCGAATCCATCGCGGTGGCTCGGAACATAGCGGTACTTCGGCACGTTGGGCTTAGCATTCACTGCCGAATGCTAGATGATATTAATCAATGAAGTTCAATGTTTTGACTCTTGCGCTGGCCGCGACCGCATTCGGCTCGTATGGAGCAGCCGCGCAGGTCGTGATCGAAGAGCGCCGTCCGGCGGTGGTGATCGAACGCCAGCAGCCGGTCATCATCGAGCAGGCGCCCGCCGCTTCGTCCACCACGACGATCGAGCGTGGCGGTTTCTTCGGCACCGAAAAGAAAACCACCACCGAAACGATCGGAACGGGGCTGAACGGCGACTGCGCCACGCGCACTGTTCGCAAGGAAGATCTGACTGGCGAAAAGACCGTCAGCCGGACTGAGTGCCAGTAAGGGATAAATGTACGAAAACTGAGAAAGGGCCGCGCGACACAGCGCGGCTTTTTCGATTCTAGGCCGCCTTCTTTTCCAGGTCGGCCTTCCACTGTCCCAAGGCGGCGAGACCGTTCATTTTGGCGCGGTGGGTGAAAGTGCGTTGCGCGGCCGCCACGTTTTCGGTCTTACCGGCCCATGTCTTTTGCGCCGCCGCCTGCAGCGCGCGGCCGTACGAGAAAGTGAGCGCCCAAGGCAGGTTGCCGATCCGGTTCATTGCATCGAGGTGAGCGGTCGCTTGCTCGTCGGATTGTCCACCCGACAGGAAGGCGATGCCCGGCACTGCGCCCGGCACGCAGTTCTTCAGCATCTTCACGGTCTTCTCCGCGACCTCTTCGACGCCCGCCGGCTTGGAAGATTTCTTGCCTGGCACGGCCATGTTTGGCTTGAGCACGATGCCTTCGAGCGCGACCTTGCTGTAGTAAAGCTCCTGGAATGTTTCCTTGAGCATCCATTCGGTGATCATGACGCAGCGGTCAATGTCGTGCTCACCGTCCATCAGCACTTCAGGCTCGACGATCGGCACAATTTGCGCGGCCTGGCAGAGCGCCGCGTAGCGGGCGAGCGCATGTGCATTGGCATGCAGACATGCGTAGCTCGGAATACCGGGCCCGATATCGATCACCGCGCGCCATTTCGCGAAGCGCGCGCCCTGCTCGTAATATTTCGGCAGGCGGTCGGCGAGTTTGTCGAGGCCGATCGTGATCAACTCGCCCGGGCAGTTCGGCAGTGCCTTGGTGCCTTCGTCGACCTTGATGCCGGGAAGCGAGCCCGCCTTCTTGATGATTTCGACCAGCGGTGTCCCGTCCTTGGCCTTCTGCCAGATCGTCTCGTCGTAAAGAATGACGCCTGAGATGTGGCTCTTCATTGCTTCGGTCGAGCGGAACAGCATCTCGCGATAGTCGCGCCGATTGTCCTCGGTCGAGTCCATGCCGATCGCGTCGAAGCGCTTCTTGATGGTGCCGGAGGATTCGTCGGCGGCCAGAATCCCGCGGCCGGGGGCCACCATCGCCTCGGCGACCTTGTTGAGTTCGGCAAGGTTCATCGTTTCCTCCTGAGTGTCGTCTGCGCCCTCATTTTATCCGCAAAGCCTCGACGCCGGGCAAGGCCTTGCCCTCCATCCACTCCAGAAACGCGCCGCCGGCGGTGGAAACATAGGTGAAATCGCTTGCGACACCGGCGTGGTTGAGGGCTGCCACGGTATCGCCACCGCCGGCCACCGATATCAATTTGCCGGCCTTGGTGCGCGCGGCCGCATAGCGGGCGACCGCTACCGTGGCCTTGTCGAAGGGGGGCAGCTCGAAGGCGCCGAGCGGCCCGTTCCAGACCAGGGTCGCTGCGTAGTCGATGATGGCTTTGATGCGCTCGACCGAATTCGGTCCGATATCGAGGATCATTCCGTCCGGCGGAATGGCGGTGACGCTGTAATCGTGCGCCGGGGCGTTGGCCTCAAAGTAATAGGCCACGATTGCGTCGATCGGCAGGATAATCGCGCATTTCATGTCCTCGGCCTTGGCGAGGATGTCGCGCGCGGTGCCCGCCATATCCTTTTCGGCGAGCGACTTGCCGATGTCGCGGCCTTGCGCGTGGAGAAAGGTATTGGCCATTCCGCCGCCGATCACGAGGCCGTCCACCTTGCTGATCAGGTTTCCGATCAAGACGAGCTTGGTCGAAACCTTGGCGCCACCGACGATGGCAATCACCGGCTTCTTTGGCGCGTCGAGCGCCTTGTCGAGCGCCTCGAGTTCATCCTGCATCGCAAGTCCGGCGAAAGCCGGCAATTTGTGCGCCAGCCCTTCGGTCGAGGCGTGCGCGCGATGCGCGACCGAAAATGCGTCGTTGACATAGATGTCGCCGAGTTTCGCCAGCGCCGCGGCAAACGCCGGGTCGTTTTGCTCTTCCTCGGCGTGGTAGCGCGTGTTCTCCAGGCAGAGAATGTCGCCTTCCTTCATCGCGGCCACGGCCTTCTCCGCCGCGGTTCCGATGCAGTCGGAGGCGAACGCCACCGGACGCTTGATCAGATTGCCGACGGCCTGCGCGACGGCTTTCAACGAATCCCTGGGATCGCGTCCCTTCGGCCGGCCGAAATGCGAGAGCAGGATGACCTTGCCGCTTTTATCGGCGATCTCGGTAATGGTCGCGGCGGAACGGTCGATGCGCGTCGTGTCGGTGATGCGGCCATTGTCGACCGGGACGTTGAGGTCGACGCGCACGATCACGCGCTTGCCCTTCACGTCGGCCTGATCGAGCGTTCTGAACCCGGACATAAGGTTGCCTTCCGGCTCGCTCGCTACGATACGGGAGCGGTTGCCGTCAATGCGGCATCGACCGCTGCCAATACCTGCGAAGCGCCGAGCTCGTCCAGGCATTGGGCGCGGCTCTCGAGATAACCGTCGCAGCCGAGCCTCTCGCACGGCAGGCAGGAAAACGGACACGACTGCGGGTTCTGCACCAGCCATACATTGCCGCGTTGTTGAACGGTGCCGGCGGCTTCCCACGGTGGATTGAGCCCACCAATTGGCCAGGGCCCCATGATGCGCGGATCGACCGGGCCGTAGATCGCCACAGTGGGAGCGCCGGCTGCGGCGGCAAGATGCGTCATCGAGGTGTCGGTGCCGATATAAACCGCGGCGCCGCGCATCAGGACGGATAATTGCGGCCAGTCGAGTTTGCCATCGAGCCGCCGCGGCGCGGTTTTGTCGTCGGGCCACAGACTGTCGAGGTAATGGCGCTGGTCTGCGTCGGGACCGCCGGTGACCAGGACTTTCAATCCGCGTCCGGACAGGCCGGCGGCCAGATCGCGCCAGCCTTTGGCGTTCCAGCGCTTGTAGGCGAATTTCGGATTGGGATGCAGCACGGCGTAACGCCCGCCGGCAAGGTCCGCTGTTGTCGCCGGTCCTTGCGGGGGCACCAGTTCAGCGACTGGCGGCACGCCGAGGCTGTCGAGCAGCCGCAGACTCTCGTTGACGCGATGGACGCTGAGATCGTTGGTTACGACTTCGTCCAGCAGAGCGCGTTTCCAGCCACCGTCTTTGGTGAGAATGCCGATCCGCCGCCGGCCCGCGATCCAGGCGAACACCGTCGGCTTGTCGCCGCCTTGCGTCGAGATCGCGAGGTCGTAACGGCGCCAGACCCGCGTTGCCAGCGCCACGGTCTCGGCGGCGCCGGCCTTTTCCGAGACGGTTAGAACCTTCGAGATGTCGGGATTGCCGGCGAGAATACCGTCGCTGCCGCGAAACACCAGGACGTCGATCGCTGCTGCGGGCCAGGCTCTGCGCAGGCTGCGGATGAGCGGGGTGGTGAGGAGAACGTCGCCCAGCCGCCGCAGCGTGATGACGAGGACGCGTTGCGGCGCGGCTGGCACCTCTAGAGCAGCTTACCCATCGCAACGGCGGTATCGGCCATGCGGTTGGAGAAGCCCCACTCATTGTCGTACCACGACATCACGCGTACCAGCGTGCCGTCCATCACCTTGGTCTGGTCCATGTGGAAGATCGAGGAATGCGGGTCGTGGTTGAAGTCGGCCGAAACGTTCGGCGCGTCGGTATAGCTCAGGATGCCTTTGAGCTGCTGCTCGGCGGCGCGCTTCACCGCGCCGTTGATCTCTTCTTTGGTAGTGGCCTTCTTGGCGACGAACTTGAAGTCGATCACCGAGACATTCGGCGTTGGAACACGGATCGCGACGCCATCGAGTTTGCCGTTGAGTTCCGGCAATACCAGTCCGACCGCCTTGGCGGCGCCGGTCGATGTCGGGATCATCGACAACGCGGCGGCGCGGCCGCGGTAGAGATCCTTGTGCATGGTGTCGAGCACCGGCTGGTCGCCGGTGTACGAATGAATCGTCGTCATGAAGCCTTTGTCGATGCCGACCGCGTCATTGAGGACCTTGGCGACCGGCGCGAGGCAGTTCGTCGTGCACGACGCGTTGGAAACGACCTTGTGGTCCTTGGTCAATTTGTCGTGGTTGACGCCATAGACAACCGTGAGGTCGGCGCCTTCCGCCGGCGCCGACACCAGGACGCGCTTGGCGCCCGCGGTGAGGTGCGCCGCAGCCTTGTCCCGGGCGGTGAAGAGCCCGGTGCACTCCAGCGCAATGTCGATGTCGAGATCCTTCCACGGCAGCGTCGCGGGATCTTTCACGGCCGTCACTTTGATCGCGCCATTGCCGAGGCTGATGGTGTCGCCCTTGACCGTCACGGTACCGGGGAAGCGGCCGTGCACACTGTCGAAGCGCAGCAGATGGGCGTTGGTCTCGACCGGGCCGAGATCGTTGATGGCGATCACGTCGATATCCGTGCGTCGGGATTCGGCGATGGCGCGCAGGATATTGCGCCCGATCCGCCCGAACCCATTGATGGCAACACGCACAGTCATAGTCCCGGCTCCTTCACGTCACTGATCTATGTCTTGCCGAGCTTTTTGGTAGCGGCCTCGGCGACGGCCTCCGCTGTAATTCCGAAATGCTTGTAGAGGTCCTTGTACGGCGCGCTGGCGCCGAACGAATTCATGCCGACAAAACCGCCATCCGATCCAATGACGGCGTCCCAGCCCATGCGAACCGCGGCTTCGACGCCGATCTTGACCTTGACGTCACCAATCACGGCACGGCGCGCCGCCTCCGGCGCCTCCAGAAGCAGTTCGAAGCACGGCACCGATACGACGCGGGCGGCGATGCCCTTGTCAGCCAGCAGTTTCTGGGCACCGACCGCGATCTCCACTTCCGACCCGGTGGCGAAGATCGAGACGTCGGCTTTACCTTTCGCCGGTGAAATCTCGTAGGCCCCCGCGGCGCAGCGGTTCCTGGTTGCGAAATCGTTCGACAGTTGCGGCAAGTTCTGGCGGGTCAGCGCGAGAACGCTCGGGCGGTCCTGGTGCTCGAGCGCGAGCTGCCAGCACTCGACGGTCTCGACCGCGTCGCACGGCCGGAACACCAGAAGGTTGGGGATGGCGCGCAGCGCCGCGAGATGCTCGACCGGCTGATGCGTCGGTCCGTCTTCGCCGAGCCCAATCGAGTCGTGTGTCATAACGTGGATGACGCGCTCGCCCATCAGCGCGGCCAACCGGATCGACGGCCGGCAATAATCGGAGAACACGAGGAACGTGCCGGAGTACGGGATGATGCCGCCGTGCAGCGTCATGCCGTTCATGGCGGCGGCCATGCCGTGTTCGCGGATGCCGTAATGGATGAATCGGCCGGAATAGTCTGATGAATTCAGCGTCTTCATGTTCTTAGAACGGGTGTTGTTCGACCCCGTAAGGTCGGCCGAACCGCCGATCATCTCCGGAATAGCCGGTATAAGAGCCTCGAGCGCGAATTCGGACGCCGTGCGCGTCGCGATACCCTTTGGCTCCGCGGCAAGCTTGTCCTTGACTGCTTTGACCGCGTCGGCCAGCGCCTGTTTTGGCAATTCGCCCTTGATGCGGCGTTCGAATTCGGCGCGCTTTCCGCCATCGAGCGCATTCATGCGTTTTTGCCAGTCGCCATGCGCGCGTTTGCCGCGCTCGCCGGCGTTACGCCAGGCGCCGAGAATATCCTGCGGCACTTCGAACGGCGGGGCGTCCCAGTGCAAATTCTTGCGTGCGCCCGCGACCTCTTCGGCGCCGAGCGGCGAGCCGTGCGACGACGATTTGTCTTCCTTGGTCGGCGCGCCGAAGCCGATCTTGGTCTTGCAGGCGATCATGGTCGGCCGCTCGCTGGCCTGGGCTTTTTCCAGCGACGCCGCGATCGCCGCGGGATCGTGGCCATCGATGCGCGAGGCATTCCAGCCGGCCGCCTCGAAGCGTTTGACCTGATCGACGCTGTCGGACAGCGTCAGCGCGCCGTCGATCGAGATGCCGTTGTCATCGAACAGCACGATGAGCTTTGCCAGCTTGAGATGGCCGGCGAGCGCAATGGCTTCCTGCGAGACGCCTTCCATCAGGTCGCCGTCGGACACCAGGACATAGGTTCTGTGATCGACGGCTTCCTTGCCGAACACCGCGGCGAGATGACGCTCGGCGATGGCGAAGCCGACCGCGTTGGCGATGCCTTGGCCGAGCGGTCCGGTCGTCGTCTCCACGCCTTCGGTAACAAAATTCTCGGGGTGGCCGGGGGTGCGGAAATTCAGCTTACGGAAATTCTTGATGTCGTCGATCGACACCGACGAATAGCCGAGGAGATAGAGGAGGGCATAGATCAGCATCGAGCCGTGCCCAGCCGACAGGACGAAACGGTCGCGGTCGGGCCACGCCGGGTCGGCGGGGTCGAATTTCAGGAATCGGGTGAACAGCACGGTCGCTATGTCGGCCGCCCCCATTGGCAGACCGGGATGGCCCGATTTGGCCTGCTCGACGGCGTCCATCGCCAGCGCCCGGATGGCATTGGCCATCCGCTCGTGCGGCACGGTCGCCCCCGCCGGTTCGTTGCGGGGGGCGGTCGACGTTGCTGATGCGTTCATTGAGATGGGCCTGCTCGAATGCGCCAGTTTCGCGGCACGGATAGCATGTGAGCCCCTTGAGTCAATGTGACGGACCAAGGGCTTGCGAGCCATGCACAGGCAACAAAACAGCGGGGCATATCGTTTTGCGGGCGTTGACGCGCCGGTCGTGCAAAACCTAAAGTCTCGCGCTTAAGCAGTTGCGGCTGCACGATTTTTCGTTTGTAGGTCACGCGAATGGCGGAACCGAGCGCACTGGACGCGGCGGTTAAACGACTGGCGCAAGCGCTCGACGGGCTGGACGCTGCGGTCGAGCGCCGGCGCGAGGCCGATCGCAGCGAGGAACGCCTTGTCAGCCAGTTGCAGGCGATCGGCATCGATCGTACGCGGCTCGCCGCCGCGCTGGACGGAGAAGCGGCGCGCACGCGCCGGCTGGAAGAAACCAACCGCGAGATTGCCCGGCGGATCGATACCGCGATCGCCTCGATTCAGTCCGTCCTCGACGTCAACGGGTAAGGGCATGGGTCAAGTCACCGCCACCATTTCCGGACGCCAGTACCGGCTCTCCTGCGAGGACGGTCAGGAAGACCATTTGCAGGCGCTGGCCCGCGGCCTCGACGCGCGTATCGACGAGTTGCGTAAGAAATTCGGCGAGATCGGCGACACCAGGCTCACGGTGATGGCGGCGCTGACGGTAGCCGACGAGTTCTCGGAAGCCGCGCGCAAGGTGCGGCGGATGGAGGAAGAACTCACCGCGCTGCAGGATGCCCGGGTCGTCTCCACCGATCGCGCCCGTGACGCGCAGGCCGCGGTCGTCCACGCCTTCAATTCGGCCGCCGAGCGGCTGGAGAACATCACCAAGAAGCTCAATGCGTCGCTCGGCAGCGGCGTGGCGATCGGCTGACAGATTTTTCCGCCGAAAGGTCTTGCCGCTGAAGGATTTGCCCATGTCGAACAGCAGCGAGGCCGCAGCGCGCGTGCGCGACAGCTTCAGCAAGCAAACCATCATGACCACGATCGGCGCGGAAGTGTCGTCGGTGAAACCGGGCGAGGTCGAAATCGTGCTGCCGTTCTCCGACAAGGTCTTGCAGCAGCATGGCTTCATTCATGCAGGTGCGGTGGCGACCATCGCCGACAGCGCCTGCGGCTATGCTGCGCTCTCGGTGATGCCGCGCGATGCGGCGGTGCTGACCGTCGAGTTCAAGATCAACCTGCTGTTGCCGGCCAAGGGCGAGCGGCTGCGCGCCGTCGGCCGCGTGGTGCGCGCTGGCAAGAAGCTCGTGATCGCGGCGGGCGAGGTGTTCGCGGAGGAGGGCGGCCGCTCGAAACACGTGGCGCTGATCACCGCGACCTTGATGGTGGTCGAAATCGGCACCGGATTGCGCGATTAGGGCGCATTGCACGGCTGGCGTCCGGGGCCGCGGAGGCTTACATTAAGGTTGCGGAGCTGCGGAGTGCGTTAGAGTCACATTCCCCGGGGCCTTACAATCTCCTAGGGAGCTGTCCCTGACCGGGACCGTGGTTTCGGTTATATGGCGCCCACCTACTTATGTAGGTTCCCGGGATCATACTCTGACGGCTGTTGCGGCTCCGCACTTTTCCTTTCGTGATGACCGACCCCACCTCAACCGAAATACCCAAGACACGCCTGCGGCGCGAGGCGCTGGAGAGGCGCGATGCCATCCCGGCAGAGGCGCGCATCGCGGCGGCGCAAGCCATTGCCGACCGGCTGTTCCCCATCGCGGTTGGGCCCGGTGCCATCGTGTCCGGCTTCATGCCGATGAAGACCGAGCTCAATCCGCTGCCGCTGTTGCGCAAGCTCGCGCAGGCCGGGGCCATGCTTGCGCTGCCGGCGATTGCCGGGCGCGGCAAGCCGCTCATCATGCGCGCTTATGCGTTCGGCGATGAATTTGCGCGCGGCCAATGGGGCATCCGCGAGCCGAAGCCCGAGGCGGCGGAGCGCGAACCCGACATTCTGATTGTGCCGCTCGCCGCCTTCGACCGCCAGGGTCATCGCATCGGCTACGGCGCGGGCTATTATGACATGACGATCGCCAGCCTGCGCGCGAGAAAGAAAGTGACCGCGATCGGTGTGGCGTTTGCTGCACAGGAAATTGATCGCGTGCCGGCCACCGAGCGCGACGAAGCCCTCGATCTCGTGCTAACCGAAAACGAGACGATCGATTTGCGGAAGCAGTAGATGCGTATTCTGTTCATTGGCGACGTGGTGGGCCGTTCCGGCCGCACGATTGTCACCGAGCGGCTACCTGGGCTGATCTCCGACTGGAAGCTCGACCTCGTCGTGGTCAATGGCGAGAATGCCGCCGGCGGGTTCGGCATCACCGAAACGATTTACAACGAACTGGTCGACGCCGGCGCCGACGCCATCACGCTCGGCAATCATGCCTGGGATCAGCGCGAGGCCCTGGTGTTCATCGAGCGCGCGCCACGCCTCATTCGCCCCATCAATTATCCGGCTGGCACGCCGGGCCGCGGCACCGCGCTGATCGACGCCAAGAACGGCAAGCGCGCGCTTGTCATCAATGTGATGGGCCGCATCTTTATGGATGCGCTCGACGATCCGTTCGCCGCCATCGAGCGCGAACTGGCCGCCTGCGCGCTCGGCCGCGCGGCGGATGCGATCCTGATCGATATCCATTGTGAGGCAACCAGCGAGAAGCAGTCGATGGGTTACTTTGTCGACGGCCGCGCGTCGGTTGTTGTCGGCACCCATACCCATGCACCGACCGCCGACCACCGCGTTCTGCCGGCAGGCACCGCCTTCATGACCGACGTCGGAATGACCGGGGATTTCCAATCGGTCATAGGAATGGTCAAGGATGAGCCGCTGGCGCGGTTTCTGCGCAAGCTGCCGGGCGCGAAGTTCGAGGCCGCCAGCGGTCCCGCCACTTTGTGCGCGATGGCGGTCGAAACCGACGACAGCACCGGATTGGCGGTGCGGGTCGCGGGCGTCCGGCTCGGCGGCATCCTCTCGGAAGCGACGCCCGATTTCTGGTCCTAGTGTTGCATTTCGGACTCTTTTTCTGAATCCGCGGATGTCGTAGGTTCGGCGCGTCAACGATTCGCGCCGGTTTGTGCACGGTCCGGCCTCCCGCACAAACAAGGCAGCGATGGGCAAACCCTCAGTCGCCACCCAGACGGATTCCGGCCTCGACGACGACGCTGCGGCCCGCGCACGAGCGGCGGCGCAATTCATTCCCGCCGGCGCGCGGGTATTGGAAGTCGGCGACGCCACGATGCGCGAGGTGCTGCCGGCCGGCTGCCTGCTCCAGAATCGGCCGCACGGCGCGCTCAACGAGCGCGACGCCGCCAGGGCCGATGTCGTCGTGCTGCTCGATGCGATCGCGACGGCGGACGACGGCGAAGCCGTGCTGGCGCGGCTTGGCGGCACGAAAGCCGCCATTGTTCTCAACTACCGCCCCCATGACCTGGCCGACTTGGCCGATGGCAACATCGGCAATAACCGGCTCGGTTTCTACGATCTGGCCAGGCTGTTCGACCGTTTCGGCTATGGCATTGAATGCAACGTCCCGCTACATGACGGCGAAGTCATGCTGCGCCTTTCGCCCACGCCGAAACTCGCCGGCGTCGCCCCCTGCTCGGTCGCGGTGATCAGCGACGCCGCGCAAGATTCACCGGGCTGGCGGATGCTCGGCACCGTGCTGCCGCCGCAGGCCAGCGTCCATGCGCTGACATTTGATTCGCTCGACACCGCGCGCGAGCGCTACGATCTCGTCATCATCGGCACCGGCACGGGGCTTTCGCCCGCCATGCTGAGCGATGCCCTGATCGACGTGACGAAACGCGGCGCAGCGGCGGTCGGTATCTTCGGACTTCAGTATCGCGAGCTGATGGTGCGGGCGGCGCTCGACCGGCTGCTAGCCACGCTCGATATCTGGTTCGCGCGCAATCAGGACGACTTGCTGTCGTTCGGCCGCGACCGACCTGCGATCCATCTCGGCGACTGGACCATCGATTCGATCGCTGTGGCGGAGGGCGCGCCGTTTGCAAGCGTGCTCGCTTGCGACCTCCCATCCCTGGTGCGCGCTCTGGCTGGCGCCGATGTCGCTGCCTACCGCGATGCAGGCGGTTTCGGCGGCGAGGCGCGTAGCCTTCTGCTCGACGTCTTCGGCCGCGGCTTTCCGCCCGAAGAGCCGTTCCTGGTCGATCGCGACGCCGTCGCACGTTACAAGATCAGGGTGCGAACCAATATCGGCGCGCTCCGCAACCGGATCGAGGCGATCTTACGCCGGCCAGCGGCCCAGGCAGCGGCCTGACGGGATTTATTTTACGGAAAAGCCGGCCTATATAGCCGCGTCGTTCCAACACGGTTTTCTGTCATGGCCGGTCATTCGCAATTCAAGAACATCATGCACCGCAAGGGTAAGGCCGATAAGGTCCGCTCCAAGGTGTTCGGCAAGCTCGCCCGCGAAATCACCGTGGCGGCGAAGCTCGGCATGCCGGACCCGGCATTCAATCCGCGCCTGCGGGCCGCCATCCTCGCGGCGCGTGCCGAAAACATGCCGAAGGACAATATCGAGCGCGCGATCAAGAAGTCGCAGGGCAATGACGCCGAGAGCTACGACGAGATCCGCTACGAAGGTTATGGCCCGGGGGGTGTCGCGGTGATCGTCGAGGCCTTGACCGATAACCGCAACCGCACCGCCGGCGATGTCCGCGCCGTCTTCACCAAGGCCGGCGGCAACCTGGTGGAAACCGGCGCGGTGTCTTTCATGTTCAATCACGTCGGCGTGGTGGAATACGACGCCAAGTTGGCGAGCGCGGATGCCATGCTGGAAGCGGCGATCGAGGCGGGCGCCGATGACGTCGTCTCGATGGGCGACGGGCATCAGGTCTTCGCTACGCCGGAGAGCCTGCGGGACGTCGCCAAGGCGCTCGAGGCGAGATTCGGCGAGCCGCGCAAGGCGGCGATGCTTTGGAAACCGCAAAACACGATCGCGCTCGACGACGAGGCCGGCGAGAAGGTGCTCCGGCTGATCGAAAGCCTCGACGAGCACGACGATGTGCAGAACGTCTACGCCAATTTCGAGGTGTCGGACGCGCTGGTCCAGAAGATGAGCGCCTAGCCGTCAAGCGCGCGCCGCTTACTTGTAGGCGTCAAGAAAGTTCGGCACGGCGATTGAGTCCAGCATCGCGCCGTCGCTTTGCAGCCAGGCATGCATCTTGCGGTCATCCTCGGTCTTCAGGTTGACGCCCATGTGGGTGCCGAGCTTGCGGCTGTGGTTGACCAGGACGTTGCCGACCGGCTGGCGGGCGGCGTTGTAGGCTTTCAGTGCCGTGTCGATATCGTCGTGATCGCGCAGCGCCAGCGCCAACGCCTGCGCGTCGCCGCCGGCCTTGGCGACGCCGAATCCCATATGCGGCCGCGCATTGGCGGCGCCATCGCCGACCATGGCGACGCGGCCGAACACGATGCTCGGCGCCGTGAAATCGTAGATCGGCGTGATGAACGGCTGCTTCATCGTCATCACGCAATCCAGCATCACGTCCGGCATGATGTTGCGCGCGTCGGCGTACATTTGCGCGATCAGATCCTTGCGGATCAGCGGGGGCGGCACGGAAAATTCATGTTGCCGGCCGTTCTCGTCGACATTCATGTCGCGCAATGTCGCGTCGTCGGCCACGCGGTACCAGATGAAGTTGTACCGGCGATGGCCCGGCCGCAGGTCGTTGTTGAAGCCCGCGATCGGGTAGGTGAGGACCTCCTGGCGCGGCGGCAGATAGAACACGAAATACGGGAATATTTCCTTGAGCGTTTTCGGCGCGAGGTCGGCTTCGTTCGGGGCGCCGCGCCAGATGTAATAGCCGGCGTATTTCGGCTGGATCTCCGGCGCGACATCGGCCCGCACGCTGGAGCGAACGCCGTCGCCGCCGACCAAGATGTCGGCATTCTCGACGCGGCCATCGGCGAAATGCACGCGCACGCCGCTGCCGTTCTGCTCGACGCGTTCGAACGCCGCGCCGAGATGATAATGCGCCGGATCGATGGTCTCGCGCAGCAGCCGTTGCAGCCGGTCCCACGAGGTCAGGATCTGGCGCAGCGGGCGCTCGTGAGTGATACGGCCGTCGCGGTCGATGGCGAAACGTTTTGTCACTTCGACACCGAGGTCGCGCGTTCCGGCGCCGCTTTCCTCCAGCGCCTGCAGCAGCTCCGGGTGCGTCGTGATGCCGGCGCCGCGCCCGACCAGCTCGACGCCCGATCGCTCGTAGACGTCGACGTCCCAGCCGATCTGGCGCAGGAACGCGGCGCTGAACAGGCCCGACATCGAGCCGCCAATGATAATCGCGCGGCGATTGGCACGCGCGTTCGATGAAGAACCCGGCATTTGCCGCGATCCTAAACCGGAAACCGCGAGAACTTGAAGGCATGGCCGCGGCCTAGCGGCGGCGGTTTTCCTCCGCCGCGGCGGTCCTGTGCATGGTGGATAGCCCCGAAAGCGCGGCGGGTCTATCAACGGGGCAGTATGAACCGTCTGATTCGCATTCTGGGCATCGATCCAGGCCTGCGCCGCACGGGCTGGGGCTTGGTCGAGGCCGACGGCAACCGTCTCATCTACGTCGCCTGCGGCTCGCTGGAAACCAGCGAACGCGACGATCTCGGCGTACGGCTGGTCGCCATCCATGACGGGCTGGCCAAGGTGATCGAGGAGTTCCGGCCCGACGAGGCGGCGGTCGAGAACACTTTCGTCAACACCAACGCCGCGGCGACACTCAAGCTCGGCCAGGCGCGCGGCATCGCGATGCTGGTGCCGGCGCGCGCCGGCCTGGTGGTCTGCGAATACGCGCCGAACGTCGTCAAGAAAACCGTGGTCGGCGCCGGCCACGCCGACAAGGTTCAGATCCGGATGATGATCGGCGTGCTGCTGCCGAAATCAGATCCGCAATCGGAAGATGCCGCCGATGCGCTCGCCATCGCGATCACGCACGCGCATCATCGCCCGCGCGTCGCTCACGAACTGGCGGCCGCCCGATGATCGGCAAGCTCAAAGGCATCGTTGACAGCTACGGCGAGGATTACGTCATTCTCGATGTCGGCGGCGTCGGCTATCAGGTCCACGCCTCGGTCCGCACCTTGCAGATGCTGCCGTCGCCCGGCGAGGCCGCCACGTTGTCGATCGAAACGCATGTACGCCAGGATCACATCCGGCTGTACGGATTCACGTCGGACGTCGAGCGCGAGTGGTTTCGCCTGCTGCAGACCGTGCAGGGCGTCGGCGCCAAGGTCGCGCTCGCCGTGCTCGGCACGCTCAAGTCGGGCGATCTCGCCAGCGCGATCGCGATGCGCGACAAGGCGGCGGTGTCGCGCGCGCCTGGCGTCGGGCCCAAGGTTGCCGAGCGCATCGTCACCGAACTGAAGGACAAGGCGCCGAAATTCGCTTCGGTCGATCCGGCGGGCGATCATCTGGCCAGTGCGCTCGAGGAGCGACGCGCGCCGAAGCCGGTCTCGGATGCGGTCTCGGCCCTGGTTAATCTCGGCTATGGTCAGCCACAGGCCGCCACCGCGATTGCGGCTGCCATTCGTAATGCCGGCGAAGATGCCGATGCCGCGACCTTGATCCGGCAAGGCTTGAGGGAACTGGCGAGATGAGCAACCCGCGCCTGGTCACCGCCGAACCGCGCGTCGACGACGCCGATGCCTCGTTGCGCCCGCAGCGGCTAGCCGATTTCATCGGACAGGAAAAGGCGCGCGCCAATCTCAAGGTGTTCATCGATGCGGCCCGCTCGCGCCAGGAAGCGCTCGATCACGTGCTGTTTGTCGGCCCCCCGGGGCTCGGCAAGACGACATTGGCGCAGATCGTGGCGCGCGAGCTCGGGGTGAATTTTCGCGCCACGTCTGGGCCGGTGATCGCCAAGGCCGGCGATCTCGCGGCGCTGCTCACTAACCTCGAGCCGCGCGACGTGCTGTTCATTGACGAAATTCATCGCCTCAGCCCGCAGGTCGAGGAAATCCTCTATCCGGCCATGGAGGACTTCCAGCTCGATCTCATCATCGGCGAAGGGCCGGCCGCGCGTTCGGTCAAGATCGACCTGTCGCCGTTCACCCTCATCGGCGCGACGACGCGCGCCGGGCTGCTGACCAATCCGCTGCGCGACCGCTTCGGCATCCCGGTGCGGCTGAATTTTTATTCGGAAGCCGAGCTCGAGCAGATCGTCAACCGCGGCGCCCGCGTGCTCGGTATCGAGATGACGAAAGACGGTGCCAACGAGATTGCGCGCCGAGCGCGCGGCACGCCGCGCATCGCCGGTCGCCTGCTGCGCCGCGTACGCGACTTCGCGCTGGTCGACGGCGCCAAGGCGGTCGACCGCAAGGCGGCGGACAAGGCCCTGTCGGAGCTCGAAGTCGATGCGGCGGGCCTCGATGCGATGGACCGCCGCTATCTGTCGACGATGGCTTTATCCTACGGCGGCGGCCCGGTCGGGGTCGACACGCTCGCGGCCGCTTTGTCGGAGCCGCGCGATGCGATCGAGGACATCATCGAGCCGTTCCTGATCCAGAAAGGTTTCCTCCAGCGCACGCCGCGCGGGCGCTTGCTGACCTCGCATGCCTTCAAGCATCTCGGCATCGCCGAACCGGCGCGCGACGCGAGCCAGTTCGGCTTGTTCTCCGGCGACGAGAATGAATGAGAACATTATCAGCGTAGTGGCGGCGCTGATCCGTGACGATAGAGGTCGCGTGCTTTTGGTGCGCAAGCGGGGCACTGCGGCGTTCATGCAACCCGGCGGCAAGCGCGATGCTGGCGAGAGCGATATCGCGGCACTATCGCGAGAGATCGTCGAGGAGCTGGGCTGCCGTGTCAAAGAAAACGGCGCCCGGCCGCTCGGCGTGTTCGATTGCGTCGCCGCGAACGAGCCGGGGTTTCAGATCCGCGCCGCCCTCTATGCGGTGGACGTCGAGGGGGCGATCGCGCCCCAGGCCGAGATCGATGAAATGGTCTGGGTCGATCCGCAAGTGTTGCCCGATCTACGCTTCGCGCCACTGACGCGCGATCATGTTTTGCCTCTGGCACGGGCGCTGTGATGCCGACGCCGCATCTTGACGGCGAGATCCGCGATGGCCGGCATCACATGCCGGTGCGCGTCTACTACGAGGACACCGATTTTTCCGGCGTCGTCTATCACGCCAGCTATCTTCGTTTCATGGAGCGCGGCCGCACGAACTATCTGCGGCTGCTCGGCGCCGGCCATCGAATTTTGTTCGAGGAAACCGAGAAGGAGGCGCCAGGCTTTGCCTTCGTGGTGCGCTCGATGTCCATCGAATTCCTCAAGCCGGCCCGGATGGACGACCTGCTGGAGGTCGTCACGCAGCCGGAGGAGGTCAAAGGCGCCTCGATCACCCTGCATCAGACGGTCAGGCGTGAGAGCGACACGATTGTCGAAGCGCATGTCCGGGTCGCGTTCGTTTCGGCCGGGAGGGCCAAGCCGATCCCGAAAGCGCTGCGCGAGGCTATGAAGGCCGACCACGCCGGTTCCCAATAACCCTTTGTTAACTACAATCAGCGCTGTTTAGGCGGGCGAAGATCGGTCGACGCCCTAGTTTGGCCAAGTTTGGCGCTGATTTCGGGCCTCGCCGGATGCGGGAACGAAATCCAGAAGCGATTGGATTGGCGGCGCGTGTGTGCCGCTGTCTTGGCTGTCACGCGCGGCGCCGGTTGAAATGAACGTAGCCGGATAGCCGAAAGGGACTGGCCCATGAATCCTGCCGACGTGGTACAGTCGGTGCTCCCGCTCACATCATCTGACCTTTCACTGTTCACGCTGTTTTGGCATGCGCACTGGATCGTCAAGGCGGTGATGATCGGGCTGCTGGTCTGCTCGGTCTGGGTGTGGGCGATCGCGATCGACAAGACGGTGCTTTACCGCCGCAGCCGCCGGGCGATGGACAATTTCGAGCAGGCGTTCTGGTCGGGCCAATCGCTCGAGGAGCTTTATCGCTCGCTGTCGTCCAAGCCGACCCATTCGATGGCGGCGTTGTTCGTCGCAGCGATGCGGGAATGGAAGCGCAGCTTCGAGGGTCCGTCGCGCAGCTTCGCGGGCCTGCAAACCCGGATCGAAAAGGTCATGGCCGTGACCATCGGGCGTGAAATCGAGCGGTTGGAACGCCGGCTCCTGGTGCTGGCGACGGTCGGCTCGGCCGGCCCGTTCATAGGCCTGTTCGGCACGGTCTGGGGCATCATGACCAGCTTTCAGTCGATTGCGGCCTCGAAAAACACCTCTTTGGCGGTGGTCGCGCCCGGCATTGCCGAGGCGCTGTTTGCCACCGCGATCGGCCTGGTGGCTGCCATACCGGCGACTATTTTCTATAACAAGTTTGCGTCCGAGGTGAACAAGCAGGCCCAGCGCCTGGAAGGGTTCGCCGATGAATTTGCCGCCATCCTGTCGCGGCAAATCGATGAACGCGGGAACGGCTAGTATCTTATGGCAGCCAACGCCGGAACGCCCATTACCGGACGACGCCATCACCACCGCCGCAAGGTGATGAGCGAGATCAACGTCACGCCAATGGTCGACGTGATGCTGGTGCTGCTGATCATCTTCATGGTGTCGGCGCCCTTGCTGACGGTCGGCGTGCCGATCGATCTGCCGCCAAGCCAGGCGACCACGCTCGATCAGGACAAGGATCCGCTGACCATATCGGTCAACGACAAGGGTCAGGTCTTCCTGCAGAATGCCGAGATCGACCTGAAAGAATTGCTCGCCAAGCTCAAGGCGGTGGCGGACGCACAAGGCGGCACGGAAGCGCGCATTTATGTGCGCGGCGACAAGAAAGTGGATTACGGCACGATGATGCGGGTGATGGGCCGTCTGAATTCCGCGGGCTATCATCGCGTGGCTCTGGTGACCGAGTACGAGCAAGGTTCGTGACACAGATGAAGGCTGCTTCAGCGATTTCGACGGCGTTGCACGCCGCCGTATTGCTGTGGGCAGTCGTGTCGTTCTCCGGCAAGGCATTCGAAGTGACGCCGGCGGAATCCCTGCCGGTCGATCTCGTCACCGCCGATCAGTTCTCCAAGATGATGAAGGGCGCCAAGGACGCGCCAAAAAAGGAGGAGCCGGCCCCGCTCGTCGAAAAGAAAGCGGAGCCCGCTCCGGCGGAAATCCCAACGCCGAAAATCACCGAGAAAAAGGAAATCCCGACCCCAGCGGCGGCCCCGCCGGCCGCATCGCCGCCGCCCGACGCCATCGCCGAGAAACTGAAAAAAGAGCCGCCCAAGGAAGAAGCTAAGGTCCAGCCCAAGCCAGTGCCGCCGAAGAAGCCGGCAAAGGACCAGCCGAAATTCGACGCCGACAAGATCGCGGCGCTGCTCGACAAGCGCGACCCGCAACGCAATGCCGCGACCGGCGAGCCACCGTCGACCTTGCCGTCGTTCGGTGCATCGACCGGCAACGACAAGCGTTTGTCGCAATCCGAACTCGACGCCTTGCGGGCGCGCCTGATGGCGCTCTGGAATCCGCCGATCGGCATCCAGAATCCGGAGCAGCTCATTATTCGTGTGCGCATTCAGCTCAAGCAGGACGGCCGCCTGGCGGCACCGCCCATCGTGCTGACCAGCGGCACCGGGCAATTGTTCGTTTCAGCGCGCGATAGCGCGATGCGCGCGGTGTTTCGCGCGCAGCCGTTCGACATGCTCAAGCGTGAGACCTATGACACCTGGAAAGATATCGAAGTCACCTTTGACCCGCGCGACATGTTCCGCGGCTGACGAGTGCAGCACGATGAATGACCGCAATCTCCGCCCGATGCTGGATCGCCGCCGCTTGCTGATCGGCGCCGGTGCTGGCGCGCTTGCCGCGGCGGCGGCACGGCCTGCGGGTGCGGTGGTACGGCTCGACATCACTCAGGGCAATGTCCAGCCGATGCCGATCGCGATCCCCGATTTCCTCGGCGGGGCGCCCTCGGACACCGAGGTGGCGCGCAGCGTGTCCGGCATCATCAGCGCCAACCTGGCGCGCAGCGGATTGTTTGCACCGATCGACCCCGCGGCCTTCACCGAGAAGATCGTCAATACCGACGCGGTGCCGCGCTTTCCCGATTGGCGGGTGATCAACGCCCAAGCACTCGTCACCGGGCGCATGACCCGGCAGAACGATGGGCGGCTGAAAGCGGAGTTCCGGCTGTGGGATGTGTTTGCCGGCAGCCAGCTTTACGGCAAGCAGTACTTCACCGCGCCAGACAACTGGCGGCGGTTCGCGCACATCATCTCCGACGCGATCTATGAGCAATTGACCGGCGAGAAGGGCTATTTCGACAGCCGCGTGGTTTTCGTCGACGAGACCGGCCCCAAAGACCGCCGCGTCAAGCGCCTGACCTTGATGGATCAGGACGGCGCGAACCTGCGCTATCTCACGCGCGGCGACGACCTCGTGCTCACGCCGCGCTTCAATCCGTCGACGCAGGAAATCACCTATATGTCGTACGGGCAGAACGACCCGCGCGTGTTCCTGCTCAATATCGAGACGGGCCAACGCGAGATCGTCGGCAATTTCCCCGGCATGACGTTCGCGCCGCGATTTTCGCCGGACGGGCAGCGCGTCATCATGAGCCTGCAGCAGGGCGGCAACTCGAATCTGTTTGTGATGGACTTGCGCTCCAAGGCGACCACGCGCCTCACCGATACCTCCGCGATCGATACCGCGCCGTCCTACTCGCCCGACGGTGGGCGGATCTGTTTTGAGTCCGACCGCGGCGGCTCGCAGCAGGTTTACCTAATGGGGGCGGGCGGCGGCGCCGCGCAACGCATCAGCTTCGGCGAAGGCGCGCGCTACTCGACGCCGGTCTGGTCGCCGCGCGGCGATTACATCGCATTCACGCGCCAGTCACAGGGGCGCTTCGCGATCGGCGTGATGAAACCGGACGGCAGCGGCGAGCGCGTGCTGGCCGAAGGCTTTCACAATGAGGGGCCGACCTTCTCGCCGAACGGCCGCGTCATCATGTTCTTCCGCGACAACGGGCAGGGCCCTTCGCTGTTCACGGTCGATATCACGGGGCGGAACGAGCTGCGGGTTCCGACGCCGAGTCTGGCGTCCGATCCGGCGTGGTCGCCGCTGCTGTCGTAGGGACGCGGCGCCTTATTTTCACCGGACCTTAACCATAAACCGCCGTTTCCGGAGTTCTTGCAATTTTTCGGCGGGCGGCAAGGCTCCATCAAGGTTGACGGAACGTTCGTTTAACGATCGCCCTGCTAGATCGAAGCCTGAACCCGGTAACCGCGTGATTATTGGAGACACCGGCATGACCATGCATCACATCGTTCGCGGCGTGCGCTTTGCCGTATTGCTCGGAGCCGCGCTTGCGATTGCCGGCTGCGCCAACAAGCCCGGCGAGGACGCGCAGGCCAATATGGCCGCATCGGGCGCACCCGGCAGCCAGCAGGATTTCGTCGTCAATGTCGGCGACCGCGTCTTCTTCGAAAGCGATCAGGTTGACCTCACGCAGCAGTCGCGCGCCACGCTCGAGAAGCAGGCGCAGTGGCTGACCAACTACGCGCAATACAACTTCACGATCGAGGGCCACGCCGACGAGCGCGGCACCCGCGAATACAATATTGCGCTCGGCGCCCGCCGTGCGCAGTCGGTGCGCGACTTTCTGATTGCGCGCGGCGTTGCCGCGAACCGCATGCGTACGATCTCCTACGGCAAGGAGCGTCCGGTCGCGGTTTGCAACGACATCTCGTGCTGGTCGCAGAACCGCCGCGCCGTCACCGCGCTCAACGCCAGCTCCTGAGAATTCCGCCATTTGAGGCGTAACAGGCCGGGATTCGTCCCGGCCTTTGCTTTTGCGAGGTTGCCGCGAGGTCACAATTTCGACGCAGCACGGTCTATGCTAATTTTCACATTCGAGGCGGGACGGGTTTCAATCACATGACTGCATTGGCGGACCGTTGGCGTCGCGCGGCGTTTGCCGCGCCGCTCTTGTTGCTGTTGGCGCCGGCTGCCGGCGCGCAGGATCGGTCGGGCAACGTGTTTGACAATCTGTTTAGCCGCGGCGAGCCGCAGCAGAGCCGCGCCGCTCCCGCCGCCGAGAATTCCGAGTTGTCCGAGCGGCTCGGCCGGCTAGAGAACCAGTTGCGGCAGATGACCGGCATGATCGAGCAGTTGCAGTTTCGCAATCAACAGCTCGAGGCCGCGCTCAAGCGCGCCCAGGACGACAACGAATTCCGCTTCCAGCAACTCGGCGTCAAAGGAGCGGCTGCGCCGGCCGTCGCGCCAAGCCTGCGCAGCCCGCCGCAGGCGTTGCCGGCGCCGACGGCGCCCGCTGCTCCGGGGACGCCGGGGCGACGCTCCGACGTGTTCGATCCCGCCCAGGCGCCGAACGCTCCCGGCGCGCCGCGGGCATTGGGTGGTGGCTCCGTCGCATCCGCTGGCGGCGCAGCCGCCGAACCGGAGGTTGCAGTCGGCGCCCCGGGCGGGCGCGCGGCCGGCGCACCGCTCGACCTCTCGACTCTCAACGTCAATCCCGGCACCGAGGCGCAGCCGAATGCCACGCCAAACGAATTAGTGCGGGCTGCCGGCAATCCGCAGGTCGCAACGCTGCCGCCGTCGCAATCGCCGAAGGACGAATACGACCTCGCTTACGGCTATGTGCTGCGCAAGGACTACGCCCTGGCCGAACAGGCCTTCCGCGACTTCCTGAAGAAGCATCCCGCCGACGCGCTGACGCCGGACGCTAATTACTGGCTCGGCGAGACCTTATTCCAGCGCCAGCGCTACCAGGACGCGGCCGACGCCTTCCTGATCGTGGTGCGCAACAATGAGAAATCCGGCAAGGCGCCGGATTCGCTGCTGCGGTTGGGCCAGTCGCTCGCCGCGTTGGGGCAGAAGGAAATGGCCTGCGCTTCGCTCGGCGAGATCGAGCGCAAATATCCGCGCGCCTCGGCCGGCGTTAAACGCGGTGTGACGCAGGAGCAAAAGCGGGTCGGCTGCTAGGACCACGATCCCGAGCCAGGGACACCGCTTTTCGGATAAGATCGGCCCCATGAAAAAGCCGGC
The DNA here is from genome assembly GCA_038206695.1 of Hyphomicrobiales bacterium. Taxonomy (GTDB): domain Bacteria; phylum Pseudomonadota; class Alphaproteobacteria; order Rhizobiales; family Xanthobacteraceae; genus Pseudolabrys. Next base: position 11,561 of record JBBRAN010000006.1, on the reverse strand, counting down.
CCCCGTTTCCGTTTCCGAGGCTAAATCGTTGTTCGCCGGCCTCGACGGCGTGCCTGCGCTGTTGCTGGCTGTCTCGGGCGGGCCGGATTCCACCGCGCTCCTGATGCTCGCCGCGCGTTGGGCGCAAGCGCTCAAGACCCAGCCGAAACTGTTCGCCGCCACCGTCGATCACGGGCTGCGCAAGGAAGCCCGGCGTGAAGCGGCCGCCGTGGGCAAGGTCGCGAAGAAATTGCGCGTCGCCCATCGCATTCTGCGCTGGAACGGCAAAAAGCCGTCGACCGGCATCCAGCAAAGCGCCCGCCAGGCTCGCTACAGATTGCTGGCCGAGGCGGCGCGCAAAGCGGGCGCCTCGCATATCCTTACCGCGCATACGCTCGACGATCAGGCCGAGACCGTCGTGATGCGCATGGCGCGCGGCAGCGGCATCACCGGGCTTGGGGCGATGGCACGCCGTAGCCGGCTCGATGGCCTCATTCTGGTCCGTCCTTTCCTCGAGCTGCCGAAGCTGCGGCTGATTGCGACAGTGCGCGCCGCCAAAATTCCGTATGCCGAGGATCCTTCGAATGCGGACCCGCAATTCACCAGGGCGCGCATGCGCCGGTTGATGCCGGAACTGGCGCGCGAGGGTCTCGATGCGCGCCGGCTCGCGATCCTGGCGCGTCGGCTGCGCCGCGCCGATGCGGCGCTGGAGGCGGATACCACCCGGGCTGGCGCCGAACTGGCGCTTTCGACCGCTGAACCGCCGCGAATCGCGTTCGATGCTGATAAATTCGCAAAATTGCCTGCGGAGATCGCGTTGCGGCTGCTGGGCCGGGTGATCGGTGGGATGGGCACCGAGGGCCCGGTCGAGCTCGGCAAGCTCGAAGCGCTGTTCGCCGCGGCCACGCCGGCTCTGCAGAATCGCGAAACAGCGCGGTTTCGCCGCACCTTGGCGGGTGCCATTGTCACCGTCACCGACGGCCAGCTTACGGTCGAAAAGGCGCCGGCACGGGGCAGAACGGCTGCTCGCCAGCTCTTAACCATGGCCGGACGCGGCCAGCCTAAGCGGCGCAAACCACGGTAGAATTGAGAGATTCGGGCCTTGCCATTGGCATGCTAGGGCGCGGTCCCTACATTGTTTTCGGGACGGACGTGAAGTCGCCACGGATCGTATTTACATGGATCAAGCCGCGGCTTTCCGCGCGGATGTAAGGACGTGAAATGAACGCCAATCTGCGCAATTTCGCCCTCTGGGTGATCATCGTCCTTCTGTTGCTGGCACTGTTCGCCCTGTTCCAAAACCCGGGACAGCGAACCACCACACAGGACATCTCATTCTCGCAGTTGCTCAACGAGGTCGACCAAGGCCGCGTGCGCGACGTCGTCATTCAGGGGCCGGAAATCCACGGCACCTTCTCGGACGGCCGCAGCTTCAATACCTATGCGCCGAGCGATCCGAGCCTCGTGCAGAAGCTCTACAGCAAGGGCGTTTCGATTACCGCGCGTCCGCAGCAGGACAACGTGCCGTGGTTCGTCTCGCTGCTGGTCTCGTGGCTGCCGTTCATCGCGCTGATCGGCGTTTGGATCTTCCTGTCGCGGCAGATGCAAGGCGGCGCCGGCAAGGCGATGGGCTTCGGCAAGTCGCGCGCCAAACTGCTCGCCGAATCGCATGGCCGCGTCACGTTCGAAGATGTCGCCGGTGTCGATGAAGCGAAATCCGATCTTCAGGAGATCGTCGAATTCCTGCGCGACCCTGGCAAATTCCAGCGGCTTGGCGGCCGCATTCCGCGTGGCGTGCTGCTCGTCGGTCCTCCCGGTACCGGCAAGACCTTGATCGCCCGCGCGGTCGCTGGCGAGGCCAACGTGCCCTTCTTCACGATCTCCGGCTCCGACTTCGTCGAGATGTTCGTCGGCGTCGGCGCCTCGCGCGTGCGCGACATGTTCGAGCAGGCCAAGAAGAACGCACCGTGCATCATCTTCATCGACGAAATCGACGCGGTCGGCCGCCATCGCGGCGCCGGGCTGGGCGGTGGCAATGACGAGCGCGAGCAGACCCTCAACCAGTTGCTGGTCGAGATGGACGGCTTCGAGGCGAACGAAGGCATCATCCTGATCGCCGCCACCAACCGTCCCGACGTGCTCGATCCGGCGTTGTTGCGTCCGGGCCGCTTCGACCGCCAGGTCGTAGTGCCGAACCCGGACGTTGTCGGCCGTGAAAACATCCTCAAGGTCCACGTCCGCAAGGTGCCGCTGGCGCCCGACGTCAATCTCAAGACGATCGCGCGCGGCACACCCGGCTTCTCCGGCGCCGACCTGATGAACCTCGTCAACGAAGCGGCCTTGATGGCGGCGCGGCGCAACAAGCGCATGGTGACGCAGTTCGAGTTCGAGGACGCCAAGGACAAGGTGATGATGGGCGCCGAGCGTAAGTCGCTGGTGATGACGGAGGAGGAGAAGCTCCTCACCGCCTATCACGAGGGCGGCCACGCCATCGTCGCGCTCAACGTCAAGGCAACCGATCCGGTGCACAAGGCGACCATCATTCCGCGCGGCCGTGCCCTCGGCATGGTCATGCAGCTGCCGGAGCGTGACAAGCTGTCGATGTCGCTCGAGCAGATGACGTCGCGGCTCGCCATCATCATGGGCGGCCGGGTCGCCGAAGACATGGTGTTCGGCCGCGAAAAGGTGACGTCGGGCGCCGCCTCCGACATCGAGCAGGGCACCAAGCTCGCCCGGCTGATGGTGACGCGTTGGGGCCTCTCCGAGGAGCTCGGCCCGGTGGCCTATGGCGAGAACCAGGACGAGGTATTCCTCGGCTATCAGGTCGCCCGCCAACAGAACATGTCGGAAGAGACCAGCCGCAAGATCGACGCCGAAGTGCGCCGCCTTGTCGAGGCCGGCCTCGCTGAAGCCAAGCAAATCCTCACCGAAAAGCGGGCAGATCTGGAAGTTCTGGCCAAAGGCCTGCTGCAATACGAGACGCTGACCGGCGACGAGATCAAGGATTTGATCAATGGCAAGCAACCGGTCCGTGAAACCGTGATCGAGCCCTCGACGCCGCGCTCGTCGGCAGTGCCGCCGTCCGGCAAGCCACGCCCCCGGCCGGATGCGCCGACCGGCGAGGTCGCGCCGCAGCCGCAGGGCTGATCGCTCCGTAAAATGCGTTACAAAAGGCCGGGCTTCGCCCGGCCTTTTTCGTTTCCGGTTCGTCCGCCATGCCAATGCAGAATCGCGTCGATCCGTTCGGGCAGTTGTTTGCCACGCGCTCCCGCGGCACCCTGACGGGCAATCGCGGCGGCCGTATCCATACCAGTGAGCAAGCCCTGACGCGGCGGCGCTGGGCTTCCAGGCAATGGATCTGCTGCAAGCTCGCTTTTAACGATCGCCAGCGCGATGTCTGGGGCGACAGTTATACCGAGCTGTTCTTCCTCGACGAGCCGACCGCGCTCGCGGCCGGGCACCGGCCGTGCTTCGAATGCCGCCGCGAGGACGCCCGGCAGGTTGCGCGGCTGGCCGGAAAGCTGCCGGCCGGCGAGATCGACCGCCGGCTTCACCGTGAGCGCCTCGCCGGACGGCAACAGCGCGTACACCGGCTCGACTTCGCCCGCCTGCCGGATGGCGCCTTCGTCGCAATCAGCGGCGAAGCCTTCGCGGTGCGCGGCCAACGCCTGCTGCGCTGGACGCCCTCAGGCTATGCGGGCTCGCGCCGCCGTCCGCGCCTTGGCAAGGCTAACGTGCTGACGCCGCCATTGATGCTCAAGGTGCTGCGCGGCGGCTACCGGCCGCTGTGGCACCCGTCTAGCCTCGCATCGCGGCCTTGATCGCCGCCGCCGTGACGCCCGGCTTGCGCGCCGCTTCGATGATGCGCGCCTCGCGCTGCGCGAGGCCGTCGGCCGCCGCGTTCATCGGATCGATGGTGTTGAGCGGCACAATAACCGCGCCGTGGCGGTCGGCATGGATCAGGTCACCGCTTTTCACCGCCATGCCGTGAACGTTGACGTCGATGCCGTATTCCACGACGTGGACGTAAGCGTGCGACGGGCCGATCGAGCCCGCCAGCATCTGGAAGCCTGTCGGTATCATCGGGATGTCGCGGATCGAGCCGTTGGTGATCGTGCCGATGCAGCCGAGCGCCTTGTGCACATTCGACTGCACTTCGCCCCAGAACGCGCCGTAGCCGGCCGGGGTGTCGAGATCCTCGATCACGACCCAGCGCGGCGCCGGCCCTTCGGACAGATAATCGAGGTAATCCAGCCGTTTCTGCATGTAGCCGGCTTCGCCGAGCGCCACTTTGTCCTTCGCGCGCATGGTGACCGTGCGCGCGAAGCCGACCATCGGCGGCAGGTCGGGGAACGGGCAATGCAGGTGCTGCACCGTGTAGCCGTGACCGCGCCGTTCCGGCGCGATGATCTCCAGTAAATTGCAGACGGTCGGCGTGTCGATCGACTGCAGAAAATCCGTTTGGGCTTTGGTCAGCATCGTGTCCTCGCGTTAAGCGTTTTATGCCGGTTCGAGCGCCGGCGGAGGCGGACGGGTTGGCGTGCGGGCGGTCCACGCCAGAGTGACGATCGCGCCCATGATCACCAGCATAAGCGACACCATGGCCGCGCACGCGCCCCAGCCGCCGAACGTCCACGCTAGGCCGCCGCCCGCCGCGCCGAAACTGCCCCCGGCGTAGAAGCTGGTGACGTAAAGCCCGACCGCCGACGAGCGGCCTGCCTTGGCCGTGATGGTGACATAGCTCGTCGATACCGCCTGGCAGATCAGCCCGCAGGTCGCGCACAGCGCCAGTCCCAGAACGATCAAAAATAACGGCGGCGCCAGAGTGAGCCAGATGCCGACGATCCAGATCACGATCACGCCGATCATGTAGTGCCGTCGCCCGAACCGGGCGACGGCGCGGCCCGTCAATGGCGTCGCCGCGGAGCCGAACAGATAAACCACAAAGATGACGCCGAGCCAGGTTGGCGAAAGACTGTAGGGCGGCGAGGCGAGCTGGAAGCTGACATAGGTGAAGGTCGAGATGAAGTTGAACAGGACGCCGAAGCCGACCGCGCAAGTGGCCAGCAGTTGCGGGTTGCGGAAGTGACGCAGCATCTGCCGGGCCGAAGCCGCCAGACCTTCCGAGCGCACGAATTTCTTTTCGCGCGGCAGCAGCAACGCGACCGCGGCGGCGCCCGCCAAAGTGACGACCGCCAGCGTTATCATGCCCGCGCGCCAGCCCGCAAAGTCTGCGATCGTCCCGGTGATGAAGCGGCCGCTGAAGCCGCCGAGGCTCGCGCCCGACGTGTAGACTCCCGCGGCCGTGGTCGCCTCGTTCGGCGGCCATTCTTCGCCAACATAGGCAATCGTCACGGCGAAGATCGGCGGAAGCACCAAACCCTGCACGAACCGCCAGAAGATCAACTGCGGCAAAGTCGGCGCCAGCGCGGCAAACACTGTCGGGATCGTGAGGATCAGCATCGCCGTCACGATCACGCGCTTCCTGCCGAGCACGTCTGCGACGGTGCCGACAAACGGCGCGATCAGAGCGACCGAGAGCGTGCCGGCCGTCATCACGCCGGCGACCTGCGCCGCGGTGACGCCGAATTCCTGCGACAGCAGCGGCAGCACCGCCTGCGGCGAATAAAGGTTGATAAAGGCGCAATAGCCGGCGAGCCCGACGGAGACGTGCCGTGCGGAAACCGGGGAGCGATGCGGGAATGGCTTCATCGGGTCAATCGCAGGGCCACCACCATAGCGGAAATCGCGCGTTGGAACCTGTCGGCGGGGCCAGTGGTTTCTCCGCTGTGCACGCACTCACCGTTCTGCCCGACAAGCCCGATTCCATCGGCCTCGACGACGTCCCGCCGCCGCCGGCTGCCGATGGTGCGATTCTTGTGCGCGCTTTGGCGCTCGGTATTTGCGGCACCGACCGCGAGATCATTGCGGGGGAGTACCGTGCCGCGCCGCCGGGGCAGGCTAACCTGATCCTCGGTCATGAATCGCTCGGCACGGTGATCGAAGCGCCGCCGGGCGGCGCCGTCAAAGCCGGCGCTCTCGTCGTCGGCATCGTGCGCCGGCCCGACCCGCTGCCATGCCCGGCTTGCGCGGCCGGGCAGTGGGACATGTGCCTGAACAGCGGCTACACCGAACGCGGCATCAAGGCGCGCAACGGCTTCGGCTCCGAGCAGTTCCGCATCGAGCCGGAATTCGCGGTGCCGGTCGACCCGGCGCTCGGCAAGCTCGGCGTGTTGCTGGAGCCGGCCAGCGTGCTGGCCAAGGCCTGGGATCATGTCGATCGCATCGCGCGCCGCGCGCCGTTCTGGCGGCCGCGCAGCGTCCTCGTCACCGGCGCCGGCCCGATCGGCTTGCTCGCCGCGTTGATGGGCGCGCAACGCGGCCTTGCCGTGCACGTGCTCGACCACGCGCAGGACGGACCGAAGCCCGCGCTCGTTCGCGATCTCGGCGCGACCTACCACAGCGGCGATCTCGGCGCGCTCAAGGCCGATATCGTGATCGAATGCAGCGGCGCCATTGCGGCGATCGCCGACGCGCTCGGCCGCATCGCACCCGGCGGCATTCTCTGCCTCGCTGGCGTGACGGCGCCCGGCCACAGAATCGAATTCGACCTCGGCTCGTTCAACCGCACGGCGGTGCTCGACAACGAGGTGGTATTCGGCTCGGTCAATGCCAACCGCGCCCACTATGAAAAGGCCGCCGCGGTGCTGGCCAGCGCCGATCCGCGCTGGCTGTCGCGATTGATCACCCGCCGGGTGCCGCTGTCGCGCTGGCGCGAGGCGTTCGAGCACCGCAAGGGCGACATCAAGGTCGTGATCGATTTCACCTCGTAAAAATCGACTGCGCTCGCCTGCGGTATTGACCGGGGCGCGTCCGGCTTGAAACACTCCATCGCCGCGCTGTGCGGCCGATTTTGCAGATGGAGGATTTCGTGCTCGTCGATGCCAGGACCTATACGATCAAACCCGGATGCACCGCGGCCCAATTGGCGATCTACGAAAAACTCGGCTTCCCGGTTCAGCTCAAGCATATGGGCCAGCCGCTCTGCTATCTGCAGGCCGAGAGTGGCGAGATGAATACGCTCTTGCACCTGTGGGTCTATGAGAGCGCCGCCGACCGCGAGCAAAAGCGCGCCGGCATGATGAAGGACCCGAACTGGAAGACCTACCTCGATGCCAACCGCGAGGCCGGCTACCTGATCGGGCAAAAAACCACCCTGATGACGCCGGTGAGCTTCGCGCCCCTTAAACGCTAAAGAGCGGCGAACGGCGGGCGATTGCGGTCACCGACTAGCCTCTATAATTTGCCCAGATTGCCGGGAGCCTTTGAATGCGCGCGCAAGAGAATGTCAGGACCGGCGGGGAAATTCTCGTCGACCAGCTTATCGCGCAGGGCGTCGAGCACGTGTTCTGCGTGCCGGGTGAAAGCTACCTCGCCGCGCTCGACGCATTCCACGATCGCAAGATTGCGCTGACCGTGTGCCGGCAGGAAGGCGGCGCGTCGATGATGGCGGAAGCGGTCGGCAAGGTGACCGGCCGACCCGGCATCTGTTTCGTGACGCGCGGGCCGGGCGCCACCAACGCCGCCGCCGGCGTTCATATCGCGCGGCAGGATTCGACGCCGATGATCCTGTTCGTCGGCCAGGTAGCGCGCGACATGCGCGAGCGCGAAGCGTTCCAGGAGCTGGATTATCGCGCGGTGTTCGGCACCGTCGCCAAATGGGTCACCGAGATTGACGACCCGGCGCGCATTCCCGAGCTGGTCTCGCGCGCGTTTTATACCGCGATGAACGGCCGTCCCGGCCCGGTGGTGATCGCACTGCCTGAGGACATGCTGACCGAGCGCGTCGGCGTCGCGGACGCCCCGATGGCGGAAGCGGTGGAGACCTGGCCGGGCCTCACCGATATGAGCCGGCTGCAGAAGCTCTTATGGGCGGCGAAGTCGCCGATCGTGATCGCCGGCGGCAGCCGCTGGTCGGAGCAGGCTTGCGCGGCGCTGATGCGCTTTGCCGAGCGCTTCGCGCTGCCGGTCTGCACCACGTTCCGGCGCGGCCACGTGTTCGACGCGCTGCATTCCTGCTACGCGGGCGATCTCGGGCTCGGCGCCAATCCGAAACTGCTGACCCGTATCAAGGCGGCCGATCTGGTGGTGCTGCTCGGCGGCCGGCTCGGCGAATTGCCGTCGCAAAGCTACACGTTGTTCGACATTCCGACGCCGCAGACCAAGCTCGTCCATATCCATCCCGGCGCCGAAGAGCTCGGGCGCGTCTATCACCCGCATCTCGCGATCCAGGCGGCGCCGACCGGTTTCTGTTCCGCGCTCGAAGGGTTGCAGCCGCCGAACGAGATCGCCTGGGCGGGCGCCGCGCAAACCGCGCACGCCGATTATCTGGCCTGGACCGAGCAGGCCACCAAGGTGCCGGGCGCCGTCAATCTCGGCGAGATCATGGTGTGGCTGCGCAAAGAACTGCCGGTCGACGCCTTCATCACCAACGGCGCCGGCAATTTCGCCGCCTGGATCCATCGCTTTTACCGCTTCCGCAAGTTCGCGGCCCATGTCGCGCCGACCTCAGGCTCGATGGGCTATGGCTTGCCCGCCGCGGTAGCGATGAAGCGGCTTTATCCGCAACGCGCGGTCGTCTGCATCGCCGGCGACGGCGATTTCCTAATGACCGGGCAGGAGTTCGCGACCGCCGTGCAATACGGTCTGCCGGTCATCACGGTGATCGCCGACAACGGCATGTACGGCACGATCCGCATGCACCAGGAGCGCGAATATCCGGAACGCGTCGTCGGCACCGCGTTGCAAAATCCCGATTTCGCCGCCTATGCCCGCGCGTTCGGCGGGTTCGGCGTCTTGGTCGAAAAAACCGGTGATTTTGCCGCCGCATATCAGGCGGCGGTAGCCTCGGGAAAGCCGGCGCTGATTCATCTCAAGACGGATCCCGAAGGGATTTCGCCGGCCCTCACCATCAGCGGAATTCGCGAGAAGGCACGCGCCAGCGGTCACTAAGTGCGCTGCCCTTGCGCTGGTTCGGTGAATCAGCATTCACTCGTTGATGCCCTATCGCCGCACCGAGAATGTCGTGCGCCGTCTGGCCGAGCGCGAGGATGCAATTCTCGACGCGGCCGGCGCGGTCGCCGCCGAGGGCGGCATGGGCGCCGTGCAGATCGTTCCGGTCGCGCAGCGCGCCGGGATCGCGACCGGCACGGTGTACCGCTACTTCCCCTCGAAGACCGATCTGGTGGCCGAACTGGTCGCGGCGGTCGCCTCGCGCGAGCTCGGTGCGATGCAGGCTGCGGCCAACGCGGCGCCGGGGCCGCTGTCGGCCCTGACGGCCGCGATCGCGACGTTTGCGGCGCGTTCGCTGAGCGAGCGGCGGCTCGCCTGGGCGGTGATCGCGGAGCCGGTCGACGGCCACATCGACGCGGTGCGTCTCGATTTCCGCAAGTCGCTCGCCAACGAGCTTGAAACGCGGATCAAGGCCGCGATGTCGGTCGGCTACCTGCCGGACCAGGACGCCGCGCTCGCGGCCTCGGCGATCGTCGGCGCATTGCTCGAAGGATTGATCGGTCCACTGGCGCCCGCGGTCGAGGAGGCCAATCGGCGCGGCGCGGTGCAGAACGCGACATTGTTCGCGTTGCGCGCGGTCGGCATGGTCGATGCGCGCGCGCGCGGCCTCGTCGCGCAGATCGTCCTGCCGCGCGAGAAAACCTGAGCGCTATTTTTTCGTGCCGTCGGCCTTGTGCTGCGCCAGATAGGCCCACAGGTCGCCGGCTTCTTTTTCATTTTTGATGCCCGGGAAGATCATCTTGGTGCCGGGGATCTTGGCCTTTGGATCGCGGATGTATTCGACGAAAACGTCCTTGTTCCAGGTAATGCCGGAATTCTTGTTGGCGTCCGAATAGCTGAAGCCCTCGACTGTTCCGGACTGTCGGCCGTCGAGACCGTTGAGCACCGGGCCGACTTTGTTTCGCGCGCCTTCGCCTACGGCATGACAGGCCAGGCATTTCTTGAACGAGGTTTCGCCGGCGGCCAGATCCTGCGCCTGCGCCGCCACGGTCAGGCCGAGCAGAAGCATCGCAGCCGTTGCCATCGAGGTCTTCATTGTGTCACTCCGGCGTTTCGCGTGGCCCGAAATGGCCTGCGCTCGGCCTAGGTGTCAACGTGGTTTTGGCTGTATCCTAGGCGCCGGGAAGCGACAGAAACGAGCCTGGAATGCCGGTAAAAATGCCCGCGGCGGATGCCGACGTGCTGGCGCGGCGCAAGCAGATCGTCGCCGCGCTGTCGCAGATCGTGCCGGGCGAGGGCGTCATCTCGACCGAAAAGGAGATGCGGCCGTTCGAGTCCGACGGGCTGACGGCCTATCGCCAGTTGCCGATGGTGGTGGTGCTGCCGGAAACCACGCACCAGGTCTCGCGGATTCTCGCTTACTGCCACGCCGAAGGCATCAAGGTGGTGCCGCGCGGCGCCGGCACTTCGCTGTCGGGCGGTGCCTTGCCGCTCGAGGACGGCATTCTGCTCGGCATGGCGAAATTCAACCGCATCCGCGAGATCGATTTCGACAACCGGCTCGCCGTGGTCGAGCCCGGCGTCACCAATCTCGCGGTCAGCAACGCTGTGGCGCATGCCGGATTCTATTACGCGCCCGATCCGTCGTCGCAGATAGCCTGCACGATCGGCGGCAATGTCGCGGAGAATTCCGGCGGCGTGCATTGCCTGAAATACGGCATGACGACCAACAATTTGCTCGGCTGCGAGATGGTGCTGATGAACGGCGAGGTCATCCGGCTCGGCGGCGCCCATCTCGACGCCGGCGGCTACGACCTGCTCGGTCTGGTGACCGGCTCGGAAGGCCTGCTCGGCGTCGTCACCGAGGTGACGGTGCGTCTCCTGAAGAAGCCGCAGACCGCGCGCGCGCTGATGATCGGCTTCAAGTCGTCGGAGAATGCCGGCGAATGCGTCGGCCGCATCATCGGCGCCGGCATCATCCCGGGCGGCATGGAGATGATGGATGGACCCGCGATCAAGGCGACCGAGGATTTCGTCCACGCCGGCTATCCGCTCGACGTCGAGGCGCTGCTCTTGGTCGAGCTCGACGGGCCGCTGCCCGAGGTCGATCACCTGATCGGCGAGGTCGAGGCGATCGCGAAAAAATGCAAGGCCGTCAACGTCAAGGTCTCGCAGTCGGAGGACGAGCGCCTGCTGTTCTGGGCCGGCCGCAAGGCCGCGTTCCCCGCCGTCGGCCAGATCACGCCCGATTACATGTGTCTCGACGGGTCGGTGCCGCGCGGCAAGCTGGTCGAGGTGCTGGCCGAGATCCGCCAGATGTCCAAGAAACACGGCCTGCGCGTGGTCAACGTCTTCCATGCCGGCGACGGCAACCTGCACCCGCTGATCCTGTTCGACGCCAACGATTGCGACGAATTGCACCGCGCCGAGGAATTCGGCGCCGATATCCTGCGGCTCTGCGTGCGGGTGGGCGGCGTGCTGACCGGCGAGCACGGCGTCGGCATCGAGAAGCGCGACCTGATGGGCGTACAGTTCACCGAGATCGACCTCGACCAGCAGATGCGCGTGAA
>JBBRAN010000005.1:0-127928 GCA_038206695.1 Hyphomicrobiales bacterium | reverse complement strand
TGCTTCTTTTCGAAGTTCAGCCGCAGCGACGCCGGAAACGCTTCGCCCGCGAGGTAAGTGGTAATGGCCGCGTCGTAGGCCGAAGTGTGCGCAAACGCTTTGACGGCAAGCGCGCGGCGCGTTGTTCGGGTGGTGTCTCCGCTGCGCAATTCGGCGAGGACATCGGCGTAATCGGCAGGATCGACCACAACCGTCACCGATTCAAAGTTCTTTGAAGCCGAGCGCACCATGGATGGGCCGCCGATATCAATGTTTTCAATAGCATGTTCTTCGGTCACATCGGGCTTGGCCACGGTTTGCTGAAACGGATAAAGATTCACGCAGACAATGTCGATGGGCGCGATGCCATGCGAGGCGATGGCCTGCATGTGCTCGGCCGTGTCGCGGCGCGCGAGCAGGCCGCCGTGAATGGCCGGATGCAGCGTCTTGACGCGGCCGTCCATCATTTCGGGAAATCCGGTCAGGCTGGCAACGTCGATCACTTTCAGCCCGGCCTCGGCCAGCGCCTTCCCGGTGCCGCCGGTCGACACCAGCTCGATGCCGTGCCTGGCGAGGCCGCGGGCGAAATCGATCAGATCCGTCTTGTCGGACACCGACAGCAAAGCGCGGACGATGCGGCGCGAGTCGTTGGCCAAATGGGTCACCTTGCCGTCTGTGGTCGGGCCCATATCCCCCGACAACCGGCACAAATTCAAGGCCGTGCGGCGCCCGTTGTGGAGAGCCTACAGCGGCAATTCCGGCTCGTCGTTCCTCGGCTTGCGCTCGGCCTGGGCCGCGCGCGGCGTATGCTGGAAGCTCCACTGCACCCGCGGCTGCGCGCGGGCATGGCCGTAGATCACGATCTGGACGGTGCGGCGCGGCCCATCCGGACCGGCGAGATACACGCTTTCCTCGATCTGCACGGTGTCTTCATAGGCCTCGAACGTCCAGACGTCACGGTCCGGCAAGGTCAGCAATACGCCATGGCCGTCGGTCAGGCGGTTGGCCTTCACCGCGGGATGTAGGTGGAAGCGGATGGCGAATTCATCGGCGATACTCGGCGACAGCGCGTCGCCATAGGCCGGCAGGAAACTGTCCTCGCCGTTGAGGGTGGCGCCGCCGGCGCTGAGCACCAGCCAGCGCTTGTGCACGATGCCGAAGTCGCGGACATAGCCGTCGTGCGAGAGTTGCAGGGTCAGGTCGTCGGGCCCGTCATTGCGGTTGGCGCGCACGTCGCGCGGCCCGCCGAAGATCGGCACGCCCCATAACAGCCGCCGCAGCGAGCCGGACTCGAAGAAGCGGCATGACGACATGTCGTTGAAAGTGACAGTCGAGTGCGCCGCGGTCGCGCGCGCCACCTGGCGCCAGGTTTCGCGGTTGACCGCCGGCAGGCCGCAATTGACGACGAGGCGGTGGCGTTTCCACGACAGTTCGAACGATAGGCAGCCGGCATGCGCCTCCTGGCTGAGCGAGAGCGGCGGCGGCCGCCCGGCGTCGGCCAGCAGCACGGTCTTGTCTGCGTCGAGCCGCTGGTAGCCGGAGTGCGGAGCGTTGGCGACCGGCACGCCGCGCGCGTCGTCATAGGCCAGCACGGTCGCCAGCAGGTCGACCGGCGTCGGGCCCATGCCGTTGAACAGCGCGAAATTGCCGTCGCCGTGGCGGAAGAAGCGCAGCATCGGCATCATGCGGTCGACCGCGTTGTTGAGCGCGGCCGGCGGCGCGACGTTCCTGTGCGTCAGCACCTGGCGCAGCGGCAACAGGTCGAGCAGCAATTCGTTCAGCACGCCGGGGTTGCGGCTGATGTGGCCGCCGTCGGGCAGAATCTGGCGGTTGAGCTCCTCCGACAATTTGCGCAAGGTCGCGCGCAGATAGCGCGATTGTCCCTGCATGCAGAGCGCGATGAAGGCGAGTGCCATCAGCGCCTGCAGGCGCGGCAGGCCGTCGCGCGCCTGGCCGGCGACGCGGCGCAGGTGCTTGGCCTGGCGCGTCAGGCTGCGGATGAAGCGGCGATAGAACCGCACGTCGGCGTCCTGCAACACCAGCGGCGCCTGCGACAGCCACGACATGATACGCCGCGACAGGATGTCGGTGCGCCAGCCGGTGGTGTCCCAGCGGCCCTGTAGGTTGATCCAGTCATCGACCAACGAACGGGCGTTGGCGCGGGTGATCGCGCTGTCGGCGGCGCGCAAATGGCGCAACCAGCCAAAGCCGAGCAGTTGCACGGCCCATTCGTTGGACGGCGCCGTCATTTCGAACGGCGAGCGGCGGTCGCAGATCACCACCTTGCCGGCGAACGCGAAGCGTCCGGCGTAGATTTCGCTGGCGCGGGTCGCGTCGGCAGTACGCAACTCCTGCGGCGCGATGACGAGGCGGTCGGTCGAGGCGGCCGATAGCCGCCAGCGCAGCAGCGGATGCGCCTTGATGCCGGCCGCGAGGCTTTGCAGCGTGCGGCTGCCGATCAGCACGGAGAGCCTGGCTCGCTCCGCGACTGTGACGCGCGTCATCTGGCTGGCCGTCCCCTCGGATCGCGCCCAATTCCTCAAGCGCCACGACAAGATAGCGGAGGGGGCCGATTGGGCAATATGAGGGAAAAACGGCTTAAATGCGGGTCAGCCGCGCCGCGTAGAAGCCGTCGAGCCCGCCCCAGCGCGGCTCGGCATCGGGCAGATGTAGCGGCAGAGTGCGCAGGTCGCCGTCGGCCGAGATCAGGTCGGCCTGGCCAAACACTTCGTCGGGGGTGACGGGCTTTCGGGTCACCCGCCGGTCGCGCTCCAGCAGCGCGGTGATCTGCCGTTCGCCTTCTTCCGGCTCGAGCGAGCACACGCAATAGACCAACGTGCCGCCGGGTTTGGTCAATTCGACCGCGCGGTCGATCAGCCGCTGCTGCAGCGACATCAACACCTCGATCTCTGCCTCGCCCTTGAGCCAGGGAATGTCGGGATGGCGGCGGATCGTGCCGGTCGAGGAGCACGGCGCGTCGAGCAGCACCGCGTCGAACGGCGCGCCATGCGACGCGTCCGGCTGCCATTCCAGCACGTCGGCCGCGACCGTGTCGGCATTGAGCCCGAGCCGGGCAAAATTCTCGGTCAATCGCGCCAGCCGCTGCGCCGAGCGGTCGACCGCGGTGACGCGGGCGCCGGCCACTGCGAGCTGCGCGGTCTTGCCGCCGGGTGCGGCGCACAGATCAGCGACGCGCACCCCCTTAACGTCGCCGAGCAGGCGCACCGGCAGCGCCGCGGCGGCGTCCTGCACCCACCAAGCGCCCTCATGAAAGCCGGGCAGCAACGTGATCGAGCCGTGCACCAGCGTGCGCACGGTGCCGGTCGGCAGGACGCGGCCATGCACTTTCTCCGCCCAGCGTTCGGCGTCGGCCTTGACGGTGATATCGAGCGCCGGCTCCTCGCCGTTCATCGCGGCGATCGCGCGCGCATTGTCGCGGCCGTAGGCCTTGATCCAGCGTTCGAACAGCCATTTCGGCGTGTCGCGCTTGGCGGCGTCGATCTTGAGAGTGGCGCGCGCCTGCGCGGCGCGGCGCAGCACCGCGTTAACCAGCCCGGCATAGCGGGCGGCGCGGCGGTCGGCCTGCGCCAGCCGCACGCACAGATCGACCGCGGCGTGATCGGGCACGTCGAGCCACAGGATCTGCGCCGCCCCCAGCATCAGGATGGTTTCGATGCGCGGCGCGTCGGTCGGGAACCCCTTGTCGAGGAAGCCACCGAGCAGGTGGCGCAACGTGCCGAGCCGGCGCAGCACGGTGGCGACCAGTCGGCGCATCAGCGCGCGGTCGCGGTCGGGCAGGGTCGCGAGCCCGGTATGCGCCGCCTTGCCGGTCAACTGGTCGTCGAGCGGGATTTTCTTGCGCAGGACCCCGTCGAGGATGTCGGCGGCGATGCGGCGGGCGGCGAGGCCGGGGACTTCAGGCTGGGGAGAGGTACGCGGGCGGGGCATGGATTCGCATGTTTGCCACGAATTGTGTCGGCGTCGCGAACAAAGCGGCGCGGCGTGTGAGGTTCGGGGACGGAACTTCCGGTTGCCAAAACGGCCGGCACAATCTGGGATTGAGTTTGCCCGAATTCGGGTTGCACGGCTGTATCGAGGACTATGTTGGCGATTATATACTTCGCAAACCACCGCCCGCACGGTATGATTGAGCGTGGTCTGGCGCGCCAATCTTTAGCGGCGCTTACGTTTCGACTTACTAACCGTTTTTTGACGCCCTACCGCCTTTAGAGCGGCGTTGAAGGCCTCTTGTGAGCCTTCCGCACCTGCTTCCTTTGCAGCTTTACGGAACTGGGCGATCTGATTTTTGCTATTCTTTGCCATTGTATGTCCAAGCAGTCTGACGAAACACCTTACCACTACGTGGCCTACATCGACGAGGCCGGCGATCCGGGGCTCAACCGGGTCAAGCCCAGAACGATTCCTGGTTCTAGCGAGTGGCTGATCCTCTCAGCCGTAGTGATCAACGCAACTAATGAGCCGAACGTGGTGCCTTGGGTGCGAGGCATCCTTAAGGACATCAAATCTCAGCGGCGCGATCTGCACTTCACCGATTTAAGACCATGGAACAAGAGCCGGGTCTGTGACGCGCTATCCAAGCTTCCGGCCCGGTATTTCGTGGTGTGTTCTAACAAAAAGAACATGCAGGGCCACCGCAATCCGTTTGCCGAGAAATACCCTAGCCCAAATTGGTTTTACGCTTGGATGTCTCGCCTTTTGCTGGAGCGCGTCACGTACTTTGTGCGGCAGCGGTCACTGCAAGAGCATGGCAGTGTAAAGCGGGTCCGGCTCGAATTTAGTGAACGTGGCGGCCTGACTCATGCGTCACTGAACACGTATTTTGAATGGCTGCGAATGAAAAGCGCGGGCGGGGTGACCTTCCTGCCGCTAGGCGATCTAGCTTGGGACACAATGCACCGTGATCTACTGCATGTTTTTCCGCATAAGAAACGCGCAGGCTTGCAACTTTCAGACTCCGTCGCCAGTGCTTTTTTCAAGGCTTGCGATAAATACGATACCGGCGAATGTGATCCGCGTTTTGCGCGGGCTCTTGGAGCAAGAATGGCGCGTGACCCCGACAAAAGAAGTGGGCGCATTTCCGGGTATGGCGTGAAACTAATGCCGCAATTCAAACGCGCCGAATTGTTGCGCGAGCAGGCGGCGATCTTTCGTTATTATGGTTATCCGGGGCAGTGGTGGGCCCCAACTCCGTCTAACAGTGCCCCGCTCGCACCGTATTAGGGTAAGAGCGCGCATTGGGCGCCACAGGGATAATTGCTACCCGCAACGCAAGAGTCAGCTAGCCCACCAAAGTGATTATAGCAGATTCAACCAATAGAATCAATGGTTTCTAACCCTTTGATGGGAATCGAGATTTAAGCGAGGGCGTTTCTATCAGCGGCGCGATATGTCAAACGCTTTCCAGAAATTCCCTTCAACGCTTTCACGCTGCGCGCTTCATCGTTGATGCCGACCGCCGCTCTCGCGTTGTAACGAAAATCAAATTCCGCAAGGTAGCGATGCAAATGCTTTTCGCTGCAATGCTGATACACGCCCTTCATCCCGCGCTTGAAGATTGAGAACACGCCTTCAACCGTATTCGTGTGCGCGTCATCCTTGACGTACTGACCCGCCGCGTGGCGCACAGTTTTATGGCTTGCGTATTCTTCCGCCAGCGCCGGATACAATTTGCTTTCGTCGGTCGAAAGCGCACTTTCAAACGCAACATTACCAAATACAATGCGAGAGACCGTCGCAATGTTCGCTTTGTCGATATGGAACGAGCGAACCTCGCCACCCCGTTCGACTAGCGCCAGAACCGCCCGCTTTCCAGAAGGACCGTGACGCCCTTTCTTTCTGAAGGGCTTGCCGTCCGTGCGCTTAGTTGGCTGATCGTCACTCTCGCCAAAATAGGTTTCGTCCACCTCGACAATCGAGCCGGGACCACCCATCGGGGCGCGGCCGCCAGTCCGAAGCGCCTCGCGTACCCGATGCGCGAGGAACCACGCGCTCTTGTATGTGATCTGCAAAATGCGATGCAGTTGATGCGCGCTAATGCTCTTTTTCGAGCACGTAATGAGATAGACCGCTTGCAACATCTTGTGCAGCGGCAGGTGCGCGCTCTCGAAAACCGTGCCTACTTTCACCGTAAACTGTTTGCGGCATTCATTGCATTTGTGAACGCCCATGCGGGTCGCCTTGCCTTCAAGGCGGGTAATCCGTTTCACATCGGCATTGCCACAGTGCGGGCATGTTGGGCCGTCCGGCCACAACACACTCTCCAAATGGTTGTACGCCGCCTTTTCGTCGTGAAAGTATTTGCTCGACAGGACTGACATGGCTTTCTCCAATGTCAGTAAGCTATTCTAACCGCCGTGGTTTGTCAAGTATATAATCGCCACTATGTTCCTACGACGGACCGCGACCTTGCCGCTGCGCGGCGCCGCCGTGCTGCTCGCGGCCGCGGCGTTCCTCGCCGGGCTGACCGGCGGAACCTGGCTGGCGCGCAACAACGGCGGACAATTCGCCGACCACGCCCGGCCACCGGACCGCCCCGCGCCGAGCAAAGCGCTCCTGGCGCGGCTGCTGAGGGAAGGCGGGTCACGCTCAGCCAGGTCGGCCAAGACATACCGCGGACGGATCGACGCGGCGGCGGCGACCTCGCGCACGGTGGCCGGCGGCGCTCCTGGTGCGACTAAGGCAGCACGTAGACCGGCGTGCCGACCGACGTCCGGCTGTACAGATCCATGATGTCCTCGTTGAACATCCGGATGCAGCCGTGGGACACGAACTGCCCGATCGACGACGGGTTGTTGGTGCCGTGGATCGCGTAGTTGCCTCTGTTGAGGCCGAGCACCGCTGCGCCCATCGGGTTTTGCGGCGATCCGCCGGGGATCGACCATGGCAGGTTCGGATTGGCGCGCCAGATGTCGACGGTCGGCCCCCATGACGGGCGGATCATCTTTCGCTCGACGGCAGCGCGGCCCTGCCACGCCATGCCGGCGCGGCCGACGCCGACCGGATAGCGGACGGCGCGGCCGCCCTGCTCGACGAAATAGAGCCGGCGTTCGCCGGTCCGCACCACGATCGATCCCGCCGGATAGCCGCCGAAGGCGACAACCTCGCGCGCCTGCGCGTTAAGCGGCAGCAGCAGCAAGATCGCGAGCAGGGTGCGGCGGAGGAGGGGGTGCATCGTCTATCGCTCGACGATCACCGGCGTGCCGACATCGACCAGCTTGTACAACGCGCGGATATCGCGATTGAACATGCGGATGCAGCCGTACGACACGAAGCCGCCGATCGACGACGGATTGTTGGTGCCATGGATGGCGTATTCGCCGCCGCGGATCGTCAAAGCGGCTTCTCCCATCGGATTGTCGTCGTCGCCGCCTGGAATGATATCCGGCAGGTCCGGATGCTCGCGCTTGATATCTTTCGGCGGCGACCACGAAGGGTTGCGGTATTTGCCCTCGATCTTCGCCCGGCCGGTCCAGGTCTGCCCGACGCGGCCGACCCCGACCGGAAAGCGCATCGCGCGGCCGTCCCGCATCACGAAATAGAGATGCCGCTCGCTGGTTTTGACCACGATCGTGCCCGGCGCGTAACCGGAGATCGGGACGACATCGCGCGTCGCCGAACGCGCCGCGATGGCGGCAAGGAACGCGCCGCCAAACACGATGGTGGCAAACAGGATTGCACGCTTGAACATGAGAACGCCCGCGGGATTGCGGCGCGATCATAGTTCGCGGCAGAACCAACCCCAGCGAAAGCTGCTGTTTACCTTAAAGCGCGCGGTTAATTTGCACCGCGCGCGGCCGCCCGATTTACGCGCTGGCCTTGGCGGCGGCGCGCTTGTTCTGCCGGTTCTTGACGAGGTCGTCGACCACCGCCGGATCGGCCAACGTCGAGGTGTCGCCGAGGCTCTGATAATCGTCCTCGGCGATCTTGCGCAGGATGCGCCGCATGATCTTGCCGGAGCGTGTCTTCGGCAATCCCGGCGCGAACTGGATCAGATCGGGCGAAGCGATCGCGCCGATTTCCTTGCGCACCCACGCCACCAGCTCCTTGCGCAGATCCTCGCTCGGCTGTTCGCCCGCCATCAACGTGACATAGGCGTAGATGCCCTGGCCCTTGATGTCGTGCGGATAGCCGACTACGGCGGCTTCCGACACCTTCTCATGCGCCACCAAAGCGCTTTCCACTTCGGCGGTGCCCATGCGGTGGCCGGAAACATTGATCACGTCGTCAACGCGCCCGGTGATCCAGTAGTAGCCGTCGGCGTCGCGCCGGCAGCCGTCGCCGGTGAAATACTTGTTCTTGTAGGTCGAGAAGTAGGTCTGCTCGAAACGCTCGTGATCGCCATAGACCGTGCGCATCTGGCCCGGCCACGAATCAGTGATGCAAAGATTGCCGCTGCACGCGCCTTCGAGCGGCTTGCCGTCGGCGTCGACGATCTCCGGCTTGATGCCGAAAAACGGCCGCGTCGCCGAGCCCGGCTTGAGCCGGGTCGCGCCGGGCAGCGGCGTGATCAGGATGCCGCCGGTTTCGGTCTGCCACCAGGTGTCGACGATCGGGCAACGGTCGTCGCCCACCACACGATGATACCACTCCCACGCTTCCGGATTGATCGGCTCGCCGACCGAGCCGAGCAGCCGCAGCGACTTGCGCGATGTTTTCTTCACCGGCTCGTCGCCGGCCTGCATCAGCGCGCGGATCGCGGTCGGCGCTGTGTAAAAGGTATTGACCTTGTGCTTGTCGATCACTTCCCAGAAACGCGACATGGTCGGATAATTCGGCACGCCCTCGAACATCAAGGTGATCGCGCCGTTCGAAAGCGGGCCGTAAAGAATGTAGCTGTGGCCGGTGACCCAGCCGACATCGGCGGTGCACCAGTAGATGTCGCCGTCGTGATAATCGAAGACGTATTGATGCGTGATCGAGGTGAACAGCAGATAGCCGCCGGTGCTGTGCAGGACGCCCTTCGGCTTTCCGGTCGAGCCTGAGGTGTAGAGGATGAACAGCGGGTCTTCGGCGTTCATCTCCTCGCACGGGCAATCGGCCGGCACGGTCTTGGCGACATCGTCGTAGAAGACGTCGCGGCCCGCCTTCATGTTCACGGCGCCGCCGGTGCGCTTGACGACGATGACGCTTTTGACGCCGCCGGCCTTCTCGCAAGCGGCGTCGACATTGGCCTTGAGCGGGATTTTGCGGCTGCCGCGCAGGCCTTCATCGGCGGTGACGATCACCGTCGATTTGCAATCCTCCACACGGCCGGCAATCGAATCGGGCGAGAAGCCGCCGAATACCACGGAGTGAATCGCGCCGATCCGCGCGCAGGCCAGGATGGCATAGGCCGCCTCGACGATCATCGGCAGGTAGATGGTGACGCGGTCGCCCTTCTTGACGCCCTGCTTTTTCAGCACGTTGGCGAATTTCTGCACCTCGGCGTGCAACTGCTTGTAGGTGACCTTCTTGTCGTCCTTCGGATCGTCGCCTTCCCAGATGATCGCGGTCTGGTTGCCGCGCTTTTCGACGTGACGGTCGACGCAGTTGAAGCAGGCGTTGAGCGTGCCGTCCTCGAACCACTTGATCGAAATGTTGCCCGGCGTGAATGAGGTGTTCTTCACCTTGGTGAAAGGCTTCGACCATGTGATGCGCTTGGCCTGCTCGCCCCAGAACTTGTCGGGGTCCTTGACCGACGCCGCGTACATTTCCTTGTACTTCGCGTCGTCGACGTAGGCGCGCTTCGCCCAATCGCCCGGAACGTCGTAAATTTTGTCTTCCGACATCGCTTCCTCCCGCGGACGCCGGGTTAAAGCCCGCGTCTCGTTTGTCGGTCGGATTATGCGCTTTTGCACGCGGCGCGGACAAGGCGGCGCAACGTCCGACTTCAGTGCAAATTCAGCGGCTTATGGCCCGAAATAGCCGACAATGGCGCCGATGATAATAAGCGCGCCGAGCCAATGCGCGGCGTCGATCGCGGTCAGTGTCCATCTGCGGCCGGTATAGGCGTTGTTGACCGTTATGGTCGTGAGCACGAAGCCGAGCCAGCACAACGCCCCGGCGATCGCGCCGGCCCGCAGCGTAAACAGGCCCATATGGGTGAGGATGCCGTAGAGCGCCCAGCCCATGAGCACTGCGCCGACGAAGGACAGCACGAACGGCAGATAGAAGACGGCCTTCGACTTACCGGCCTGTTCCGCCTTGCACTGCTCCATCGTCTTGCCCTGCGCCGCGATCCAGCGCGGGCCGAGCAAGGTGTAGTAGGCGGCGCCGAACATCCATGCCGCGACGGCCGCGATCAGGACCGACATCCAGTTGAGGTGAGTCATTGGTTCCCCTGCAGTCATCACCCGCGAAAGCGGGTGATCGAGTAATCTCAAGCGACGATATTTATAACAGATTTCACCGGCTACTGGATGTCAGCCTTTCGCGGGCATGACCTCAAGGAGATAGCCCGCCCATCTTGCAGATCAGCCTCCATTCGGCATCGGTGACCGGCTGCACCGATAGCCGCGAATATTTCACCAGCGCCATGTCCCTGAGCTTGGAGTCTTTCTTGATGGCTTCGAGCGTCACCGGCTTCGGCATCGGCGCGATCCCTTTGACATCGACGGCAACCCACGGCTCGCCCGCTCTGGCGGTCGGCTCCGGATACGCCTCGCGCACGATCTCGGCGACGCCCGCGATCTCCTTGCCGATATTGGAATGGTAGAAAAAGGCGCGGTCGCCTTTTTTCATCTTCATCAGATTCTGTTTGGCGGTGTGGTTGCGCACGCCGGTCCATGGCTCGCCCGTGGCGCCCTTCTTCATCTGCTGCTCGAACGACCAGGCATCGGGTTCGGATTTGATCAGCCAGTAGGCCATTTCATTCCTCGCGGATCGGACGCGCCAGCAACGATTCGATCGCCTTGTCCACGCCCAGGCGGCCGGCGATCACCTCGGCGACGGCTGAGGAAATCGGCATCTCGATTTTTTTCTCCCGCGCCATCTCGACCAGCACCGGCGCGGTGAAGGCGCCTTCCGCCAGCTTGCCGTGACTGGCTTTATCCGGCGGCTCGCCCTTGCCGAGCGCCGCGCCAAACGAAAAATTGCGCGACTGCGGGCCGCCGGCGGTCAGCGTCAAATCGCCCAGGCCCGACAAGCCGGTCAGCGTCTCGGCCTTGGCGCCGAACGCCTTGCCGAACCGCACCAGCTCGGCAAAGCCGCGCGTCACCATCGCCGCCGAGGCGCTGGCGCCGAGCCCGCGGCCGGCGACGATGCCGGCGGCAATCGCCAGCACGTTCTTGGCCGCGCCGCCGATCTCGACCCCGCGCACGTCGGTGGAGTGATAGGGGCGGAACGTCGCGGAACTGAGCGCGTAAGCTAGTGCTTCCGCGACCTTGCCGTTCTTGCAGGCCAATGTCACCGCGGTCGGCAGGCCTCGCGCCACATCCGACGCGAAGCTTGGCCCGGACAAGATCGCCGGCAACCCGCTCGGCGCGCATTCGGCAATGATCTCCGTCATGAATTTATGGGTGCCGTGCTCGATGCCCTTGGCGCACACGACAAGCGGCGTGCCCTTCGCGATGTGCGCCTCGATCGCGGTGAGCACGCTGCGCACCGCCTGCTGCGCCGGGACGACGACAAGGATGGCGTCGGCCTTCGCCGCTTCGCCAAGCTCTTGCGTCACAACGATGCGGTCGTCGATATTGAAGCCGGGCAGGAATTTGCTTTGCCGCGATTTTGCGAGGTGCTCGGCGTTGCGGGCGTCGAATTCCCACAGCGTCACCGAACGCCCTGCGCGCACGGCGGTCTCGGCGAGTGCCGTGCCCCAGGCGCCGCCGCCGAGCACGGCGATGCGATTGACATCAGCCATCGGTCAGCTCCGCTTTATCGCGCGATAGGGCGTCGCCGTTCGCGCGCCCGTGACCTCTTCGAGCGGCCAGCGCGCCCGCGGCGCTACTTCGAGCGGATCGCTGAGCCCGAGCGCGAGTCGCTCGGCGCCGGCCCAGGCAATCATCGCGCCGTTGTCGGTGCAAAGCTCGAGCGGCGGCGCGACGACGACCGTGCCGATTTCGAAGGCGAGGCGGTGGAGCACCTTACGGATCGCCTGATTGGCGGCGACGCCGCCCGCGGCGACCAGCGCGGTCGGTGCGCCGTATTTGTTGCGGAACAGCCGCAGTCCCGAGCGGATGCGATCGAGCACGACATCGACGACGGCTTGCTGGAACGAGGCGCACAGATCGGACACATCCTGGTCCGACAGCGGCGCGATCTTTTCGGCTTCGAGCCGCAACGCGGTCTTCAGGCCGGAAAACGAAAAGTTGGCATCCGGGCGGCCCGCCATCGGCCGCGGCAGCGCGAAACGCTGCGGATCGCCTTTCGCAGCTTCCTTCTCGACTTGCGGCCCGCCGGGATAACCGAGGCCGAGCAGCTTGGCGGTCTTGTCGAATGCCTCGCCGATCGCGTCGTCGACCGTGGTGCCGAGCTTGACGTAGTCGCCGACGCCGCGCACCGCGACGACCTGGGTATGACCGCCCGACGCGAGAAACAGGATGTAGGGGAACGGCGTGTTGTCGGTCAGCCGCGCGGTGAGTGCATGCGCCTCGAGATGATTGACCGCGATCAGCGGCTTCTCGGTCACCAGGGCGATCGCCTTGGCGGTGGTGAGCCCGACGATGACGCCGCCGATCAGGCCGGGGCCGGCGGCGGCGGCAATGGCGTCGATCGTGCTGTAACGGCGCTTGGCCTGACCCATCGCCTTGTCGATGATGTGATCGAGGGCTTCGACATGGGCGCGCGCCGCGATTTCCGGCACAACGCCGCCAAAAGCGGCGTGTTCGCTGACCTGTGAAAGCACGATATTGGAAAGGATCTTGCCGCGCCCGTCGTCGAAACGTTCGACCACGGCGGCCGCGGTCTCGTCGCAGGTCGTCTCGATTCCGAGTACAACCATTCCGTCCTCCTGCCTCTCCCAGAACCCGGAGAGGTGAACTAAAAACTTGCCTAGCATCGCGAGGTCCCACGTTGCAATCGATCCACACGTTGCGCATCGGAACGCGCGGATCGGCGCTCGCGCTGGCGCAGGCCGGCATGGTGCGCGACGCGCTGGTGGCGCGTGGCTGCGACCCTGCCGGAATCGCGATCAACGTGATTCGCACCTCCGGGGACGTGATTCAGGACCGCCCGCTGGCGGATGCCGGCGGCAAGGGACTATTCACCAAGGAGATTGAAGACGCCCTGTTGCGTGGCGAGATCGACCTCGCGGTGCATTCGGCCAAGGACATGCCGACGGTGCTGCCGGCCGGCCTGACGCTGGCGGCGTGCCTGCCGCGCGAGGATGCGCGCGAGGCCTTCATTTCGCGCAAGGCCAAGACTATCGCCGGCCTGCCGCGAGGCGCAACGGTCGGCACGTCATCGCCGCGCCGCGAGGCGTTGGTGCGGCGCCTGCGGCCCGATTTGAAGGTGACGCTTCTGCGCGGCAATGTCGACACGCGGCTGCGCAAGCTGGACGAGGGCGTAGCGGACGCAACGATCCTCGCGCTGGCCGGACTGAAGCGGCTCGGTCTGGCGGATCGCGCGACATATATTATGAGTATCGAGAAGTTCCTGCCGCCGGCGGGGCAGGGCACCATCGCCATCGAGACACGCATGATCGATGACAAGACCCGCAAGTTGCTCGCAACGATCGATCACGCCGACACGTCGGTGGCGCTAGCTTGCGAGCGCGCGTTCCTCGGCGTGCTGGACGGCACGTGCCGCACGCCGATTGCGGCGCATGCGATTGTCGAGGGAGCGTCGCTGCAATTTCGCGGATTGGTCGCCAAGCCAGACGGCAGCGCGGCGCACGACACAACGGGGAGGGGCAACCGCGCGGACGCGGTGAAAATCGGCACCGAGGTCGGGCGCGAACTCAAGGCGCGCGCCGGCGCGGGATTTTTCTGATATGCGTGTCGCGGTGACGCGGCCGGAGCCGGAGGGCGAACGCACCGCAGCGGCGTTGCGCGCGCGGGGTCACGATGTGTTGCTGGTCCCGCTGCTGGGCATCGAGCCGGTCGCCGCCGATCTGTCGGGCGAGTGGAGCGCGGTCGCGATGACCAGCGCCAACGCGGCCGGCACGGCGCCGCATTTGCTGCATCTGCCGGTATTCGCCGTCGGCCGCCACACCGCCGAGGCGGCGCGCGCCGCCGGATTTCGCGATGTCACCGCGGCGGATGGCGACAGCCGAGATTTGGCCGGGCTGATCGCGAGGAAGTGCGGCGGCGCGCGCGCCCCGCTCCTGTACCTTGCCGGCTTCGACCGGGCGTTCGAGCTGGAGCGCGAACTGCGCGAGCGTGGCATTACGGCCAACACGGTGGTCGTCTACCGGGCGAAAATCCTGCCTTATCCCGCCCCGCTGACCGAAGCGCTGGCCAAGGGCACGCTCGGCGCCGTGCTGCATTTTTCCGCCCGCAACGCGCAGAGCTACCTGGCCGGCGCTGCGGCCGCCGGCATCGCGGTCGAGCGCGCCCTGGCGCCACAGCATTTGTGCCTGTCGGCGCAGGTCGCGGCGGTGCTGCAGGCGGCCGGCGCGGCAAATCTGCGCGTCGCGGCCAAGCCCGAGGAAGCCGCCCTGCTCGACCTCGTCGAATCGCGCTAGATTGATCCGCAACGTCAAACGGAAGACATCATGGCGGACGACAAGCGCAAAATGCTCGGTTCGACGCCAGATTCAGCGCCAAGTTCCGCGTCAGGTGCGGCGCCTGGCAACGCACGCCGCCGCCGGCCAGCCCCGACTATCGACCTCACCGCGACCGAACTCGGCGATGCGAAGCATGCGACAGAGCCGCCAACCCCGGAGCCCGAACCCGGCGAGACGCCGACGCGCGAATTTCTCGCCGCGGCGGAAGACAAACCAAGCACTGCCAAACCGGGCGTGCCGCGGTATCTGACGCGCGCGAATTTGCTGTCCGGCCTCGCCGGCGGGGCCGTCGTTGCGATCGTGTTGTTTGCGATGTGGCTGACCGGGATCGTGCCGATCCGGTATGCCGGCGTCACCGCGATGCGCGCGCGTGTCACCGGCCTTGAAATGCAGATGCACGACCTCGCGGCGAGGCCGCCCGCGCTCGATACCAAGGCGGTCGAGGCCGTGAGTGGCCGCGTCGACCGGCTCGAGCAGTCGCTCGGCAAAATTCCCGCCGCCGATCCGCACGCCGCCGAACGTCTGGCCGCGTTCGAAAATGCGTTGAACGCCGCCGGTGTCGCGCTGGCCGCGCTCAACCGCCGCGTCGAGGAGGTCGCAGCGAGCGTCATGGCACAAGGTAAAGCCGGCGGCGACACCGACGAGCTACGCAGGCGCCTTGAAGCGATCGAGACGGCGGCCAAGGCAACGCAAGACAAGGTCGCGCAGAATGCCGGCGCCGCCGCCGATCCCGCGGCCCGGCTGACTCTGGCCGCCACTGCATTGCGCGATGCGGTCTGGCGTGGCGCGCCGTTCACGGCGCAACTGGCGGCGCTGCGCGCGCTCGGCGCCGACGAAAAGTTGCTGGCCCCGCTCGAGCCGTTCGCGGCCGCCGGCGTGCCGGGCGAAGCCGCGCTGTCACGCGAACTCGCCGGACTGCTGCCGGCCTTGATGGACGCCTCTGGCGCCGATGCCGCGGCCTCCGGCAATTTCATCCAACGGCTGCAGGCCAATGCCGGCAAACTGGTGCGCATCCGCCCGGCCGGCGCGCCTGCGGGCGACGACGTCTCGGCGGCGATGACGCGGCTGGAACTCAAGTCGGCGGGGCAGGATATCGCCGGCGCCCAAGCCGAGCTGTCCAAGCTGCCGGCCAAGGCGCGCTCGCTGGCCGACGCCTGGAACAAGAAGGCGGAAGGACGCAACGCGGCGTTGAACGCAACCGATCGCCTGCTGGCCGAGGCAATGCGCGGTCTCAACCAGCGATGATCCGGGTCGTCCTCTTCCTCGCTTCGGTCAGCCTGATCGCTTTAGGCATTGCCTGGTTCGCCGACCGGCCCGGCGAAGTTTCGATCGTCTGGCTGGGCTACCGGGTCGAAACGTCGATCATGGTCGCGCTCGGCGCCCTCATGTTGCTTGCGATCTTTACGATCGCACTGTGGTCGCTCATTCGCGCGATTGTGCGCTCGCCCGATCAGGTGTCGCTGTTCCTGCGCCACCGGCGTGCCCTCAAGGGTTATCTGGCCATCACGCGAGGGCTGATTGCGATCGGCTCCGGCGACACGCGGCTGGCGCGAAAATCGGCCAACGATGCCGCCCGCCTGTCGCCCGGCGATCCGCTGGCGCTGCTGCTGACCGCGCAGTCGGCTCAATTATCCGGCGATCGCGCCAGAGCCGAGCATGCGTTCCGCGCTATGCTGACGCGCGAGGACACCAAGCTGCTCGGCCTGCGCGGCCTTTACGTCGAGGCGCAGCGCCGCAACGACGCCAACGGCGCGCGGCTGTTCGTCGAAGAGGCCATGAAGACGGCACCGGCGGTCGGCTGGGCCGGCCAGGCGGCGCTCGATTATCGCTGCGCCGCCGGCGACTGGAGCGGCGCACTGGCCGCGCTCGACGCCATGAAGCCGCAGCTCGAGAAGCCGGTCTACCGCCGTCGCCGCGCCGTATTGCTGACCGCGCAAGCACAGGCAGTTGCCGACAGCGACCGCGATCTGTCGCGCGCGCTGGCGCTCGAAGCAGCGAAACTCGCGCCCGATCTGGTGCCGGCCGCCGTTCTGGCAGGACGCCGTCTTGCCGAAGCCGATGAAGTTCGCAAGGCCGGCAAAATCCTCGAAGCGGCGTGGAAAGCCAATCCCCATCCCGAGATTGCCGAAACCTACGGCAACTTGCGGTTCGGAGGCAGTGCGCGCGAGCGGCGCGCCCGCATCGCAAGGCTGGCCGACAAGATGCCGGACCACATCGAAAGCGCGCTGGCGCTGGCGCGGGCGGCGCTCGAGGCCGGCGATTTCGCCGCAGCCCGTGCCGCGCTGAAGAAATACGTCCGGGCTCCGACGCGGCGCGTCGCCACGCTGATGGCGGAGATCGAGGAAGCCGAGCACCGCGATCTGGGCCGCGCCCGCGAATGGATGTCGCGCGCGATGCGCGCCGCGCCGGACCCGGTCTGGACAGCGGATGGCGTGGTGGCCGAGCACTGGATGCCGGTGTCGCCGGTGAGCGGCCGGCTCGATGCCTTCGAGTGGCGGGTGCCGCTTGCCGAGATCGGCATCGAACGTCCGGCATTCGAATCGGAGCCGCTGCCGGCCGCGCCGCCGCCGCCCGCGATCAAGACGGTTTCCGCATCGCCCGACACCGACAAAACGGGCCGCCGGGCGCGCCTGACCGGCAAGGCATCGGCCAGAGCCCCGGCGAGAGGCGCGCGCCCCGCCGTGGCCGACGCCATCATTCCGCTCGTCCACGCACCGGACGATCCCGGCCCGGATTCGGCGCTCGAGCCGGATCCCGTGCCCGAGCCGTCCACTCCGCCGCTGCCGCCCGATCCGTGGCAACGCATCCTGCAACTGTTCCGCTAGCCAGTCGGGATTGCTTTTGCTTCCTGATTGCTTGCCAAAGCCGCCTTGCGTCTCTATCAGAGCGCGGACACCGAAAGCCGGCGTAGCTCAGTGGTAGAGCACCCGCTTCGTAAGCGGGTGGTCGGGGGTTCGAATCCCTCCGCCGGCACCACATCTTAAAATCGATCCGCCGCGATGGGTATTTTCGACGAGCCGAAGATCGATTGCCACACCCACGTTTTCGATCCGGTCCATTTCCCTTACGACAAGAGTATTGAGTACCAGCCGGCGGGCCAGGAGATCGGCACCGCCGCACAGTTACACCAGGTGATGGCGACCTATGGCGTGCAGCATTCGCTTTTGGTGCAACCGAACTCCGGCTACGGCAGCGACAATTCCTGCATGCTCGATGCGATTGCCAAAGGCGAGGGGCGGCTCAAGGGCCTTGCCATCATCGATCTCGATGCCGACAACGCGACTTTGCGCAAGTACAAGGAGCGAGGCATCGTCGGCGCCGCGTTCAACCCGACCTTTCACGGCAACGATTATTACCGGAATTCCGCCGGCCTGATGAAGCGGCTTGCCGAACTCGACATGTTCGTCAATCTCCAGGTCGAGCACGATCAGTTGCTGATGTTTGTGCCGTGGATCGAAGCGCTGCCGGTGCGCGTGCTGATCGATCACACCGGCCGTCCGACGCCGGAGGCGGGACTCGGTCAACCCGGATTCGCGGCTTTGCTCGGGCTGGCGTCCACCGGACGCGTCAGCGTCAAGCTGTCCGGCTATTCGAAATTCGCGCGGCGACCTTATCCGTTCGAGGACTGCTGGCCTTATGTGCGCGCTCTGGTCGACGCCTATACGCTCGATCAGTGCCTGTGGGCGTCGGACTGGCCTTATTTGCGCGCGCCGCAACGGCAGGACTATGGGCCGCTGCTCGATCTGGTTGCGACATTGTTTCCGGATCAGGCCGACCGGCGCGCGCTATTGTGGGACACGCCGAACCGCTTGTTCAATTTCGCGCGGTGAGCCACAACACGCGGATCGACAGGGGAAATATCCATGGCGGCCAATGACTTCGTCCTCGCCGGCGTGATGGGCTGGCCGATCGCGCAGTCGCGCTCACCGGCGATCCATAATTACTGGATCGAGAAATACCGGCTCAACGGCCGTTACGTGCCGCTTGCGGTCGAGCCGGACCGGCTCGCCGACGCGCTGCCTGGCATGCGGGCGCTCGGTTTCCGTGGTTGCAACGTCACCATGCCGCACAAGCAGAACGTCATGGCGATGCTCGACAGCATCACCGATACCGCAAAGCGCATCGGCGCCGTCAATACGATCGTGATCGGCCCCGACGGCAAGATGTCGGGCACCAACAACGACGGCAATGGCTACATCTTCAGCCTGCTCGAGGCCGCGCCGGGT
The DNA here is from genome assembly GCA_038206695.1 of Hyphomicrobiales bacterium. Classification (GTDB taxonomy): domain Bacteria; phylum Pseudomonadota; class Alphaproteobacteria; order Rhizobiales; family Xanthobacteraceae; genus Pseudolabrys. The sequence continues at coordinate 109,061 of JBBRAN010000005.1, read as the reverse complement.
TGGAAACCCGACGCCGGCCCGATCGCCATTCTCGGCGCGGGCGGCGCGGCGCGGGCCATTCTGGTCGCGATGATCGAGCGCGGCGCCAGGGAAGTCCGGCTGATCAACCGGACGTTCGAGAAGGCGGAGCGTCTCGCCAAGGAGTTCGGCGCGGCGGCCAAGGCGATCGCCTGGGAAAAGCGCAGCGACGTCATCGGCGACGTCGCGCTGCTCATCAACGCCACCAACCAGGGCATGATGGGAAAACCGGCGCTTAATATCTCGCTCGACCGCCTGCCGAAGCAGGCGCTGGTTTCCGATCTGATCTATGTCCCGCCGGAAACCGCGTTTCTGGCGGCGGCGCGCCAGCGCGGCAACGTGACGGTCAACGGGCTCGGCATGTTGATGCATCAGGCCCGCCCGGCTTTTCAGGCTTGGTTTGGCGTCATGCCGGACATTACGCCCAACTTGCGGGCGCGAATCGAAGCGACATTCAAGGCGTGACGCGTGATTGCCAGGATGATACGTTGGCGGCCGAACGATACGCGTAACCCGTTGTGTGAATTGAGTTAACGATGGCAAAGCCAGCAGTCATTCTCGTGGGCGCCGACAAGGGGGGCGTGGGCAAGACCACCGTCGCCCGCACCCTGCTCGATTACTTCACCGCCCACCAGGTTCCGGTCCGGGCGTTCGACACCGAATCGCCGCGCGGCACCCTCAAGCGCTTCCATCCCAATCTTACCGAAGTCGTCGACGTTACCCAGATCGGCGACCAAATGAAGATTTTCGACACCCTGGCCAATTCCAGCGCCGCCGTCACCTTGATCGACGTGCGCGCGGGCCTGCTGTCGTCGACGCTGAAGGCGCTGAATGAGATTGGCTTTCTCGATTCGGCCAAGAAGGGGCAGATCACGTTCGCCGTCTTTCACATCCTCGGGCCTTCCATCGCGTCGCTCGATGAGATTGCGGAAACGTCCCAGGTGGTCGGTGAAGCCAATTATTTTCTGGTCAAAAACTTCATCAACAACACCACCTTCTTTGAGTGGGATCCGGCGACATACAGCTCCTATTTCAACCGGATCAAGGGTGCGCAGGAGATCACCGTGCCCAAGCTCAACGAAATGGCCTGCGAGCAGGTTGAGGTGGCGGGCGTGCCGTTCGTCGGGTTCGTCGCCAACAAGAACGCCAATGGCGAGGCTGCCAATAATTCATTCGTGCTGCGCGGTTATGTCCGGCACTGGCTGGGCAACGTCTGGAGCGAGTACGATCGGGTCAAGCTGATGGATCTGGTCGGATCGCATGACGGCGCGAGCATGCCGGCCGCCACAAGCTGACGTTCGGTGCAGCGGCTCACGACGTGATGTCGCTGCGCAGTTTCGTCACCATCGTCACGTCGCCGCGGCCTCACGTCGGCAAGACGCTGCTCGCGCGCATGCTGGTCGACTATCAACTGCACAGCGAGCGCAAGGTCGCGGCGTTCGATCTCAACACGCGTGACGCGGCGCTCAGCGCGTTCCAGCCCAACCACACGACCTTCTCGGGCGTCGCCGACATCAAGGGGCAGATGGCGCTGTTCGACGCGCTGGTCGCCGACGATGGCGTGCACAAGATCGTCGATCTCGGCGACGATATGTTCGAGCGATTTTTTCTGATCGCGCAGGATATCCGCTTCGCCGAGGAAGCGCGCCGTCGCGGCGTCGCGCCGCTCATTCTCTACATCGGCAGCGCCGACACTGCGTCGGTCGAGGCGTATGCGGCGCTGGCGCGGCTTTTTCCACAGGCGATCATGGCGCCGGTGCATAACGAGCTTTTGGGCAGCGCGCAGCACCGCGACAAATATCCGCCACACGGCAGAGGCTCGGCGCTGCTGCACATGCCGTTGCTGGCGCCGGGGCTGCGCCGCGTCATCGAGCAAAGGCCGTTTTCGTTCGTCGAGACCAGCGGCTCGGCCGCGCCCGATGTTCCGCTCGAGGTTCATATCGAGTTGCAGCGCTGGATCCGTAAGCTTTACCTGGAGTATCGCGAGCTCGAATTGCGCGTGCTGATGGCCGATCTGCGGTCATCGATTCAATCCTGATTCGAATTATCACCGCGCCGCACACCCAAAAATCACCGTTTCGCCACATAGGTTTACGGAACCTTCGGAACCGGGATTCCACTCGCACGTTGTCAGGCTCGGATCCTCCCCGCCGAGGATCGTGGAACAAGGAGATCGCGCCATGTGGATCGCGTTGTTCGCCACGACCATCGCCTTCGCCATCGCTGCAAGCGTGGCGGCTGTGATGCTGGAAACCTACGGCGAGAAGGCCCGCTCCTAGATCGACTGTCTGAGTTCACTGTCTGAGAGCGAAAAACTGGGCGGCCCGAGGACGGGCCGCCCTTTTATTTTGTATAAGCGCGCGGGGGAGGCGGAGATGCCAAGGCCGCTCTTGTTATCGCGGCGGTTCGCGCCGCTGTTCGCCTGTCAGTTTTTTTCGGCGTTCAACGACAATTTTCTGAAGACCGCGCTGGTGTTCATGATCCTGTTCGGATCGCGGCACGACAGCGAGGCGCTGATCACAGCGGCGAGCGCGGTTTTCATCGCGCCGTATTTCTTTTTGTCGGGATTGGGCGGCGAAATCGCCGACAAGAACGACAAGGCGCGTGTCGCGCAGTGGCTGAAATTCGCGGAGATCCCCGCCGCCGGGCTCGCTACATTGGGCTTTGTAACGGCAAGCGTGCCGATCCTCTTCGTTGCTCTGGCGTTGTTCGGCGTGATCGCCGCACTGTTCGGCCCGATCAAATACGGCATTTTGCCGGATCATTTGCGGCGCGAGGAACTGCCGGCCGGCAATGCGCTGGTCGAGGGTGCCACCTTCATCGCGATCCTGACCGGGACGATCGTCGGCGGGCTCTCGGGCAGCGGCGCGGTGACCTGTGCTTCGGTCATGACGTTCGCGCTGGCGTGCTGGCTGTCGAGCCTCGCCATTCCCCGCACCGGCTCGGGCGCTCCCGGGCTACGTATAACGCCGAACATCCTAGCTTCGACGACCATGACGATCCGCTATCTGCGGGCCGATCCGCGGCTGTGGTGGGGCGCGATGGTGACGAGCTGGTTCTGGACCGTCGGTATCCTCACTCTGGCTTTGCTGCCCATCCTCGTAAAAGCCTGGACGCTCGGCGACGAGCATACGGTGACGATCTACCTCGCGCTGTTCTCGCTCGCGGTCGGCGCAGGCTCGGCGCTCGCCGCCATCATCGCGCGCGGCCGCATCGTGCTCGGCACCACGCTGGCCGGCGCGGTGCTGATCGGCCTGTTCGCGCTCGATCTCGGCCTCGTGCTCAACGGCGTTGAGCCGGGGGCTCAACCCGGCGCCGCGCTGCGCGGACCGGCGGAGGTGCTGGGCTCGACGCTCGGGCTGCGCGCGGCGTTCGATCTCGCCGGACTGGCGCTGGCGGGGGGCCTGTTCATCGTGCCGGCGTTCGCCGCCGTGCAGGCGTGGGCCGGCGCCGCCTATCGCGCCCGCACGGTGGCGGCGGTCAACGTGCTCAACGCCGCGTTCATGACCGGCGCGACCGTCATCGTCGCGCTGGCGCAGAAGGCCGGCGTCACGCTGCCGCAGCTTTTCCTGACGATCGGCGCGGCCGGCTTTCTGGTCGCGTTCGTGGTATGGCGCACGATGCCGACGGAGGCTACTTCTTCCGCAGCTTGAGCGCGCGGTCGACCATCTCGCCGGCGACGCCGAGATAATTCGCCGGATCGCACAGCGCGTCGATCTGCTTGCGCGACAGATGCTTGCTGATCTCCTTGTCCTGCACCAGCAGCTCGTTGAGCGGGCGGCCGGTGGCGACGACCTGGCGGCAGATGTCATAGACGAGATCGTGGGCGCGGTTGCGGCCGAGATAGGGTCCGAGCCCCATCACCACCGCTTCCGACACGATCAGGCCCTTGGTGATGCCGAGGTTGTCCTTCATCTTCTTTTCGTTGACCTGCAATCCGGCGGTGAGGAAGCGGGTCTGCGCCAGCGCGCCGGCCGACAGCATGAAGATTTCCGGCAGCACGATCCATTCTATTTCCCACGGCCCGGTCGAGCGCTCGTGGTCCTCGACCTGCGCTTCCAGCAGCGCCGCGACGAATTGCTTGACCACCGCGGTTTGCGCCGTGATGTAGACCGACGAGATCGGATTGCGCTTCTGCGGCATAGTCGACGACGAGCCGCGGCCTTCGTGGAACGGCTCGTACACCTCCTCGACCTCGGTCTGCATCATCAGCTTCACGTCGAACGCGATCTTGGCGCAGGAGCCGGTGACGAGGCCGAGGAAGCAGCCGACCTCGGCAATGCGGTCGCGCACGGTGTGCCATGAGATCTCCGGCTGGCCGAGCTTGAGATCCTTCATCAGCGCGGCCTGGCATTTGAGGCCCTTCTTGCCGAGCGAGGATAACGTCCCCGCGGCGCCGCCGAATTCGCCGACCAGAACGCGCGGCCGCATTTCCTTGAGTCGCTGGCGGTGGCGCTCGAACGCCGACAGCATGGTCGCCATCTTGTAGCCGAACGTGATCGGCACCGCCTGCTGCAGGTTGCTGCGCCCCGCCATCGGCGTGTCACGGTAGCGCTTGGCGAGGCGGGCGAGGTTGTCGCTGATCGCCTTGAGGTCGTCCTCGATCAGGTCGAGCGCGTCGCGGATCTGCAGGATCGTCGCGGTGTCGGTGATGTCCTGCGTGGTCGCGCCCCAATGCGACCATTCGCCGAGCCCGTTCTTGCAGAGCTTGACGAGCTGCTGGACCACGGGGAGCACCGGATAGCCGATCTTTTCAGTCTTGGCCTTGAGCTCGGCCATGTCGTATTCGCCGGCCTTGCAATGCCTGACGATCTCGGCGGCGGCGTTGTTCGGGATGATCTTGAGCCTGGCCTGGACGCGGGCGAGCGCCGCCTCGAAGTCGAGATATTTCTGCACGCGGGTTTCGTCCGACCACACCTGGCGCATCGTCTCGGTGGTGAAGATGTCGCGAAAAACCGCGGAATCGAGGATTGTGGACGGCATCGGGTTCTCCCTGAGGCGCGGCACGTTCGCTTTTTTCGGCGATATTGTCATCATGACCAATATGAGTGTTCTGCCGCCGCATCTGGCCCACATCGTCGCCGCCGAATATCCGCGCTTTTCCGAACAGGAAATGGCGCGCCGCCGGGCCGCGATGGAAGCGCTGCTGGCGCAGGCGGAGTGCGATCATCTGGTGTTCTGCGGCGCCAACCGCGTCGGCTCGGCGGTGCAATGGCTGACGCAATGGCCGGTGACGGCGGAAGCGGTCGGCGTGTTTTCGCCCGGCAAGCCCGACGCCTTGTTCGTTCAATACGTCAATCACGCGCCGCAGGCGCAGTTGCTCGCCGACAAGGCGGAGGTGGCGTGGGGCGGCGAGTCGTCGATCGGCGCGGCGATCGCCGCGTTGGGCAAGCGCGCCGCGAAATCCGGCCGGGTCGGCACTGTCGGCCCGCTCGGCGCCGATCAGCACGCCGCGCTGGCGGCGAAATACGGCGCGTCGAAAAACCTCAATCGCGCCTATACGACGCTGCGCCAGGTCAAATCGGCCGAGGAAATCGACTGGCTGCGGATCGGCGCGCATTTTAGCGATCTCGGCATGATGGCACTGCGCGACGGCCTCAAGGCCGGCCTCGACGAGCGCGAGCTGGGCGATCTGGTGGAGCGCGCCTATGTCGCGCAGGGCGCGATCAACGGCATTCACTACATCGGCGTGACGCCGATGCGCGCGCCGCAACTTGGCGTGCCGCGGCAGTTTCCCTCGACCCGCAAGCTGGAAAATGGCGACGCCGTGGTGGCGGAAATCACCGCGTCGTTCTGGGACCATCCGGGCCAGGTGCTGCGCTCGTTCGCGTTCGGCGAGGAGCCGCCCCCTTTATACCGGAAGCTGCATGCCGCCGCGGACGCCGCGTTCGACGCCATTGCCGCCGTCCTGAAGGCGGGCACGCTGCCGGCTGAGGTGATCGAAGCATCCGGCGTGATCGAGCAGGCCGGCTTCACCACCATCGACGACCTGCTGCACGGCTATGGCGGCGGCTATCTGCCGCCCATTCTCGGCAGCCAGAGCCGACCGGCCGGACCGATCCCGGCTGTGCCGTTCCGCGCCGGGCAGGTGGTGGTGATCCAGCCCAATGTCGTGACCAAGGACGGCAATGCCGGCGTGCAGACCGGCGAGATGGTGCTGATCACGCAAACCGGCATCGAGCGCTTTCACGCTATGCCGCGGGGGTTCGCCGTCATCTGAGGCGGTCCGCCATCCAGTCGGCGCTTTGCGACCGCCAACGGTAAGCGCGGTTGTTGGCGATGTGGTTGCCGTCCTCGACCATCAGCAGCTCGACCGGGCCCTTGACCTCGCGCGCCAGCCGCTCGGCGTCGGCCGCGGGCACCACGCGGTCGAGCCGGCCATTGACGATGAAGATCGGCACCGTGATCTTTTCGGCGATCCCCACCAGAGAAAGCGTCGCGGCATTCTTCTTGGCCTCTCCGTCGGTCTTGGCGTGGCTGCGCACGCGGAACGCCTCGCGCGTCAATTCGGGCAGCCCATCCCACGCCGCGCCCCAGTCGAACGGGCCGCCGAGGGCGATGCAGGCCTTGATGCGCTTGTCGAATGCGGTGGCGCGCGGCGCGTAATAGCCGCCGAGCGAGACGCCCCATATGCCGATGCGCCCGGTGTCGAGATCGCGCCGCGTCTCGACGTAATCGAGCACGGCTTTGACCGGCACTTCGTAGTCGCCGCGGATCGGCAGGTCGTATTGCGCTTCGCCCTGGCCGGGACCTTCGAATATCAAGGTGGCCATGCCCCGCGCGAGAAACGGCGTCTCGTAAGCGTCGCCTTCCTCCTTGGTCGAATCGAGCCCGACCGCCATCACCACGACCGGCGGCTTTTCCAGGCCGGCCGGCTTGCGCACGATGCCGGCGAGCGTCCTGCCCTGATAGGGAATGTCGACGCGCTCGCCGGGCGGGCGCAGATAGGGCAGCGCGGCCCGACGGCACGCCACCGCCTTCATGTGCGCGATTTTCATCTGCGGCACGTCGTTGACGAACAGAAAATTGGCGAAGTGGTAGTAGACGCCGGCGCGCTGCAGGCACTCGCCGGCGGTGAGGAATTTCTGCTTCGTCAGCGCGTCGCGGCCGAGCTGCTCATGCTGCGCGGCGCGCTGCGACCATGCCCGGCACCAGTCGTCATAACTTGTGAGCGAGCGGGTGACGTCCTCGAAATCCGCCAAGGCCACGCCGTTGGCGACAAAGCGCGCGCCCCAGTGCGAAATCGCCGCCGTCACGCGCGGATCGTCCGTCGCCATGTCGTCTTTCCTTGCCGGTTCTTCAGGTGCCTTACGCCTCGCGGCGATACCACGGCAGGAAACGCCGCGTCGCCCAGTTCATGGCGAATTCGATGCCGACGCCGAACAATGCCAGCAGGATGACGCCGACAAAAGCCTCGCTGTGCTTGAACGAGCGCGAGTTGTAGAGAATGAAATAGCCGACGCCGCCGATCGACAGGAAGAATTCAGCGACGACGGCGCCGATCAGCGCGCGGCCGGCGGCGAGCCGGAAGCCGGCCAGCAGATAAGGCATCGAGGACGGCAGCACGATTTCACCGAGCATCCGCAGGCGTCCGGAGCCGAACGATTTCGCCACCTCCATGTATTCCTTCGGCACCGCGCGGGCGCCGTCGGCGACATTGGTGATGATGGAAAAGATCGCCGAGAAGATGATGGTGGCGACGCGCGTCGCCGGCGCATAACCGAACCACAGCGAGAACAGCGGCAGCACGACGATCATCGGAATGGCATAGAAACCGTTGACGTAATGACGCAGCGCGCGCTCGGCCGCCGGGATGCGGCCGATCATCAGCCCGATCACCACACCGAATGCGATGGCGACACTGAGCCCTTCGGTGACGGCGAGCAAGGTCGCGCCGACCGCCTCGAGGAATTTCGGATCCACGATGACCTTCGGGAATACGGCGATCACCGTGCTCGGCTTCGCGACATAAGGCGGCGCGAACAGCCGCACGACGCCTTCCCAAACCAGCAGCAGCACCAGCCCGGTGATGAGGCGCGGCAGCAAAGCGCCGCTGAAGCGGCTCGCGGCTGGTGCGGGAAGCGCGACGGCGGCGTTGGCCATTTACTGCCTCCAGCGCGCGAAATGGCGCTCGATCATGACGCCGACGCGCATCAAGGCGACGCCGATCAGGCCTATCAGGAAGATCGAGGCGAACACGCCGGCGGTGTCGAAATTCTGCGACGACGCCATGATGATCTGCCCGAGCCCGGTCGAGCTCAGAAAAAACTCGGCCGCCACCATGCCGACCAGCGCGCGGCCGATCGCCTGGCGCACGCCGGTCATCGTGTAGGGCAAAGTGTAGGGCAGCATCACCTCGCGCCACAGCGCCCACTCGCCGGAGCGGAACGACTGCGCCACTTCGATCAGTTCGGGCCGGATGCTGCGCGCGCCCTCGACCGTGTTGTAGAGCACCGGGAATACGGCGAACAAAAACACCACCAGCACCTTCGGCGCGAAGCCGAAGCCCATCAGCGACAGGATGAACGGAATGAGCGCCACCATCGGCGTGGCGTAGAGCACCATGATGTAAGGCTCGATGCCGACGCGCAGCACCCGGACGCGGGCGAGCAGCAGCCCGACCGGCACGCCGACGATCACCGACAGCGCGAAGCCGGCGCCGAACAGCGCCGCCGAATCCAGGAACTGGGCGATCAGCGTGCCGCCGACGGCCATCGTCCACAGCCGCTCGATCGTGGCGGAGAACGGCACCAGGAACGCCGGGCTCGACGCGCGCCCGGCGATCTCCCACAGCGCGATGCCGGCGATCAGACTGAGGACGACCGGGGCGCGTCGCCCGAACCAGGTTGCTGTCACGGCCTCATTTTACCATCGCGCTGGCGTCTTTCCAGATGCTCGGATCGACGACCTGATCGTATGTCGCGGCTTCCTTGTCGGCGTTGATGGTGCCGATCTTCTTCATCAGCACCGCGACCGAATTGATCTTGTCCTTCGGCAGGCCGTCGTCTTTGGCGGCCCAGAACTCGATGGCGAGGAACTGCTTGAGCGCTTCCTTGGCGATCTCCTTGCTCAGGCCGGTCTCGGCGGCGTCGGCGGCGACCTTGTCGGCATTCTTCGGGTCGGCCATGAAGCGCGCCGCCTCGATATGCGCGGCCACCACCTTGACGATGGCGTCGCGTTTTTGCGCGAGGCGATCCTTGCGCGCGGTCAGGCTCAGATAATGGTTGGTCGGGTTAGTCTGCTTCATGACCAGGAGCGGCGTGATGGTCTTGCCCTGCGTGCCGAGCAGCGCGACGTCGTCGAGGTGGAGGACGCCGTATTTGAGCTGGCCGGCGATGATGGCCGGCGCGGTGTTGGAGCCGAGCGCGATCAGGTTGAGGTCCTCGTACTTGACGCCGGGGCAGCCGACCAGCATGGCGCGCAACGCGACCGCGCGGGCGCCGCCGACGGCGTCGACGCCGATCGGCTGGCCGACGATGTCCTTGCAGGTCTTGCCGGTTTCGGTGGCGCCGAGCACCCAGTCCGGGTTCGGCATGCCGTAGACGAACACCAGCGGCACGCCGGCGTTCGAGACCTGGGCGATCACGCCGGGCGTTGGGCCCCAGGCGAGGTCGATGTCGCCGGCGACCACGGCGCGCGCCGCCGCGGTGCCGTTGTCGAAATTCTTGAGTTCGACGTCGGCGCCGTATTTCTTGAAGAAGCCCTCGCGGTCGGCGACCAGCGAGATCACCGAAGCGTAGATCGGCGGCACGCCGGGCAGCGCGATCACCACCTTCTGCGCGGCGGCGTCGGACGCCGCGGCGGCGCTCAGGGTAGCGGCGGCCAGCGCACTGGCCGCGAATTTCAGCACTTTGTCGAGCATGGAATCCTCCGGTCCTTGTTCGGTTGCTTATCGTTCGAGCATGAATTCGGCTTCGCGCGCTTCCTGCATCACGGTGCCCCAGACGCGCTCGCGCAGTTCGGCGAAGCGCTGCTGGCGCAAGGTGTCGCGGGTGCGCGGCTGCGGCAGGTCGATCGCGATGGTTTCGTGGATCGCCGACGGGCGGCCCTTGAGAACGATGACGCGATGGCCGAGCAGCACCGCTTCCTCGATCGAGTGGGTGACGAAGATCATCGCGGTCGGGCGCTCCTGCCAGATGCGCAGCAATTCGAATTGCAGGATCTCGCGGGTCTGCGCGTCGACCGCGGCGAACGGCTCGTCCATCAGCAGCACGCTCGGCTCGATGGCGAGCGCGCGGGCGAGGCCGCAGCGCTGCTGCATGCCGCCGGACATCTGATAGGGGTAGGCGTGCTCGAAGCCGCCAAGACCGACCAGCTTGATGAACTCCGGCACCTTGCGCTCGATTTCCGCTTTCGGCGCACCCGCCATGCGCAGGCCGTAGGCGACGTTGTCGTACACGGTCTTCCACGGAAACAGGCCGAAATGCTGGAACACCATCGCGACGCCGGGGATCGGTTCGGTGACGCGCTGGCGGTCGACCCAGATCTCGCCGCTGTCGACCGGGAGCAGGCCGTCGATGCAGCGCAGCAGCGTGGTCTTGCCGCAGCCGGACGGGCCGACCACCGCCACGATCTCGCGGGCGCCGACGTCGAACGAGATGTCGCGAAACACCTGAAGCGTGCCGTAGCTTTTGCCGAGCGACTCGACGCGGATGCGGGCCTCGCCCGGCGCAGGCGCGGCGCCGAGCGCGCGCGTATCGGCCGCGATGTTCACTCCGCGGCCTGCGAGGCCGGCTTCGGTGCGATCTTGGCCCAGTAATCGGCGGCCTTCTTCGATTCGGCCAGACGGTCGATAGTCTCGAAGCCCGGCGCCATCGAGCCGTCGCTGCCGGCCAGTATCTGGTGGTGCTCGATGTTGAGGGTGCGCAGCCAGCGTTGCTGGCCCATCGTGATGGCGACGAAGTAGCCGATCTCGACCAGCTCAGGCTCGCTGAAATGCGAATGCAGGCGCGCCCACAATTCGTCGCTCGTCGGCAGGTCCCAGGTGATCGCCTCGGCGTAGGCCAGCGCCGCCTTCTGCTTGTCGCTGTAGCGGGTCGATGCTTCGAAATTGATCAGGTCGGAATAGTCGTCTTCCTTCAGTCCGGCCTTGGCCGCCTTGATCGAGCGCTGGTTGCCGCAGAACTCGCATAGCACCGAGCGCGACACATAGATGCGGCACAGCTCCTTGATGCTGTGATCGGCCACGCCGTTCTTGAACACGTCGCGCCATGTGTTGGCGAACGACCAGAACACCGCCGGGACATGGGCGCGGACCGCCTGACTTTCCGGACGCGGCGTGCCTTCGCGCGCGCACCGCTCGAACTCAGCCGGCATTGCCGGGTCGCTCACGGTCGCGGGGTCGATGTAGCTGATGCGCGGCTTAGTCATGGCGTCTCTCCAAGGTTGCGAAGCCATTCGGCTTTATGTTTGTCGGTCATGTTGCCGGAACCCGGCGGGGGCAGCAACGTAACGGAGATTACACGCTTCGCCGTCCGCGCCGCCAGTCTGGAGAGCCAGCCGTTTTGGCGCGTGGAATAAGACATCCTCGGCGGGGTATTGTAGCATTGGTGCAGAAGCCGGCGCGAAAGACCGGCTGCGGCGCGTCCAAGGGGGGGACCAGATCATGGCGACGTCAGTCAATGCCGGTGCGCGTCTCGACCGGCTGCCGATTTCTTCATTCCATTACCGGATCTTCTGGCTGGTCGGGGCCGGGATGTTCTTCGATGGCTACGATCTGTATGTCGCCGGCGGCGTGCTGGCGTCGGCGATCCAGACCAAGTTCTCGACCGTTCCGCAGAATCTTCAGTTCCTGTCCCTGACATTCGTCGGCATGACGCTCGGCGCATTGATCACCGGCTTCGTCGGCGACAAATATGGCCGCCGCTTCACCTATCAGGTCAACCTGCTGGTGTTCGGGCTCGCTTCGCTGGCCGCCGCCTTCGCGCAGGACATGAATCAGCTCATCATCTGCCGCTTTGTGCAGGGTCTTGGGCTCGGCGCCGAGATCGTCGTCGGTTATTCGACGCTCACGGAATTCGTCCCGCCGAAATCGCGCGGGCGCTGGCTGTCCTTCATGGCGTTCCTGGTGGTCGCCGGATTTCCGGCGACCGCGTTGCTCGGTTATCTGATCATTCCGACCTGGGGCTGGCGTCCGATGTTCGTCATTGCCGGCGTTGGCTCGCTGGTCGTTTGGTATCTGCGCAAGAACCTGCCGGAGTCGCCGCGCTGGCTCGAATCGCAAGGCCGCACGGCTGAAGCCGAAGCGTTGCTGCAATCGATCGAGAAGGGAGCGGCAAGCGCGGGGGCGCTGCCTGCTCCGGTGATGAGCCCGCCGGCCCCGCAGCTCAACGCCTCGGCGATGCTGAAGCCGCCGATCCTGCAACGGCTGCTGGTCGGCTGCTGGGTGCTGATCACGATCAATACGCTGATTTTCGGCTTCGTGATCTTCCTGCCGCAGTTCTTCCTGCGTCAGGGCCTGACCATCGCGAACTCGCTCGGCTACACCGTCGTGCTTTCGGTCGCCTCGCTGGTGGGCTGCGCGGTCGGCGCGTTCACGTCGGACTTCATCGGACGGCGCTGGAGCATCATCGGCGCGTCAATCCTGACCATCGTCAGCGGCTGGATCTATTCGCACTTCAGCGCGGCTTCCGACCCGGTCACCGTGCTGTCGGGCGGCTTCGTGCTGATCGTCGCGATCTACATCCAAACCGCCATCCTGTTCGGCGTCTACACGCCCGAATTGTTTCCGACCGAGATCCGGTTGCGGGCAAACGGCGTGTGCAACGCATTCGGCCGCGGCGCCACTGTGGTGTCGCCGTTCATCGTTGGCGCGCTGATGGCAAATTACCAGCTGCCCGGCGTGATCTGGCTGATGATCGGCCTCGTGATCGTCCAGATCGTCGTGGTGTATTTCTGGGGCGTCGAGCCGGCGCAACGTTCGCTCGAAACCCTCGATCCGACGGTTCCACCGCCCGGCGGCGGCTCGCCGCGGCCGGCGCAAGCCTGACGCGTGCGGCCGGTCGCTCTGATCACGGGAGCCTCGGCCGGAATCGGCGTGGCACTGGCGCGCGAATTCGCGCGTCACGGCCACGAACTCGCGCTGGTGGCGCGGCGGGCCGATCGCCTCAATGCGCTTGCCGACGAGATCGCCGCGGCTGGTGCGGCCCGGCCGCTTGTGATCCCGGCCGACCTGACCACACCCGGCGCGGCGCGCGAGATCGCCGATGCCCTGGCGGCGGCGGGCGCCGAGCCGAATTATGTGGTCAACAACGCCGGCTTCGGCCTGGTCGGACTTGCCGCCGAGCGCTCCCGCGACGAGCAACTTGCGATGATCGACGTCAACATGCGGGCGCTGACGCAACTGTCACTGTTGTTCATCGACAACCTTTCACGCCATCGCGGCGGCATCCTCAATGTCGGCTCGATCGCCGGTTTCGTCCCCGGCCCTGGAATGGCGGTCTATTACGCCAGCAAGGCCTTCGTCGTGTCGCTCAGTCTGGCGTTGCGCCACGAGCTGGCGCCGCGCGGCATCCGCGTCTGCGTGTTGTGCCCGGGTCCGGTGCCGACCGAGTTCGCCATGGTCGCGGGGCGGACAACTTATGAGTCGCCCGGCTTCATGACCGACAGCGCGGAGAAGGTGACGGGCGCCGGCTATCGCGGCCTGATGGACGGCCGCGCCGTCGTGGTGCCGGGATTCTTCAACAAGGTGTTCGTGCGCCTGGGGTCGATCGTGCCGCACACCATCTTGCTCGCTGTGATCGGCGCCGCGCAGGGGCGGCGCACTTCCTAGCGGGTGCGCCTGGCGCAGTTGCAAAGCGCGGCGAACGCGGTAGTAATCGGGACCGGGCGCGCCGCCGCTGAAAGATCATGCCGCTACCGGTTCTTATCATTCTGCATCAGGAGCATTCCTCGCCCGGCCGGGTCGGGCAGACGCTCGCGCGGCTCGGATTTCCGCTCGATATCCGCCGGCCGCGGTTCGGCGATGCGCTGCCCGAGACGATGGAAGAGCATGCCGGCGCGGTCATTTTCGGCGGTCCGCAGAGCGCCAATGACGAGGAGGATTTCGTCAGACGCGAGATCGACTGGATCGGCGTGCCGCTGCGCGACAAGAAGCCCTATCTCGGGATCTGCCTCGGCGCCCAGATGATGGCGCGTTATCTCGGCGCGCGGGTCTATCCGCATCCGCAGGGCCACGCCGAGGTCGGCTATTACCCGATCCGCCCGACCGAAGCCGGCCGCGCGGTGTGCGCCGAGTGGCCCGACCAGGTCTACCAGTGGCACCGCGAAGGCTTCGAGCTGCCGGCCGGCAGCGAACTGCTGGCGGAAGGCGACGCGTTTTCCGTGCAGGCGTTCCGTCATCGCAGCGGTTACGCGCTGCAATTCCATCCGGAAGTCACCCACGCCATGATGTATCGCTGGCTCACGCGCGGCGCGCACCGCATGGAAATGCCGGGCGCCAAGCAGCGCCACGAGCACATCGCCGACCGCGCGGTGCACGACCTGGCTTCGCATCAATGGCTAGCGGCTTTCCTCGATCACTGGCTCGGCCGCAAGGCGGCGACCGCCGCGGTTTGAGCTATTTGGCGAGGAAGCTTTTGATCCTGTCGCCGGCCTGGGCGATCGCGAGCACGCCGTTGAGATGGCCGTTCGGTCCCGAGATCGTCGCGGTCTCGGCCTTCGGCATTTTCTTCGCGGCTTCCTCGACGAACGGCGCGCAAAAAACCAGGTCGGTCGTATAGACGATCATTGCCGGCACGTTGATCTTGGCTGGATCGGTATCGACGAGCTGGTTGGCCTTGACCAAGTAGAGGAAATGGTTGGCGTCGCTAGTCTTGGCGCGGGCCGCGCCCGCCGTGCGAAGCGTCGCCTCGATCTTGAACTTGTTGTCGAACGATTTCGCCGGGTCCTTGGCCGGATCGGCCACGCCGCCTTGGGTCTTGGCCGCCCATTCGGATTGCTGGGCGTGCAAGGTGAGCATTTCGTTCATCGGCGTGATCGGCGCCGAGTTCATCATGGCGCGCACCGGGATCGGCTACGAGATCAGCTACGCCTACAACAACTTCGACAACGCGGTGATGTACCCGCTGATCGTGCTCGTCCTCGTCGTGGCGACCACGGTCAACATGACATTCTACGTCTGGGAAAAGCGCCTGCTGGAGCGCCGCCGGCGATGAGCGGATGGCAAAGAACCCTGATGCGCAACGCGGTGCTGATCGCCGCGCTGGTCGTGCTGTGGCAGCTGCTGTTCTGGTTCGCCGGCTCGAGCGCGATGACCTCGCCGCTCGAAACCGTGCAGCTGCTGATGTCGCTGCTCGGCAGCGCCAGCTTCTATCCGCATCTGCTGGAGACCATGAAGGCGTTCGCGGTGGCGCTGGTGGTCGCGGTGACCATCGGGTTCCTGATCGGCTTCACCCTCGGCCTGCACCGGTTCTCGAGCGAAGTGGCCGAGCCGGTACTGGTCGCGCTTTATTCGATCCCGAAAATCACGCTCTACCCGATCGTGCTGCTCGCGTTCGGTATCGGGCTGTCCGCCAAGATCGCGTTCGGCGCCATCCACGGCATCGTGCCGATCGCGATCTTCACCATGGGCGCGGTGCGGAGCCTCAATCCGATCTACGTCAAGACCGCGCGGGTGATGCGGCTGTCGCCGGCGGCGACGATCCGGCTCATTCTGTTTCCGTCGGCGCTGCCGGAAATCTGCACCGGGGTGCGGATCGGCTTCTCGCTGACCCTGATCGGCACCTTGCTCGGCGAGATGTTCGCCTCGCAGCGCGGGCTCGGCTACCTGCTGATGAACGGCATCGGCCTGCACAATGTGTGGCTGATCATGGCGATCACGCTGCTGCTGGTGCTGTTCGCGGTCGGCGCCAGCGCCGTCCTGCTGGCGATCGATCACCGCCTGCACCGGCGCTGAAACAAAAAGCCCGCCGGAGCGGCGGGCATTTGCGGCGGGCATCGGAACACAGCGGAAGGGGTGGTGGAGCCAGGCGGGATCGAACCGCCGACCTCGTCATTGCGAACGACGCGCTCTCCCAGCTGAGCTATGGCCCCGACCGATCCTCGGATGGCGCCTTTGCTGGCGACGCCCGAATTTCAGCAAGTGGCGCCATTTACGGCGGGGGGTATGGGCTGTCAAGGACGCGCCGCCCTGCTGCTTTTCGCGGCGCTGAGAGGCCTTTTCCTGCGACCGGCAAGCGGCTATTCGTGATGCACGATTCACGGAGCGCGCGATGAATCCCTTTCTCTGGCTCATCGATACGGTCATCACCCTCTACATCTGGATCCTGATCGCGGCGGCGGTGCTGTCCTGGCTGATCGCGTTCAACGTGGTCAATCCGCGCAGCCCGATCGTCTCCAATATCGGCGAGTTTCTCTACCGGGTGACGGAGCCGGCATTGCGGCCGATCCGCAGCATCATGCCGAACCTCGGCGGCATCGACATCTCGCCGGTGATCCTGATCATCGCCTTGCTGTTCCTCAAGCAGTTCATCTTCTGGCTCTATATCCGGATGTTCCTCTAGGCGGACATCGGCCCGTTGGCGGGCGACCACTGATCGGACGGCCATGACGGCGCGCATCATCGACGGCAAGGCGGCAGCCGCCGCGTTGCGCGGCCAGGTCGCCCGCGCGGTGGTGCAGCTCAAGAGCGGGCATGGCGTGACGCCGGGACTGGCCGTCGTGCTGGTAGGCGCCAACCCGGCAAGCGAGATCTACGTCAGGAGCAAGTCGAAAGCGGTGATCGATACCGGCATGCGGCCGTTCGACCACAAGCTGCCGGAGACGGCCAGCGAAGCGGAACTGCTGGCGCTGATCGGCAGGCTCAACGCCGACCCGACGGTAAACGGCATCCTGGTGCAGTTGCCGCTGCCGCCCCAGATCGACAGCAGCAAGATCATCGCCGCGCTCGATCCGGCCAAGGATGTTGACGGTTTTCACCCGGTCAATGTCGGGCGGCTTGCCAGCGGCCTGCCGTCGCTGGTGCCCTGCACGCCGCTCGGCTGCGTGCTGCTGGCCAAGACCGTTCATTCCTCGCTCGCCGGGATGGAGGCCGTGGTGATCGGCCGCTCCAATATCGTCGGCAAGCCGGTCGCCCAGCTGCTGCTGCGAGAAAACGCCACCGTGACCATCGCGCATTCTAGGACCCGCGACCTGCCGGGGGTTTGCCGCCGCGCCGATCTGGTGGTGGCGGCGGCCGGCAAGGCGGAAATGGTGCGCAAGGACTGGATCAGGCCGGGCGCCACCGTGATCGATGTCGGCATCAATCGGGTGGCCGGCGAGGACGGCAAAAGCCGCATCGTCGGCGACGTCGCGGCGGAGGTCGCGCAGGTCGCCGGGGCGCTGACCCCGGTGCCGGGCGGCGTCGGACCGATGACGATCGCCTGCCTGATGCTCAACACCTTGCGCGCGGCTTGTACACAGCGCGGATTGCCGGAGCCGAAAATATAACCGTCGTCCCCGCGCAGGCGGGGACCCAGTAAACGCAAGCGTCAAATCTATTGAAAGTCGGAGCGTACTGGATGCCCGCCTTCGCGGGCATGACACCGTGCTACGCCTGCCAGGCGTAGGCGACCTTATCGAGCGTTTTGCCGCCGAACTTTTCCGACGAGCGCGCCACGGCGCGGCCGCCGAGCGCGCGATAGAAGCTCACCGCCGGCTCGTTGTCGGACAGCGCCCACACCACCAGCGATTTCAGTCCGCTCTGCAGCAGATCCTTACGCGCGGCGGAGAATAGCCGGCGGCCGAATCCGAGGCCTTGATATTCCGGGCGGAGATAAAGCTCGTAGACCTCGCCCTCATAGAACAGGCTGCGGGCGCGGTTGCGGCCGTAATTGGCATAGCCCGCGACGTTGTCGCCAAATTGCAGGATGGTGATGCGGCTGCCTTTGCGGATCGCGCTATCCCACCAATCCGGGCCGCGCCGGCTGATCAGCTTGTCGAGCTCGTTGCCGGGGATGATTCCCTGATAGGCGGAGCGCCACGCTTCGTCATGGGTGCCTGCGACGGCCGGAGCATCGGACGGCTTCGCGCGGCGAATCTCGATGACGACGGTGGACATGAATCAATAGAAGCAACGAACTTTCGTGCCTTCAAGCCCCATGTTTAACGATGGGTTAACGGTGTGGATTACTGGCCACAGGCCGTGTTGGAAGCACTGTGCCGGCGTCACAATCTGGAATTGAGACTCGGCGCTTCGCTTTGGTCCCGACAGGGGACGCCTTGAAAGATTTTTGCCGGGATGTCGCGCCCGCGCGAAAAACGATTCGTGATTCGCGGGCCGCGTCCGGTCAGACCGTCTCGGCGACTTTCTGCCGGTCGGCGCGCTTGCGGTCGTTCTCGTCGAGCAGCTTCTTGCGCAGCCGGATCGAGGCCGGAGTCACCTCGACCAGCTCGTCGTCCTGGATATAGGCCAGCGCCTTTTCCAGCGTCATGCGGATGGGCGGCGTCAGGCGCACCGCTTCGTCCTTCGAGGTGGTGCGGATATTGGTGAGCTGCTTGCCCTTGAGCACGTTGACGACGAGATCGTTGTCGCGCGTGTGCTCGCCGACGATCATGCCGGTGTAAACCTTCCAGCCCGGCTCGATCATCATCGGGCCGCGATCCTCCAGATTCCACAGCGCATAGGCGACCGCCTCGCCGTGGTCGTTGGAAATCAGCACGCCGTTGCGGCGGCCCTGGATCGCGCCCTTATGCAGTGCGTAGGCGTGAAACAGCCGGTTCATGATCGCGGTGCCGCGCGTGTCGGTGAGGAGCTCGCCCTGGTAGCCGATCAGGCCGCGGGTCGGCGCGTAGAAAACCAGCCGCACGCGGCCGCCGCCGGACGGCCGCAACTCGATCATCTCGGCTTTGCGCTCGGCCATCTTCTGCACGACGATGCCGGAGTGCTCCTCGTCGACGTCGATCACGACCTCTTCGATCGGCTCCTCGATGTCGCCATTGTCGTTCTTGCGCAGCAGCACCTTGGGCCGCGACACCGACAGCTCGAAGCCTTCGCGGCGCATCGTCTCGATCAGGATGCCGAGCTGCAATTCGCCGCGGCCGGCGACTTCCATGGCGTCCTTGTCGTCGCTCTCGCGCACGCGCAGCGCGACATTGCCTTCGGCCTCGCGCAGCAGCCGGTCGCGGATCATGCGGCCGGTGACCTTGGAGCCTTCGGTGCCGGCCAGCGGCGAATCGTTGACGCGGAACGTCATCGCCAAAGTCGGCGGATCGATCGGCTGGGCCGGGATCGGCGTCTCGACCGAGGGATCGCAGATGGTCTGCGCGACGGTGGCGTTCGGCAGCCCGGCCAGCGCGACGATGTCGCCGGCCTCGGCCTCCTCGACGGCGGTGCGCTCGATGCCGCGGAACGCCAGCACCTTGGTGACGCGGCCGGTCTCGATCAGTTTGCCGTCATGGTCGAGCACCTTGACCGGCTGGTTCGGCTTGACCGAGCCGGAGGTGACGCGGCCGGTGACGATGCGGCCGAGATAGGGGTTGGCCTCGAGGATGGTGCCGAGCAGCCGGAACGGCCCCTGCTCGACGACCGGCGGCCTGACGTGGCTGAGGATCAGATCGAACAGCGGTTGCATGCCCTGGTCGGTTGGGCCCTCGAGCTTCTGCGCCATCCAGCCCTGCTTGGCCGAGCCGTACAAAATCGGGAAATCGAGCTGCTCGTCGGTGGCGTCGAGCGCGGCGAACAGGTCGAACACCTCGTTGACGACCTGCACGGCGCGGGCGTCGGCGCGGTCGACCTTGTTGATGATGACGATCGGCTTGAGGCCCATTCGCAAGGCCTTGGAGACCACGAATTTCGTCTGCGGCAGCGGACCTTCGGCGGCGTCGACCAAAACGAGCGCGCCGTCGACCATGTTGAGAATGCGCTCGACTTCGCCGCCGAAATCGGCGTGGCCGGGCGTGTCGACGATGTTGATGCGGGTGCCCTTCCACTCGACCGAGGCGGCCTTGGCGAGGATGGTGATGCCGCGCTCGCGCTCGAGGTCGTTGGAATCCATCGCGCGTTCGACCACGCGCTCGTTGGCGCGGTAGACGCCGGACTGCTGCAACAGCCGGTCGACCAGGGTCGTCTTGCCGTGGTCGACGTGAGCGATGATGGCGACGTTGCGCAGATCCATAACGGGTCCGGAAAAAGGGAAGCGGGCCGTTCTGGCCCGCGACTCGGGCGGAATATAGTCACGAATGCCCATGAAGCAACGACAGAAAGCGGACAGGGCCATTATGCGTTAATGTCGTGCGGCGATTAAAACCGAGGTATTTCAATGGCAACGAAGTTGGCGGCGGACGCGCGCAAGGCGGCGCTGGACAGGCTCAAGGGCTGGGCGGCCGTTTCCGGCCGTGACGCCATCGTCAAAAAGTTCGAATTCAAGGATTTCAACCAAGCGTTCGGCTTCATGACGCGGGCCGCGCTGGTCGCGGAAAAGATGGATCACCACCCGGAGTGGTTCAACGTCTACAAGACCGTCGAGGTGACGCTCTCGACCCACGATGCTGGCGGCGTCACCGAGCTCGACATCAAGCTCGCCGAGGCGATGGACAAGATCGCCGGCCTTTAGGCGTCGCGGGGAGGGTCTTGCGGCGCCGCGGGCCTGCGCCCATTTCAGCATCATGGCTTTTGCAGCTTTTTTCCGCCGCAGCGCCGAGCGCGACGAGGCGACGGTCCGCTGCGGTTTCTGGGGCAAGCTCGCGCGCGTCGGCGCGGCGATCCCGTTCGCCGAGGATCTGCTCGCCGCTTATTACTGCGCGTTCGACCGCGACACCCCGCTGCACGTCAAGACGGCGCTGATCGGCGCGATCGCCTATTTCGTGCTGCCGTTCGACGCCATCCCGGACTTCCTGCCGGTGATCGGATTCACCGACGACGCCGCGGTGCTGTCCGGCGCGATCAAGCTGGTGGCCGGCCACATCCTGCCGGTGCACCGCCAGGCGGCGCGCGACAAGCTGATCGCGGTCAGGGATGCAGAATGACCTTGCCCATCACTTGCCGCGACGCGATCGCCTTGAGCGCGGCCGGCGCATCCGCCAGCGGATAGGCGGCGTGGACATGCGACGATAATTTTCTCGCCGCCGTCCACTCGAGCAGCTGTCTGGTATTGGCGCGGTGGCCTTCGATGTCGCGCTGCACGAACGAGCCCCAGAACACCCCGAGCACGTCGCAGCCTTTCAGCAGCATCAGGTTGAGCGGGATTTTCGGGATTTCGCCGGCCGCGAAGCCGACTACCAGAAAACGGCCTTGCCAGGCGATCGCGCGCAATGCCGGTTCGGCATAAGGCCCGCCGACTGGATCGTAGATGACATCGACCCCGTTGCCGCCGGTCAGCTGGCGCAGGCTCTCCTTGAGGTCGTCCTTGCTGTAGTCGATGCCGTCATCGGCGCCGTGCTTTCTGGCAAACGCGATTTTCTTCGGCGAGGAGGCGCAGGCGATTACTCGCGCGCCCATCACCTTGCCAAGCTCGACGGCGGCGAGCCCGACGCCGCCCGAGGCGCCGAGCACCGCGAGCGTCTCGCCGCGCTTGAGATGCGCGCGGTCCTTCAATGCATGCAGCGTGGTGCCGTAAGTGACGCAAAGGCCGGCGGCGTGGTCGAAGTCGACCCCGGCCGGGATCGCGATCAACTGCTCGGCCTTGGCGACCACGCGCTCGCGCGCCGCGCCGTAGCCGAGATAGCCCATCACGCGGTCGCCCGGCTTGAGCGCGGTGACGCCGGCCCCGACGGCCTCGACCGTCCCGGCGAACTCGGCCGCGGGCGAGAACGGCAGCGCCGGCTTGGTCTGGTACTTGCCGGCAATGATCAAAGTGTCGAAGAAATTCAGCGCCGCGGCATGGACCTTGACCACCGCCTCGCCCGGTCCCGGGGTAGGGTCGGGCAGGTCGCCGATTTCGAGATCGTCGGGGCCGCCGAGACGGTTGCAGAGCAGGGCCTTCATGTGCGCAATCTTTCCTGCATCGAAACGGCGCTTCTAGCACGAACCGCATGGGCCGGCCGCCTTCACAATGCCGATTTTCGCGGCTAATGGACTAGTATCAAAACGATTCCTCGACCGGTGGGCCCGACGACCATGAGCTTCAATCTTCGGACCGTATGCTTCTACGTGTTGTTGAGCGCCGTCGCCGCGCCAGGCGCATTCGCGCAACAGCAGCCCGCCAAGCCGGCGGCGCCTGCGGCTCCCGCCGCTCCGGCGCCTGCCGCCAAGAAACCGGAGCCGGCCAAACCTGCGGCGGCGAAGCCTGCCGCTCCCGCCGCGCCGAAGCCCGCGCCTGCCGCCGCCACCGGAGCCGAACAGCCGGTGCTGCTCGGCCAGTACGGCGAGTGGGGCGCCTACAAGGCGACGCCCGGCGGCAAGACCGTGTGCTTCGCGCTCGCCAAGCCGGCGTCATCGACCACCGAGCCGGCCGGGCGCAGCCGCGACGCTTCCTATCTGTTCGTTTCGACGCGGCCGGCCGAAAAAGTGAAGAACGAAGTATCGGCGATCGTCGGCTATTCGCAGCGCGCCAGCGCGGACGCCACCGCGACGATCGGCAGCACGAATTACGCGATGTATACCCAGAACGACGGCGCCTGGATCAAGAATGCGTCCGAAGAAACGCAAATGATCGACGCGATGCGCAAGGGCGCCGATCTCGTGGTGCGCAGCGTGTCGGGGCGCGGCACCAAGAGCTCGGATACCTACACCCTCAAGGGTTTGGCGGAAGCGCTCGACAAGGTCGCCCAGGAGTGCAAGTGACCCGCAGGGTCATCACCGGGCCGGCGTGGCGCGCCGCGACCCGGTGATCTCGATCGGCTAGACTGTGCCTTCCCCGAGCGGGATGACAGAAAGAATCTGTTCCAAAATGACATCGGCACTCGACATCACGGCAACGGCGGGCTTCGTGGAGAAGACGCCGCTCGAGCGCTATGTGCCGCCGACCAAGCCGTCGCTGGTCGGCCTGTCGCGCGCGGCATTGGCCGACGCGCTGGCGACGCTCGATGTCCCGGCCGGCGCGCGCAAGATGCGCGTGCAGCAACTGTGGCACTGGATTTATGTGCGCGGCGTCACGAGCTTCGACGTCATGACCAGCGTCTCGAAAGACCTGCGCGCCCAGCTCGATCGGCATTTCACCTTGGCGCGGCCCGAGGTCGTCGCCGAGCAGGTTTCGGTCGACGGCACCCGCAAGTGGCTGCTGCGGCTGCCCGGCGAGGTCGAAGGCGAGCGCCCGCACGAGGTCGAATGCGTCTACATCCCCGACGGCGAGCGCGGCACGTTGTGCGTGTCGAGCCAGGTCGGCTGCACGCTGACCTGCTCGTTCTGCCACACCGGCACCCAACGGCTGGTCCGCAACCTGACGCCGGGCGAGATCGTCGGCCAGGTGATGGTGGCGCGCGACCGGCTCAATGACTGGGTCGCGGCCGACAGCGACGGCACCAAGTCCCGTCTCGTCACCAACATCGTCATGATGGGAATGGGCGAGCCGCTTTATAATTTCGAGAACGTGCGCGACGCGATCCTGGTGATGGCGGACGGCGACGGCATCGCGATTTCCAAGCGCAAGATCACGCTGTCGACGTCCGGGGTCGTGCCGCTGATCGAGCGCGCCGGCAGCGAGATCGGCTGCATGCTGGCGATCTCACTGCATGCCACGGCCGACGAGCTGCGCAACGAGCTGGTGCCGCTCAACCGCAAATACAATATCGCCGAGCTGCTGAAGGCCTGCCGCAATTATCCCGGCGTATCGAATGCGCGGCGCATCACCTTCGAGTATGTGATGCTCAAGGGCGTCAACGATTCCATCGAGGAAGCCAAGGCCTTGGTGCGGCTGCTCAAGGGCATTCCGGCCAAGATCAATCTCATCCCGTTCAATCCGTGGCCCGGCACGAAATACGAATGTTCGGACTGGGAGCAGATCGAGAAATTCTCCGAGGTGGTTTTCAACGCCGGCTATGCCTCGCCGGTGCGCACGCCGCGCGGCCGCGATATCCTCGCCGCCTGCGGCCAGCTCAAGAGCGCGACGGAGAAGCTTTCGGCGCGCGAGCGCATGGCATTGCGCGCCATGGCGATGACGGACTAGCCCGGTGGCGCTGATCGGCCGCATTTTCGTGATCCTGTTCGCGCTCTGGCTGGCGGCGATGGCAGCCGGCATCGTCTGGAGCATCGGCCTGCTGAGCGTGCAATGGCCGGCGATGTCGGGCGATCCGGTGGATCGGTTCGTGTTCTGGGGCACGGCATTCGTCGCCTCCGGCATCACCGCGACGGTCCTGTTTCTCCCGATGCTGATTGCCGTCGTTCTCGCCGAGGCGTTCCGGATTCGCTCGCTGCTGATTTACGCGGTCGGCGGCGTCGCGCTGATGCTGCTGGCTTATAATGGCGCCGGTTGGGGCCGGACCGGCGAGGAGTCGATCGACGAGCGCCCGGCGCCGATTTCCCGTGAAACCGAAATCGCGGCCGCCGCGGGCGCGGCGTTCGGCCTAATCTATTGGGCGATCGCCGGGCGTAAGGCCGGGGCTTGGCGTGCCTGACGCGCTCAGGCTAGATCGCGCCGCCGCATGATTCCTCAACGATCTGGCAAGTTTTCGCAGGCGATCGTGCGCGAAGGACAAGCATGAGTCGGACCGGGCTCCTCATCGCGCTGTTCGTCGCCGCCATTGCCGGGCTGGTGTTCGGCGTATTTCCGCAGCTCGACATTGCGATCTCGCGCTTCTTCTTCGAACATTTCGACAACCGCTTCCCCAGACCGGGCGAAGGGACGGAGCTCGTTCGCAACGCCTATTCCTTGCTGATCGCGGCGCTGGCGGCACCCGGCTTCATCGCCATCGTCGTCAAGCTGCTGCGGCCGCGCGCGCCGATGCTAATTCCCGCCCGCGCCGCGGTGCTGCTGGCCGCGACCATCGCGCTCGCGCCCGGCTTGATGACCAACGTCCTTCTGAAGGATTACTGGGGCCGTTCGCGGCCCTATGCGGTGACCGAACTGCGCGGCTCGGAGAAATTTACCGCCTGGTGGGATCCGCGCGGCACCTGCTCGGGCAATTGCTCGTTTGTCGCCGGCGAGCCGTCGGGCGCATTCTGGACCTTTGCGCCGGTCGCGGTCTTGGCGCCGCCGCCCTATCGGGCGCTGGCTTACGGCGCGGCGGCGGTGTTCGGCACCGCCGTCGGCGTCATGCGCATGGCGTACGGCGCGCATTTCGCGAGTGACGTGATCTTCGCCGGCGTTCTGGTGTTTCTCGTGGTCTGGCTGGTCCACGGCCTGCTGTATCGCTGGCGCGCAACGCGAACGACCGATCGCAGGCTCGAAGCCTTGATCGGCGGCGTGACGCTGCCGCTGCACGACTGGATGGTGGGGGCGCCGCGGCGGAAAAAGAAACGGCCTGCGGGCCGCAAGGCGCGCAGGCCGCGATGATGCGCCGGCAGATCTAGCGCTTGACGCCCTTGTCGGGCTTTTCAGCCGCCGCCGATTGGGCCGACTTGCCGCCGTCGAGCTTCTCGGCAAAGGCGGCGATGGTGCGGGCGTAGACGTCCGCCTTGTTCCATTCCTTGATGACTTCGAAGTTCGCGGTGCCGGGACCCCAAGCCTGTCCGCGCTGCCAACCCTTCTGCTTGAAATAATTGGCGGTCGACGCCAGCACGTCCGGCACGCTGTGGACCAGATCGCGGCGGCCGTCGCCGTCGAAGTCGACGGCGTATTTGACGTAAGACGACGGCAGGAACTGGGTCTGGCCGATCTCACCGGCCCAGTCGCCGCGCATTTCCTCGGCCGGCATGTCACCGCGATCGATGATGCGCAGCGAGTCGATCAGCTCGGCCTGGAATTTGTCGGTGCGGCGGCAGTCGAACGCCAAAGTCGCGGTCGAGCGCACGATCGACAGCTTGCCTTGGTTGACGCCGTAGTCGGTTTCGAGGCCCCAGATCGCCACGACGATGGCGGCGGGAACGCCGAACTGCTGCTCGACCCTTTTCAACGTGCCACCGTGCTGGTTCATCAGCTTGGCGGCGCGCGTGAGGCGATCGCGCGAGATCATGCGCGCAGAAAATTCCTCGAACGTCTGTTTGAAGACCTTCTGGCTGCGGTCGGCGGCGAGCACCTTGTCGTCGATCGTGAGGCCGTCGAGCGCGGCGAGGCCGCGCCGGGAAACGCCCTTGGCGGCCGCTTCCTTTTTCATCTCGTCGAGAAAGGCTGGAAATCCGCCCTTGGCGTTGCACTGCGCGGCGAAGGCCGGCGCGGCGGAAGCCATCAACGCGGCGGCGACGACCGCGCTGGCGATAGTGATGTTAACTTTTTGCATGACGCACTCGCTATGAATCCGGTTCATTTCGATTTAACGCGCCGCCGCGCGAGCGAGTAGCGGAAACAGCGTTTGAGGTTAATCGCCGCGCCCTTTGCCTCGTTAATCTTTGCCCCTATAGATAGTTCCGCGAATTTGGTCGGGGTCAGGCGACGGCGGAACGGCAATGGCGCAGGCGGGAAAAAAGGACGTTAAGAAAGTCGTGCTCGCCTATTCGGGCGGCCTTGACACGTCGATCATCCTGAAATGGCTGCAGCAGACCTACGGCGCCGAAGTGGTGACCTTCACCGCCGATCTCGGGCAAGGCGAGGAGCTCGAGCCGGCGCGCAAGAAAGCGGAGCTGCTCGGCATTAAGCCGCAGAACATTTTCATCGAGGACCTGCGCGAGGAGTTCGTGCGCGACTACGTGTTCCCGATGTTCCGCGCCAACGCCGTCTATGAGGGCCAATATCTGCTCGGCACCTCGATTGGGCGGCCGCTGATCGCGAAAAAGCAGATCGAGATCGTCGAAAAAGTCGGCGCCGACGCCGTCGCGCATGGCGCCACCGGCAAGGGCAACGACCAGGTGCGGTTCGAACTGGCGTATTACGCGCTCAAGCCGGACGTGACGGTGATCGCACCGTGGCGGGAATGGAATCTGACGTCGCGCACCAAGCTTTTGGAATTCGCCGAACAGCATCAGATCCCGATCGCCAAGGACAAGCGCGGCGACGCGCCGTTCTCGGTCGACGCCAATCTGCTGCATGCGTCCTCCGAAGGGAAAGTGCTGGAAGACCCGTCGCAGGACGTGCCGGACTACGTCTATTCGCGCACCATCGATCCGCAGCAGGCGCCGGACAAGCCGACGGTGATCACCGTCGATTTCGAGCGCGGCGACGCGACGGCAATCGACGGCAAGAAAATGTCGCCGGCGACTTTGCTCGCCAGGTTGAACGAGCTTGGCAAGGCGAACGGCATCGGGCGGCTCGATCTGGTCGAGAACCGCTTCGTCGGCATGAAGTCGCGCGGCATGTATGAGACGCCCGGCGGCACCATCCTACTTGCGGCGCATCGCGGCATCGAATCGATCACGCTCGACCGCGGCGCGGCGCATCTCAAGGACGAGCTGATGCCGAAATACGCCGAGCTGGTGTATTACGGCTTCTGGTTCGCGCCGGAACGCGAGATGCTGCAGGCCGCGATCGACAAGTCGCAGGAATTCGTCACCGGGCGCGTCACGCTCAAGCTCTACAAGGGCTCGGTCGGCGTGGTCGGCCGCGAGAGCAAGTATTCGCTCTACGACCAGGACCTGGTGACGTTCGAGGAAGGCGCGGTCGCCTATGACCACCGCGACGCGGAAGGATTCATCAAGCTCAATGCGCTGCGGCTGCGCACCTTGGCGCAGCGCAAGAAGAAGCTGAAGCTGTGATGCGGCGGGCCGCGATTGCAGCGCTGCTTGCGCCGCTCGCAGCCTGTGCCGGCAGCGGCAGCGGTTCCTCCACCCATGTGGCCCCGACCGACTACAAGTCGGAGATCAGTTCTGCTCTCATGAAGTCGCTGTTCGACCCAACCAATATTCGCGATGCCGGGATCAGCGATCCGACCCGCAGCGGCGAGGGTCCGTATTTTATCTGTGTGCGCTACAATCCGCGCGAGTACGGGCAATATGTCGGCCGCAAAGAGCAGATCGCGTATTTTTTCGACGGCAGGCTCAACCAGATCGTCGACGCCAAGCCGGAGCAATGCGGCAAGGTCGCCTACAAGCCGTTCCCGGAGCTCGAAAAGCTGTGCCGCTCCGACAGCGGCAACTGCAGGTAGCCGCAGGCGTCAGATCGACATATCGATCGTCTTCTTGCGGTTCTCGCCGAGGTCGGGTCTGTCGCCGGTGGCGCGCGCCTTGAGGAATTCGAACGCCGCAACGGCGCTACTTTTCGGACCGTCCCACAGTTCCGCGGTTTGCGGGTCAAGGTGAAGCAACCGCACGTTCGGGTCGCTTTCACGGCCCGGCCACCACATATCGTCGGCCTTTTTCCAGATTTTGGCGGCGCGTTCGGTGTCGCGCGTCACGGTCGCGGTAATCGACCAATAGGCCTTGTCGCCGGCGTCGATGACGGTGAAACAGACATGGGGACCGGCCGCGATCTCGTCGTCCTTCAATCCGCGCACGTCGGTGAGAAAGAAAATCGCGCCCTTGGCACGGTCGGGACGGGCATCGAGCGGACGCGCCCGCAAGCCGCCGGCAAAGCGCGTGGTCAGCATGCCGACGCTGTTTTTCTCCAGGATGTCCCAGACGCGATTGAGTGCTTCGTTCGCCATGCCCGTCAACCAGCCAGGGCCAGCCGCGGTTCCCGGCCCCGCGTTCTCACCCCTGGCGTTCGACCAAGTCCTTCTTGATCTCGGCGATCGCCTTGGCGGGATTGAGCCCCTTCGGGCAGGCTTTGGCGCAATTGAGAATCGTATGGCAACGGTAGAGCCGGAACGGATCCTCGACATTGTCGAGCCGGCTGCCGGTTGCTTCGTCGCGGCTGTCCTTGATCCAGCGGTTGGCCTGAAGCAGCGCGGCCGGACCTAGATATTTGTCGGAATTCCACCAGTAGCTCGGACACGAGGTCGAGCAGCAGGCGCACAGGATGCACTCGTAGAGGCCGTCGAGCTTGCTGCGATCCTGATGGGTTTGCCGCCATTCCTTCTCGGGCGTCGGGCTGACCGTCTGTAGCCACGGCTCGATCGAGGCATATTGCGCGTAGAAATTGGTGAGGTCGGGTACGAGATCCTTGACGACCGGCTGGTGCGGCAGCGGGTAGATCTTGACCGGCGCCTTCTCCTCATCGATCGCGCGCGTGCAGGCGAGCGTATTCTGCCCGTCGATGTTCATCGAGCATGAGCCGCAGACGCCTTCGCGGCAGGACCGGCGGAAGGTCAGCGTCGGATCGACATTGTTTTTGATCCAGATCAGCGCGTCGAGCACCATCGGCCCGCAATTGCCACGGTCGACGTAATAAGTGTCGATGCGCGGATTTTCGTCGTCATCGGGTGACCAGCGGTAGATGCGGAATTCGGTGATCGCGCCGGCCTTGACCGGCTTTGGCCATTTGCGGCCCTCGGTGATCTTCGAATTCTTCGGCAGCGTGAATTGCGCCATGGTCTGTGTCCCGTTTCGCGCCTAGTAGACGCGGGCTGTCGGCTCGATATAGCCGATGTCGTTGGTGAGCGTGTAGGTGTGGACCGGCCGGTAGTCGATCTTCACCTCGCCCTTGCCGTCGAGCCAGGCCAGAGTGTGCTTCATCCAGTTCTTGTCGTCACGGTCCGGGAAATCCTCGCGCGCGTGGGCGCCGCGGCTTTCCTTGCGGTTCGCCGCCGAATCCATCGTCACCAGCGACTGCGCGAGCAGGTTGTCGAGCTCGAGCGTCTCAATCAGGTCGGTATTCCAGATCAACGAATGGTCGGCGACGCTGATGTCGGCCATGCCGGCGTTGACGTCTTTGATCTTCTTCTGGCCTTCGGCGAGAATCTCGGCGGTGCGGAATACCGCGCAGTTGTTCTGCATCACGCGCTGCATGTTGAGCCGCAGCTTCGCGGTCGGCGTGCCGCCCGAGGCGTAACGGAAGCGGTCGAGCCGCGACAGCGACTGGTCGGCCGAATTCTTCGGCAGTTCCTGATGCTTGTCGCCCGGCGAAACGACTTCGGCGCAGCGGTGTGCGGCAGCGCGGCCGAACACGACGAGATCGATCAGCGAGTTCGAGCCGAGCCGGTTGGCGCCGTGCACCGAAACGCAGCCGGCTTCGCCAAGCGCCATTAGGCCGGGAATGACGACATCGTCGTCGCCGTTCTTCTTGGTCAGCGCCTCGCCATGATAGTTACAGGCGATGCCGCCCATATTGTAATGCACGGTCGGCAGCACCGGAATCGGCTCGCGGGTCACGTCGACATTGGCAAAGATCCGCGCGGTTTCGCTGATGCCCGGCAGCCGCTCGTGCAGCACCTTCGGATCGAGATGATCGAGATGCAGGAAGATGTGGTCCTTTTCCTTGCCGACGCCGCGGCCTTCGCGGATTTCGACCGTCATCGCCCGCGAGACGACGTCGCGCGAGGCGAGGTCCTTGGCGGACGGTGCGTAACGCTCCATGAAGCGCTCGCCTTCCGAATTGGTGAGATAGCCGCCTTCGCCGCGCGAGCCTTCGGTGATCAGGCAGCCCGCGGGATAAATCCCGGTCGGATGGAACTGGACGAATTCCATGTCCTGCAGCGGCAGGCCGGCGCGCAGCGCCATCGCGTTGCCGTCGCCGGTGCAGATATGCGCCGAAGTGCAGGAGAAGTACGCGCGCCCGTAGCCGCCGGTCGCGATGATCGTCATATGGGCGCGGAAGCGGTGGATGGTGCCGTCGTCGAGTTTGAGCGCGACGAGGCCGCGGCACCGGCCCTCGTCGTCCATGATCAGGTCGATGGCGAAATACTCGACGTAGAACTCGGCGGAATGGCGCAACGCCTGGCCGTACATCGTGTGCAGCATGGCGTGGCCGGTGCGGTCGGCCGCGGCACAGGTGCGCTGCGCGATGCCCTTGCCGAAATGGGTGGTCATGCCGCCGAACGGGCGCTGGTAAATCTTGCCGTCTTCCTCGCGGCGCGAGAACGGCAGGCCCCAGTGGTCGAGCTCGTAGACCGCCTCCGGCGCGTTGCGGCAGAGATATTCGATGGCGTCCTGATCGCCGAGCCAGTCGGCGCCCTTGACGGTGTCGTACATGTGCCAGCGCCAGTCGTCCTCGCCCATATTGCCGAGCGCGGCGGCGATGCCGCCCTGCGCCGCGACCGTGTGCGAGCGGGTCGGAAATACCTTGGTGATGCACGCGGTCTTGAGGCCCGCTTCGCCGCAGCCGACCACTGCGCGCAGCCCGGAGCCGCCGGCGCCGATCACGACGACGTCGAAGGTATGATCCTCGATCGGATAGGCGCGGCCGTTGACCGCGGGACCGGAACCGTTACCCGCCATCGCTAGACTCCGAACGACAATTTGAGAATGGCGAACACGCAGCCCACCCCGATGACGAAACAGAAAAAGGTATTGAGGATCAGCATGGACAGTTTTGCAACGTCCTGGTGGACGTAGTCGATGATGATCTCCTGCATGCCGAGCCACATGTGATAGATGCTGGTGCCGATGAACAACAGCATCATGATGGCGACGAACGGCGAGCCGAGCACCTGGACGACCGCCGCATGATTGCGGCCGAGCAGCGACACTACGATCACGATGAAGATCGCCGTCAGCGTCAGCAGCGCGACCGACGTGACGCGCTGATGCCAAAAATGTCCGGTGCCCGAGCGGGCCGAGCCCAGCCCGCGTACCCGCCGCAACGGGGTGAGGATTCGGTTGGGCAGCTCGGAGGTCATCGCGGGCCTCCCATCGCCAGGTAGCCGACCACCCACAGCACGATCGTCAATCCGATCGAGCCGATCAGGGTGGCGAGGGTGAGCATCTCGCGCTCGGCCGGCTCGAAGCCGCGGCCGAGATCCCAAATCAAATGGCGCACGCCGCCCAGTGCGTGGTGCAGCAGCGCCCAGGTGTAGCCAAACAGGATGAGCCGCCCGATCAAGGTGCCCATGAACCATTCGACATTGGCGTAGGCATTTGGCCCGACCGTCACCGCGATCAGCCACCAGGCCAGCAGGATCGTCCCGAAATAAAGCGCAGCGCCGGTGATGCGATGGACGATCGACATCGCCATCGTCAGGGTCATCCGGTAGACCTGCAAATGCGGGGACAGCGGCCGTGGCTTTTGCGGCGTGGTGGATTCGGCCAAAAGGCACCCTTGCAAGCTTCGTACACCGCGAAGCATAATCGCGAAAAGCTACCTCACAATCCGCATTTGGGGTAGCCTGGCTTCGTCAAAGGCGAAGGCAACGGACGTCTGAACGAATGCGTTTCGATTTTGCCGATCTCAGCCTGTTCCGGCATGTCGTCGAAGCTGGCAGCATCACGCATGGCGCTGGGCGCGCCAACCTGGCGCTGGCTGCCGCCAGCGCTCGCATCCGCAACATGGAGCAGACGCTCGGCGCGCCGCTCCTGACGCGCACACGCCACGGCGTCACGCCGACCCAGGCCGGCCGTACCTTGCTGCAGCACGCGCGCACGATCCTCGAACAGGCCGAACGGTTGCGGGAGGATCTCGGCGCCTATGCCGGCGGGCTCGCCGGCCAGGTCCGCGTGCTCTCCAATACCAACGCGCTGACCGAATTCCTGCCCGAGACCCTGAGCGCCTTTCTCGCCGCCAATCCTAACGTCAGCGTCGATCTCGAAGAGCGGCTGTCTGACGAAATCGTCGGACTGATCGCCGAAGGCGTCGGCGACCTCGGCATCGTGGCCGGCACGGTCGACGCCGGCAGCCTGACCACCTATCCATTTCGCACCGACCGCTTCGTCGCGGTGGTCGCCAAAAACCATGCGCTCGCCGCCCGCGACAGGATCAGCTTTGCCGAAGTCCTCGACTACGACATCGTCGGCCTCGATCGTGCCAGCGCGATCCAGCGATTTCTCGCCAGCAAGGCCGCCAGCCTCGGCCGTCCGCTCCGGCTGCGCGTGCAGTTGCGCAGCTTCGACGCGGTATGCCGGCTTGCCGAGCGTAACGTCGCGGTCGGTATCGTGCCGCACACCACGGCGCGCGTGGCGCTCAAGTCGATGGCCATCAACGTGATCGAGCTGACCGATCCGTGGGCCGTGCGCGAGCTGACGATTTGTGTCCGCGATCTCGATGCGCTGCCGCCTTATGCGCGCCAGCTCGTCGAACACATGCGCAAAAGCGCAGCCTGAAGAATGGAATAAAGCTCAAACCAGATCGTTCTTAACGAGGAAGGAGAAATCATGGCCACATTTCATCGTTCCAGAAAACTGATCCTGAGCCTTGCGCTTCTCGCGGCCGGGTCGTTCACCGCGCAGGCGCAGACCGCCAAGGCCGAACTCAAGACCGCCGAAGGCAAGGATGCCGGCAGCGTGACGCTGACGCAGACGCCGAACGGCGTCCTTCTCAACCTGTCGCTGAAGGGCGTTCCGGCCGGCGAGCATGCTTTCCACGTCCATGAGACCGGGAAGTGCGAGCCGCCGTTTGCGACCGCCGGCGGTCACTTCAATCCAGGCGGCAAGAAGCACGGCCACGAAGCGGCGGAAGGCCCCCATGCCGGCGACATGCCGAACCTCCATGTGTCGGCGAGCGGCGATCTCGACGCAGAAGTGCTCAACGCGGCGATCACGCTGGAGAAGGGCAAGCCGAATTCGGTGTTCAAGGAGGGCGGCACCGCGATCGTGGTCCACGCCGGCAAGGACGACTACAAGACCGATCCGGCCGGCAATGCCGGCGGCCGCATCTTCTGCGGCGTCATCAACTAGCGCGGGATCAGGACCCAGTAGTCGAGGTCGAGGATGACGGCGGGGTCGTAGTCCTCGCCGCTCTTCGCCGGGAAATCCGCGCAAGGCCGGTCCTTGGTGGCGACGGTGCGCAGCCGCAACGCACCGACGTCGGTGCGGCCCGGCAATTGGGCGACGGCGAGGATTTCCGACCAGGCGAACACGGTCAGGCCGGCAAACAGCGGGCTGACGTGGCGGCCGCCGTTGATGGCGGCGACATGGAAGGCGTTGCCGAGCCCGTTGAAGCTGAGCGATCGCGCCAGCGAGATCGCGTGGCCGCCATAAATCAGCCGTTTGCCGAACCGGCCTTTGCTTTCGGTGAAGTGGTCGAAATGGATACGCGCGGTGTTCTGATAAAGCCGGGTCGCGATCATGTGCTCGGCGTCTTCCACCGTCACGCCGGCGCTGTGATCGATCTTCTCGCCCACGTTGTAGTCACCGAACCGGTAGCGGCTACCGGCCAGCGCATCGTCGTAGGCTTTCGCATCGATCGCCGGACACGCAGCGCCGAGCGCGGCGGGTTCGACCTGTTTCGGTAAATCCGGCACTTTCTCCGCCGGGGCCGGCGCACTCTCGTCCCGTTTTCGCACCATGACCCAGCGCGCATAGTCGAGAATGGCCTCGCCGCGCTGATTGGTGCCGCGCGAACGGACATAGACGATGCCGGTCCTTTTGTTGGAGTTTTCCTTGAGCCCAATGACCTCGGAGACCGCGCTCAAGGTGTCGCCCGGATAAACCGGGCGTAAAAACCGGCAATCGGCATAGCCGAGATTGGCGACCGCGTTCAGCGAAATGTCCGGCACCGTCTTGCCGAACACAATGTGAAAGACCAGCAGATCGTCGACCGGCGCGCGCGGATAGCCGATCTTCCTCGCGAATTCGTCGGACGACTGCACCGCAAAACGCGGGCCGAACAGGCCGTTATAGAGCGCGACGTCGCCGGTCGTGACGGTGCGCGGCGTGGCGTGGCGAATGGTCTGGCCGAGCCGGAAATCCTCGAAGAAGTTGTCTTGCTCGGTCTTGCTCGCTGGCGTGCTCACGAAAGACAGTCCCTCACCGCAGACAGAGCCGGCGCGGCCATTCTCACAAATCCGTGAGGCAAAGGCCAGCTTGCGCCAAGCGAAACTGATGAGGGCGTGTGTGCGCGGTCTGATAATTGGCTCGGATGAGCAATTCAGCTCCGAGGGGACATACTCATGAAAACGCGCATTCTGTTGTCAGCCGTCATCGCCGCCGGTGTGGCGCTGGCGCCTGTTGCCTTCGCTCAAGACGCCATGAAGAAGGATTCCATGTCCAAGGATTCGATCTCGAAGACAGACAAGATGGATAAGATGGACAAGAAGGACGCCATGAAGAAGACCGATGCCATGAGCCCGGCCAGCGGCGACAAGATGAAGAAAGACGAGATGAAGAAATAGGCCTGCGGATCGCCGCCGGGACCTTGCATCCGCAACCCCGGCGGCGCTGTATATTCGCGACAGCGGGAAGGGGAGACGTTATGAGCGCTACAGCCGCCGTCGCCCGCCGGCCCGGCACCATTATCCACCCGGTCTGGGTCCGCGTTTGCCATTGGATCAACGCGATCGCGGTCGTGCTGATGGTCGGCTCCGGCTGGCAGATTTACAACGCCTCGCCGCTGTTCGACTTCACCTTCCCGCGCTCGATCAGCCTCGGCGGCTGGCTCGCCGGCGCGATCGCCTGGCATTTCGCCGCGATGTGGCTGCTGGTGATCAACGGCATCGTCTATCTGGCGCTCGGCTTCATCACCGGGCGCTTTCGCCGCAAGCTGTGGCCGATCCGTCCGCGCGACGTTGTCGCCGACACGCGCGCCGCGCTGACGTTCCAGCTCTCGCACGACGACATCTCGGTCTACAACGCGGTGCAGAAGCTGCTCTACGCCGGCGTCATCCTGTGCGGCGTCATAATCGTGCTGTCGGGCCTTGCGATCTGGAAGCCGGTGCAGTTTCAGGAACTGACGGCATTGTTCGGCGGCTACGACTTCGCCCGTTACGTCCACTTCTTCGCCATGGCGGCAATCGTCGGCTTCCTGGTCGTTCACGTTGCGCTGGCGCTGCTGGTGCCGCGCAGCCTGCGCGCCATGGTGGTCGGGAAATAGGAAGGCCACGATGCGCCAACGCAAGATCATTCCCGGCGTCGATCAGAAGCTCCTGATCAAGGAGGCCATCAAAGTGATGCCGGATCCGGCGCGGCGCCTCTTTCTGCGCGGCGGTCTGAGCCTCGGCGCGCTCACGCTCTTGACCGGCTGCGATATCGGCAATGGCGGCGCGGCCGAAACCATGCTGCGCAAGATGTCCGAGTTCAACGACGGCGCGCAGGCCGCGCTGTTCAGCAAGACCAAGCTGGCCCCGGTCTATCCGGAAAGCGCCATCACCAAGCCGTTTCCGTTCAACGCCTATTACGGCGAGGACGAGGCGCCGGAGGTCGACGGCGCGAGCTGGAAGCTCGAGGTCGCCGGCCTCGTCGACAACAGGAAATCGTGGACATTGGCCGAACTCAACGCGCTGCCGCAGGTCTCGCAGATCACGCGTCATGTCTGCGTCGAGGGCTGGAGCGCGGTCGGTTCGTGGCAGGGCGTCCAGCTCTCCGAATTCCTCAAGCGCATCGGTGCCGACACGCGCGCCAAGTACATCTGGTTCAAATGCGCCGAGGGCTACACCAACACGATCGACATGCCGACCGCGCTGCATCCGCAGACTCAGATGACGCTACGCTATGCCAACGCGACGCTGCCGCGGGCCTACGGTTTCCCGATGAAGATCCGCATGCCGACCAAGCTCGGCTACAAGAACCCGAAATACGTGGTGGCGATGGAAGTCACTAATACCGACAAGGGCGGTTACTGGGAGGACCAGGGCTACAACTGGTTCGGCGGCTCCTAAGACGCCTCAGTGGCGATTCCAGCAGAACATCACGCGCTCGGTCGGCGCCAGGATGACGATGTCGGGCCGTTGCGCGTCGACGACATCCGGGAAGAAATCGCACAGTTCGTGATGGATCCAGGCCAGGCGGCGGGCGTGCAGGCCGAAATAATCGCGCCACGCATGTTCAGTGAATGAATCGCCGAGCACGACGACGTTCGGCCCGGCCCGGCCGCTGTCGCTGACATTGCCGCCGGTTTCCGGCTTTCGGGTGTCGAGCGCGGCGGTCGTCAGGGCGACCGGGCCATAGGCGGAGAGGTCGATGCGGGCGTCCTCGTCGCCGATCGCATCCGGTGCGCCGAGCATGCGGGCGAGGTCGCCGCCGGGCTTTAGCTCGAAGCCGCGAAACACCAGATTGGGATCGACGATCCAGTCCGCCCTGCCGAGCGAGGCGACCACCTCGTTATAGGCGAGCAGCGCGCCGAGCCTGTTCCAATGCGTATCGGTGCGCAGATAGACGGGCTGGCGCTCGTTGACGGCAATCAGCGGCACGCGCAGATCGGCGTGCGGCACGTTGCGCCGCGCCAGCGCCGCCAGCATCAGGTCATATTCGGTCTGCGCGGCCGGCTTGAACCAGCGCGGCACGAACTGGCGCTCGATGGTGGCGCTGTTGGGCGCAATCGCGACGAGGAAACGCACGCCGCGCGCGCGATATTGCTTCGCCAGCGCCGCGGCGAAATCGGCGAATTTATCGATGTCGGCCTGACGGCGCAGCAGGCCGAGCGACTGCTCGAGCATGCCGTCGCCGTTGAAGAACAGCCGGCCGCTGCGGCCGTAGATCACACCGGGATTGCTGGGCGACCTCAGCGCGTAGCGTAGCCGCGCGTTGGCATGAACCAGCCGGTCGCGCAGGCCGAAATGGTCGCCGAGGAACGCCTCGGTCGCGCGCGGCAGCACCAGCGCTTGCGGCAATGTGCGCGGCCAGCCCGGCGCCGCCGCCAGCGGACGTGCTTCGCGGGCCGACAATATCTGGCGCGGCGTCATCGCCTGCACCAGCATCGGCAGCGCGAGCGCGGCCAGCACGGCCGGAAACCAGAAGCGGCGGTGGGACGCGAGCAGCACCATCGTCAGAACCGGAAGTACAGGAACGGGCTATAGGCGCCGGACGCCGCGGCCAGCACCGCGAATGTGAAAAGTGCGCCGATTGCCACCGTGTCGGTGACCGCGAACCATCGCTCGCCGGCCCATCGCGGCAGGCGGGCGGCAAAATCCGGCATCCGCCACAGTGCCAGCACCGTGCCGATGCCGAGCGCGCCTAAAGTAGTCGGGTAGAGCGCGAGATGCGCCGGCAAGGTCAGCGCGGCGAAGTCATGGCCGCCGGCCAGGCCCTTGAAAAACCGCAGCGCGTGATCGAAATCGTGGGCGCGAAACCACACCCACCCGCTCGTCACTGCGAGCAGCGCGTAGAGCCGCGCGACGATCGCCGGCGCCACGGTCAGCCAGCGCGCCAGCCCGGCGCGCTCGAGGATGAGGAACAGCCCGTGATGCGCGCCCCAAACCACGAACGTCCAGTTCGCGCCATGCCACAGTCCGCACAGCAGAAACACCAAAATGAGGTTGCGGTAGGTCTCGAGGCTCGAGCCGCGGCTGCCGCCGAGCGGGATATAGAGGTAATCGCGCAGCCACTGCGACAGGCTGATGTGCCAGCGCCGCCAGAACTCGGCGATCGAGCGCGAGGTGTAAGGCAAGTTGAAGTTGCGGGGAAAACGTAGCCCGATGGCGAGCGCGAGGCCAATCGCCATGTTCGAATAGCCCATGAAGTCGAAATAGATCTGCACGGAGTAGGCCGTCAGTCCGAGCCAGGCTTCGGCCATGCTTGGTGTGGCGACGTGATCGAAAATC
The DNA here is from genome assembly GCA_038206695.1 of Hyphomicrobiales bacterium. GTDB lineage: Bacteria > Pseudomonadota > Alphaproteobacteria > Rhizobiales > Xanthobacteraceae > Pseudolabrys. Next base: position 70,658 of record JBBRAN010000005.1, on the reverse strand, counting down.
TTGTCGGCGATGCGGGCCACTTCGTCAGCGATCAGAATCTTCTGCGCCAGCCCGATCACGAAAATGCGCATGCCGGCCGAGGCGCGGCCGAGCGTGACGCGGCGGTCGGCGAGGCCGCGCGCGATCGTGTGGTAGCGGATGATCGGCCCGGCGATGAGCTGCGGAAACATCGCGATATAGACGGCAGTCTGCGACAGGCTGCGATTGGCGCGGACCTGTCCCCGATGAACGTCGACCAAATACGAGATCGAGTGGAAGGTGAAGAATGAGATGCCGAGCGGCAAAGCGAGGCCCGGCAGCGAGAAGCTGGCGCCAGCCGCCGCGTTGATGCTAACGACCGCGAAATCCGCGTATTTGAATATGCCGAGCAGGGCCAGGTTCACGCCGACGCCGAGCGCGGTGGCGCGCCGGCGCGCGGCCCCGCTGCGGCGGTCGATCGCCAGCGCGATGATAAAGTTGAAGGCGATCTGGCCCAGCAGGACAAGGACGAACCACGGCTCGCCCCACGCGTAAAAAATCAGCGACGCGGCCAGCAGCACCGCGTTCTTCGCCGCGATGCCGCGAGCGGCGAGGTAGGCCGCGAAAAACAGCGGCAGGAAATAGAACAGAAATTGAACCGACGAAAAGACCATGTCGCCATTCAGGCATGCGGCGGTGGAGCTTGCCAATCCACCCGACGCCCTTTAGCACTCCGCACAGTTCAGGCGACGCGTAACTTCAGAGGCGTAACGATGGCGACCCATAAGCTCCTCCTGCTCCCCGGCGACGGCATCGGCCCGGAAGTGATGACCGAGGCGAAGCGGCTGATCGCGTTCTTCAACAAAAAGGGTCCGGACCGGTTCGAGACCGAGGAAGCCCTGGTCGGCGGCTGCGCCTATGACGCGACCGGCAAGGCCATCACCGACGAAACGATGGCGAAGGCGATTGCGGCCGATGCCGTGCTGTTTGGCGCGGTCGGCGGGCCGAAATGGGACAAGGTCGGCTACGACGTGCGGCCGGAAGCCGGGCTGTTGCGGCTGCGCAAGGACCTCGACCTCTACGCCAACCTGCGGCCCGCGGTGACCTATCCGGCGCTTGCCGACGCTTCCTCGCTCAAGCGCGAGCTGGTCGAGGGCCTCGACATCATGATTCTGCGCGAGCTGACCGGCGGCGTGTATTTCGGCGAGCCCAAGACCATCACCGATCTCGGCAACGGGCAAAAGCGCGCGATCGACACCCAGGTCTACGACACCTACGAGATCGAGCGCATCGGCCGGGTCGCCTTCGAGCTGGCGCGCAAGCGCCGCAACAAGGTGACGTCGATGGAAAAGCGCAACGTCATGAAATCGGGCGTGCTGTGGAACGAAGTGATGACCGCGCTGCATGCGCGCGAGTTCAAGGACGTCCAGCTCGATCACATGCTGGCGGATGCCGGCGGCATGCAGCTGGTGCGCAACCCCAAGCAGTTCGACGTCATCGTCTGCGACAACCTGTTCGGCGACATGCTATCCGACGTGGCGGCGATGCTGACCGGCTCGCTCGGCATGCTGGCCTCGGCCTCGCTCGGGGAAACCGACGCGAAGACCAGGAAGCGCAAGGCGCTCTACGAGCCGGTCCACGGCTCGGCGCCCGACATCGCCGGCAAGGGCGCGGCCAATCCGATCGCGATGATCGCCTCGTTTGGTATGGCGCTGCGCTACTCGTTCGACATGGGCAAGCAGGCCGACATGATCGACAAGGCGATTGCCGCCGCGCTCGACAAGGACCTGCGTACCGCTGACATCAAGTCGGCGAACAGCAAGGTGGTCGGCACCACCGAAATGGGCGACGCGATTCTCACCGAGCTGGAGAAATTGGCGGCTTAATCGGCGAACGGCAGCCCGAAAACAAAAACGCGGCCTACAGGCCGCGTTTTTTTATCGGTGCTTGGCGCCTACCACTGCATCGGATTGCGCGCGCCGGGCAGGTCGAACGGGCCGGGGCGGATCTGGCGGTCGACGCTGAACGCGGTGCCGTCGATCGCGCTGGTCGCCGAATAGGTCGGGCCATAGACGTAATCGGTGAATTTGCGCTCGCCCGGCTTCACGTTGGTGCCGGCGTCGAGATAGGAACGCCGCTGCACGATAATGCGGGTGCGGGTGCGGCCTTCCTCGTCGCGGCTGACCGAAATGGTGTTGTCGCGATTGGTGACGACGCGTTTTTTGGTCACCTGGGTGTACGTCGTCTGCGCGGCGGCGGGCGAAGCCAGCAGCGTCAGCACGGCCAGACCCGCGAACCCGATCTTCATCCCGCGCAAAAGCATGTTTTCCTCGCCCATTGCAGTGCAGCGACACTGTAGGCCGCCGATCCTTCTGCCACAAGAGAACGGCCGGGGAAGCCTTGCGGTTCCTTAACAAACTGACCAGCCGCAGCTAGGCTTGCGTGCAGGATGCCTTGCCGGCGAGCAGGGAAGTCCGAATTTGCTGGGGAGCAAACACCATGACGAAGCAGATCGAGCGCTCGATCCATGAGCTTTATCACGACGATCCTGAGCGCGCCGATGCCGTCGTGTTCGGCCGCGACAGCGGACCGAGCCGCCGCGGTTTTCTCAACAAAGCCGGCCTCGCTGCGATGGGCGCCGCGGTCGGCGGCGCCATCCCGTTCGGCGACAACATGCCGGGCGGCCTGATCCCGTCCGCCCTGGCGCAGACGCCGGAGACGCAACGCACGCCGCCGCCCGGCACCGTGCCGCCGGCGCCCGCTCCGAAAGGACCGCAGTACATGAACTTCCCCGGCAAAAGCGACAAGCTCGTGGTGCTCGGCGAGAAGCCGTTGGTGGCGGAAACGCCGGAAAGTCAGCTCGACGACGACACCACGCCGACCGAAAAGCTGTTCGTTCGCAACAACGGCCAGATTCCGGAAGAGGCCAAAGATGCGGACAAATGGAAATTCACGGTCGACGGCGAGGTCAACAACAAGCTCGAACTTTCGCTCGGCGAGCTGAAATCGAAGTTCAAGCCGGTGACGCGGCGCATGGTGCTGGAATGCGGCGGCAACGGCCGCTCGTTCTTCGCGCCGCAGGCGCGCGGCAACCAGTGGACCAATGGCGGCGCCGGCTGTCCGGAATGGACCGGCGCGCGGCTGGTCGACGTGCTCAAGGCGGCGGGCGTGAAATCGTCCGCGGTGTTCAGCGGCCACTACGGCGCCGACCCGCACCTGTCGGGCACCGGCGTCGCGCTGTCGCGCGGCGTGCCGATCAAGAAGCTGATGGACGACAACAACCTCGTTGTGTGGGCGATCAACGGCCAGCCGCTGCCAAATATTCACGGCGGCCCGGTGCGGCTGATCATCCCGGGCTGGCCCGGCTCGGTGTCGGCCAAATGGCTCAACCGCATCTGGATCCGCGACAAGTATCACGACGGGCCGGGCATGGGCGCGACCTCCTATCGCGTCGCCATGAAGCCGATGGTGCCGGGCGACAAGCCGGACGAGAAGAACTTCCGCGATCTCGAATCGATGCCGGTGCGCTCGATCATCACCAGCCCGGCCAATGGCGCGAAGCTTGCCGCCGGCACCAAGGAAGTGAAGCTGCGCGGCGCCGCCTGGGCCGGCGACCTCACCGTCAAGGCGGTCGATGTCTCGGCTGACTACGGCGCGACATGGACGCGCGCCAGCCTGTCCAGCCCGAATAACAAATACGACTGGCAGCGCTGGACCGCGACCGTGAAGCTGCCGGCAGACGGTTATTTCGAGATCTGGACGCGCGGCACCGATTCCAAGGGCGTCATGCAGCCGCACGTCGCCGGCAACTGGAATCCGCAGGGCTATGGCGGCAATCCGATGCATCGCGTGGCGGTGCTGGTCGGCTGATGACGGTGCCGGGCAATAACGCCGCCGCGCGCGCTGCGCGGCGGCTTTTCCTTGGCGCGGCGATGCTCGCGCTCGGCGCCGCGGCGTCGGCGCAGACCTTCACGCCGCGAGATGAAAACCCCGAGGACTATCCCGCCGGTCCCGGCCGCGACGATACGTTCTACGCATGCACCGCCTGCCACGGCTTCAAGCTGGTGGCGCAGCAGGGCATGAACCGCCGGCAGTGGGACGATAGCCTCAACTTCATGACCGAGCGCCACGGCATGCCGAAGCTCGAGGGCAAGGAGCGCGACGTTGTGCTGAATTATCTCCAGGCGACGTTTCCGCCACGCGCGCCGTCCGGCCGCGGCAACTTCCAGAATCCGTTTCTCAACCGCTGAAGGCGCCGCTCAGTGCCGCTCGTTCTCGGCCATCGCGCGCCACAGCGCGCGGTGCAGCGGCGTCGCCGCCAGCAGCGGCGAACGCTGACCGCAGAAACTGCGGCGCAATTCGGCCTGCGCGAACAGCGCCGTCACTTTCGGCTCGCTGCCGGCGGCGAGCAGCGAGAAGCGGTCGATCGCGCAGCCCAGCATGGCGCGCGTCACATACTCGGCGCCGCCCTGGCAAAAGAAGCCGAAAACTTGCATCCGCGGCTCGTCGTAGTTGCGCCCGAACGCGGTGCAGGCGCGGGTCGCCGCGGCCTTGCCGGACATGAACAACGCGGTCGCCAGCGGGCCGAACTTGGTGTCGAGCGCATCGCCGCTAACCGTCACACTGCCGGACGACAGCGCGGCGGCGCGCGAGACGATTTCAGCCGGGGTGTCGCGGAAGGCGACGAGTTCGTCACCGGGGCGATACACCTCGATTTGCAGGAACGGCGTCGTGCCGTCGCGGGTGCCGAGGGTGAGAATATCCTTGCGGCCGCCCAACGCATGGCGGCGGATCGCGTAGCTGGTCGGTTCGCCGCTGGCTTCCGGGATGCTCAGTTCGAACGCCGGGAACGGGCGCTCGACCTCGACCCAGTCGGATTTCGGCGCCGGCCGGGCCGCGCTCTTTGCCGCCGGCGTCTCGTAGAGCCATGTCGCGAACAGCGAAACGGCGAGCAGGCCGCAAAAAACCGCCAGACCGCGCACGAACGCGCACGACAGGTCGTCACGCCACGAATACAGCAACGAATGCACGCCGCGCTCCCAAACCAAGCCGCCCGTTTGCCAGGCGTTGTCTTTGCGCCTGTTCTCGCCTAGAAGGCTTGCCCCGCGGTTCCCTAAATTGGTTGCTGTGGCGTAAATTATCTGGAGCGTTAACAATGGGTTATAAGGTCGCCGTCGCCGGTGCGACCGGCAATGTCGGTCGCGAGATGCTCAGCATCCTCGCCGAGCGGTCGTTTCCGGCCGACGAGGTGGTGGCGCTGGCGTCGCGCAAGAGCATCGGCACCGAATGCTCGTTCGGCGACAAGACCCTCAAGGTCAAGGCGCTCGACCACTACGACTTCTCCGACGTCGACATCTGCCTGATGTCGGCGGGCGGCGCCGTCTCGAAGGAATGGTCGCCGAAGATCGCCGCGCAAGGCGCGGTCGTGATCGACAATTCGTCGGCCTGGCGCATGGACCCGGACGTGCCGCTCATCGTTCCCGAGGTCAACGCCGCCGCGCTCGACGGCTTCGCCAGGAAGAACATTATCGCCAACCCGAACTGCTCGACCGCGCAACTGGTCGTTGCGCTGAAGCCGCTGCACGACGCTGCCAAGATCACGCGCGTGGTGGTCTCGACCTATCAATCGGTGTCCGGCGCCGGCAAGGACGCGATGGACGAGTTGTTCTCGCAGTCGAAGTCGGTGTTCACGCTCGACGAGATCGCGCCGCAGAAGTTTCCAAAGCGCATCGCTTTCAACGTCATTCCGCAGGTCGACGTCTTCATGGAGGACGGCTACACCAAGGAAGAATGGAAGATGGTGGTCGAGACCAAGAAGATTCTCGACCCGAAGATCAAGCTCACCGCGACCTGCGTGCGGGTTCCGGTGTTCGTCGGCCATTCCGAAGCGGTCAATATCGAGTTCGAGAATCCGATCACGGTGGAGGAAGCGCGCGAGATTCTGCGCGCCGCGCCCGGCTGCCTGGTGATCGACAAGTACAAGACTGGCGGTTACGTCACGCCGTATGAATGTGTCGGCGAGGACGCCACCTATATCAGCCGCATCCGCACAGATCCGACGGTCGACAACGGGCTGGTGCTGTGGATCGTGTCCGACAATCTGCGCAAGGGCGCCGCGCTCAACGCGATCCAGATCGCCGAGAGCCTGATCAACCGCAAGCTGATCCAGGCCAAAAAGAAAGCCGCGTAGAAGGCCGCCTGATCTTGGTCATGCCCGCGCAAGCGGGCATCCAGTAAACGCCGGTGTCAGGGATGACATCCGGCGTTTGCGTTTACCGGATCCCCGCCTTCGCGGGGACGACGGAAATCTAGAATCTTGGCGCTGCGAACAGCCGCGCGTGATCTTCCGCGGCGATCTGCGTGAACGTTCCGGTCGTCTGATCGAGCACCGAGAGCTTGCCGGTGGCGACGCCGAAGAACGCGCCGTGGACGCCGACATCGCCGCGCTCGATCATTTTGCGCAGCCGCGGGAACGTCATCAGGTTGGCGATGCTGTTGGCGACATTGGCCTGTTCGAGTCGGGTCAGGTAGTCGGCCGGCGACAGCGCGCCGCGCGGGCCGACCTTGTCCACCACCGGCGCCATCAGCGACATCCATTTGCCGATGAAATCGCCCGGCGTCAGCGGCTCGGCGTCCTCGGCGAATGCTTTGACGCCGCCGCATTGGGCGTGGCCGAGCACGACGATGTGCTTCACCTTCAGCGCGGCGACGCCGAATTCGAGCGCCGCCGAGACGCCGTGGGCCTGGCCGTCCGGCGAATAAGGCGGCACGATATTGGCGACGTTGCGCACCACGAACAGCTCGCCCGGCCGCGAATCGAAGATCGCTTCGGGCGACACCCGCGAATCCGCGCAGCCGATCACCATTACCTGCGGCGTCTGCCCGCTCTCCGACAGCGCCCGGTAGCGGTCCTGCTCGATGCGCAGCCGCGAATACAGGAACGCGCGGTAGCCGTCGGTCAGGTTCGCGGGGAGGGTCATGGCGACAATCAACCACGGCGAAACGAAAATCGCCATCCGTCTTATGGCGCGAGGCTCGGCTGGTCGGCTAGGGTATTGCGACCGTTTTCAAGAGGCCAGCCGATGACCATCCGTCCGCGCCGCAGCGTGCTTTACATGCCGGGCTCCAATGCACGCGCGCTCGAGAAGGCGAAGTCGCTGCCGGCCGACGGCGTCATCCTCGACCTGGAAGATTCCGTGGCGCCCGACGCCAAAGATACGGCGCGCCAGCAGGTCGTCGACACCGTGAAAGCCGGCGGCTTCGGGCCGCGCGAGGTGTTCATCCGCACCAACGCGATCGACACGCCGTGGTTCGCCGCCGATCTGGCCGCTGCGGCGCACGCCGCGCCGGACGGCATCGTGGTGCCGAAAATCAGCGCGCCCGGCCAGCTCGAGCAGATCGGCCAGCGGCTGCTCGACACCCATACCGACGCGAAAACCCGCATCTGGGCGATGATCGAGTCGCCGCTCGCCGTCTTCAACGTGCTGTCGATTGCCGCCTGCGCCAAGGATTCCGAGACGCGTCTCGCCGGCTTCGTGCTGGGCACCAACGACATCGCCAAGGACACCCGCGCCCGCCAGGTCCCCGGCCGCTGGCCGATGATCGGCTGGCTGATGGACACGATCGCGGCCGCGCGGGTCTACGGCATCGACGTGCTCGACGGCGTCTACAACAATATCGGCGATGCCGAGGGCTTCGTGAAGGAATGCGAACAGGGCCGCGACATGGGGTTCGACGGTAAGACCCTCGTTCACCCGAACCAGATCGAGCCATGCAACAAGGCCTTCACGCCGGGCGAGGACGAGGTCGCGCAGGCGTGCAAGACGATCGCGGCGTTCGACCTGCCGGAAAACAAGAACAAGGGCGTCGTGCAGATCGAGGGCCGCATGGTCGAGCGGCTGCATGCCGAGATGGCGCGGCGCACCGTGGCGATCGCCGAGGCGATTGCGGCGCGCGGCTGACCCTTCAGTAATACCGATCCTTCAAATTAAAACAATTCATCGGTCAAGGGGCAATTCCGGCCCGCGGCCGGTGTTGCTCCTGTCGTTCGTGCATTGTTGAGACGATTTCGAATTGGCGATGGTGCGCTTTTAATCGACAACAAGGAGCAGAATAAAATGATGAAGCGTTATGTGATCGAGCGCGAGCTGCCGGGCGTCGGCAAGATGAGCCGCACCCAGCTCAAGGAAGCCGCTGCCGTCTCCAACGGCGCGCTCGACAGGCTCGCGGGCAAGGTTCAGTGGGTGCAGTCCTACGTCGTGGAAGACAAGACGTTCTGCATCTATCTCGCGGAGAGCGAAGGCGCCGTGCAGGAGCACGTAAAACTGAGCGGCTTCCCGGCCAACAAGGTCACGGAAGTCCGCAACATCATCGACCCGATGACCGCTGCCGCCTGACGATCCGTTAGAAACGACTTGGCCGCGCGGCAAATGCTGCGCGGCCGTTTTTTTAACGCGTAAGTTTTAGGCCCACGGCCGCGCGGTTTTCGCTTTTTCCTCGTAGCTGGCGATCCTGGCCTGCTTCTGCTCGGTGAGGCCGATGTCGTCGAGGCCGTTGATCATGCAATGCTTGCGATGCGCGTCGATCTCGAACTTGATCATGCCGCCATCCGGGCCGCGGATTTCCTGCTTCTCGAGATCGATCGAGAGCGTCGCATTGGCGCCGCGGTCGGCGTCCTCGAACAGCTTCTCGAGATCCTGCGGCGACACCCGGATCGGCAGCACGCCGTTCTTGAAGCAGTTGTTGTAGAAAATATCGCCGAACGACGTCGAGATCACGCAGCGGATGCCGAAATCCAGCAGCGCCCAGGGCGCGTGCTCGCGCGACGAGCCGCAGCCGAAATTGTCGCCGGCCACCAGAATCTTCGCCTTGCGGTAGGCCGGCTTGTTGAGAACGAAGTCCGGATTCTCGCTGCCGTCGTCCTTGTAGCGCTGCTCGGAGAACAGGCCTTTGGCCAGTCCGGTGCGCTTGATCGTCTTGAGGTACTGCTTCGGGATGATCATGTCGGTGTCGACATTGATGATCCGGATCGGCGCGGCGACGCCTTCGAGGTGGTTGAACTTTTCCATTGAGATTCGTCTCCGCTGGCGGCGCGTGTTTAACGTGAAGCGGCGCCGGGCGAAAGTGCGGGCCCGTCAACGCTGACCTCGATGGCCTGCATGTCTTCGTCGGACAGCCCGAAGTGATGGCCGATCTCATGGACGAGGACGTGGGTGACGATTTCGCCAAGGCTGTCGTCGTGTTCGGCCCAGTAGTCCAGGATCGGCCGCCGGTAGAGCCAGATCATGTTCGGCAACTGCCCGGAAACGGCGTCGGACTGGAACGGCAGCCCGACGCCCTGGAACAGCCCGAGCAGGTCGAATTCGCGCTGCGCCTGCATTTGGTTGAGCACCTCCTCGGTCGGGAAGTCCTCGACCCGGATGACCAGGCCGTCGCACAGCGCGGTGAACTTGGTCGGCAGCCGGGCATAGGCGGCGGTCGCCATTTCCTCGATGTCGTCGAGCGAGGGCGCGCGGGCGGCGGGCCAGCGCGGGGAATTGCCGTTTTGTCCGGTCATTTCACGATTTTAGGGGACGGGTCTGCCCCCGCCAAGCAGCAGGCCGGACCTTGACGGCGGAACTCTTTGGCGCAAATATGGTTAACGGCGTAAGGGTTTGTAGTAATGCGTAAAATTGTAACTATCGCACTCGGTTTGACCGTCTTGGTCGCGTTGTCAGCGCCGGTTTTGGCGGTCGAGAAGTGCCGCACGCCGCCGCCGTCATGGTGGAATGCGCCCCGGGTCAGCCAGGTCTACGAAGGCGGTTCGCGCGCCAGCTACGGCGCCAGCAGCCATACTTTCTCGGCGCAGCGGCACAACCCCGCTCCCAGCTTCTTTGCCGCCCCCCGCTATCGCGACCCATTCCGCCGGTGGTAAATAGCCCCGGGGGTTAGTGATGACGCTCGCAAAGCTGACAATCGCGGCGATGGCCGCAAGCTTGCTCGTTCTGTCGGCGGCGGCGGTTTGGGCCGCCAACGAGCGCGACAATGACCTGTCGGCGCAGCGCCGCACCCGCATCACGGTTTACCCGCAAGACCGCCCGCTCGGCCCCAATTCCAAGCGCGAATGCCAGGCCTGGCTCGAGAAGGAATACCGCGTCAGCGGGACCGTGATCGTGCCGCGCCAGCGCTGCTGGTGGCAGTGAACCGCTAGGGAACCTAAGCGCTTTGCGCGAATTGAACTCCGGCCATCAACCCGGAGGCAACACCCTATGACCAAAGCAATTGCACTCGCGCTGACGACAGCGGGCGCCGTCTGGTTCGGCGCCGCGCAGGCGTCCGCCACTGTGGTCGCGCCTGAGGCTGGGCTTCAGACCGCTTCCCATAATGCGGCCGTTGCCGACGATATGAGCGCACGCCGCCGCCGTGGCCGCCGCGCGGCTCGCGTCTATTATTATCCGCGTTACCAGAACATGTATCCGTACGGCTATTACGGGCCGACGTATTACGACCGGCCCTACGCCCGCCCGGCGCCGCTTTGGTTCGGCATGGGCGGCTGGTGGTGAGCACCCCGTAGCGTTGCGTCAGCCTCGTTGAGTTAGCGTCGCGTTGAAATGAGAAGGCCCGCCAGACCGGCGGGCCTTCTTTATCGCGATGCGCAGCGGCTCACTGCCACTCGCGCACGTCGACGAAATGCCCGGCAATCGCCGCCGCCGCCGCCATCGCCGGCGACACCAGATGGGTGCGCCCCTTGTAGCCCTGGCGGCCCTCGAAATTGCGGTTCGATGTCGACGCGCAGCGCTCGCCGGGCTGGAGCTTGTCGGGGTTCATCGCCAGACACATCGAGCAGCCCGGCTCGCGCCAGTCGAAGCCCGCCGCCTTGAAGATCTTGTCGAGACCCTCGGCCTCGGCCTGCTCCTTCACCAGCCCGGAGCCGGGCACGATCATCGCTGACACATTGGCGTTGACGTGCTTGCCGTCGACCACTTTGGCCACGGCGCGCAAATCCTCGATCCGCGCATTGGTGCAGGAGCCGATGAAGACGCGGTCGAGCTTGATGTCGGTGATCTTCTCGCCGCCCTTGAGGCCCATGTAGTCGAGCGAGCGCTCGGCGGCGATGCGTTTTTTCTCGTCGGCGATCTCGGAAACCACCGGCACGCGGCCGCTGATCGAGACGACCTGCTCGGGGCTGGTGCCCCAGGTCACGATCGGCGGCAGCTTTGCGGCGTCGAGCCTGATCTCGCGGTCGAAATGCGCGCCGTCGTCGGAGCGCAGGGTTTCCCAGTACGTCATCGCGGCGTCCCATTGTGCGCCGTTCGGCGCCATCGGCTTGCCCTTGAGGTAGGCGAACGCCTTGTCATCCGGCGCGATGAAGCCGGCCTTGGCGCCGCCTTCGACCGACATGTTGCAGATCGTCATACGCGCTTCCATCGAGCAGGCGCGCACCGCCTCGCCGGCATATTCCAGCGCGTAGCCGGTACCGCCGGCGGTGCCGATCTCGCCGATGATGGCGAGGATGATGTCCTTGGCGGTGACGCCGGTCGGTAGCTTGCCGTCGACGATGGCGCGCATGTTCTTCGATTTCTTCTGGATCAAAGTCTGCGTCGCCAGCACGTGCTCGACTTCCGAGGTGCCGATGCCGTAGGCGAGCGCGCCGAATGCGCCGTGCGTCGCGGTATGGCTGTCGCCGCACACGATCGTCGTGCCGGGCAGGGTGAAGCCCTGCTCGGGGCCGATGATGTGAACGATGCCCTGACGCTTGTCGAACTCGTCGAAATACTGGATGCCGAAATCTTTCGCGTTGTGCGCCAGCACCGCGATCTGCTCGGTGGATTCCGGATCGGGGTTGGGCTTGCTGCGGTCGGAGGTCGGCACGTTGTGATCGACCACGGCAAGCGTCTTGTCCGGCGCGCGCACCTTGCGGCCGGCGAGGCGCAATCCCTCGAATGCCTGCGGCGACGTCACCTCATGGATGAGGTGGCGGTCGATATAGATCAGGCAGGTGCCGTCCGGCTGCTCGTCGACCAGATGGTCGTCCCAGATCTTGTCGTACAGGGTGCGCGGCTTTGCCATCGTCAAAACACTCCAGAACCTGCCCGCTATTTAGCGCCGGCGGGGCCCAAGAAAAAGGGGCCGTCACGCGGCCCCTTCATGCAATCGCGGATGTCTGGCGGGCTATTCCTTGGCGGCTTCGGCCGTCTCGCCGCCGCCGTGGCCGGTGCCTTCGGTGATGCGCGCGGCTTTGCCGCGCAGACCGCGCAGGTAGTACAGTTTGGCACGGCGAACCTTGCCGCGGCGCACCAGCTTGATGGAGTCGATCATCGGCGCATGGAGCGGGAACACGCGCTCGACGCCTTCGCCGTACGAGATTTTGCGGACGCAGAAGCTCTCGTTAATGCCGGTTCCGGAGCGCCCGATGCAGACGCCCTCGTAGGCCTGGATGCGGCTCTTGTCGCCTTCGACCACCTTGACGTTGACCAGCACGGTGTCGCCCGGCTCGAAATCCGGAATGTCCTTGCCGGCGGACAGCTTGGCGACCTGCTCTTTGTCGAGTTGCTCGATGATATTCATGGCGAAATCTCCGTCGGCAGCGCCAATGTCCGGCGCGCGGAACTTGCTGGCTGAATGGGTTGGCGAGCTTCTATTACAAAGCCAAAGCCTTGTCACCCCACCGCTAGCTCATCATCAGACCTTGCGCGGCGGCGGTTTGGCGGCCTTTTTGCGGGCCAAATAGGCGTCCCACAGGTCGGGCCGGCGCGCTTGCGTCAGCCGTTCGGCCTGTTCGAGCCGCCATTGCGCGACCTTGGCATGGTCGCCCGAGGTCAGGATGTCGGGGATCGCCTGGCCCTCGAACTCGGCCGGCCGGGTGTAATGCGGGTATTCCAGCAGCCCGGCCGCGAAGCTTTCCTCGAGGCCGGAGGTTTCCTTGCCCATCACGCCGGGGAGGAGCCGCACACAGGCGTCGACCAGCGCCAGCGCCGCCGGCTCGCCGCCCGACAGCACGAAATCGCCGAGCGAAATTTCCTCGAGTAGCCGCGCGGCGGTCAGGCGCTCGTCGACGCCCTCGAACCGGCCGCACAGGATCACGGCGCCCGGTCCGGCGGCGAGCGATGCGACGCGGTTTTGCGTCAGCGGCGCGCCGCGCGCGCTCATCAGGAGGCGAGGCCGGCCGTCATCCACGATCGCATCCAGCGCGCGGGCCAGAACGTCGGCCTTCATCACCATGCCGGGTCCGCCGCCCGCCGGCGTGTCGTCGACGGTGCGGTGCTTGTCGGTGGCGTGGTCGCGGATATCGATCGCCTCGAGCGACCACAGTTTCGACGCCAGCGCCTTGCCGGCGAGGCTCAAGCCGAGCGGGCCGGGAAACATCTCCGGGAAGATCGTAAGAATGCTGGCGCGCCAGCTCATTCTTCCTCGCGGACTTCGATCTCGGCCGGCGGCACGACGACGACCTGCTTCGCGTCGAGGTCGATCTTGGGCACGGTGGCCGCGTTGAACGGCAGCATCACCGGCTCGCCGCTGCCGACCGGCATGATCTCCATGAGATCGCCGGCCCCGAAATTATGCATCGCGTGCACGGTGCCGACCTGCGTGCCGTCCGCCGTGACGACGTCGAGGCCGACCAGGTCGGAGTGATAGAACGTGTCGGCGTCCTCGATTGCCGGCAGCCGCTCGCGCGGCACGTAGAGATCGGTGTTGGTCAGCGCCGCCGCCGTGTCGCGGTCGTCGACACCCTTGAGGCGCGCGACCAGATGATCCTTGGCCGCGCGCAACGTTTCGATCTCGAAGGTCCGTTTGCCGTCCTCGCTTTCCAGCGGGCCGTATTCGGCGACCGCCAGCGGCGTTTGCGTGAACGGCCACAGTTTCACCTCGCCGCGAACCCCGTGCGGCGCGCCGATCCTGGCGACGCAGACCCGGGCTGTCACGACGAACCGAAGACTCAGCTCGCCGCCGGCTCGGCGGCCTTTGCCTCGGCCTTAGCCTTGTCGGCCGCTTTGGCTTCGGTCGCGGCCTTGGCGTCGGCGGTTTTCTTGTCGGCGGCCTTGGTCGCGGCGGCGCCTTCCGCCGCGGTCTTAGCGGCTTCGGCGGTCGCCTTGCGTTCCTTGCGTGGGATCGCCTTCTCCGGATTGTTGCGTTTCTCGCGCTTGGCGACGCCGGCGGCGTCGAGGAAGCGCAGCACGCGGTCGGACGGCTGCGCGCCCTTCTTCATCCAGGCCTGCACCTTCTCGATATTCCAGACCAGGCGCTCCGGCTTGTCCTTCGCGATCAAAGGATTGAAGTGACCGAGCCGCTCGATGAAGCGGCCGTCGCGCGGCGCGCGCTTGTCGGCGACCACGATGTGATAGACCGGGCGTTTCTTGGTGCCGGCGCGGGCCATGCGGATGACGATAGACATTTCGGGTTTCCTTTGTTGAATGTCGTTTGAGTTAAGTCGCTATTTCTTCTTTCCGAGGCCGGGCGGAAGCCCGCCCGGCAATCCTGGAAACTTTCCGCCCAAACCGGGCAGGCCGGGGAAATTCGGCGGCAGGCCCTTGGGCATCGCCGGCATCTGGCCGCCTTGCGGCAATCCTTGCGCTTTGGCCTGCGCGGCGCGCTTCTGCATTTCCTCCGGCGAGGACATGCCGCCGCCAAAGCCCATCATCTGGGCGATGCCGGCCATCGGGCCGCGCTTCGCGCCGCCGCCCATCGCCTTCATCATGTCGGCCATGCCGCGGTGCATCTTCAGCAGCTTGTTGATCGCCTCCGGCGTCGTGCCGGAGCCGGCCGCGATGCGTTTCTTGCGGCTCGCCTTGAGCACGTCGGGATTCTTGCGCTCCTGCGGAGTCATCGAGTCGATGATGGCGATCTGGCGCTTGAGCAGGTTTTCGTCGAGTCCGGCATTGGCGATCTGGTTCTTCATCTTGGCGACGCCCGGCATCATGCTCATCAGGCCGCCGAGCCCGCCCATCGCCTGCATCTGGCGCAACTGCTCCTTGAGATCGAGCAGGTCGAACTGCCCCTTGCGCATCTTCTCGGCGGCGCGCATCGCCTTTTCGGCGTCGATATTGGCGGCGGCCTTCTCGACCAGCGAGACGATGTCGCCCATGCCGAGGATGCGGCCGGCGATCCGGGCCGGGTCGAATTCCTCGAGCGCGTCGATTTTCTCGCCGGTGCCGATCAGCTTGATCGGCTTGCCGGTGACGGCGCGCATCGAAAGCGCGGCGCCGCCGCGGCCGTCGCCGTCGACGCGGGTCAGCACGATGCCGGTCAGGCCGACTCGCTCGTCGAAAGCGCGCGCCAGGTTGACGGCGTCCTGGCCGGTCAGCGCATCGGCGACCAGCAGCACTTCATGCGGATTGGCGACGCGCTTGACCTCCGCCGCCTCGTTCATCATCTCGTCGTCAAGCGTGGTGCGGCCCGCGGTATCGAGCAGCACGATGTCGTAGCCGCCGAGCCGCGCGGCTTCGAGCGCGCGCTTGGCGATCTGCGGCGGCATCTGGCCGGCGACCACCGGCAGCGTGTCGATCCCGGCGTCGCGGCCGAGCACCGCCCATTGCTCCAGCGCCGCCGGGCGGCGCACGTCGAGCGAGGCCATCAGCGTCTTTTTCTTCAGCCGCTCGGCGAGGCGGCGCGCCAGCTTGGCGGTCGTGGTGGTTTTGCCGGAGCCTTGCAGGCCGACCATCATGATGGCGACCGGCGGCGCGGCGTTGAGGTCGATGGTCGCGCCTTGCGCGCCCAGCGTCTGCACGAGCTGGTCGTGCACGATCTTGACGACCATCTGGCCGGGGGTGACGGACTTGACGACCTCGACGCCGACCGCGGCCTGCTTGACCCGCTCGGTGAATTCGCGCGCGACGTCGAGCGCGACGTCGGCCTCGAGCAGCGCGCGGCGGACTTCGCGCAACGCTGCGTCGACATCGGCTTCGCTCAGCGCGCCGCGCCGCGTCAGCCTGTCGAGAATTCCGCCGAGTTTTTCCGATAGCGTGTCGAACACTTAAACGGCCTCAAACGCAGTTCGCGCCCGAGGGCGCATCGCGCTGTCGGGCGGTTGCCTCCGGCCTCTCAAGGACCGGTCGGCGGGATTGAATTCACGTCTCTTTCGAGAAGCGCCCGGAAACTAGGGGCGGGGTGTGGCAGAGTCAAGGCGCGCCGAGCCGCCGAAACGGTGCTAAACGGCTGAACGACCTTATGAAACTGACACGCAGGACGATGCTCGGCAGTCTCATCGCGCTCGTCGCCGCCGGCGGCATCTTCGCCTGGCTCAGGCGCATGTCGTCCGGCGTCTATCGCGGGTCGATGTCCGACCATTTCGACGGCGTGCGCTTCGTCGGGCCTTAAGCGGTCGAGAGCAACGGCACCTTGGCGTTCTGGCGCTGGCAGCTGACGCGCGACAAGGCGCAATGGCCCAAGCACATCGAGAACAAGACGTTCGATAAGCCGCCGCCGCGCGTCACGGATGGCGCCCGCATCGACTTCGTCGGCCACGCTTCGCTCTTCATCCAATCCGGCGGGCTCAACATCCTGATCGACCCGGTGTGGTCCGAACATGCGTCGCCGGTAGCGTTCCTCGGCCCGACGCGCGTGTGCGCGCCGGGCATCGCGTTCGATGACTTGCGCGTCTCTGTGCTCGATTGGCACGGCCGTGTGGTGTGGAGCGAGAGTGTCGCGGCGACTTTGGTCCCGACGCAGCACTGGACGGCGCGCGGGTTGTTTGACCGCAACAAGGCGCTATGGGGCGGTTTCGTGATCGAAACGCCAGCCGGAAAAATCTATCACGTCACCGACACCGGTTATAACGAGCCGCTGTTCCGCGAGACACGCGATCGCTATGGGCCCTTCAGGCTGGCGATCATTCCGATAGGTGCCTACGAGCCGCGCTGGTTCATGCTTCGCCAGCACGTCAATCCGGAAGAGGCGGTGCGCGTGTTTCAGGATTTCGGCGCCGAGCAGGCGCTGGCGCATCACTTCGGCACGTTCCAGCTTACCGACGAGGCGATCGACGCGCCGGTCGACGCGCGGCGGGCGGCCTGCGCAGCCGCGAACATTCCGCCGGAAATATTTGTCGTGCCGGAGCCGGGCAGCGTGCTCGAGCTGAAGGCTACTTGATCGGTACGTAAACCGTGACGACGAGCTTGTCCTGCGACGAGGTGGTCGGATCGCCGGCATATTCCTCGACGAACAGGTCCTTGGCCTCGAGTCGCTTTTCCTCGAGGTAATTCGTGATCGCCTCGTAGGTCGTGTCCATCGCATCGTAGGAGCCGCGGTGGATGAATTTCAGCGCCTTGCCAGACGGCGATTTGCCGATCGCGATGTCGCCCCTGGGCGGGCTTTTCGGCGCCTCCGCAATAGGCAGCGCGGCCTGGAATTTGAACCCGGCGTCATCGGTCGCGGTGTAGATCGTCATCGCCGGGCCATTCGGCTTGATGCCCTGCTTGTCGAGATACTGGTTGAGCGACTTGAAGGCGTCGAGCAGGATTTCGAACGCCTTGTCCCAGGTGCCTTCGCCGCGCAGGTAGACGATGGTGCGCTCCGGCAGATCGACCTCGAGGCCGAACGGATCGCCCGGCTGCAACGGAGCCGGCGAGGCGGCCGGCGGAAAATCCGGCTTGGTTTGGGCGGCAACGGGGGAAATCAGCGCGGCCAGCGCGATCGACAACAGAAAAGCCAGGCGGGACATCGTCGTTTTTCCTCAATCACCTGCCGGCGCGGCGTCCCCGGCGATTCGCTCGCGCCGCAGGCATTCTACCACGCCACTGGCCATTTCTCGTCAATTCGCCATATAAACCGGACCAATTCGGCCGAAAGCATGACGGACACCTGATGAGCGCCTTAGCCAACCATCGCTTCGTCAAGATGAACGGCATCGGCAACGAGATCGTCGTCGTCGACATGCGTCCGGGCGCCGGCTCGGGCAATGCACAAAGCGCGCCAATCAGCGCCGACGACGCGCGTGCCGTCGCCAGCCCCAAGGGCGGCGTGCACTACGATCAGCTGATGGCGCTCTACCCGCCGCGCACGCCGGGCACGGATTCGTTCGTGCGCATCTATAACAATGACGGCTCGGAGGCCGGCGCCTGCGGCAACGGCATGCGCTGCATCGCCTCGCTGGTGTCGCAGCAAAACGGCAAGGACGCGCTGACCTTCGAGACGACGAGCGGCATCCTGAATTGCTGGAAGGGCGCCGACGGGCGCTTTACCGTCGACATGGGCTCGCCGCGCTTCAAGTGGAACGAGATCCCGCTCGCCGAGGAATTTCGCGACACCCGCGCCATCGAATTGCAAATCGGGCCGATCGACAAGCCGGTGCTGCATTCGCCGGCCGTCGTCAGCATGGGCAACCCGCACGCGATCTTCTGGGTCGACGACGTCAACGGCTACGCGCTGGAAAAATTCGGCCCGCTGCTGGAAAACCATCCGATGTTTCCGGAGCGCGCCAACATCACGCTGGCGCACGTTGCCGCGCGCGATCACATCGAGATCCGCACTTGGGAGCGCGGCGCGGGGCTGACGCGCGCCTGCGGCTCGGCCGCCTGCGCCGCCGCTGTCGCCGCCGCGCGGCTGCGGCGCACCGAGCGCAAGGTGCGTGTCACCCTGCCGGGCGGCGAGCTCCTCGTCGAATGGCGTGCCGACAATGACCACGTGCTGATGACCGGCGCCGCGGAATTCGAATACGAGGGCAAGTTCGACCCGGCCTTGTTCGCGGGCGCAGCGTGAGCCTCGACGTCATCACCTTCGGTTGCCGGCTCAATGCTTCGGAGTCGCAAGCGATCCGCGGCGCGGCGGGCGATCTCGCCAACACGCTCGTTATCAATACCTGCGCTGTGACCAACGAGGCGGTGAGCCAGGCGCGCCAGGCGATCCGGCGCGCGCGGCGCCAGCGTCCGGGCGCCACCATCGTCGTGACCGGCTGCGCGGCGCAGACCGATGCGGCGGGCTTTGCCGCGATGCCCGAGGTCGACCGCGTGCTCGGCAACACCGAGAAGCTCGAGCCGCGGGCGTGGCGGCAAACCGCGCGCGTTGCGGTCGGCGATATCATGCGCGAGACCCAGCTCGCGGCTGCGCCGCCGTTCGGCGGCAATCACAATTTACCGCGTGCCTTCGTGCAGATTCAAAACGGCTGCAACCACCGCTGCACGTTCTGCATCATCCCGTTTGGCCGCGGCAATTCGCGTTCGTTGCCGCCCGAACAGGCCGTCGCGCAGGTGCGCCGCATCGTCGAGCGCGGCTGTCCCGAGGTCGTGCTGACCGGGGTCGACATCACGAGTTACGACGCCGGCATCGGGCTCGGCGCGCTGGTCAAGCGCGTGCTGCGCGAAGTGCCGGCGCTGCAGCGGCTGCGGCTATCGTCGATCGATTCGGTCGAGGCCGACGCCGATCTGCTCAACGCGCTCGCCAGCGAACCGCGGCTGATGCCGCACCTCCACCTGTCGCTGCAGGCCGGCGACGACATGATCCTCAAGCGCATGAAGCGCCGCCATGGCCGCGCCGACGCGATTGCGTTCTGCGATCGGGTGCGTCGGCTGCGCCCCGACGTCGCATTCTCCGCCGATATCATCGCCGGCTTCCCCACCGAAACCGAGGCGATGTTCGCGCGCTCGCTCGGCCTGGTCGACGACTGCGGCCTGACGCAGCTTCACGTCTTTCCGTTCTCGGCCCGGCCCGGCACGCCGGCGGCGCGCATGCCGCCGGTGCAGCCCGCCATCGTCAAGGAACGCGCCCGCCGCCTGCGCGCCCACGGCGAGGCGGCGCTGCGCCGGCACCTCGATCGGGAAATCGGCGGGCACCGCCGCATTCTCGCGGAATCGCCTTATGTCGGCCGCACCGAGCAATTCACGCCGGTGCGCCTGCCGACAAGCTGCACGCCCGGTGCTATGCTCGAACTGGCGATCGCCGGCCACGATGGCAAACATCTGCTGGCGGCCTAGGGGGGAGCCCGATGAGCGCGGACAATCTGGTTACATCGGTCGAACAGCTCGAAAGCCTGTACGGCGAGCCGATGCCGACCTCGCTGGCGAAAGAGATCGACCACATCAGCGACGGCTATCGCAAGATGATCGAGGCGGCGCCGTTCGTCATCATCGCAACGTCAGGCGCTGACGGGCTGGATTGCTCGCCGAAGGGCGACGCGCCGGGCTTTGTGCGCATCGTCGACGATCGCACCGTGATGATCCCCGACCGTCCCGGCAACAACCGGCTCGACGGCTTCAAGAACCTGATGAGCGACCCGCGCGTCGCGCTGCTGTTTCTCATTCCCGGCGTCGGCGAGACATTGCGCATCAACGGCCGCGCCGAGGTGTCGGTCGACCCGGCGCTGCGCGAAAGCTTCGCGGTCAACGGCAAGCCGGCCCGCGGCGTGCTGATCGTTCAAATCGAGAAGATTTTCTTCCACTGCACCAAGGCGGTGGTGCGCGGCAAATTATGGGACCCGAAGACGCAGATCCCGCGCGCGGCGTTGCCGTCGACCGGCACCATCATCGCGGAATTGACCAGCGGCAAGATGGGCGGCGAGCAATACGACAAGGACGCGCCGGCCTGCACCCAGGCGATGCTTTACTAAACCTCTCGCCACCCGCAGATCGCGAGCCGCTCCTTCATGTGCTGCGGCACCGGCGCGGTGACCTTGATCGCGTCCTTGTTCTTGTAGAGCGGCACCACGATCTCGCGCGCATGCAGATGCTGGACCGGCTCGCCACGCGGCGACTTGCCGTAGATGTCGTCGCCGACGATCGGCCATCCCATCTCGGCGCAATGCACGCGCAACTGATGGGTGCGCCCGGTCAGCGGCGACAGCGCCAGCCAGGTCAGTCCGCCGCCGCGCCCCATCGCCTGCCAGGTCGAGACCGACGGCAGGCCTTTCGGGTCGGGCTTCATCCACCAGCCACGGGTATCGTCGCGCTTGGCGAGCGCGATCTCGATGCGGCCTTCGTCCTCCGCCGGACCGCCCTCGACCACCGCCCAATAGGTCTTGCCGATCTTGCCCTGCTTGAACAATTTGCCGAGGCTCGCCAGCGCCTTCCTGTGCCGCCCAAGCACCAGGCAGCCGGAGGTGTCGCGGTCGAGCCGGTGCGCCAGCGACGGCGAGCGCGGCAGTCCAAAGCGTAGCTCGCCGAAATGATCCTCGAAGCTCTCGCCGCCTTTCGGGCCGCGATGGACCGGCAGCCCGGCCGGCTTGTCGACCACCAGCATCAATCCGTCGCGGTAGAGCAGGCGACGCTGCATCTCGTCCGGTGTCATTGTCCTTATTGTCATTGCCGGGCTTGACCCGGCAATCCATCTTTTTCACCAAGAAGGCTGGACCCCCGGGTTAAACCCGGGGGTGACAGTTTGAATGAGTGCCGGATGAACGATAACGAACCCGACAAATCGGCGCAGCAGAGCTGGTGGAAGCGCCTTTCGGGCGGGCTCAAGCGCTCGTCCTCGGCGCTCGGCACCGCGGTTTCCGATCTCCTCACCAAGCGCCGGCTCGACGCCGACGCGATGGAGGACCTCGAAAGCGAGCTGGTCCGCGCCGATCTGGGCGTCGAAACCGCGGCGCGCATCACCGAGGCGCTCGGTGCCGGCCGGTTCGAGAAGAGCGTCGCGCCCGACGACGTCAAGGCCGTGCTGGCCGGCGAGATCGAGAAGGCGCTGGCCGGCGTCGACCGGCCGCTCGAGATCACGTCGCGGCCTTTCGTCATCCTGGTCGTCGGCGTCAACGGCTCCGGCAAGACCACGACGATCGGCAAGCTCGCCGCCAAATTCCGTGCCGAAGGCAAGAGCGTGCTGCTTGCTGCCGGCGACACGTTCCGCGCTGCCGCGATCGACCAGCTCAGGATCTGGGGCGAGCGCACCGGCGCCGCCGTCTTCGCCCGTGAACCAGGGGCCGACCCGGCGGGGCTGGCGTTTGACGCCATCGCGCAGGCCAAGGCCGAATGCCTCGAGATCGTGATGGTCGACACCGCCGGCCGGTTGCAGAACAAAACCGAGCTGATGAGCGAACTGGAGAAGATCGTGCGCGTGATGCGCAAGGTCATTCCCGACGCGCCGCATGCCGTGCTGCTGGTGCTCGACGCCACGGTGGGGCAGAACGCGCTGTCGCAGGTCGAGCTGTTTCAGAAAACGGCGGGTGTCACCGGGCTGGTGATGACCAAGCTGGACGGCTCGGCGCGCGGCGGCATCCTGGTCGCGCTCGCCACCAAATTCGGGCTGCCGGTGCACTTCATCGGCGTCGGCGAGGGCGTCGACGACCTGCAACCGTTCACCGCGCGCGATTTCGCGCGGGCGATCGTCGGGCTAGAGGAATGAAAAGAAGCAATGGCCGATAAAATAAAGCTCAATCCGTGGCTCAAGATCACGCTCGATATCGGGCCGCTGATCCTGTTTTTCGCCGCCAATTCGAAATTCGGCATCTTTGCCGCGACCGCCGCCTTCATGGCCGCGGTGCTGGCCGCGCTCGCGGTGTCTTATGTCATCACGCGCCACATCGCGGTGATGCCGCTCGTCACCGCGGCGATCGTGCTGGTGTTCGGCGGGCTCACGCTCGTCTTGCACGACGATCTGTTCATCAAGCTCAAGCCGACCATCATCTATCTGCTGTTCGGCGGCGTGTTGCTGGGCGGGCTCGCCTTCGGCAAGCCGGTGCTCGGCATGGTGTTCGATTCGGTCTTCCGCCTGACCGACGAAGGCTGGCGGCGGCTGACGATCCGCTGGGCGCTGTTCTTCTTGTTTCTCGCCGTGGTCAATGAAATCGTATGGCGCACGCAGACGACCGATTTCTGGGTCAGCTTCAAATTGTTCGGCGTGGTGCCGCTCACATTCCTGTTCGGCGCGTTGCAATACCCGCTGCTGGTGAAATACAGCGCCGACACACCGGCAGATACGGAGCACTGAATGGAGGGCCAGAATACGCAGGCCGCTCTCTCGGCGATTGCGGCGGAAGCCTTATCGGCGATCGAGGCGTCGCGTCCGATCACCCCATTCTCGAAGCGGCCGGGCGGCTTCTCGCCTGAAGATGGCGAGCGTATCAGGCCGCTGCTGCGTGCCGCTTTCGAGCGGCGTGGCGAGCGCGTGCTGGGCCGCAAGGTCGGCTTCACCAATCGTCGGATCTGGCCCGAATACGGTGTCAACGGCCCGAACTGGGGCTACGTCACCGACCGTACCGTCCGCGATCTCGGCGATGCGGCCGTGCCGCTGGCGGGCCTGGCGGAGCCGCGGATCGAGCCGGAGATCATGTTCGGTCTTTCGGCGGCGCCGGCACCGGGCATGGATAACCCGGCACTGCTCGGTTGCATCGATTGGCTGTCGTTCGGATATGAGATCGTGCAATCGATCTATCCCGACTGGAAGTTCGCAGCCGCCGACACCTCGGCCGCCAATGCGATGCACGGCGCGCTGCTGGTGGGGCCACGGCACGCGGTCGCGCCACGCCGCGGGCATTGGCTCGACGAGCTCGCTCGCTTCGATG
The DNA here is from genome assembly GCA_038206695.1 of Hyphomicrobiales bacterium. Classification (GTDB taxonomy): domain Bacteria; phylum Pseudomonadota; class Alphaproteobacteria; order Rhizobiales; family Xanthobacteraceae; genus Pseudolabrys. The sequence continues at coordinate 47,302 of JBBRAN010000005.1, read as the reverse complement.
TCGTGCTCAGCCGCAACGGCGAAGTAATGGATCGCGGCAATGCCGCCAATGTCCTGGAGGGGCCGCTCAGCGTGCTACGCTACCTCGTCGACGCGCTCGCTAAGGATTCGCTCGATCCGCCGCTCGCCGCGGGCGAAATCGTTTCGACCGGCACGTTGACTCGCGCGCTTCTTGTCGCGCCCGGCGAAACGTGGACGGCCGTGGTGAGCGGCATTCCGCTCGCGCCGATCGCCGTCACGTTCACCTTAGCGAATGCTATCGAAGCGCCTTCTCAATCTCCGGCATCAGCACGCGCGAGAAATTTTCGGCGTTGATCGGCCCGATCAGCTTGTAGGCGATGCGGCCGTCGCGGCCGACCAGGAATGTCTCCGGCACACCGTAGACGCCCCAATCGATCGCGGCGCGGCCTTTGTCGTCCGCGCCGGTCGCCGCGAACGGATTGCCGTAACGGTTGAGGAAACGCCGCGCGTTGTCGACCTGGTCCTTGTAGTTGATGCCGACCAGCCGGATGCGGCCGTCCTTGCCAAGCTGCGCGAGAAACGGGATCTCGTCGTGGCACGGTACGCACCACGACGCCCACACGTTCACCACCGTCACGCTGCCCTTGAAGGCCTCGGGCTTGAGCCCCGGCACCGCGACGCCGTCGCGCGCCAGCCCGTCGAGCGGCGGCAGGTCGGTCTCCGGCGCCGTCCGGCCGATCAGCGCCGACGGGATTTTCGCTGGATCGCCGCCGCCGAGCCGGAACAGGAACAAGGCCGCCAGCGCCAGGAATACCACGAGCGGCAGCAGCATCAGCAGGCCGCGCCGGCTCATCGTCGGCTTGCTTTCTTTCTTGGTGCCGAACGGCGGCGGATGCCGCGCTGCTCGAACTCGCCGAGGATGCGCTGCTGCGTCGAGTAATCCACCGCCACCCAGCCGATCAACGCCGCGATAACGGCGAGCGCGGCGGCGTAGGCCGTCAGGATGAAAATGGCGTGCTGACCGAGCTGAGTCATGCGTATTTTCCTTGGCGCATGATCTGATCCGAAAACCGGTGCCCACTTTTCTGGATCATACGCGACGGGCCTGGGAAATACGCAGGCTGCGAATGCGCCGGCGCAGGATCTCGTTGCGCATCGCGGCGACTTGCAGCGTGACGAACAGCAAGAGGAACGCCAGCGCCATCATCAGCAGCGGGCGCAGCAGCGAGGGGTCGATCGCCGAACCGCCCATCCGCACCACCGACGCCGGTTGATGCAGCGTGTTCCACCAGTCGACCGAGAACTTGATGATCGGCAGGTTGATCGCACCGACCAGAGTGAGGATCGCGGCGGCGCGCGCCCCGCGGTTGGGGTCCTCGGCGATGGCGTAGAGCGCGATGACGCCGAGATACATGATGAAGAAAACGAGCACCGAGGTGAGCCTGGCGTCCCATACCCAGTAGGTGCCCCACATCGGCCGGCCCCACAGCGAGCCGGTGACGAGGCAGAGCAAAGTCAGCGCGGCGCCAATCGGCGCGGTCGCCTTGGCGGCGACGTCGGCGAGCGGATGGCGCCACACCAAGGTGCCGAGCGAGGCAACGCTCATCGCCGCCCAGCCGAACATTGCGAGCCAGGCCGACGGCACGTGCAGGAACATGATCTTGACCGTCGCGCCCTGCTGATAATCGTCGGGCGCCGCCCATGCCATCGGCAGCGCGACCGCGAAGGCGATCAGCGTCGCGATCGCGAGCCAGGGCAGCGCGCGGTTCGCCAGCGCGAGAAAACGGGTCGGATTGGCGAGGTCGATCAGGGCCATCTTGTGTTCCCGCTGTCATGCCCGCGCAGGCGGGCATCCAGTAAAGGCAGGCGTCTCGATTGAAACCTGGCGGTTGCGGTTACTGGGTCCCCGCTTTCGCGGGGACGACATTCGAAATACTTGGCCAGACCGCCCCTCATATTCACTCCAGTCCGTGGCGCAGCGCGGCAGCGGCCGCGAACGGGCCGATCACTATACTTGCCAGCGTCAGCGCGCAAAGAATGGTGAAAGGCGGCCCGAACGGCAGCGGCCCGGCAATCGCGGCATTGGCGGCGGAGACGCCGAAAATCAGCACGGGAATCGTCAGCGGCAGCACGAGAACGACCATCAGCAGCCCGCCGCGCCGCAACGTCACCGCGAGCGCGGCGCCGGTCAGGCCGATGAACGTCAGCGCTGGCGTGCCGACGAGCAACGTCAAAGTCAGCGGAGCGGTGACGCTCATCCCGACGCCGAGCAGCAGGCCGAGCAGCGGCGTGATGACGACGAGCGGCAAGCCGGTGGCGAGCCAATGCGCCAGTGCCTTGGTCGCCGCCACCAGTTCGAGCGGCACCCGGCCCGTCATCAGAATGTCGAGCGAGCCGTCGTCATGGTCGGTCGCGAGCAACCGCTCGAGCGTCAGCAGGTTGGCGAGCAAGGCGCCGAGCCACAGGATCGCCGGGCCGATGCGCTGCAACAGCGCGAGGTCGGGCCCGACCGCAAACGGAACCAGGACGACGACGGTCAGGAAGAACAACGCGCCGATCAGCGCGCCGCCGCCGGCGCGAGTCGCCAGCCGCAAGTCGCGCAGCAGGAGAGCGGCGAGGGGATTCATGCGAGTTTCAATCGACGTGCGCAGCGAAGGCCAAGCGGCCCGTGCGCCGCGGTAACGATGATGCCGCCGGATTTCAGATGCGCGTTCATCAGCGCGGCAAGCTGGGCCTGCGCCGCGGCGTCGAGCGCGTTGTTGGGCTCGTCGAGCAGCCAGAGCGGGCGTTTGACGGCGATCAGCCGCGCGATCGACAGCCGGCGGCGCTGCCCCGCCGACAGGTACGCGGCCGGCAGGCCGGCCAGCGCGCCGAGTCCGACCCGCTCGAGCGCATAGGCGATGCGCCGGCCGCCGAGATAGGCGCTCCAGAACTCGAGGTTCTCGGCGACCGACAAATTCGGCTTGGCCGGATCCTGATGTCCGAGGTAATGCGCCTGCTCGGCCAGGCTGAGTTCGCCGTCGGCATCGTCGAGCTCGATGGTGCCGCTCGCGGCGCGCAGCAAGCCGGCGATCATGCGCAGCAGCGAGGATTTTCCGGCGCCGTTCGGCCCGCTCACCAGCAGCGCCTGCCCGGCGTCGACGGCGAAATCGACGTTGGCGAACACCTCGCGCCCGCCGCGGACGCAGGCGAGGTTATGAGCCCGCAACTGCATCGCAAACCCCAAGGATTTCCGGCTTTTCGTGTGAAAATGCGGTCAATCTGGTATCCCGCCGGAAAAGTCCTTATAAGCCCGCAACTGCGCCAAAATAGCCTCCGCAGTGTTCATGCGAGCTCGCCTAACGAAAAACACCCGCCGCCATAAAAGCTTAGCGTGAAGCCGCCTTCGTGTCCCCGCCGGGATTGGAACCGCAGATATGACATCGCTCGACAGTTTCAGGTGCTGCAAGACCCTCCAGGTCGGGAAGAAAACCTACGCCTATTACAGCCTGCTCGCCGCCGAGAAGAACGGCCTCAAGGGCATTTCCCGCCTGCCGTTCTCGCTTAAAGTGCTGCTGGAGAACCTGCTGCGCTACGAGGACGGTCGCACCGTCAAGAAGGAAGACATCCAGGCCGTCGCGCACTGGCTCAAGGACAAGACCTCCGAGCACGAGATCGCGTTCCGCCCGGCGCGCGTGCTGCTGCAGGATTTTACCGGCGTGCCGTCGGTGGTCGACCTCGCCGCGATGCGCGACGCCATGAAGATGCTCGGCGGCGATCCCAAGAAGATCAATCCGCTGGTGCCGGTCGATCTGGTGATCGACCATTCGGTGTCGGTGGCGTTCTACGGCAACAACTCCGCGTTCAAGAAGAACGTCGACGAGGAATACCGGCAGAACCAGGAGCGCTACAGCTTCCTGAAATGGGCGCAGCGCTCGTTCGACAATTTCAGCGTGGTGCCGCCCGGCACCGGCATCTGCCATCAGGTCAATCTCGAATACCTGTCGCGCACGGTGTGGACCAAGAAGGACAAGGTGAAGGCTGACGGCAAGGCCGGCACCTTCGAGGTCGCCTATCCGGACACTTTGGTCGGCGCCGACTCGCACACCACGATGGTCAACGGCCTCTCGGTGCTGGGCTGGGGCGTCGGGGGCATCGAGGCGGAGGCCTGCATGCTGGGCCAGCCGCTGTCGATGGTGCTGCCCGAGGTGATCGGCTTCAAGCTCACCGGCAAGATGAAGGAAGGCCTCACGGCGACCGACCTCGTCCTCACCGTGACGCAGATGCTGCGCGCGCACGGCGTGGTCGGCAAGTTCGTGGAATTCTTCGGCCCCGGCCTCGCGGCGTTGCCGGTCACCGACCGCGCCACGCTCGGCAACATGGCGCCCGAATACGGCGCCACCTGCGGGTTTTCGCCGATCGACGAGCACACGATCGGCTACCTGCACAATACCGGGCGCCCGATCGAGACGGTCGAGCTGGTCGAGGCCTATGCCAAGGCGCAGGGCATGTACCGCACCAAGGCGACGCCGGACCCGATGTTCACCGACATTCTCAAGCTCGACCTGTCGAGCGTCGAGCCGTCGCTCGCGGGCCCGAAGCGTCCGCAGGACCGCATCGCGCTGCGCGACGTCAAGCCGGGCTTCACCGTCTCGATGGACAAGGAGTTCAACAAGGCCGCCGAGCTGACCAAGCGCGCGCCGGTCAAGGGCCGCAAGCACGATCTCGGCAATGGCGACGTCGTGATCGCCGCGATCACCTCGTGCACCAACACCTCCAATCCGAACGTGATGGTCGCCGCCGGCATCCTGGCCCGCAAGGCCGCGGCGCGCCGCCTCACCGTCAAGCCGTGGGTCAAGACCTCGCTGGTGCCGGGCTCGCAGGTAGTCGCCGAATATCTCGAGAAGTCCGGGCTGCAAAAGGACCTCGACAAGCTCGGCTTCAATCTGGTCGGCTTCGGCTGCACGACCTGCATCGGCAATTCGGGGCCGCTGCCGGCCGAGATTTCGGAATCGATCAACAAGAACGATCTGGTCGCCGCCGCCGTGCTGTCCGGCAACCGCAACTTCGAGGGCCGCGTCAACGCCGACGTGCGCGCCAACTATCTCGCCTCGCCGCCGCTGGTGGTCGCCTATGCGATCGCCGGCTCGATGCAGGTCGATCTGGTCAAGGAGCCGCTCGGCACCGACAGCCAGGGCAAGAAGGTTTTCCTCAAGGACATCTGGCCGTCCAACAAGGAAATCGACGACGTCATCAAGAAGACCATCACGCGCCAGATGTACCTCAAGAAATACGGCGAGGTGTTCAAGGGCGACGCCAACTGGCGCAAGATCACGGTCAAGGGCGGCATGACCTACGCCTGGGACAAGAAGTCGACCTACGTGCAGAACCCGCCTTACTTCGCCGGTATGGGCCGCAACCCGCAGCCGCGCGACGACATCATCGACGCGCGCGTGCTCGGCCTGTTCCTCGATTCGATCACCACCGACCACATCTCGCCGGCCGGCTCGATCAAGATCGATTCCCCGGCCGGAAAATATCTGATCGCCCACAAGGTCAAGCCGGCCGACTTCAACCAATTCGGCACCCGGCGCGGCAATCATGAAATCATGATGCGCGGCACGTTCGGCAACATCCGCCTAAAGAACCAGATGGTGAAGGGCGTCGAAGGCGGCTTCACGGTTCACTATCCCTCAAAGCAGCGCATGACGATCTACGAGGCGGCGATGAAGTACAAAGCCGAGCGCGTGCCGCTCGTCGTGTTCGCCGGCAAGGAATACGGCACCGGATCCTCGCGCGATTGGGCGGCCAAGGGCTCGGTGCTGCTCGGCATCCGCGCCGTGGTTTGCCAATCGTTCGAGCGCATCCACCGCTCGAACCTGATCGGCATGGGCGTCATGCCGCTGGTGTTCGAGGAAGGCACTTCGTGGCAGACGCTCGGCCTCAAGGGCGACGAGCAGGTCACCTTGCGCGGGCTGCACGGCGACCTCAAGCCGCGCCAGAAGCTGATCGCCGAGATCGTGGGCGGCGACGGCACGCTCAAGCGCGTGCCGCTGATCTGCCGGATCGATACGCTCGATGAGCTCGATTACTTCAAGAACGGCGGCATTTTGCAGTACGTCCTGCGCCATCTGGCGGCCTGAGGGACCCCGTTGCTCACCTTGAAGTGAGTGGCGGGTGAACGCCGAGGCGGTTATGACCCCACCATGCTGCATGGCAGCGTAGAGGGGATCGTGGACGCCGCATGAACTTCCGCCACACCGCGAACCTTGCCGCCGCAACCACCGCATTGGCTTGCTCGGCATTGCTGCTGGCACAGCCGGCAGCAGCGGAGCCCCGTGCGGTGGTCGAGCTGTTCACCAGCCAGGGCTGTTCGTCATGCCCGCCGGCCGACGCTCTGCTGGGCGAACTGGCCAAGGATCCCTCGCTGGTCACGATGAGCCTTGCCGTCGACTACTGGGACTACCTCGGCTGGAAGGACACATTGGCGGTCCACGGTCATTCGAACCGCGAGCGCGCTTATGCAACGGCGCGCGGCGACCGCGAGGTCTATACGCCGCAAGTCGTCGTCAACGGGCTGAAGCACGTGCTGGGCAGCGACAAGACGGCGATCGAGCGGGCGATCGCGCAGACGCGGGACGCCGCATCGGTGCTGAAAATTTCGCTGACGCTGGCCGTCGCCAACGGCAAGGTCACGGTCGATGTTGCGGCCGCCGCGGCGGGCCAGGAGCGCAGCGGCGAAGTCTGGCTGTGCCCCATCACCAGCAAGGTGCCGGTCGAGATCGCGCGCGGCGAAAACCGCGGCCAGACCTTGACCTACTACAACGTGGTGCGGCGCTGGGTGAAGCTCGGCGACTGGAACGGCGAGGCGCAAAGTTTCAGCGTGCCGCTCGCCGATGTCGCCGCCAAGGATATCGACACGGTCGCGGCCGTCGTGCAGAGCGGCGCGGCCACCAAGCCCGGTGCCATGCTCGGCGCCGCCATGGCGTCGCTGAAGAACTAGTCCAACAATTTCCCAAAAAAATGGGCCGGCTAAAAAGCCGGCCCAGAAGTCTGTTTGGGGATAGAACCGTACGCGGGTACTCAAAACATTACGTCGGTACTCAAGACAATTACGCAGGTACTCACTGGGGTTCGCGGGTACTCTACGGGTGCTCAACTGGCCCGGGCCGCCGAGCCCGGGGGGCTGGGGGGCTGAGGACCGGGCGACAAGCCGCCCGGGCCTATTGAGGCAACGGCCTTCTGTATCGTCTGTCTAGGTGACGGGTGGTTGACCGAAATTGGGCGTTATTGTGATTGCGCTAACGAATGCGTGATCGGAAACGGCTAGTTTTTGCGGCAAATGCCCGCGCCGCAAGCTCTTGCCCGAACCGGCCCGCGGCGCGATCATGAGGAAACAGCCAACCAGGAGGCGCCGCATGTCGTTCGGTTCGGGCGAAGCCGATCCAAGCCAGTCCTACGGGGCCGCCGCATTTGCCCGACAGCCGGCGACCCCGAATGAAGTCAAATTCGATCATCAGGAATTGCGGCGCATTCTTGATCTTTACGGGCGCATGGTGGCCGCCGGCGAATGGCGCGACTACGCCATCGATTTCCTGAAGGACCGCGCGGTGTTCTCGGTATTCCGGCGCGCCTCCGAGATCCCGATCTACCGGATCGAGAAAAACCCCAGGCTGTCGCGCAAGCAGGGCGCCTACAGCGTCATTTCGGCGACCGGGCTGATCCTGCGGCGCGGCGCCGAGCTCGATCGCGTGCTGCGGGTGCTCGACAAGTCGCTGGCGCTGGTGGCGAACTGACGCGAAGGAAACACTAAGGCTTCGTCGTCGCCCCCGGCCCGAGCCCGCGCTGCATCAGCGGCGTGTCGAGCCAGCGGCCGAATTTCCAGCCGATACTCTTGAGATTGCCGGCGTGCTCGAAGCCGCAGGCTTTATGCACGCCGATCGAGGCCGCCTGATCGCTGTCGCCGATCACCGCAATCATCTGCCGGAAGCCGAGCACGGTGCACTGCTCGATCAGTTTCAGCAGCAGTACCTTGCCGATGCCGCGGCGATGCATGTCGTGCGCGACATAGACCGAATTCTCCACCGTGAAGCGGTAGGCCGGCCGGGTGCGGTAGAGCGACGCGTAGGCGTAGCCCGCCATCGCGTCATCGACCTCCGCGACGAGATAAGGGAATTTGCCGTCGAGCAGTGCCTGCATCCGCCGCGTCATCTCGGCTTCGTCCGGCGGCTCGAGCTCGAACGACGCCGTGCCGTGCTCCACCGCATGGGCGTAGATGCGGGTGATGGCGGGGATGTCGGCCAGGGCCGCGGGGCGGAGTGTCAGCTCGGACATTAGCGAGTTATCCGAGCGCTTTGGTTACGTAGTTAGGATGAGAATATAAAGCTGTGATGATGCAGGAAATTTTCAAGATAAAAATCAGGAATATTGGTCTTTCAAGCCATGGGCTGTGCATTTTCTTTCACCGTATAGAAAACGAGCCATATGATCGACGCGAGACAATAGTGAACCATATCCAAAGCTAAAGACGCGACGATCAGCGCCGTCGGGCAAATCAACTGAGTTGGGATGGGAGGCTTGGTTGCTGTGTTAACGTCTCGCAACGGCCATATCAGAGCAATTCCAGCAAATCCTAATTGACGATTTAGATCATTGGCTTTTCCAGAAAAAGTATAAATCGTATCTCGATAATCTTGCAGTTTCATTTTTTACGCGGTCCTGTGCCGCCAGTTCCGCGCGTCCTCTTTCTTTCTCGGTCGTCGCGGGATGTCTTTTGCGTAGTGCCGCGAAACGAATTGACCATCTTTAGCACTGCGATAGATCGCTACCCTCTTCTTTTGGCCATCGTGCCCTTCCGAGAACAATAATGATTGGGCGCGGTCCGACACGAGTCAATTGCCTACGGTGCCAAACAGCAAAACGCCCCGGCTTTCGGCCGGGGCGTCGAACTTTTGAAGCTGTATCGGCGCGTTAGCGCCGATCACCCATGAAGCGCAGCAGGAACAGGAACAGGTTGATGAAGTCGAGGTAGAGCGTCAGCGCGCCCATCACCGCCTTGCGGCCGGCCGCGGTGCCGTCGTCCTGGACGTCATACATTTCCTTGATGCGCTGGGTATCCCATGCGGTGAGCCCCGCGAAGATCAGTACGCCGATCGCCGAGATCGCGAAGTCGAGGCCGCTGCTCTTGAGGAACAGGTTCACCAGCATCGCCAGCATCAGGCCGAACAGGCCCATGATCAGGAACGAGCCGACCGGGGACAGGTCGCGCTGCGTCGTGTAGCCGTAGAGGCTCAACGCGCCGAACGACGCCGCCGAGATGAAAAACGTCCGCGTGATCGACGCGCCGGTGTAGGCGAGGAACACCGAGGACAGCATCAGCCCGAGCAGGGCGGCGTAGGCCATGAACAGCACGAGCGCCGTCGAGGCTTGCAGCTTGTTGATGCGGAAGCTCAGGAAGAACACGATGCCGAGCGTGCCGAGAAACAGCACGATCGTCAGCGGGCCGCTGAAGATCGCCTGGCCGAACGAAGTCAGCCCGGTGATGGCGCCGTTCGGGCCGGTCACGACCGCGGCGTTGAAGGTCGCCCAGGCGACCACGCCGGTCAGCGCGACGCCCGCCGCCATGTAATTGTAGATGCGGATCATGTAAGCGCGCAGACCCGCATCGACCACGGCCCGGTCGGCGTAAGTGCCGCGGGCAGCGATGTTGCGATCAAAATCCGACATTGCAGTTCCCTCTCTGTGATCCGGCCGTGCGCCGGTTAATCCGTTCACGTGGGGCGGCAACATGCCGTCATCGTTCGGGACTCAATCTAGTAAGGCTCAAGTCTCGACGCCAGATCAGGCCACCGCGGTGTTCGCAACCTTACTGGGCGTTAATTTCACCTGTGCCGGCATTATAGCGAAATCCAGGGCTCTGCGGGCCCTTTTGCTGGACGCGGCGGAATGCCGCAAAGCCTTGCAAACTTACAGGTTTCGCAGCACCGGGGCCGGTTTTTGGCCCAGCGCGCTGAAAGTACCAAGCAGCCCAAGCACGACGGTCAGTGCCACCGCGCCGCAGGTAGCGGCGATCGCCGGGATCGCGGCCCACTGGAAGCCGAGATTCATCAGTTGGCTGGTGATCAGCCATGCCGCCAGCGAGCCCGACAGCACGCCGAATACCGCCGTTGCCACGCCGAGGAGCAGATATTCGATCAGGTAGGCGGTCAGCAGCCGCCGCCGTGTCGCGCCGAGCGTCTTGAGAATGACGGCGTCGTAAACGCGATGCTGGTGCCCGGCCGCCAGCGCGCCGCCGAGCACCAGGCCGGCCGCAAGCAACGTCACCGCGCTGGCGGCGCGGATCCCGAGCACGAGATTGCCGATCAGGCCGCCGATGGCGTCGAGCGCGTCTTTCACCCGCACCGTCGTCACCGTCGGGAAGTCGCGCGCCACCGCGCGGATCACCGCGCTCTCCTGCGCGGCGGAGCCGCCGTCCGGATAGGTCAAGGTTGCCATATGGGTATGCGGCGCGCCGCGAAACGTATTGGGCGGAAACACCAGGACGAAATTGATGCCGAGGCTTTCCCAATCGAGCTTGCGCAGGTTCGCGATCGTCGCGTTGATGTTACGGCCGAGCACGTTGACCGTCACCGGGTCGCCGACCTTGAGCCCGAGGCCCTGCGCGATCTTCTGCTCGAACGACACCAGTGGCGGCCCTTCGTAATCGGGCCCCCACCATTGGCCCTCGACGACGCGCGAGCCGACCGGCACCACGTCGCTATAGGTCAGGCCGCGGTCGCTCTGCAGCACCCAGGCGGCGTCCTGCGATGGCTTGAGATTTTCCGCCTGCGTTCCGCCGGCCGCGACGATGCGGCCGCGCAGCAGCGGCACCTCCTCGAGCTTCGCCGCCGGGGCAAGGCCGCGCAGGAAACCTTCGAACCGCCCGGCATCGTCGGACGGGATGTCGAGGAAATAAAACGAAGGCGCCTTCTCCGGCAGTGCGGCGGTGAACTGGCGGCGCAGATTGCCGTCGATCTCGATCACCGTGACCAGCAGCGCGATGCCCAGCCCGAGCGACAGCACGATGGTCGGCGTCAGCGCGGCGGGCCGGTGGATGTTGGCGACCGCCATGCGCAGCACCGTCGAGCGCGCGCGGGGCGCGTGCCTCGCGATCGCCATCAATCCGGCGGCCACCAGTCGCAATAACAGGAACGTCGCGGCGGCGGCGCCGACATAAACCAGAGCAACGCGTTTGTCGTACGAAAGAACGACCGACAATACGCCGAGCATCGCCGCGCAGGCGATCACAGCGCCGATGTAACCCCGCCGCGGCCACGCCGGCTGCGGCGCCACCGCGTCGCGAAACAGCGCGCCGACCGGCACGTCATGGGCTCGCCCGAGCGGCCACAGCGCGAAGGTCAGCGCGGTCAACAGCCCGTAGATAAAGGACAAAATCAGTTGCCCTGGCTGGAGCGCCGGCTCGATCGGCAGCGGGATCATCGCGCCGAACAGGCCGGTGACGGCAAACGGGATGATGGCGCCGCAAACGAGCCCGATCGCGCCGCCAATCGCAGCAAGAACAATGACTTGCGTCAGATAAATGGCGACGACGCGGGTGCCGGTGGCGCCGAGCGCTTTCATCGTCGCGATCGTCTCGCGCCGGCGATCCAGATGACTTTTCACCGCATTGCCGACCCCGACGCCGCCGACCAGCAGCGCGGTTAGTCCAACGATTGTAAGGAATTGCGTGAAGCGCTCTACGTTGCGCTCGAGCATCGGCGAGGCGTTGGTGCGGGTGCGGATTTCCCAGCCGGCATCGGGGAAACGACGGGTTACATCGGCCCTTAGATCGCTTAGCCGGCGATCGTCGGCCTGGTGCTCGGGCAGAGCAAGCCGATATTGCCACCGAACAAGCGAGCCCGGCTGGATCAGCCCGCTCGCTCGCAGCGCCGCCTCGCTCACCATCAGCCGCGGACCAAATCCGATGCCGATCGACAGCCGGTCCGGCTCGCCGGTTATTTCGGCGCGGATCTCGACGCTCGCATTGCCGATCGTGACCCCGTCGCCCGGCTTGAGGTCGAGCCGCGCCAGCAAGGTCGGATCGGCGGCCGCGCCATAGACGCCGTCGCGCTCGGCGATCGCCGCCGCCAGCGTCATGTCAGGTTGCAGCCGCACGGCGCCGATCAGCGGGTAGGCGGCATCGACCGCCTTGAGCTCGACCAGCGCCGCATTGCCGTCGGCGGCGCGCGCCATCGCGCGCAGCGACGCCGTGGTCGACAGCGTGCCGCGGCTGGCGAGATAGCCGATTTGGGCGGGGTCGGCTTCGCGGTGGATCAGCCCGAGCGACAGATCGCCGCCGAGGATGACGCGGCTTTCGCGCGCCAGCCCGTCGGTCAGGCTGCCGGCCAGCGAGCCGACCCCGGCGATCGCGGTGACGCCGAGCGCGATGCAGGCGATGAAGATGTAGAAGCCGCGCAATCCCCCGCGCATCTCGCGCAGCGCGAAGCGCGCGGCCAGCCAGCGGCCGGCGCCGCCGCCAGGCGCGAGCGATACCGCGCTCACGCCGGACCTTCGCCGTCGATGCGGCCTGAGCGCAGCCGCACCACGCGTTCGCAGCGCGCCGCCAGCGCCGGGTCATGCGTCACCAGGATCAGCGTGGTGGCGCGGCGCTGGTGGCCGGCAAACAGCAGATCGATGATTTGCGTGCCGGTCGCTTCGTCGAGATTTCCGGTCGGCTCGTCGGCGACCAGAATCGCCGGATCGGGCGCCAGAGCGCGGGCGATCGCGACGCGCTGCTGCTCGCCGCCCGACAACTGCGTCGGATAGTGCTGCATCCGCTCGGCCAGCCCGACGGCGGATAATTCCTGCGCGGCGCGCTGTTGCGCATCGGCGACGCCGGCCAGTTCGAGCGGCACCGCAACGTTTTCCAGTGCCGTCATGGTCGGGATCAGATGAAAGGACTGGAACACGATGCCGATGTGGCGGCCGCGAAAGCGCGCCAGCGCATCCTCATCCAATGCCCCGAGATTCTCGCCGGTCACCCTGACGCTGCCGCTGTCGGCCCGCTCCAGCCCCGCCATCACCATTAGCAAAGTGGATTTGCCCGACCCGGAGGGGCCGACCATTCCGATTGCCTCGCCGCGCCCTATATTCAGCGCGATGTCTTTGAGAATATGGACGCGGGCCGCACCCTCGCCGAGCGAGAGATTGACGCCGGCCAAAGCGATGGCCGGTCCCGCCTTGGAGTTGCCGTTCATGGAGAAAGCCCGATTGCGCCTCCGATCATATGGGAGAGTCCGGCGCCTCGTGCAAATCGCGCTGCTGGCCGGTCTCGCCGCCGGTTTGCCGGTGGCCGCGCCCGCGCAGGACGCAGCGCGTCCGGTCAGGATCGTCGCGTTGGGGGATTCATTGACCGCCGGCTTCGGCCTGCCGGCGCAATCGGCGTTTCCGGTCAAGCTCGCCAAGGCGCTCGCCGCCAAGGGTATCCCCGCGGAAGTCGCCAATGCCGGCGTGTCGGGCGATACCGCCTCGGGTGGGCTGGCGCGGCTCGAATGGTCGGTGCCGGAGGGCACCGATGCGGTGATCCTCGAACTCGGCGCCAACGATGCGCTGCGCGGCGTCGATCCGGCGGTCACCCGCCAGGCGATCGAACGCATTTTGACGCGGCTCGGCGAGCGCAAGATCGCGGTTTTGTTGTGCGGCATGTACGCCCCGCCCAATATGGGAGGCGCCTATGTCGACGACTTCGGGCGGCTGTTTTCCGAGCTTGCCACGACTCACAACGTGGTTTTTTATCCATTCTTCCTCGAGGGGGTCGCCGCCGATGCCAAGTTCAATCAGCGCGACGGACTCCATCCCAGTGCTGCCGGCGTCGATGTCATCGTCGCGCGGATCGTGCCGAAAGTGGAAGAGCTGATCGCCCGCGTGCGCGCTGCGCGCGGATCGTAAGGTGCGTGCGGTCCGGGTTTTTGGATCGCACGCAAACTAAAAGTGAGCGTCGCCATGCCAAGGCTGTTCACGGGCCTCGAAGTTCCGCCCGACGTGGCTGAATCGCTTTCGATGCTGCGCGGCGGATTGCCCGGCGCGCGCTGGATCGATCCCGAAAATTATCATGTCACGCTTCGGTTCATCGGCGACGTCGACGATACCATCGCGCACGAAGTGGCGTCGCTGCTGGGCCGCGTGAAACGCAATGCGTTCGAGGTCCGGCTCGACGGCATCACTTCGTTCGGCAGCAAGAAGCCACGCGCGGTCGTTGCGACGGTGGCGCCGTCGCCGGCCTTGATCGAGGCGCAGGCCGAGCAGGAGCGCCTGATGCAGCGGATCGGTCTAGAGCCGGAAGGCCGCAAATACACGCCGCATGTCAGCCTGGCGCGGCTGCGCGACGCGTCGGTGCGCGATGTCGCCGAATATCTCTCGGCGCGCGGCCTGTTCCGGCTGGCGCCGTTCAAGGTGTCGCGCTTTGTGCTGTTTTCCTCGCGCGCCTCGGTCGGCGGCGGGCCTTATGTGGTCGAGGCGAGTTACCCGCTCGCGGCATAGTTGGCTGTCATGCCCGCCAGCGGGCCCGCGCAAAGCGCGGCCCGATGACAGGCTCCAGCGGGCATCCAGTAGTCGCCGACGTTTCAATTGATCTGAACAGCTTGCGTTTACTGGGTCCCCGCTTTCGCGGGGACGACAGCATCGTTAGGCCGGCTTCACCAACCGCGATTGCGCCTCGAAGATCGCCTGGGCGACGCCGTTGGCGTCCTCGATCATCTCGCGCGTCATCGACAGTGCGGTCGAGCGCGGCGGATCGACGTCGCCGGTCACGCTGCCAAAATCGAAATGCAGATCGGCGGCGAATTTCTGCGTGAGCTGCTGCATGCGCTGGTTGTCCGCCAGGCAATGCATCCGCAGGCGCTGGATGCCGCGGTTGCGCGCCGACAGCAGAGTTCGCTCGAGCAGCGCCGAGCCGACGCCATGGCTTTGCCACGGCCTTTCGATGCTGAACGCCGCTTCGGCGGTGTGCGAGGAGGCCGGGCTGTCGATGCGCAGTTCCGCGCTGCCGCGCAGCATGCCCTCGACGAAGAAGCCGTGGATCACCACGCCGAGCCCGTGCGAGGCGGCGGCATGGCGCCGGATGAAGTCGTCCGCGACCGAGCCGCCGAATCGGCGTTGGCGGCTTTCGGTGTCGAGCCGCAGCAGGTGAGCGGCATAAAGTTCGGTTTCACCGAGCCACAGCTTGCGGACGGTCCCGTTATCGGGAAGCGGTTCTTGCATCGGATGTCCTCGTGCGAATCGGATGCCCCATGCACCCTATATGGTGCAACGCAGCAAAAGTGTGATGGGTTGCATGCTGCGGGGCTGGTGCGCAAAAAACGCATGCCGTCCAATAGGTTAACTTGCTTGCCCCTTTATGAGGCGGCCGGTGCGCCGAATTGCGGTTTTACAGCGTCGGGCAAATGGCCCTAGCTCTGCTCTTCGTTGAGACGCTCCTCCCATGCCCGCCCAATTACGAGCGCGCTATGCCGCGCTTCTCGCCGCCGGTGAGATCGAACCAGACCCCGCGCAGGCCTTCATGGTCGAGCGGCTGGCGCAATTGGAGCAGCAGCTCGCGCTGCACCGACAATTGCGCAAATCGTCGTCGCTCGGCTGGCTGTTCGCCGGGCGGGCGCAGAGCATCGAGCCGCGCCGCGGCCTCTACCTCTATGGCGAGGTCGGCCGCGGCAAGACCATGCTGATGGACCTGTTCTTCGAAACCAGCGCGGTCGTGCGCAAACGGCGCGCGCATTTCCACGAATTCATGGCCGACGCCCACGACCGCATCCACGCCTTCCGCCAAAGCGACAAGGACGAGAAGGACGAGACGCCGGATGCCGATCCGATCATGCGCACCGCCGCCGCGATCGCCGCGGAAAGCTGGCTGCTGTGCTTCGACGAGTTTCATGTCACCGACATCGCCGACGCGATGATTCTCGGACGGCTGTTCACCCGGCTGTTCGAGCTCGGCGTCGTTCTCGTGGCGACCTCGAATTTGCCGCCGCAGGATCTTTACAAGGACGGCCTCAACCGCGTGCTGTTCGTGCCGTTCATCGCCCTGCTGGAAAAACATTGTGACGTAGTCCGGCTCGACGCGCGCACCGACTTCCGGCTGGATAAAATGACCGGCATGCAGGCCTGGTATGTGCCGGCCGATCAAAAAGCCGACGCCGCGCTCGACGCGGCATGGAAGCAGCTCGCCGGCGCCAAGGGCGCCGCGCCGCTCGACCTCACCGTCAAGGGCCATCACGTCCACGTGCCGAAAGCGGCGAGGGGCGTCGCGCGGTTTTCATTTGCCGAGTTGTGCGGCGTGCCGCTCGGCGCGTCCGACTACCTCAAGATCGCCCACGAATTCCATACCGTCATCATCGACCATGTGCCGGTGATGGATTACGACCGGCGCAACAAGGCGAAGCGCTTCATCATCCTGATCGACACGCTGTACGACCATGCGGTGAAGCTGATCGCATCCGCCGACGCCGAGCCCGACCGGCTCTATCGCGCGGACGAAGGCTTCGAGGTGCTCGAGTTCAGGCGCACCGCCTCGCGGCTGATCGAGATGCGCTCGCAGTCCTATCTCGGCCTGTCGCATGGGCCGCGCCAGGCCGGCAAGATCGATCCGGCCGAGATCGTCGAGACCTGAGGCTAAGGCTTAAAGGCTCGACCAGATCAGCAGGCCGACGGCGAGCGCCATCAGGGCGGCGGCGAGCCAGCCTAGGATCAAAAGCCAGCGCGGCAGCGGCACTTTCCGCGCTTCGCGCTTGTTCGAGACCACCAGCATCGTCGCGATCATGACCGGCACGGCGACGATGCCGTTGATCACCGCGGTCCAGAACAGCATGGCGATCGGATCGATATTGGTGACCAGCAGCGCCGAGCCGCCGAGCGTGGCGTCGTCGGCACCGCCGGTGACAAGTCCCGGCCCGAGCGCGCGCCAGATCCCGCGTAACGAAAATCGGCGAATGTTCACGGCGATGCCTTTCGACAAACCCTGTGCCCCCGGCGGCGGTCAAGTCTACGCCGGCGCAAATCGCGCTGGACTTGGCGGCGGTCGTCTGCTGGTATTATGTATACAAGATCGAAGGCGGGCCGTTCTGGCGCTGTCTTGCTGCCAACCAAGCGACCCGATAAGCCAACGCGCTGCTCCTCCCAGTGTGTAATCGAGAGTGTTTCCATGGCGCGTAAGAAGATTGCCTTGATCGGTTCCGGCCAGATCGGCGGCACCCTCGCTCACCTGATCGGCCTCAAGCAGCTCGGCGACGTCGTGCTGTTCGACGTCGCCGAAGGCATCCCGCAGGGCAAGGCGCTCGATCTGGCGCAGTCCTCGCCGGTCAACAAATTCGACAGCAAGCTGTCGGGCACCAATTCCTACGAGGCGATCGACGGCGCCGATGTCTGCATCGTGACAGCCGGCGTGCCGCGCAAGCCCGGCATGAGCCGCGACGACCTGCTCGGCATCAATCTCAAGGTCATGGAGCAGGTCGGCTCCGGCATCAAGAAATACGCGCCGAACGCCTTCGTCATCTGCATCACCAATCCGCTCGACGCCATG
Source organism: Hyphomicrobiales bacterium (assembly GCA_038206695.1). GTDB lineage: Bacteria > Pseudomonadota > Alphaproteobacteria > Rhizobiales > Xanthobacteraceae > Pseudolabrys. The sequence continues at coordinate 29,815 of JBBRAN010000005.1, read as the reverse complement.
GTGTGGGCGCTGCAGAGATATTCCGGCGTGCCGCAGCAGATGGTGATCGGCATGGCGGGCGTGCTCGACTCGGCGCGGTTCCGCTATTTCCTGGCCGACGAGTTCAACGTCTCGGTCGAGGACGTCAATGCGTTCGTGCTCGGCGGCCACGGCGACAGCATGGTGCCGCTGCCGCGCTACTCGGCGGTCGCCGGCATTCCGTTGCCGGACCTCGTCAAGATGGGCTGGACCACGCAGGCGCGCGTCGACGAGATCGTCAAGCGCACCGCGAACGGCGGCGCCGAGATCGTCAATCTGCTCAAGGCCGGCTCGGCGTTCTACGCGCCGGCGGCGGCCGCGGTCGCGATGGCGGAGAGTTTCCTGCTCGACAAGAAGCGCGTGCTGCCCTGCGCGGCTTGGCTCAACGGCGAATACGGCATGAACGACATCTATGTCGGCGTGCCGGTGGTGATCGGCGCCAAGGGCGTCGAGCGCATCGTCGAGATCGATCTCAACAGCGGCGAGCGTGACGCGTTCCAGAAGTCGGCGGCCTCGGTGCAGGGGCTGGTCGACGCCTGCAAGAAAATCGCCCCTAATCTCGGCTGATCCTCCGGCGCACGGTTTGTTATGAACATTCACGAATACCAGGCCAAGACGGTGTTGCGCGGGTTCGGCGTGCCGGTGCCGCGCGGCGAGCCGGCGATGAGCGTCGATGAGGCGGTCAAGGGCGCGCAGAAGCTCGGCGGCCCGGTCTGGGTGGTGAAGGCGCAGATTCACGCCGGCGGCCGCGGCAAGGCCGGCGGCGTCAAGGTCGTCAAGTCGATCGACGACGTGAAGAAGGAAGCCGCGCGGCTCCTAGGCTCGGTGCTCGTGACGCACCAGACCGGCGCGCACGGCAAGCAGGTCAACCGGCTCTACATCGAGGAAGGCTCGGCGATCGACAAGGAATTCTACCTGTCGATGCTGGTCGACCGCGAAACCTCCCGCGCCGCCATCGTGGTGTCGACCGAAGGCGGCATGAACATCGAGGAAGTCGCGCACGCGACGCCGGAAAAGATAGCGACGATTTCCGTCGATCCGGTCGAAGGCATCTGGCCGCATCACATCCGCGCGGTCGCCGATGCGCTCGAGCTCGATGCCACGCTGGCGAAGCAACTGGGGCCGCTGCTGACCGGCCTCTACAAGGCGTTCGTCGACACCGACATGACGATGCTCGAGATCAATCCGCTGGTGGTCACCAAGGACAACAAGCTGATCTGCCTCGACGCCAAGGTCGACTTCGACAACAACGCGCTGTTCCTGCATCCCGACATCGCGGCGCTGCGCGACGAGACCGAGGAAGACGCCAAGGAAATCGAGGCCTCGAAGTTCGACCTCAACTACATTGCGCTCGACGGCTCGATCGGCTGCATGGTCAACGGCGCCGGGCTGGCGATGGCGACGATGGACATCATCAAGCTCTACGGCATGGCGCCGGCCAACTTCCTCGACGTCGGCGGCAGCGCGACCAAGGACAAGGTGGCATCGGCCTTCAAGCTCATCACCTCCGACCCCAACGTGAAAGGCATCCTGGTCAACATCTTCGGCGGCATCATGAAGTGTGACGTGATCGCCGAAGGCGTGGTCGCGGCGGTCAAGGAAGTCGGCCTCAAGGTGCCGCTGGTGGTGCGGCTCGAAGGCACCAATGTCGATCTCGGCAAAAAGATCATCGCCGATTCCAAGCTCAACGTGGTTTCCGCCGACGACCTCGACGACGCCGCGCAGAAGATCGTCAAGGCTGTACAAGGTTTGGCTGTGCAAGGTCTGGCTGGGAAGGGCGGCGCGTAATGTCCATCCTGATCGACAGGAACACCAAGGTGATCTGCCAGGGCTTCACCGGCAAGAACGGCACCTTCCATTCCGAGCAGGCGATCGCCTACGGCACCAAGATGGTCGGCGGCGTGTCGCCGGGCAAAGGCGGCTCGACCCATCTCAATTTGCCGGTGTTCGACACCGTCGCGCAGGCGCGCGAGAAAACCGGCGCCGACGCCAGCGTGATCTACGTGCCGCCGGCCGGCGCCGCCGATGCGATCGCCGAAGCGATCGCCGCCGAGATCCCGCTGATCGTCTGCATCACCGAAGGCATCCCGGTCAGCCACATGGTCAAGGTCAAGCGCGCGTTGTGCGGCTCGAAGTCGCGCCTGATCGGACCGAACTGCCCAGGCGTGATGACGGCGGGCGAATGCAAGATCGGCATCATGCCGGGCAATATCTTCAAGCCGGGCAAGGTCGGCATTGTGTCGCGCTCCGGCACGTTGACCTACGAGGCGGTGTTCCAGACGACGCGGGAGGGGCTCGGCCAGACCACCGCGGTCGGCATCGGCGGCGATCCGGTCAAGGGCACCGAATTCATCGCGATGCTCGAGATGTTCCTGGCCGACAAGGCGACCGAGTCGATCGTCATGATCGGCGAGATCGGCGGTTCCGCCGAGGAAGACGCCGCCCAGTTCCTGAAGGACGAAGCCAAGCACGGCCGCAAGAAGCCGATGGTCGGGTTTATCGCCGGGCGCACCGCGCCGCCGGGACGCCGCATGGGTCATGCCGGCGCGATCATCTCGGGCGGCAAGGGCGACGCCGAATCCAAGATCGCGGCGATGGAAGCGGCCGGCATCACGGTATCCCCGTCGCCGGCCCGGCTCGGCAAGACCCTGGCGGAAGTATTGAAACGCTAGTTCATTTCTAGCCTTTCGGCGGACTTACACGCGTCTTAAATAGCGCTAATGATCGGATTCGTCGGTCATTCGAGGCCGCCCGCCCGGGCGGCAGATCGTTTGCGGGACGCTCCGTCGCGCGCCGGCTCTGAAATTGGACGCCGCCATGTCACGCCAGGACGCCAACGCCGCCTTTGCCCGTTCCTCGTTTCTCTATGGCGGCAACGCCGCCTACGTCGAGGATCTTCAGGCCCGCTACCAAACGGACCCCGGCTCGGTCGATGCCGAGTGGCAGGAATTCTTCAAGGCGCTGAAAGACGATCCCGGCGCCGTCGCCCGCAACGCCAAGGGCGCGTCGTGGCAGAAGCCGGACTGGCCGGTGCGCGCCAATGGCGACCCGGTCGCCGCGCTCGACGGGCAATGGGCGGAAACTGAACAGCAGCTCGGCGACAAGATCAAATCGAATGCGCAGGCGAAGGGCATCGAGATCGGCGCGACCCACGTGCAGCAGGCGACGCGCGATTCGATCCACGCGCTGATGCTGATCCGCGCCTACCGCATCCGCGGCCATTTTCACGCCAAGCTCGACCCGCTCGAGATCGAGCAGGAGAAGAACGAGCAGGAGCTCGACCCGAAGTCCTACGGCTTCGCGGAAGCCGACATGGACCGCAAGATCTTCCTCGACATGGTGATGGGCCTCGAATTTGCGTCGATGCACGAAATCGTCGCGATCCTGCGCCGGACTTATTGCGAGACGATCGGCATCGAGTTCATGCACATCTCGAACGCCGAGCAGAAGAGCTGGATCCAGCAGCGCATCGAAGGCAAGGACAAGGAGATCGCCTTCACGCGCGAAGGCAAGCGCGCGATCCTCAACAAACTGGTCGAGGCCGAAGGCTTCGAGAAATTCCTCGACGTCAAGTTCACCGGCACCAAGCGCTTCGGGTTGGACGGCGGCGAGTCGCTCATTCCCGGGCTCGAGCAGATCATCAAGCGCGGCGGCAATCTCGGCGTGCAGGAAATCTGCCTCGGCATGTCGCATCGCGGCCGCCTCAACGTGCTGACGCAGGTGATGGGCAAGCCGCACCGCGTCCTGTTCCATGAATTCAAGGGCGGCTCGGCGACCCCGGACGACATCGAAGGCTCCGGCGACGTCAAGTACCATCTCGGCGCCTCGTCGGACCGCGAGTTCGACGGCAACAAGGTGCATCTGTCGCTGACGCCGAATCCGTCGCATCTCGAGATCGTCGATCCGGTCACGCTCGGCAAGGTGCGCGCCAAGCAGGACCAGCACGGCGCCACGCCGGAAGACCGCACGATGGTGATGCCGCTGCTCATCCACGGCGACGCCGCGTTCGCCGGCCAGGGCGTCGTCGCGGAATGCTTCGGCCTGTCCGACCTCAAGGGCTACAAGACCGGCGGCTCGCTGCATTTCATCGTCAACAACCAGATCGGCTTTACGACCTATCCGCGCTACTCGCGCTCGTCGCCTTATCCATCCGACGTCGCGAAAATCATCGAGGCGCTGATTTTTCACGTCAACGGCGACGATCCGGAAGCGGTGGTGTTCGCCGCCAAGGTCGCGACCGAATACCGGCAGAAATTCGCCAAGCCAGTCGTGATCGACATGTTCTGTTACCGCCGGTTCGGCCACAACGAAGGCGACGAGCCGTCGTTCACCCAGCCCTTGATGTACAAGAAGATTCGCGCGCATCCCTCGACGCTGGAGATCTACAGCAAGAAGCTGATCGGCGAAGACGTCATCACCGAAGCCGAAGTCGAGAAGCTCAAGAACGGCTGGCGCGCGCATCTCGAAGCCGAGTTTTCCGCCGGCCAGGGCTACAAGCCGAACAAGGCGGATTGGCTCGACGGCCGCTGGTCGGGCCTCAAGGCCGCCGCCGACGCCGACGATCCGCGCCGCGGCAATACCGGCGTCGACGTCGAAAAGCTGCGCGAGATCGGCAAGAAGATCACCACGGTGCCGGCGGGCTTCTATGTTCACAAGACCATCCAGCGCTTCCTCGACCAGCGCGCCAAGGCGATCGAAACCGGGGCCGGGATCGACTGGTCGACCGCCGAGGCATTGGCGATCAGCTCGCTGCTGCGCGAGCGCACGCGCGTGCGGCTGTCCGGTCAGGACAGTGAGCGCGGCACGTTCTCGCAACGTCATTCCGTGCTGTTCGATCAGGAGACCGAGCAGCGCTACACGCCGTTCAACAATCTCGGCGGCGAGCAGGCCCGCTACGAGGTGCTCAATTCGAGCCTGTCCGAGGAAGCGGTGCTCGGCTTCGAATACGGTTATTCGACCGCGGAGCCGAGCGCGCTCACGATGTGGGAGGCGCAATTCGGCGATTTCGCCAATGGCGCGCAGGTGGTGTTCGACCAGTTCATCTCGTCCGGCGAGCGCAAATGGCTGCGGATGTCCGGGCTCGTCTGTCTGCTGCCGCACGGCTACGAAGGGCAGGGGCCGGAGCATTCCTCGGCGCGGCTCGAGCGCTTCCTCCAGATGTCGGCGGAAGACAACATGCAGGTGGCGAACTGCACGACGCCCGCCAATTATTTCCATATCCTGCGCCGCCAGATCAAACGCGAAATCCGCAAGCCGCTGATCCTGATGACGCCGAAAAGCCTGCTGCGTCACAAGCGCGCGGTATCGCGGCTCGACGAGATGGCGAGCGGCACCTCGTTCCACCGCCTGCTGTGGGACGACACGCAAATCCTGAGCGGCGAGAAGATCAAGCTGTTGCCCGACAACAAGATCCGGCGGATCGTGCTGTGCTCCGGCAAGGTCTATTTCGACCTCTACGAGGAGCGCGAGAAGCGCGGCGTCCACGACATCTACCTGTTGCGTATCGAGCAGCTTTACCCATTCCCGACCAAGGCGTTGATCACCGAATTGTCGCGCTTCAAGCAGGCCGAGATCGTCTGGTGCCAGGAAGAGCCGCGCAACATGGGCGCCTGGTTCTTCGTCGACGTGTTCCTCGAATGGGTGCTCAACCAGATCGGCGCCGCCAACAAGCGCGTGCGCTATGCCGGCCGTCCGGCGGCGGCGTCGCCCGCGGTCGGCCAGATGTCGAAACACCTCGCCCAGCTCAAGCAATTCCTGGACGAGGCGCTGGGGTAAAAGTTATCCGTCATCCTGAGGTGGCGGCCGAAGGGCGCCCTCGAAGGATGCCGGCCACGGAATGGGCTGTCATCCTTCGAGGCTCGCTCACGCTCGTGCCTCAGGATGACGATAAAAAAGAGTGAGGCTGTAATTATCATGGCTGAGATCCGCGTTCCCACTCTGGGCGAGAGCGTCACCGAAGCGACTGTCGGCAAGTGGTTCAAGCAGCCCGGCGATGCCGTCGCGGTCGACGAGCCGCTGGTCGAGCTCGAGACCGACAAGGTCACGCTGGAAGTCCCGGCCTCGGCGGCCGGCACATTGTCCGACATCGCGGTCAAGAGCGGCACCACGGTCGCGGTCGGCGCGCTGCTCGGCCAGATCAAGGAAGGCGCCGGTCCCGCCAAGGCTGCGCCGGCCGCCGCCGCTCCGGCCAAGCAGCCGGCCGCCACCACCCCGGCCGGCGCATCGCTGGGACGCCCGGAAACAAAAACCACGACGAGCGCCACCGTCCCGATCAACGCGGCGGAAGAAGTGCCGACCTTGCGCGACCGGCCGAAGGCCGAGGCCGTGCTGCCGACCGCCGAAATGCCGTCGCCGCCGTCGGTCCGCAAAATGGCGGCCGAAAGCGGCGTCGATCCGGGAAACGTGCAGGGCTCCGGCAAGCACGGCCAGGTCACCAAAGGCGACATGATGGCGGCAATCGAGCGCTCCGCCGCGCAGCCGACGCCGATCGCCGCGCAGGCGCCGGTGCAGATGCGCGCGCCGTCGCCGGCCGACGACGCGGCGCGCGAAGAGCGCGTGCCGATGACGCGGCTGCGCCAGACCATCGCAAGGCGGCTGAAGGAAGCGCAGAACAGCGCCGCGATGCTGACGACCTACAACGAGGTCGAAATGAGCGCGGTGATGAAACTGCGCGCCGACTACAAGGAATTGTTCGAGAAGAAGCACGGCGTCAAGCTCGGCTTCATGGGGTTCTTCGCCCGCGCCTGCATTCAGGCGCTCAAGGAAGTCCCCGCCGTCAATGCGGAGATCGACGGCAACGACCTCGTCTACAAGAATTATTACCACATCGGCGTAGCGGTCGGCACCGATCGCGGCCTCGTCGTTCCGGTGGTGCGCGACGCCGACGCGCTCTCGCTCGCTGGCATCGAGAAGGCGATCTCCGCGCTCGGCAAGAAGGCACGCGACGGCCATCTCACGATCGAGGACATGCAGGGCGGCACCTTCACCATCTCGAACGGCGGCGTCTACGGCTCGCTGATGTCGATGCCGATATTGAACGCGCCGCAGTCCGGCATTCTCGGCATGCACAAGATTCAGGAGCGTCCGGTCGCGATCGGCGGCAAGATCGAGATTCGCCCGATGATGTATCTGGCCCTGACCTACGACCATCGCGTGGTCGACGGGCAGGGCGCGGTGACGTTCCTGGTCCGGGTCAAGGAAAACCTCGAAGACCCGGCGCGCATCGTGCTGGATCTGTAGTCGTCCGCCATGGCCTACGACCTCATCGTCATCGGCACCGGCCCCGGCGGCTATGTCTGCGCCATCCGCGCCGCACAGCTCGGCCTGAAAACCGCGGTGGTCGAAAAGCGCGCGACGCACGGCGGCACCTGCCTCAACATCGGCTGCATCCCATCGAAGGCGCTGCTGCACGCCTCCGAGATGTTCGACCATGCCGGCCATTCGTTCGAGAAGATGGGGATCGGCGTCGGCCAGCCGAAGCTCGACCTCAAGACGATGTTGGCGTTCAAGCAGGAGGCGGTCGACGGCAACGTCAAAGGCGTCGACTTCCTGTTCAAGAAGAACAAGATCGACAGCTTTCACGGCAGCGCGCGCATCGCCGCGGCCGGCAAGGTCGAGGTCAAGGGCGCCGGTGGCAAAACCCAGACGCTCGAGGCAAAATCGATCGTGATCGCGACCGGCTCCGACGTCGCCAAGCTCAAAGGCATCGAGATCGATGAGAAGCGCATCGTATCGTCGACCGACGCGCTGGCGCTCGACAGAGTGCCGGACAAGCTCCTGGTGATCGGCGCCGGCGTGATCGGGCTCGAACTCGGCTCGGTGTGGCGGCGGCTCGGGTCGGAAGTCGTGGTGGTCGAATTCCTCGACGGCATCCTGCCGGGCATGGACGGCGAAGTGCGCCGCCAGGCGCAGCGCATCTTCGAGAAGCAGGGTTTCACATTCAAACTGTCGTCGAAGGTCACCGGCGTCGACGCATCCGGCAAGCGACTGAAGGCGAAGATCGAGCCGGCCAAAGGTGACGGCAAGGCCGAGACCATCGAGGCCGACGTCGTGCTGGTTGCGACCGGGCGCGTGCCCTACACCGACGGGCTTGGCCTCAAGGAAGCCGGCGTGAAGACGGACGAGCGCGGCCGCGTCGCGGTCGATCATTATTTTGCGACCAGCGTGCCGGGCATCTGGGCGATCGGCGACGTGATCGCCGGGCCGATGCTGGCGCACAAAGCGGAAGACGAGGGTGTCGCGGTCGCCGAAATGCTGGTCGGCCAGGCCGGCCACGTCAATTACGACGCCATTCCGGGCGTGGTTTACACGATGCCGGAGATCGCCTCGGTCGGCAAAACGGAGGAGGAATTGATGGCGGCCAATGTCGCCTACAACACCGGCAAATTCCCGTTCACCGCGAACGGCCGCGCCAAGGCCAACCAGCAGACCGAAGGCTTCGTCAAAATTCTCGCCGACGCCAAGACCGACCGCGTGCTCGGCGTCCACATCATCGGCTCCGACGCCGGCAACATGATCGCGGAAGCGGTGCTCGGCATGGAATTCGGCGCTTCGGCCGAAGACATCGCGCGCACCTGTCACGCGCATCCGACCTTGCCGGAGGCGGTGAAGGAAGCCGCGCTCGCGGTCGCCAAGCGCGCGATCCATATGTAAGCGGCGCGCCGCATCGACTCTCTACACAACTGCCGTTAGCCTTCCGGAAACGGAATCCATTGTTTCTCAAGGAGAAAAGGCATGGCCAAAGGCCATAAGGACAAGATCGCCGTCATCACGGGCGGCGCCAACGGCATCGGCCAGGCGTTTGCCAAGCGGCTCGCGCAAGACGGCGTGCACGTCGCGGTGGTCGATCTCGCCGATGGCGGCGCGACGGTGAAGTTGGTCGAAGCCGCGGGGCGAAAGAGCATCGCGGTGAAATGCGACGTGTCGTCGCCGGACGCGGTCGCCGCGATGGCGGCCGAGGTGAAGCAAAAGCTCGGCGCGCCGGATATCGTCGTGAATTGCGCCGGCATCTTCCCGCAAAAAACCTTCACCGACATGACGTTCGCCGACTGGCGCCAGGTGCTCTCGACCAATCTCGATTCGACCTTCCTGGTCTCGGCGGCGTTCGTGCCAGGCATGATCGAGAAGAAGTGGGGGCGCATCGTCAACATGGCGTCGTCGACGCTCGGCTCGGTGGTGACCGGCTTTGCGCATTACGTCGCCAGCAAAGCCGGCATTGTCGGCTTTACCCGCGCGCTGGCTTCCGACCTCGCGCCGCACGGCATCACAGTGAACGCGATCTCGCCGGGCCTGACGCGCTCGCCCGGCACTCTGGCGCGCACGCCGCGCCCCGGCTTCGCGACGATGGAAGACGAATTCCTCAGCGTGGCGCAGATGCAGGCGATCAAGCGCGTCGAGGCGCCGGACGATCTGGTCGGTGCAGTGTCGTTTCTCACCAGCGACGATTCCGCCTTTATTACCGGGCAGACGCTCAACGTCGATGGTGGCCGGGTAAGGTCGTAACCGCAGCCTTATTTTGGACCGTGCGGGCACCTAAGTAAGGCCATGCGCCGCTGGCTCCGACCGCTCTGGATCATCCTTGCGCTGATCTTCCTGGCCGAAGCCTGGCTGTGGGATCACCTCGCGCCCGTTGTCGCGCGCCTCGTCGTTTTGGTCCGCTGGGAGCGGCTCAAGGTCCGGGTTCGCAAGGCGATCAAGCACCTGCCGCCGTGGGCGAGCCTCATCGTGTTCGTCTTCCCGCTCATTTTGATCCTGGTGCCGCTCAAGTTTATTGAGCTGTGGGCGATCATGAGCGGCAGTTGGTTGATCGCGATCTTCTTCCTCGCGGTGGCGAAAATCGTCGGCGTCGGCGTCACCGCGTTCCTGTTCGACGTCACCCGCGACAAGCTGCTGCAGATGGGGTGGTTTTGCCGGATCTATGAGTGGGTGTTGTGGGCGCGCGAGCGCGCGCACGTTCTGGTCGAGCCGTTCAAGGCGCAAATGCGCCGCTATTTCTGGGTGGCGCCGCGGCTGCTGCGGCTGCTGAAAAAGATGATGGCGCGGCTGCGCCGCCGCGCCCAAGGCGCCTGAGGGGCCTAAGTGGCCTGAACGTCAGACGATGTGGACGGCGTTCGGCGCCCACAGGCCGATCGCCATGAACACCAGCCCGAGCGCGCCAAGCCCGACCGAGATCCACGACAGCACCATCATCCCGGTGATGATGGTCGCCGAGGCGAGCACGATGCCGATCTGGAACGCGGCGGACGCCACTTCATAATGATGGTAGCGCGCGAGCTGGGTGTCGCGCTCGTGCTCATAGGCGTGCGCCTGCTCGCGCAATTCCTTGCGGCCGTCTTTTTCCTTGGGATCGGAGTCGTAGCGCGTCACGGTCGCCTTCCAGGCTTCGATCTGCTTCTGCATCGCGGCCTTGAGCGCGGGATCGGCGACGCCGGCAACCTGCACGTCCATGCCTTCGGCCGCGGTGCGCAGCGCGGTCTGGCGAATGGTCTTGGCCTGGAAGAAATTCCAGGTGTCCGACGCCTTGATGTTGAGGCCGATGCCTTCGGTCTGGGCGCTTTTGCCCAGCGTTTCGGAGAACGCCAGGAACAGCGCCAGCACCGAGATCAGCAGCGCGACGCGCTTGTTGCCGCCGTGCGACGCGTGCTCGGCATGTTCGGCATGTTCGAGCGTTTCGTGCGGTCCGGCCATAGCGTCTCCCCCACAGGCTGATGGCGCACGATGAAGCGAAGGACTGCGGCGCGCAAGGCCCAGCCCGGCCTCTCTTAGGCGCGGGGATGCGCGCTGCGATAGGCGGACAGCAGCCGTTCGCTGTCGACTTCGGTATAGATCTGGGTGGTGGAGAGCGAGGCGTGGCCGAGCAATTCCTGGATCGCCCGCAGGTCGCCGCCGCGCGCGAGGAGATGCGTGGCGAACGAATGGCGCAGGGCGTGGGGGGTTGCGCTGTCCGGCAGTCCGAGCGCGCCGCGCAGCCGCGCCATCGCCAGTTGCACGACACGCGGCACCAGAGGGCCGCCGCGCGCCCCGCGAAACAGCGCGACGCCACCTTCGAGGTCGAACGGGCACAGCGCGGCGTAATCCGCGATCAGCGCCAGCACCTGCGGCAGCACCGGGACCATGCGCTGCTTGTTGCCTTTGCCGGTAATCATCAGGGCATCGCCGCCGCCGGGCGACGGCACGTCCTTGCGGCGCAGCGTGAGCGCTTCCGAGATGCGCAGGCCCGAGCCGTAGAGCAACGACAAAACCGCGGCGTCGCGCGCCAGGATCCACGGCGCACGCTCCTCGCCGGCCCGCAATTCGGCATCGCCGAGCCGGGTGGCGGCGGCGACCGAAAGCGGCTTCGGCAGAGTCTTGGCGACCTTGGGGGCGCGCACCGCCGTCAGCGCGCCAACCTTGCCCTTGCCGTCGCGCTCGAGGAAACGCGCGAACGAACGCGCCCCGGCCAGCCCACGCATCAGCGAGCGGCCGCCGGTGCCGGCGGCGCGGCGCGACGCCATGAAGGCGCGCACGTCTGCCGGTGCCAGCGCGGCAAGCTGCGCAAGCGACGGCGGCGCGCCGAGATGGGTGGCGAGGAACTGCAGGAACTGCGCGACGTCGCGTTGGTACGCGTCGAGCGTGTGGGCCGACAGCCGCCGCTCGGCACCGAGATAGTCGAGCCAGCGGCCGATTTCGGCGGCGACATCACTGGCGGCGTAGAGTGCGCGATCCATATAAGGCACCTTGCCACCCGTTCCTTCACTCTTCCTTAAGCCGTCGGAATCGGACAGACCAAGCCAATGATGGCCCCACCGACCCCGCGAATTGTCGACGTGCTGGTGCCGGTCGCGCTCGATCGCGCCTACACCTATCGCGTGCCGGCGGGGCTCGATGTCGCGCCGGGCGACATCGTCACGGTGCTGCTCGGCGCCCGCGAATGCACCGGCGTGGTGTGGGGCGAAGGCAGCGCGCGGCCCGGCCTGCACAACAGGCTCAAGGATATCGAGGCCAAGCTCGATCTGCCGCCGCTCAAGGAGGAATTGCGCAGCTTCGTCGATTGGGTGTCGAACTACACGTTGGCGTCGCGGGGGATGGTCCTGCGCATGGCGTTGCGGATGGGTGAACACCTGTCCCCCGGTCATGAACGCGTCGGGGTTCGCAAGGCCGGCCCGCCGCCGCAGCGCATGACGGCGGCGCGCGCGCGCGCCATCGTGCTGTTCGCGGACGGCCTGACGCGGACCAAGAGCGAAGCAGCGCAGGAGGCCGGCGTCAGTGCTGGCGTCATCAATGGCCTGATCGACGAAGGCACGCTGGAAACCGTGACGCTGCCGCCCGAGCCGCTGGCCGGGCCGGCCGATCCTGAATTCAACGCGACCGAGTTTTCGGCCGACCAGGGCCGCGCCGCGGAAACCTTGCGGCTGTGCGTCAGTCGCGGCGGATTCAGCGCGACCCTGATCGACGGCGTGACCGGCTCGGGAAAAACCGAGGTGTATTTCGAGGCGGTCGCCGAGGCGATCCGGCACAAAAAGCAGGTCCTGATCCTGATGCCGGAGATCGCGCTGACCACGCAGGTGCTCGATCGCTTCGCGCTGCGCTTCGGCGCGCGGCCGGCGGCATGGCATTCGCAGCTCACGCCGCGCAAGCGCGCCCGCACCTGGCGCGCCGTCGCCGACAACGAGGTACAGGTCATCGTCGGCGCGCGCTCGGCGCTGTTCTTGCCTTATGCCGATCTCGGCCTGATCGTCGTCGATGAGGAGCACGACCCGGCCTACAAGCAGGAAGACGGCGCGCACTATCACGCGCGCGACATGGCCGTGGTGCGCGGCAATGTGGCGAAGATTCCGGTGATGCTGGCGTCGGCGACGCCCTCGGTCGAGTCCGAGGTCAATGCGCGCAAAGGCCGCTACGCCCGCGTGCATCTGCCGGATCGGTTCGGCGGGCAGTCGATGCCGGCGGTCGAGGCGATAGACCTGGCGCGCGAAGGCCCGCCAAAGGGCCGCTTCATCGCGCCGCGGCTGGCCGAAGCGGTGAGGGTGGCGCTGGAGAAAAAAGAACAGGCGCTGCTGTTCCTCAATCGCCGCGGCTACGCCCCGCTGACCTTGTGCCGCGATTGCGGCTACCGCCTGCATTGCCCGAATTGCGATGCCTGGCTGGTCGATCACCGGTTCAGGCGCCGGCTGGTCTGCCATCACTGCGGCTACTCGATGCCGCCGCCGCCGGCCTGCCCGAAATGCCTGGCGGTCGACAGCTTCGTCGCCTGCGGGCCCGGCGTCGAGCGGCTGGCGCAGGAGGCCGGCGAGCTGTTTCCCGACAGCCGGCTGCTCGTGCTGTCGAGCGATCTGGTCGAGTCGGTCGAGCGGCTGCGGCAGGAACTCGACGACGTCGCCGCGGGCCGTTTCGACATCATCATCGGCACGCAACTGGTGGCGAAGGGCCATCATTTTCCCAAGCTCAATCTGGTCGGCATCGTCGACGCCGATCTCGGCCTCGGCAACGGCGATCCGCGCGCCGCCGAGCGCTCGTTCCAGTTGCTGCATCAGGTGGTCGGCCGCGCCGGGCGCTCGGAAGGCTTCGGCCACGGTTATTTGCAGACCCATCAGCCGGAGCATCCGGTGATGCGGGCGCTGATTTCTGGCGACCGTGACGCGTTCTATTCGAGCGAGATTGAATTGCGCGAGCGCACGGCGTATCCGCCGTTCGGGCGGCTGGCGAGCCTCATCATCACCGCCAACACCCGGCACGAGGCGGAGAATTACGGCCGCGCGCTAGCCGGCGCCGCGCCGCGCGAGGACGACGTGCGCGTGCTGGGGCCGGCCGAGGCGCCGATCGCGGTGGTGCGCGGCCGCCACCGCTTCCGGCTGCTGGCGAAGTCGCCGCGCGGCTTCGACCTGTCGGCTTATCTGCGCCGGTGGCTGGCGGCGGCGCCCAAGCGCAAGAACAACCTGCAGCTAACGGTCGATGTCGACCCGCAGAGCTTCTATTAGGCCGTGCGGCGGCGGATCAGATAAAACACCGCACCGAGCGCGGTGCCGACCACGATACCGGTCAGCAGATTGACGAGGATCGTCAGTACGAATGTCGCGAGCAGGATCGCGCTGTCGCCGTTTAATCCGCGCAGTATCGCCCAGAATTCCTCTTTGTCCGTCATGTTCCACGCGACGACCATCAGCATCGCGGCGAGCGCCGCGAGCGGAATGAATCCGACCAGCGGCGCAGCGACCAGCATGAACAGCAGCAGATAGCCGCAATGCAGGATGCGCGACAGCGGGCCGTGCGAGCCGGCGCGCACATTGGTCGCGGTGCGCGCGATCGTGCCGGTGACGCAAATGCCACCGAACAACAGCGAGGCCATGTTGGCGACACCCTGCGCGCCGAGCTCGCCATCCGAGCGGTGGCGCGCGCCGGCCATCTTGTCGGCGACCACCGCGGACAGCAGCGATTCGATGGCGCCGAGGATGGCGATGGCGAGCGCGTCCGGTAGCAAGGCCTGGATCTTATCCAGGCTGAACGGCGGCAGTTGCGGCGCCGGCAGCGAGCGCGGCATCTCGCCGAACCGCGACAGCGCCGTGGCGACGTCGACACCGGTCGGAGCGGATGGTGCAATAGGCCGACATTAGCGCCGCGGGCTTGATAAAATGCAAACGGCCGGACAAAGCGGAATGGCGGCCTTTCTGCGCATTTAGCCTGCTGGAAGTGCTGTTATAATGAGCGGCAATCGGGGGGATGCAAAATGCCATCGCAAACAGGACGGCAACTGTGCCGCGCGTTATTCGGCGTCGCCGCGCTGATATTGGTCGCCGGCTGCGGCACGGTCGGATTCGATCCGGCCGCCTATCAGGCGACGGTGCAGCTCAAATACGACACGCTCGGACTGATCGACCAGTCGAGCGGCCGTTATCCCCCGCACCGCGTGGCGGCTGACGCGCTGTTGCGCCGCTACGCCGAAGCGTCGGAAGTCGCCTCGCGCAACGTCGCCAATGAATCGATCTTGCGGCAATGGGCGGCGATCCGCGACCCGCGCGGCAATTCCGCCGCCAACCTGATTGAAATGTGGAAGCGCGCGCCGTTGCGTCCCGGCCAGCGTGTCGAGAAGAAACGCGCGATCGCCTCGCATTTCGACCGCCTGATCTGCCTCGAAGGCGGCAAGCACACGCCGACCGAATGCGGTGACACCGGCGCCATCGAAGTCAGTGCCGAGCCGGCCACGGCCCCGGCCGCCGCGGCGAGGCCGGTCGCGCGGCGTGGCGCGCCGCCGAAGCCGGCCGCCGGCGAAGAGCCGGAAATGGAAGTCGAGCCGCAGAAGGAATAGTTACTCCGGCATTTCGGTCTGGAGCTTGGTCTTCTTCACGTCGCGTTGCAGCAGGACGCAGGCGGCCGCCGCGAAAATCAGCACGAAGCCGGCGATGTCGGTCGCGCTCGGCCGTTCGTCGAGCAGCACCGCCGACGCGGTGACGCCAACCACCGGCACCAGCAGCGAACCGATCGAGGCGGTGACGGTCGGCAGCTTGCTGACGATTGCCCACCACAGGAAATGCGCGAGCCCGACACCGAACAACCCGATGAACAGGATCGCCAGCGCCGACGTCAGATGCATCGGCCAGATGCGCGGGTAGCCGTCGAACACCAGCATGCCGACGGCGATCAGCACGGTGCCGACCGTCAGTTGCCAAGCGGCGTTGGTGAGCGGATCGACATCGAGATCGGCCCATTTGACGTAAACCGTCGCGATGGTCCAGGCGAAGGCGGAGCCGAGCGCGAAGAACACGCCGAGCGGCGCCCCGGCGGCGAACAGCGGCTGCACCAGGATCGCCAGTCCGGCGAGGCACAGAGCGAGCGCGGCAAGCCGCGCTTTGGTGATGCGCTCGCCGAGCAGCAGCCAGGCCAAAGCCGTCGACCAGATCGGCATCGAATAGGTGATGATGACGGCGCGCGAGGTCGCGCCATTGAGTTGCGCGAACGCCGAACAGATATTGAAGACCGCGACGTTGAAGATGCCGGCCAGCGCGATATGGCCGAACTGTACGGGCGTGACGGCGAGGCTGCGCCCGCTCAGCGGCACCGCGGCGAGCAGCGCGAGCGCGCCGATCCCGGTGCCGACGAAGCGCAGGCTCCACGGCGGAACTTCCCGCAAGGCAATCGCGGCGGCGATCCAGTTGAAGCCCCAGGCGAACGCCAGCAGCAGCACCAGAAGTCTGGCGCCCGTCGCGGCGCCGGGCTGCGGCGTCACGCCGCGCGTTCGCGATCTGGGATTTTTCATGCGCTGCGGCGGCCGACTCGCGGGGAGCCGGGAAGCTATCGCCTGGGTGGCGGGGTGGCGAGGCATTGCCGCCCTGCAATTTTGCGCCAAGGCGCCCGCCGGCGGGTGGCTGGCGCGGGCTCTCGATGTTGCACCGCGAGGATCGCTGTGATAGCAAAATCGCGATTTTACGGGGCTTTTCCGCGCACTCCGTGGGCCTCGAGAATCGGAATTCCCCGTTGGATTCCAGAGGTTTGCGCCGCCGGCTCTGCGACGGTCTGTGGCTTTGGGTCCGAGTAGATAAAGAGCGTGACGTGGCAGACGAACAACCCCTCGTGTCCGGTGCGGCTGGCCGTTACGCCTCGGCGCTGTTCGAACTGGCGCTCGAGGCCAAGGCGACCGACGCCGTCAAAACCGAGCTCGAGAAATTCGACGCGCTGGTCGCCAATAATCCCGACCTCGACCGGATGGTGAGAAGCCCGGTGTTCGGCGCCGACGAGCAGCTTCGCGCGCTCGGCGCCATTCTCGACAAAGCCGGCATCAAGGGGCTCGCCGCCAATTTCCTGCGCGTCATCACCACCAACCGCCGGCTGTTCGCCGCGCGCGACATGATCCGCGCCTATCGCGCGCTGGTCGCCCGCCACAAGGGCGAGATCACCGCGCAGGTCACCGTCGCCGAGAAACTCAGCGATAAGAATCTCGACGCGCTCAAGGGCGCGCTCAAAAACGTCACCGGCGGTAAGGAGATCGACTTCGACGTGAAGGTCGATCCGGCCATCATCGGCGGGCTCATCGTCAAGGTGGGCAGCCGCATGGTCGATTCCTCCCTGCGCACCAAACTCAACTCGATCAAGATTGCGATGAAAGAGGCCCGCTGATGGATATCCGCGCCGCAGAAATTTCCAACATCCTCAAAGAGCAGATCAAGAATTTCGGCCAGGAAGCCGAAGTCTCGGAAGTCGGCCAGGTGCTGTCGGTCGGCGACGGCATCGCGCGCGTCTACGGCCTCGACAAGGTGCAGGCCGGCGAGATGGTCGAGTTCGAGAACGGCACGCGCGGCATGGCGCTCAACCTCGAAAGCGACAATGTCGGCATCGTGATCTTCGGCTCCGACCGCGAGATCAAGGAAGGTCAGACCGTCAAGCGCACCGGCTCGATCGTCGACGTGCCGATCGGCAAGGAGCTGCTCGGCCGCGTGGTCGACGCGCTCGGCAACCCGATCGACGGCAAGGGCCCGATCACCTCGAAGACGCGCGCCCGCGTCGACGTCAAGGCGCCCGGCATCATCCCGCGAAAGTCGGTGCACGAGCCGATGGCGACCGGCCTCAAGGCGATCGATGCGCTCATTCCGATCGGCCGCGGCCAGCGCGAGCTGATCATCGGCGACCGCCAGACCGGCAAGACCGCGATCGCGCTCGACACCATCCTCAACCAGAAGCCGCTGAACTCGCAGCCCGACGAGAAGATCAAGCTATACTGCGTCTATGTCGCGATCGGCCAGAAGCGCTCGACCGTCGCGCAATTCGTCAAGGTGCTCGAGGAGCAGGGCGCGCTGGAATACTCCATCATTGTCGCCGCCACCGCGTCCGACCCGGCGCCGATGCAGTTCCTGGCGCCGTTCTCCGGCTGCGCGATGGGCGAATATTTCCGCGACAACGGCATGCACGCCGTCATCATCTATGACGACCTGTCGAAGCAGGCCGTCGCCTACCGCCAGATGTCGCTGTTGCTGCGCCGCCCGCCGGGCCGCGAAGCCTATCCGGGCGACGTGTTCTACCTGCATTCGCGGCTGCTCGAGCGCGCCGCCAAGATGAACGACGAGATGAAGGCCGGCTCGCTGACCGCGCTGCCGATCATCGAGACCCAGGCCAACGACGTGTCGGCCTACATCCCGACCAACGTCATTTCGATCACCGACGGGCAGATCTTCCTCGAAACCGACCTGTTCTATCAGGGCATCCGGCCGGCGGTGAACGTCGGCCTGTCGGTGTCGCGGGTCGGCTCAGCGGCGCAGACCAAAGCGATGAAAAAGGTCGCCGGCAAGATCAAAGGCGAGTTGGCGCAATACCGCGAAATGGCGGCGTTCGCGCAGTTCGGCTCCGACCTCGACGTCACCACACAGCGGCTGCTGGCGCGCGGCGCCCGCCTCACTGAACTGCTCAAGCAGGCGCAGTTCTCGCCGCTCAAGATGGAAGAGCAGGTCACCTCGATCTACGCCGGCGTCAACGGCTATCTCGACAAGCTCGAGGTCGCGCAGGTCCGCAAGTTCGAGAACGGCCTGCTGTCGCTGCTGCGCACCAAGCACAACGACATCCTCGAGGACATCCGCAAAACGAGCGACCTGTCGGACGCCACCGCCGCCAAGCTCAAGGGCGTCGTCGACAACTACGCCAAGTCGTTCGCCTAAAGTGGGCCGCAACGAACAGGTAAGAGAGCGACGGAATGGCCAGCCTTAAAGACATGCGCGTGCGCATCGCCGCCACCAAGGCGACGCAAAAGATCACCAAGGCCATGCAGATGGTCGCGGCGTCGAAGCTGCGCCGCGCGCAGGCCGCGGCGGAAGCGGCGCGGCCTTACGCCGAGCGCATGGAAGCGGTGCTGCGCAACATCGCCTCCGGCACCGCGGGCTCCGACAGCGTGCCGAAGCTGCTGGCCGGCACCGGCCGCGACCAGGTTCATCTTCTGATCGTCGCGACCGGCGAGCGCGGCCTGGCCGGCGCCTTCAACTCCTCGATCGTGCGGCTGGCGCGCGAGCACATCAACCGGCTGCAGGCCGAGGGCAAGCAGGTCAAGATCCTGACGGTCGGCCGCAAGGGTTACGAGCAATTGCGCCGGCTGTACGAGAAGCAGATCGTCGACCGCACCGACCTGCGCGGCGTGCGCACGCTCGGCTACGCCAACGCGTCCGACATCGCGGCCAAGGTGCTGGCGCTGTTCGATCGCGGCGAGTTCGACGTCGCGACCCTGTTCTATTCGCGGTTCAAGACCGTGATCGCGCAGGTGCCGACCGCGCAGCAGATCATCCCGCCGAAATTCGAGGCGGTGAAGGCCGAAGGCCCGGTCGCCGCCTATGAATACGAGCCGGAAGAGGACGAGATCCTCGGCGAGCTGCTGCCGCGCTACGTCGCCACCCAGATTTTCCGCGCGCTCTTGGAAAACAACGCTTCGTTCTACGGCTCGCAGATGTCGGCGATGGACAACGCCACCCGCAACGCCGGCGACATGATCAAGAAGCAGACCATCAAATACAACCGCACGCGCCAGGCGATGATCACCAAGGAACTGATCGAGATCATTTCCGGCGCCGAAGCGCTGTAACGCATAGACAGGTAAGAGGACGAAAATGGCCACAGCCCCGCAAGTCGCCACCAACCAGACCGGCAAGATCACCCAGGTGATCGGCGCGGTCGTCGACGTGCAGTTCGAAGGCAACCTGCCGGCGATCCTGAATTCGCTCGAGACCAAGAACGGCGACAACCGCCTGGTGCTCGAAGTGGCGCAGCACCTCGGCGAGTCGACGGTGCGCACCATCGCGATGGACGTTACCGAAGGCCTGGTGCGCGGCCAGCAGGTCACCGACACCGGGCTACCGATCGCGGTGCCGGTCGGTCCGGGCCTGCTCGGGCGCATCATCAACGTGATCGGCCAGCCGATCGACGAAGCCGGCCCGGTGAAATCCGACGAGACCCGCCCGATTCACGCCGAAGCGCCGAAATACACCGAGCAATCGACCGAAGCGCAGATTCTGGTGACCGGCATCAAGGTGGTCGACCTGCTGGCGCCCTACGCCAAGGGCGGCAAGATCGGCTTGTTCGGCGGCGCCGGCGTCGGCAAGACCGTGCTCATTCAGGAATTGATCAACAACGTCGCCAAGGCGCATGGCGGCTATTCGGTGTTCGCCGGCGTCGGCGAGCGCACCCGCGAAGGCAACGACCTCTATCACGAGTTCATCGAATCCGGCGTCAACAAGAAGGGCGGCGGCGAAGGCTCGAAGTGCGCGCTGGTGTTCGGCCAGATGAACGAGCCGCCGGGCGCGCGGGCTCGCGTCGGCCTCACCGGCCTGACGCTGTCGGAATATTTCCGTGACCAGGGCCAGGACGTGCTGTTCTTCGTCGACAACATCTTCCGCTTCACGCAGGCCGGCTCGGAAGTGTCGGCGCTGCTCGGCCGCATTCCCTCGGCGGTCGGCTATCAGCCGACGCTCGCCACCGACATGGGCGCGCTGCAGGAGCGCATCACCACCACCACCAAGGGCTCGATCACCTCGGTGCAGGCGATCTACGTGCCGGCCGACGACTTGACCGACCCGGCGCCGGCCACCTCGTTCGCCCACTTGGACGCCACCACGGTGCTGTCGCGCGACATCGCGGCGAAGGGCATTTATCCGGCGGTCGATCCGCTCGATTCGACGTCGCGCATGCTGTCGCCGCTCGTCGTCGGCGAGGAGCATTACGCCACCGCGCGCAACGTCCAGCAGGTGCTGCAGCGCTACAAGGCGTTGCAAGACATCATCGCCATCCTCGGCATGGACGAGCTGTCGGAAGAGGACAAGGTCGCGGTGGCGCGCGCGCGCAAGATCGAGCGCTTCCTGTCGCAGCCGTTCCACGTCGCCGAAGTGTTCACCGGCGCACCGGGCAAGCTGGTCAGCCTCGAGGACACCATCAAGGGCTTCAAGGGGCTGGTCGAAGGCAAATACGACCACCTGCCGGAAGCGGCGTTCTACATGGTGGGCACCATCGAAGAGGCGGTCGAGAAGGGCCGCAAACTCGCCGCCGAAGCGGCGTAACGGGCTTGCACTAACGCTGCGCCGTCACCCTGAGGTGCGAGGGCAGCGAGCCTCAAGGGCGACGGCCCTAGCATAGCGGCCGTTCATCCTTCGAGGGCCGCCGCGGCGGCCACCTCAGGATGATGGATTGAGGAGCGTAAAATGCCCCTGCACTTCGAGCTGGTGTCCCCCGAGAAGCTGCTTTTCAGCGGCGACGTCGAGCAGGTCGACGTGCCGGGAACGGAAGGCGATTTCGGCGTGCTCGCGGGTCACGCGCCTTTGGTCTCGACGTTGCGGCCCGGCATCCTGACAGTGCGCAGCGCGGGCGGCGAGCAGCGCATCGTGGTGCTCGGCGGCTTCGCCGAAGTGTCCGAGAAGGGGCTGACCGTGGTCGCCAACCTCGCGGATTCGGTCGAGGATTTCGACAAGACCGTGCTGGCGACCCACATCGGCGAGCTCGAGCAGCGCATCGCGAAAACGGAGCCGGGCTCCGAGCTCGACAGGCTGATCACGCGGCTCGACAACTTCAAGCAGGTCGACCAGCACCTGACCGGCACCGCCGCGCACTAACTACGGCGCCGGCCGCGCAAACTTTCCGAATTCCTCGACGACCCGCGCATAGGTCGGCTGCTTGAAAGGCACGACGAGGCGCGGCAGGTTTTCCATTTTCTCCCAGCGCCAGGCGATGAACTCCGGCCCATGGCCGCCGGGACGGGCGATGTCGATCTCGTTGTCCTTGCCGGTGAAACGCAGCGCGTACCATTTCTGCTTCTGGCCGCGGAATTGGCCGTGCCAGGCCGCGCCGACGATGTCGCGCGGGATGTCGTAGGTCAGCCAATCCGCGATCTCGCCGAGCTTGTCGACCGAGCGGATGTTGGTTTCCTCGTAAAGCTCGCGCAGCGCGGCGGCGTAGGGGTCCTCGCCGGAATCGATGCCGCCCTGCGGCATCTGCCAGACATGGGTGGCGTCGATGTGCTCGGGCCCGCTGGCGCGGCGGCCGATGAAGACCAGGCCGTCGCGGTTGATCACGGTGAGGCCGGCGCAGGGGCGGTAAGGCAGGTTTTCGTAACGGGGCATTGTATTCCGGTGGATCATCCGCCTTCGCGGATGACGGCGCAACCGGTTTTGCTCAGGACGATTTCGGCTTGACCGCCACCATCGTGACCGGCACCAGCACGAAGCCGCGGCCCTGCACCGCTTTCGCCCACGCCGCGAGACGGCCGATGTTGCCGGGCTGCGCCGTGGCGAAGCCGACCGCGCTGCCTTTGTCCTTAGCCAGCATTTCGAGCCGCGCCAGCGCGCGGTCGATCTCGACCGGCGTCGGCGTCGCGTCGACCACGACATCGGTCTTGACGAAAGGCAGGTTATTGCTGCCGGCGACTTGGCCGGCGACGCTGCGCGCCGAGCTGCCGTCGTCGAGGAAAATCAGCCCGCGCTTGGCGGCCTCGCGCAGCACCGGGCTCATCGCCTGCTCGGACGCCGTGAAGCGCGAGCCCATGAAGCTCGCAATGCCGACATAACCCTGCATGCGGCTCATCAGCCATTGCAGGCGGTCGACGTTCTGGTCGCCCGACAGCGAGGTCAGCAGAGTTTGCGGGCCCGGATCGTTGTCCGGATAATCGAACGGCTCCATCGGCGTCTGCAGAAGCACCTCGTGGTCGCCGGAGCGCGCGCGCGCCGACAGACTGTCGAGATCGGCGCTGTAGGGCGCGAAGGCGAAGGTGACCGGCGCGGGCAATTTCTCCAGCGCGTCGGCGGTGGCGCTGGCGCTGATGCCGAGGCTGCCGACGATCAGCGCGATGCGCGGCGCGTCGGCCTTGTCGGCGGCGAGCTTGACCGGCCGCGCATAGACGGCGGACGGCCGCGCGCCATCGGCGGCGATCTTCGGAATATTGCCGTGGCGGCCCTGTTCGAGCAGCCGCGGCTCGGCCGCCGCCTTCCGCGCGCCGGGCTCGGCCGGCGACGACTTGCCCGGAATGACAATGTCCTGCTTCTTGCCGCTCATGCCGTCGATGATGGTGACGGTCTTGCTGCCCAACGGCGGGGCGGCCGCCGCTTCCACGGCTTTGGCGGGCACGATCGCCACACCGGCCTGCTCGGAGTTGCGCGCCGCGTCGGGCGCCTTGCGGTCCGCGGCGGGCGGTGTCTGCCGAGCCGCGACGATCGCCATCGGCTCGCCGCCGAGCGGATCGTCCGCCATTACGGTCCACAGTCCGACCACCAGCACGCCGACGCCAAGCACGCCGGCGACCAGTTGCGGCCACGCAACCGGCAGCGTCAGGCCCAGCGTCAGGCCTTTGCGTTTTTGCTGGTCCTGGCCGAGCTTTTGGCCGAGAGGGACGTCGAGGTCATCCGCCGCCAAATGCTTCAATCCCGGGCTCGATCCTCGCGAATCATCGCGGGGCGATTCTAGCACCTCGGTTCGTCGCACTGGTTAAGGCGCGTAAACGAATGAGGGCGGCCCGTTCGGGGCCGCCCTTTGTATTCGCGAAAGAATGCTGCGGTGGGTTAGTTCGGCACCGCGGTCTTCACATTGGGCGGGAAGGCCGAATTGACCTGCGTGCCGCGCAGCAGGTCATAGGCGGTGTTGAGCGCCTTGTCGTTCTTCGGCTCCGGCGGGATGTAGGATTGCGAGCCGGTCTGCTCCTTGCCTTCGTCGCCCTTGAGATGGCCGCGTAGCGAAGCTTCGCCCTTGGTGTCTGTCTTGCTCTTGAGCTCTTCCGGCACGTCCTGCAGCACTTCGATGTCGGGCGAGATGCCCTTGGCCTGGATGGAGCGGCCCGACGGCGTGAAGTAGCGCGCGGTGGTCAGCCGCAGCGCGCCGTTGCCGGAGCCGAGCGGGATGATGGTCTGCACCGAGCCTTTGCCGAACGAGCGCGAGCCGATCACGGTGGCGCG
Organism: Hyphomicrobiales bacterium; assembly: GCA_038206695.1. Classification (GTDB taxonomy): domain Bacteria; phylum Pseudomonadota; class Alphaproteobacteria; order Rhizobiales; family Xanthobacteraceae; genus Pseudolabrys. Next base: position 5,927 of record JBBRAN010000005.1, on the reverse strand, counting down.
CCGGTGGTCCTGCAAGGCGCCAGCGACGATTTCCGACGCCGAGGCCGAGCCGCCGTTGATCAGCACGATCACCGGCTTGCCGTTGGTGAGGTCGCCAGCGCGGGCATTGAAGCGCTGCGTCTCTTCGGTATTGCGGCCGCGGGTCGAGACGATCTCGCCCTTTTGCAGGAACGCATCCGACACCGAGATCGCCTGGTCGAGCAGGCCGCCCGGATTGTTGCGCAGGTCGAGCACGTAGCCCTTGAGCTTTTCCTTGCTGATCTTGGCGTTGATGTCGGTGATGGCCTTCTTCAGGCCCTCGGTGGTCTGTTCGTTGAACTGCGTCATGCGGATGTAGCCGACGTCGTCGCCTTCGACCTGCGAGCGCACCGCGCGCACGCGGATGACGTCGCGGGTGATCGAGACTTCGACCGGCTTGTCCTGGCCCTTGCGCATGATGGTCAGCTTGATCTTGGTGTTGACCGGGCCGCGCATCTTCTCGACGGCCTGATTGAGGGTGAGGCCCTGCACCTGATCGTCGTCGAGCTTGGTGATGATGTCGTTCGCCATCACGCCGGCCTTGGCGGCGGGCGTTTCGTCGATCGGCGCCACCACCTTGATGAGGCCGTCTTCCATCGTGACCTCGATGCCGAGCCCGCCGAATTCGCCGCGGGTCTGTACCTGCATGTCGCGGAAGCTTTTGGGATCCATGTAGCTCGAGTGCGGGTCGAGCCCGGCCAGCATGCCGTTGATCGCGGTTTCGATCAGCTTGCTGTCGTCGGGCTTCTCGACGTAGTCGGCGCGCACGCGCTCGAACACGTCGCCGAACAGGTTGAGCTGCCGATAGGTGTCGGCCGCCGCCGCTTTGGCGCTGGCGCCGACCAGCAGCAGCCGGGGCTGCGTGGCGAGCAAGGTGAGGGCGGCGCCGGCCGCCGCGCCGAGGAGCATCAATGAGGTCTTGCGCATCATCCGCGAACCTTTTCGACTTGAGCAGCCCACCATGGGCTTGGATCGACTGGAATTCCGTCTTTGCGGAATTCGACGTAAAGCACCGGCTGCGAGGAACCTGTCGCCAGGATAGCCGCGATATGGGACGCGCTCCCCATCATCGCAACGGGTTCTCCGGTCAGCACGAACTGTCCGAGATCGACTGAAATGCGCTCCATCCCAGCGAGCAGGATATGATACCCGCCGCCGGCATTGAGGATCAAGAGTTGGCCATAAGACCGGAACGGTCCGGCATAAACAACCCAGCCATCGGCGGGCGCCGTGACCTGCGCGCCGGCCCGCGTTGCCACGGAAAGGCCTTTTTCCAGCCCGCCGAGGCCGTCCGACGCGCCGAAATCGCGAATCTTCACGCCGTTAACCGGAACCGGAATTTGTCCCCTTAACGCGGCGAAAGCGGTCGCGGGTGCGAGTCGGCCGGGGTCGCGCAGCGCCGCCAGCGCCGGGCTGCCGCTACGAGCTGCCTCGCGCGCGGCGCGAGTCGCGCTGTCGAGGCCCTGTTCGATCTTGGCAATCAGGTCATTGAGGTCGCTGGCCTGGCGCGACAGTTCGAGCGCGCGGCTGCGCTCGCTGCTGAGGCTGGCCTCGCGTTCGACCTGCTGGCGCTGCCGCTCGTCGATGAGCGCGCTCATGCGCGCGCGCTCGCTCTCGATCGAGGCGATTTCGGCCTTGAGCTTGTCGCGTTCGGCGTCGATGTCCTTGCGGACTCCGACCAGCCGGGCGAGGTCGCCGGCGAGCGCTTCGGCTTCGTGCCGCATCTCGGGTACCACCGCGCCGAGCAGGATGGCGGTGCGCACCGCCTGCAGCGCGTCGCCCGGCGACACCATCAGCGCCGGCGCCGGGCGGCGGCCCATGCGTTGCAATGCCGCCAGCACGTCGGCGATCACGGCGCGGCGGCCGTCCAGCGAGCGGCGGATGCTCTGTTCGATTTCGTCGAGCGGCTTGAGCCGGACTTCGGCCGCCGCGATGCGGGCCTCGACGTCGCGCACGCGCGCGGCGGTGTCGATCAGGTCGGCGTTGAACTTGCGTCGGTCGGCGCCGATCTGCTCGATCTCGCGCTTGAGGCTGGCTTCGGTCTCGGCGGACTTGCGCTGCTCGCCGCGCAAGGTCTGGAGGTCCTGGTCGCGCTGCTTGAGGATGTCGATCTTGTCGGCGGCCCCGCCCGATTGCGCCAAGGCCGCGCCGGCCGCGACGAGGACCGCGAGCCCCGCGAGCAATGCGGAGCGCTGGTCGAAACGGCGGTTCGCCGCGCGGCAAATCATTGCGGTCAAGTTACGCCAAGGCTCCGCTTCGGCAAGCCGTTTCCCACCGCTGTCGTTTATCGGCAGGGTATTGGCGGAGGAATAAGACCAAACCGGGGCCGTTTTGACGGCTTAATACCTGACAGACGCAAACACCCGCACGCCGGCGCCGGGCGTCGCTACCTCGTCCTTCGTGTAGGAAACGTGATTGCGGATATCGGCATTGAGCAGATTGGTGCCGACGATGCCGGCCCGGAATTCCCGCGGCTCTCCGGCGCGGGCCTGTTCCATGCGCCACCACGACAGCCGCGTCCGGCCTGCGCGCGCCAAACAGCGCTCACAAACCGGCACGGCGGCACCTGGACTCAGACGAGAGGCGGGGCGCGTGCCTGGAAACCAGCCGCCGGGCCGGATGCCCGGTGACGTTCGGCGAGGGCGGCTGGTTCAACGGCGTCCGATCGGGTCGGAGCCGTGACGCGGGGCGCGGCACCCGAAAACGCCGTTCCGAGAATCTGGATGGTGGCGCAGATCGCGCAGTGATCGTGCTCGACGCCGTCGCTATCGCGATCCTGCGAAGGGGCGCTGACGTAAAGCCCGCCGCGGCCCGCAACGCCGAAGAAGTCTTCGCGATGGGTATGGGCGAACGACAGGCCGAGCTGGAGCGCGAGCGCGAACAGCGCCAGCCTCGCCGCCACGAACTGCCATCGACGCAGGACCATCGCAACCGCACCCCGACCGAAATGTAATAGTATTACATTCGGCGGGAAGGTCAAAAAGCTCGATTCCCGCTTTCGCGGGGATGAGCAGTTGTGCTAGCCGCGGTGATACGGGTGGCCGGAGAGGATCGTGACGGCGCGGTAAATCTGCTCGAGCAGCATGACCCGCACCATCTGGTGCGGCCAGGTCGCCGCGCCGAACGACAGCTTGAGCGCGGCCTTGTCGCGCAGGCTCGGCGCCAGCCCGTCGGCGCCGCCGATCATGAAAACCACAGCCGGCCGGTTGTCGGCGCGCCACTGGCTCAGTTGCTGGGCAAAATCGACGCTGGCGACGTTGTCGCCGTGCTCGTCGAGCAGCACGCTGACCGCGCCTTTGGGAATGACATTGGCGAGCGCGATCGACTCCTCGAGCATGCGCTTGCCGGCGTCGTCGGCGTGGCTTTCGCGGATTTCGATGATGTCGATGTCGCGCAGGCCGAGGCCGCGTCCCGCCTGTTCGGCGCGCTTGCGGTAACGGTCGGCGAGCTCGGTTTCCGGCCCGCTCTTCAGACGTCCGATGACGGCGACGACGATGCGCATCGCCTCCCAGCCTATCAGCTTACTGGCGCTCGCGCGCCCGTCCGCTCATCCACATCTTCTCGAGATTGTAGAAGTCGCGCACCTCGGGGCGGAAAACGTGGACGATGACGTCGCCCGCGTCGATCAGCACCCAGTCGCCCTGCCGCATGCCTTCGACGCGCACACCGCGCACGCCGGCTTTTTCGATGTCCTTCACCACGCGGTCCGCGACCGACGCGACATGGCGCTGCGACCTGCCTGAGGTCACCACCATGTAATCGCCGATCGAGGTTTTGCCGGTGAGGTCGATGGCCACGCTGTCCTCGGCCTTCATGTCGTCGAGGCCGGCGAGGATCAGGCGGAGCGTTTCTTCGGCGTCGGGACGCCGCGAAACGGATACGGGCGAACGACGTGCCGCCCGGGAAGCTACATGTGTCGACAGGGGCTGATGTCCTTTCCGTTGTCGCACCCGGCCCGATTCGCCGTGGGGCCGAGCTTCAAGTTAGTTACTTCGTCCTTCGCTTGCCACCCTTGGCCTTGCCGCGCTGTGAAGTGGGCGTGAGCGCCGACTTGACGCCGCTCAGAGTTCCACGGCGCTTGGCGCGCAACGCGGTGGACGACAAAGGCGATTTGAGGCCGTGCAGAAAGGCCCAGGCCGGCGGCCTGCGGCTCGGCAGCGATTCGGCGATCGTTTCCGGAATTCGGAACTTGGCGAGGGCCTGCCCGGCCGGGCTCGCGGCGGCATAAAGGCTGGGGCCGAGTCGGTCGACCACCACGATCGGTACGATGCTCGCGATGCCGCGCCAGTTTTGCCAGCGGTGAAAGCTCCGCAAGTTGTCGGCGCCCATGATCCAGACGAATCGGACGCCCGGGCACCGGTTAATCAACCACGCAATGGTATCATAAGTGTAACGGGTGTTGATGACGGCCTCGATGCCGCTGACGTCGATGCGCGGATGCCGCGTCAAAGCGCGCGCCGCGGCCAGGCGCTCGGTCAAAGGCGCCAGATTCCTCGTGTCTTTGAGGGGATTGCCGGGGGTCACCAGCCACCACACGCGGTCGAGCTGGAGGCGCTTGAGCGCCAGCAGGGTCGCGGCGAGGTGGGCCTCGTGCGGTGGATCGAACGTGCCGCCGAACAGCCCGATCCGCATGCCCGGCGCATGGGGCGGGACCCGGCGCTCGGTGCTGGCGAGGCGCCTGGCTGTCACGGGCGAGTCTGGCCCGTTCCGCGCACGCGATATTTGAAGCTGGTGAGCTGCTCGACGCCGACCGGCCCACGCGCATGCATGCGGCCGGTGGCGATGCCGATTTCGGCGCCGAAGCCGAACTCGCCGCCATCGCAGAACTGCGTCGAAGCGTTCCACAACGCCACGGCGGCGTCGACCCGGGCCAAAAAGTGCTCGGCGGTGGCCACGTCGTCGGTGACGATCGCCTCGGTATGCTCGCTGCCGAAGCGCGCGATGTGGGCGAGTGCCGCGTCCACGCCTTCCACCACCGCGACTGACAGGGTCGGGCCGAGCCATTCGGTGCGGAAATCGTCCTCGGTCGCGAGCGGCAGGCGGGGGAGGATCGCGCGGGCCCGGGCGTCTGCGCGGAAGCCGCAGCCATGGGCTTCGAGCGCCGCGACCAGGTCGGGCAGGAGCGCCGGGGCGCAGGCTGCGTCGATCAGCAGCGTCTCGGTCGCGCCGCAGACGCCGGTGCGGCGCATCTTTGCGTTCACGAGCACGTCGCGCGCCATGGCCGGGTCGGCGGCGGCGTGGACATAGGTGTGGTTCAGGCCCTCGGCATGGGCGAGCACCGGCACCCGCGCGTCGCGTTGCACGCGCTCGACCAGCGAGCGGCCACCGCGGGGGATGACGAGGTCGATCAGCCCGGCCCCGGCGAGGATGGCGGCGACATAGCCGCGATCGGCCCCCGGTGCCGCCTGCACCGCATCGGGCGGCAGGCCGGCGGCTGCCAGCCCGGCGCATACGGACCCGTGGATCGCGGCGGCGGAGTGAATGCTGTCCGATCCGCCGCGCAGAATCACGGCGTTGCCGGACTTCACGCACAGCCCGGCGGCATCCGCGCCCACGTTCGGCCGGCTCTCGTAAATCATGCCGATCACGCCGATTGGGGCGGCGATGCGCTGGAACCGCAGGCCGTTCGGGCGCGTCCAGTTCGCGAGGGTGCGGGCCAGCGGGTCGGGCAGGGCCGCGATGTCGTCGAGGCAGCGTGCCATGGCCTCGACCCGCTGGGGCGTGAGGGTCAGGCGGTCGCGGAAGGCGTCGGTGCCGCGGAAGGCGGCGATGTCGCGGTCATTGGCGGCGAGGATCGTGGCGGCGTCGGCGCGCAGGCGGTCGGCGGCGGCGTGCAACCCGGCCGCGCGCTGCGCATCGCTCGTCGCGGCCAAGGCGCGGGAGGCGGCGCGGGCGGGCGGGGGGCGCGG